>NZ_JBEXGS010000011.1:0-162073 GCF_040607455.1 Sphaerisporangium sp. NPDC005289
AGGGTTCCGGCTCGGGGCCGGGTGTTCCGGGTTGCGCCGCCGGTGAGTGTGCTGCTCGCCGGCGACGACGCTCACGTTAGGAGCCGGGCAAGGGGGTCTTCTGCGTACGAATGCACACTCGGCCGCGAGCGTGCACAACGACACACAGGACGGCCGGAATCGCCGTTCACTGCGACGGAAAGCCCGTCGAGAGCCGGGCCGGGAGTGACGATGCGGCCGTTCACCGCCGCTCGGCGGGTGTTGTCCCGTTCCGGACCGGCGACCTCCCCTCGCCATGGCGGGGAGGTCGTAGGCGGCCTTGACCAGGGCGATTACGCAGATCGCCGGATTGAGGCGGGTTTCGGTGGTTTATGGGGATATCGGCGGGTTGTGTGGGATTTACGCAACGTTTGACTGTGCGCCGCTCCAGGGTCAACCGCGATCTCTAAGTTCAGGTGGCTGGGGATCAAGCCAAGGGAGACCGACATGCACAGCAGCCCCGCGGTCCGAGCGCGCGGGATCACCAAGTCCTTCGGCGAGGTGATCGCACTCGACGGCATCGACCTGGACGTGGCGGGCGGGCAGGTCCACGGTCTGGTCGGCCCGAACGGCGCCGGCAAGACGACGCTCCTGGGTCTGCTGCTGGGCCTGGCGGTCGCCGACAGCGGTGACCTTGAGATCCTGGGCACGCCGGTCGGGCGGACGCTCGCCGTACCCGACGGCGTCGCGGGATTCGTGGACGGCCCCGGGCTCTATCCCTCGCTCACGGCTCGGCAGAACCTCTCGGCCCTGGCGTCCCTGCGCCGGCAGGAGTCCGGCGGCGCCGCCGGCGTGGACGACGCGCTGGAGCAGGTGGGACTCACCGATGTCGCCGACGACCGTGTCCGGGGCTTCTCGCTCGGGATGCGCCAGCGGCTCGGACTGGCCGCCGCGCTGCTCACCAAGCCACGACTGCTCGTTCTCGACGAGCCCGCCAACGGCCTGGACCCCGCGGGCAAGCAGCACGTGCACCGCGTCATCACCGGACTGGCCGAGGACGGGGCCGCCGTGGTCCTGTCCAGCCACCGGATGGACGACCTCGCCGTGCTGTGCTCGGAGGTCACCATCCTCGCCACCGGCCGCGTCGTCTTCACCGGGCCGGTGGGCAGGCTCGCCGCCGAGAGCGGCGAGCTGGACTACCGGCTGGTCACCTCCGACCCGGAGGCCGCTCGCCGGCTGGCGTCACAGGCGCCCGGGCTCCGCGTCGTGCCCGGCCGCGACCTCGGCCAACGGGCGGACGCCGCCGACGTCGTCGTCCGCGGGCCGGTGACGGCTCTGGACGAACTGGTCGTCCGGCTGGTGGGAGCCGGCGTGGCGCTCCGTGAGCTCGGACCCGTGGTGGCGCCCCTGGAGGCCGCGTTCCTGGCCCTGACCGGCACCGCGCCCACACGGACCGATCACGAAACACCCGCGATGACCGCTCCCACAGGAACCGAGCACGAGACATCCCTGCGGACCGGCCAGGAAGCAGCGCGGACCGACCAAGAAGGGACCGCCATGACCGGCGCCGGACGGCAGGACGCGCGATGACCGCGACAACCCTGACCCAACCCCGCACCGGCGCGCACCCGGCGCCGGTGACGCGCGCCTACCGGTTCGAGCTGGTCAAGCTGCTCTCGCAGTGGCGGATCCGCCTGCTGCTCGCGGCCTGCTGGATCGGCCCGGCGGCCTTCGTGGCCGCGGTGAGCCTGCAGAGCACGCTGCCCGCCGACACGGTCTTCGGCCGATGGATGAACGCGACCGGCTGGGCCGGGGCGCTGGTCGTGCTGGACTTCTCGTGCAGCTGGGCGCTGCCGCTGCTGACGGCGCTGGTCGCCGGCGACGTCTTCGCCGCCGAGGACCGGCTGGGCACCTGGCGCCATCTCCTGGTGGCGGTGCGTTCCCCGCGGCGGATCTTCGTGGCGAAGACCCTGGCCAGCCTCACCGTGATCCTGCTGCTGGTGGCCGGACTGGCCGCGTCGGGCATCGCCGGCGGCCTGGCCGCGGTCGGCGGCCGGCAGCTCGCCGGCCTGGACGGCCATCTCCTGGCCCCGGCGGACGCGGCCGGAACGGTCCTGCTCGCGTGGGCCTGCGCGCTGGCGCCGACGCTGGCGTTCGCCGCGGTCGGTCTGCTCGGCTCGGTGGCCCTGGGCCGCTCTCCGATGGGGCTGCTGGTGCCCGCGCTGCTCGCCTTCGCGCTGCAGCTCGCGCAGTTGCTCCCGCTGCCGGTGGCCGTGCGGCTGGCCCTGCCGAGCAACGCCTTCATCGCCTGGCGCGGGCTGTTCACCGATCCGGCGCAGACGGGTCCCCTGCTCATGGGCCTCGCGGTGAGCCTGGTGTGGGCGGTCACCGCCACCGCGCTGGCCTACCGCCTGTTCCTGCGCCGCGACTTCACCGACCTGACCTACGACGGCTCCGGCCGGCAGGTCCTGGCGGCGGCGGTCCTGCCGCTGGCCGCGCTGGTGGCCCTGACCGTCGGCGTGGTGGCCGTCGCGACCCCGGCCACCGGCTCGGGGATCGGGAAGGTGAAGCTGCAGGACTCGCTCGCCACGGCGTTCGCCCACCTCTACCGGCTGCAGACGCGGGAGCTCAATCGTCCCGATGTCACCGAGGCGCGGTTGGGGGCCACCGCATCCTGCGATAAGGGCGGCTCCCGGGTGCCGGACGAGGGGCCGGGCAACGACTGGCGGTGTGTCGTGTCCTGGCACCTCCCCGGCACGACCGCCGTGGGGTCGGCCATCTACCAGCTCGACGTCACCGCGGACGGGCGGTACGTCGCAGACGGAGACGGACCCAAGGAGGTCAACGGCTTCTTCCAGGTGCGTACTCCGGCCGGAGACGCGCCCAACCCCCTGTGGCAGTTCGACGGAAACGTCGACCTGCTTGCCGGCACCCCGAAGGAATGATTCATGCACGTCCAACGCAAGCGCGTGGAGAAAACCCGTTTTGGTCTCTCCGGTCGGCACACCGGCCGCTTTCTCGCGGTGGGCACCGCCGCCCTCGTCGTCGTCAGCGGTGGCATGGCCTATGCCTCCACTGAGATGTTCGGCACCGACCAGGTCGGCCAGACCACCGGCAAGGGCCTGGTCGTCTCCGGCGCCCAGTACCTCGACCCGATCGGCGAGCGCCTCGTCATCGACAACGGCAAGATCATGTCGTCCACGGTCAGCCCGGACGGCACCCACCTGGCCGCCAACATCACCGACGGCGGGATGGCGCTCGTCATCGTCGACCTGAAGAACTGGAAGGTGCAGCAGCTCGTCGGCAACAACGCGGCGGCGAACCTGCGCATCAGCGGCAACGACGTGGGCCAGGAAGGCCCCACGTACTCGCCCGACGGTTCGCAGCTGTGGCTGGGCCGGGCCGACGGGTTCACCAGGTTCACGGTGAACGCGGACGGCAGCCTCGCCAACCCGGTGAACGTCACCATCGCCGCGCAGGGCTCGAAGCGCGCGCTGGTGGGTGAGCCGGTGTTCTCCGCCGACGGCAAGACCGTGTACGTCGCCGTCAACGGCCAGAACCGGGTGGTCGCCCTCGACGCGGCGACCGGCGCCATCCAGCAGAGCTGGGCCGTGGGCAACGCCCCTCGTGACCTGGTCGCGGTCGGGACCAAGCTCTACGTCAGCAACGAGGGCGGCCGTCCGGCCAACCCCGGCGAGACGACGATCAACTCCTACGGCACCCAGGTGCCGGCCGACCCGAAGACCGGTGCCGCCACCACCGGCACGGTCAGCGTCATCGACCTGGCCAACCCGGCCGCCGCCGTCGCGAGCATCGAGACCGGTCTGCACCCGACCGCCCTGTACGCCAAGAACGGGGCGTTGTTCGTCACCAACACCGCCACGAACGACGTGTCGGTCATCGACACGGCCCGCGACCAGGTCGTCCAGACGATCGCCACCCAGCCGTGGCCGGAGTCCCAGGTCGGCTACGAGCCCGACGCGGTGACGCTCACCGACGACGGCCACCTGCTGGTCACCCTCGGACGCGCCAACGCGGTCGCCGTCTACCGGTACACCTCGCCGCAGGAGCCGGTCAGTTATGTCGGCCTGCTCCCGACGGACTACTTCCCCGCGGAGATCACCACCGTCGGCGACCAGGTGCTGGTCTCCAACACCCGTGGCATCGACGCCCGCCGCCCCACCACCGCCGCCGGGCACGGCACCCACGACACCACCTCCAGCCTGCAGCGGTTCACGCTGCCGGACGACAGGCAGATCGCCGAGTACACGGCCAAGGTCTTCGCCCAGAACGGCTGGGGCAAGAACGACCTGAAGGTCGCGCACGGCAACAAGCAGAAGGCCGAGGCGGTCCCGAAGCGGCTGGGCGACCCCTCGACGATCAAGCACGTCTTCCTGATCGTCAAGGAGAACCGGACCTACGACCAGGTCCTCGGCGACCTTCCGCAGGGCAACGGCGACCCTTCGCTGGCCCAGTACGGCGACAACGTGACGCCGAACCAGCACGCGCTGGCCAAGCAGTTCGGGCTGTACGACAACACCTACGACATCGGCACCAACTCCGCCGAGGGCCACAACTGGCTGATGCAGGCCGACAACCCCGAGTACACCGAGTCCTCGGCCGGTGAGTACCTGCGCAGCTACGACACCGAGGACGACGCGCTCGGCCACCAGCGGACCGGCTTCATCTGGAGCGGCGCGCAGGCGGCGGGCGACTCCGTGCGGAACTTCGGCGAGTTCCACCAGTTCCTCACCAAGCCGGTCGGCGCGACCTGGCAGAACCTGTACTGCGACACCAAGGACATGGAGTCGACGGGGCAGGACACCAAGTACACCCTGAACTCCTCCTCCCCGATCCCGTCGCTCAACGACGTGTCGGTGCACGGCTTCCCGAAGTTCGACACCAGCGTCCCGGACATCTACCGGTACCAGATCTGGAAGCGTGACTTCGAGGCCAACGGCCCGGCGAACCTGAACATGTTCTGGCTCTCCAGCGATCACACCGGCGGTCCGGTGAACGGCGCCGCCCAGGTCGCCGACAACGACCTGGCCGTCGGCAAGATCGTGGACACCATCTCGCACAGCCCGTACTGGAAGGACTCCGCGATCTTCGTGGTCGAGGACGACTCCCAGGCCGGCACCGACCACGTCGACGGCCACCGTGCCCCGATCCAGATCATCAGCCCCTGGGCCCAGCACGGCACGGTGGACAGCCGCTACTACACGCAGATCAACATGATCCGCACCATCGAGCAGATCCTCGGGATCCACCCGATGAACCAGAAGGACACCGCCGCCACCCCGATGAGCCGGGCCTTCACCAAGAAGCCCGACTACAGGCCCTTCACCTTCCTGCCGAACCGCACTTCGCTGACCTTGGGTCTGTCGGCGGCGAACCTGCCGTCCTGCGGTGCGGACACCCCGGCGCCGCAGAACCCGAGCGCCGCGGCCGCGCCGACGGCGAAGGTGCCGGCCGACCAGAAGGAGGTCGCGGCGAAGTGGGCGGCCTGGAAGTCGCGGCAGCCGTTCAGCGGGCCCGCCGCCCGGGCCGACTCCGTCAGCCCGGTGCAGATGGACCACTTCTCGTGGTACGAGGCGCACGACTTCAAGAAGCCCTACCCGGGTGAGACGAAGTTCTACGCGCCGGACCAGGTGCCGGGCGCGGCCATTCCGTCGTCGGAGAACGACGGCTGACCTGCGGGCACCTCACGCGACGGCCCGCCGTGATCCCGGCGGGCCGTCGCCTGTTCGGGCTCGTCGGTGGACAGGGGCCCGGGTGGGCCGCTGCGCCGTCGGCGGGTTCACTCGAAGCGGGCGTGCGGCGCCGCGCCCCGGGGGGCGCAGACCGGGCCGGACGCGCCCGGACGGACGTCGAAGTCGAAGATCGCGGTGGGCAGGTAGACGGTGGCGCAGGAGTTGGGGATGTCCACCACCCCCGACAGCCGGCCCTCGATCGGCGCGGCGCCGAGCAGCAGGTACGCCTGCTCGGGGTGGTAGCCGAAGGCCGTCAGGTAGTCGATCGCGTGCAGGCAGGCCCGCTGGTAGGCCAGGTGCGAGTCCAGATAGCGCTGCTCGCCGTCCAGGGTGACCGACACCCCGGAGAACGCGAGCCACTCGCTGTACTGCGGGGCGGTGCGGCCCGGCATGAAGATGGTGTTCTCACCGACCCCGTAGGTCCGCATGCCGTCCTTGAGCAGCTCGACCCGCAGGTCGACGAAGCCGCCCATCTCGATGGCGCCGCAGAAGGTGATCTCGCCGTCGCCCTGGGAGAAGTGCAGGTCGCCGACCGACAGGTTCGCTCCGGGCACGAACACCGGATAGAACACCCGCGAGCCCTTGGTCAGGTTCTTGATGTCCTGGTTGCCGCCGTTCTCTCTCGGAGGCGCGGTGCGGGCGGCCTCGGCCGCGATCCGGTCGAAGTCCGACCGGGGCACCGAGCCGAGGACGGCGTCCCGGGGCTCGGGGGGCAGGGCCAGCGGCGGCACTCTTCGCGGGTCGGTGGCTCTCAGTGCCCCCTCGCGGGCGTTCCACCTGGACAGCAGCGCCGCCGACGGCGCCGTGCCCATGAGCCCGGGATGGACGATGCCGGTGAACGCCACCGCGGGGACGTGGCGCGATGTAGCGGTCTGCCCGGAGAAATCCCAGATCGCCTTGTAAGCGTCGGGGAACTGCTCGGTGAGGAAGCCGCCGCCGTTCTCGGTCGCGAAGATGCCGGTGTAGCCCCAGCCCTGACCGGCCAGTGGGCCGCTGTCCTCCTGCGGGATGGGGCCGAGGTCGAGGATGTCCACGACCAGCAGGTCGCCAGGCTCCGCTCCCTCGACCCCGAACGGGCCGCTGAGCGCGTGCACCGTCGTCAGCGGGGCGTCACGGATGTCCTGGGCGGAGTCGTCGTTGTGGATCGCGCCGTCGAACCACTCCCGGCAGTGGACCCGGAAGGCGTCGCCGGGCTTGACCCACGCCACCGGCGGGATCTCGGGGTGCCAGCGGTTGTGGCCGATCTTGGCCTGGTCGGTGAACCTCTTGTCCGAGTCGAGCGGGAAGATCAACTCTGGCACGGCTGGGCTCCTTTCGGCGCTGCGCGACCGGGACGGTCACGGCCGCGGCAGGCGGCCGGCGGCGGGATGGAGGGCCACCGCGCCGCTGGGGCGGCGCCCCGGCAGGGAGGTGACGACTTCGGGCTCGGAGGCGCTGCGCTCGGCCCGCCGCACGTGAGCCGACACCGCGGCCCGCGTGCGCACCAGCGTCGGCGCCGAGAACGCCCGGGCCGACGCCGCGCCACAGCCGGGGCAGGACGCCTCCGCCGGTGCGGTGCCGATCGGAAAAGTCACCTCGACCTCGCGGCAATGCGGACAGTTATAGCCATATGTCGCCATAGCTCACATCCGTGGATGCGTGGGCGGCCCCGTCGGGTGATGCTCCGCAGGACCGCCGTCGCCGTGACGGCCGGTCGCCGATGCGGCTACTCCCCGTCGCCGCTGTCACCGCTGTCGTCGCCGCCGCCGCAATACTGCTGGTCCCACCGCGCGGTCCTGTAGCTGTAGCAGTAGTAGCAGCCGTCGTCCCTCCACATGCACAGGTCGGAGGAGGAGGGGGCGCGGTGTCCGGCCGATGCGCAGACGCTTGGGCTGGACGCCTGGGCGGCGCCGGTGACGACGAACGTGGAGGCCGCCAGCGCGGCGGCGAAGAGGAGGCGTTTGAGCATCAGAGATCACTCCCTGAGGTGAGAGCCGAGCCCGGATGGCGGGATGACCGGCGCCGGGTCCGGGTCCCGGGACACGCCGATGCGGCGCTGAACATCCACACTAATCCCGATATCTGGCGAAATCGCCCAGGCGGCGGCAAATATCGCTTTTGGCGGATGGCCGCGTGAACGCGATACCTCGAATGCGTCAGAGAAATACGGCATCGCGCCTCCGAGAGTGTGCAGGCTCCGTCCACCAGGGGAACCGTGTCTCCGGCGGAAGTCCGGCCGGCGATTCCCCGGGGAATTCAAAGCGGCGCCACAGGGGCGGAAAATGCCGGACGAGAAAGCGGCGGAATCGTTGGTGGGGTACTGGGAGGAAACAGGAAGAACCAGAGGGGACGACGCCCTCGGACGGGAAGACCTGTCCGGCCTGCCGGACGACCTCCCGCCCGGACCACGCCGACGTCCGGCCTGCCCGACGGCCTCCCGCCAGGACCACGCCGACGTCCGGCCTGCGGACGGCCTCCCGCCCGGATCCCGCCGACGTCCGGCCACGCCGCCTGGGGCGCCGGCCGGGCCTCGGCCGGCGTGGGCGGTCCGGTCAGCGGAAGGGGGTGACGTCGACGCGGCCGTCGTCGCAGACGCTCGCCTTGAAGGGAATCTCCAGATGGGCGACCTCGTCGGGCGGGATGATCATGAGGCGGGCGGCCGGCTGGCAGGCCTTCTCGGCGCCCACCTTCATGACCGTCCAGTGCAGCCGTGCCCGCCCCTGGCCGCCGGGCCGCAGGGTGACCCGGTGCGGGGTGACGCTCTCCCTGCGGGTCCTGGTCCGCAGGGCGTCCCCCTTGCCGTCGATCATGACGAGCCCGACGAAGCCGTAGACCCAGCACGTCTTGGCCGAGGTGTTGGTGAACACGAGCGGCGCGTACCGCTGGCCGGCTCCGGCGTCGACCCGTCCGATGCTCGCCTTGAGCTGGGTCGTACGGCACCGCGCGACGGCGGACTCGCCGGCGGTTGCGGATTTCGAGGCGGTGGCGGATTTCGAGGCGGCGGTGGCCCACGTGGCGGCCTGGGCCTGTACGCCCGAGCCGGCGACCGCCGGGCGCCGAGGACCATGCCTACACGCTCGCCGACGCGCGCGACGCCGAGGCGCTGGCCGGCCGGCTGGCCCGGCTCGGCGGCGGCACCGTCGCGGTCTGCGGCAGCGGGCTGACCGGCGTGGAGTCGGCCGCCGAGCTCGCCGAGCGGCACCCCGAGCTGGACGTCGTGCTCCTTGGCCGGCAGGAGCCGGGAGCGGCCATGCACCCCGAGGCGGGGGCGTACCTGCGGGTGGCGCTCGAACGCCTGGGCGTCCGCGTGCGCGCCGGGGCCGAGGTGGTGAAGGTGCTGCCCGGCGCGGTGGAACTGGCGGGCGGGGAGAGCGTCGCCGCCGACGTCGTCCTGTGGACCGGCGGCACCCGCGTGTCGCCGCTGGCCGCCGCCGCGGGCCTGACCGTCGACGAGCGCGGCCGCGTGGTCACCGACGAGGCGCTCCGGTCGGTGTCGCACCCGGAGGTGTACGCCGTGGGCGACGCCGCCGCGATCCGCCAGGGCTACGGCGTCATGCACGGGACCTGCCAGAGCGGCATGCCCACCGGGGTGCACGCCGCGGTGTCCATCGTCCGCGCGCTGGACGGCAGGCGGCCCAAGCCGTTCCGCTTCGGCTACTACCACACGCCGGTGAGCCTCGGCCGGCACGACGCGGTCGTCCAGTTCACCCACCCCGACGACAGCCCGCGACGGGTGTATCTGACCGGCCGCCTGGCCGCACGCTATAAGGAGACGGTGAGCGCTTCCCCCTGGCCGACCTACGGCCGCATGAAGAAGATGCCCGCCTCGGGCGCCTTCTGGCCGCGCGGCGGCCGCTTCACCCGCACTCGGGGCGTGCGATGACGCACCCGTCCGCGGACCACGACCAGCAGGTGTTCAACGAACACCGCAACCTGCTGTTCTCCGTGGCCTACCGTCTGCTCGGCACCGTGGCCGACGCCGAGGACGCCGTGCAGGACGCCTGGATCAAATGGTCGGCCGCCGATCGCTCGCAGGTGGCCGACCCCAAGGCGTACCTGGCGCGCATCGTGTCGAACCTGGCGATGGAACGGTTGCGCTCGACCCGGCGCCGGCGCGAGACCTATGTGGGGCCGTGGCTCCCGGAACCCCTTCTGACCAGCGGCGACACCGCCGACGACGTCGCGGGCGCCGATTCGGTGTCGATGGCCATGCTGGTGGTGCTGGAGACGCTGAGCCCGCTCGAACGCGCGGTGTTCGTGCTGAAGGAGGTCTTCGGCTTCAGCCACGCCGAGATCGCCGTGGCCGTCGAGCGTTCCGAGCCCGCGGTGCGCCAGGCGGCGCACCGCGCCCGCGAGCACGTGCGAGCCCGGCGGCCGCGCTTCACCGCCGACAGGTCGCGGCAGCGCGAGGTCACCGGGCGGTTCCTCGCCGCCGCGACCGGAGGCGATATCAACACCCTCATGGAACTGCTGTCCCCGGACGTCACACTGTGGACCGACGGCGGCGGCAAGGTGCGCCAGGCGCTGCGTCCGGTCGTGGGCGCGCGGACGGTCGCCGCCTGGTTCGCGGCCATCGGCGAGGTCGCCTACCAGGGCGTCGAGCCGGCCGACATGACCGCGGAACCGGCCGAGATCAACGGTGGTCCGGGAATGGTGTTCCGCGGCCCGGGCCGGGTGATCGCCACCGTCACCTTCGACTTCGACGCCGACGGCCGGATCACCGCCATCCACAACGTCGCCAACCCCGACAAACTTCACGCCGTCGCGGCGGGAACCACCCGCGACCTCGGCACGCCCCGATAGCCGCGCCCGTGCCCGCCCAGGGCACAGGTCGGAGCGGGACGCGAAGCAGGTAAGCGTCCGGGCGGGCTGGTGCGTATAGGGGACGTGGAGCATCTGGATTTCGAGCAGTTCTACGGGGAGAACCGGGATGCCTGCCTCCGTGCGGTGCTGGCCGCCACCGGCGACCGGCAGCTGGCGGAGGACCTGGTCGCCGAGGCGTTCACCCGCGCGTGGACGTCCTGGCGCAAGGTGAGCAGGCATCCGGCGCCGAACGCCTGGATCGTCCGCGTGGCGCTCAACACCCGGGTCACCTGGTGGCGGCGACGCCGTCACGAGGTCGCGCTGACCGACCACGAAGCCGTGGATCCCGCGGGGGCGGACGTGGCCGGCGTGGACCCCGCTCTGCTGGTGGCGCTACGGCGCCTGCCACGGCGGCAGCGGGAGGTGGTGGCGCTGCGCGTGTTCCTCGATCTGGACACCGAGACCACCGCCGGCGCGCTGGGGATCGCTCCAGGAACCGTGACCGCACATCTGTCGCGCGCCGTCGCGGCGATGCGCGGTCACCTCGCACCAGTCAACAGCCAGGAGGGCGAACGATGAACGACAACGACGTGCTGGACGCGGTACGGGACTCGATGGCCGGGGTGCACATGCGCACGCCGGTGCAGAAGGTCGTGGCGGCGGGCCGGGCGCGCCGCCGCCGCAGGATCGCGGGGGCCGCGGGCGGCGCCGCGCTGGCGGCCGGCCTCGCGCTGACGCCCGTGCTCGACAACCCGCAGGTGAACGCGCCGCCACTCGCGTCCGGCAACCAGGTGCACGTGCACCTGGCCGCGTTCTCCGTCGACAGCAACCCCGACGGCACGGTCACCGTGAAGATGACCAAGCGGCAGTCGCTGGACCCGGCGACCATGGAGCGGACCTTGGCCCAGGCCGGCATCCCCGCCCAGATCACCATCAACAAGTGGTGTGAGCCGACGGACCATTCGCAGAACCTGGACAAGGACTTCAGGAAGGTCCTGCACGACGGACGCCAGCCCAACGGGGAACCCGTGATGATCTTCACGCCCTCGGCGATGCCCCCGGCGACCAAGCTGGTCATCGGCATGCGGACCGAGGACTACCAGCCCGAATCCACCAGCCGGGTCGCGGTCTCGATGGTCCTGGTGCCCAACGACGCCCCGCTGACCTGCTCCACGGACGTCCCGAAGGGCCCGCCGCGCGACCCCAGGCACGGAGGCAAGCCCACGGGCAAGCCGGACCAGGCCGACCCGAACAACGACCCCAAGACCGACCCCAAGAACGACCCCGATTTCACGGAGAAGCAGAAGCTGAAGACGGAGTACAAGGGCTAGATCGTCAGGGATCCCCGCCGCGACGGCAGGGCCGGGCGACCTCCCTCCCCGGGGTCGCCCGGCCCTGTTCTCTCACGTCCCGGAACCGATGACGGCGGCTAGGGGAGCCGGTGGCGCACCCAGACGTTGGGTTCGACGTAGACGGCGTGGCCGTGGTCGGCGTCGCAGTGGACGGGCACCAGCGCGCCCGGGACCTCCACCTCGCCGGAGTCGTCGAAAGCAAGGCCCGTCCAGCCTCGCCACTCCTCCAGGGTTCCCGGCACCACCATGGATCGCCGGGCGACCTTCTCGATGACGCCGCCGGCCCGCACGTGGACGCGCAGCCAGGGGTCGGCCGGCAGGCCGTCCTCCCTGCGCAGGGCGGCGTAGTCCGCCATCGGGGTGCGCGGCTGGAGGTGCTTGCCGCTGGGGCGCACCGGAGCGAAGAGTTCGCCGAAGCCGAGGCGTGCCGCCTGGTCGCGCAGCGCGCCGAGCATGACCGCCGACAGGCCCTTCCCCTGCATGTCGGGCCTGATCGTGATCTCCAGCGCCGAGATCGCGTCGGGCGCCCGCCCGCGGCGTCGCGCCCTCGCCGCGCGCCACAGCACGCCGTCCCAGCCGTCGTCGGGCAGTTCGTCGCCTTCGAGCAGGAAGGGCGCCGAGAAGGCGCGCGCGACGAGCTCGCCCGGCTGGTCGCGGTCCTCGGCGACCAGCGCGAACTCCGCGTACTCGGCGCCGACCACCGGGTAGAACAGGTCGGCGACCGGGTCCTCCTTCATGAAGACCGGCCAGCTGTCGGGCATCGCCCACAACCGGGACTCCAATTCGGGGCGCTCCGCGAGCGTGGTGATGCGCAGGTCCATGACCCGATTGTCACCACGCGGCCATGCGCCGCCAAGAGGCCGTGCGTCAGTTCTGTCCGATCGTCTTCTCGATGGCCTCGATGACCGACGGGTCCTCGGGCTCGACGCGCGGGCGGAACCGCGCGACGACGGCGCCGTCGCGGTCGAGCAGGAACTTCTCGAAGTTCCACTGGACGTCGCCCGCGTCGCCCGAGGCGTCCGGGGTCTCCACCAGGGACGTGTAGAGCGGGTGGCGGTCATCGCCGTTGACGTCGAGCTTCTCCAGCAGGGGGAAGTCCACGCCGTAGGTCGTGACGCAGAAGTCCTGGATCTGCTCGGACGACCCCGGCTCCTGCCCGGCGAACTGGTTGCAGGGAACGCCGACGACCGTGAAACCACGCTCGCCGAAGCGCTGCTGGAGCCGGACCAGGCCGGCGTACTGAGGGGTGAGGCCGCATCTCGACGCGACGTTGACCACCAGGGTCACCGCGTCGCCGGTCAGCTCCGCCAGCGTGGTCGGCGCATCGGCAAGTGTGCGCACCGGAATATCCCGAGGAGTCATGGGGCAACTCTAGACACGCTCGTTCCTCAGTCCGGCAGAGGGATCGCGGTCGCGGTCGCGGTGCGGGAGGCGGCGGTCGCGGGGGCGACGGCGTCGTCGCGGAGGTTGACCGGACGGTAGGCGTGGAACTGGGAGCCCGCGGTGAGCCCGTCCTCGACCACGCGGTGGTCGGTGCCGTAGCCGGCGCGCTGCTGGTAGGCCCAGTAGGAGGTGTGGGCGGCGTCGGCCCACTTGTCGAAGATGACCACCGCGCGCGCGGTGTTGCCGCCCACCGGATCGATCACCAGGTCGCCCCGGCGCAGCTCGGCCATCTTGATGGGACGGCTGTAGGCACGCGAGGCCAGGCTGATGGTGTTCGGGCCCGGCCGGGGCAGCCCGAGCGCCATGGAGACGTAGCCGGAGCCGTCGGTCCGGTACCCCTCGTAGGTCTTGAACTGGCTGTAGGGGACGCGCCGAGCGGTGGCCGGGCGCCAGCCGCCCGCACGGGCGATCATCGCCGTCCGGGCGATGACGGGCGGCGGAGTCACCGTTCCGCCCGCCGCTCCCGTGGTGCGCGCGGTGCTCGGCGTGGCCGTGCGCCGCGCCTCGCCGCCCGCATCGCCGCCGAGGGCCGAGATGGCGAGCACCACGCCGGCGGCCATGCCCACGACCAGGCCCGCCGCCGCACCGACCAGGAACCGCCGCCTCAGTCGCTCCGCCGGCCCGCGCGGCGCCACCGCGCCGGGCGCCGGCCCGGCATCCCGGACGGCCTGACCCTCGATGACCCGGGTCTCCAGGGCCGTGGTCGCGCCGACGGAGGTCTCCGGGTCCGGCGACCCGTTGCTCAGGGGGCCGGGGTGAGCCGGGTCCAGGACGGCGGCGGTGGCTGTGTCGATGGCTGTGTCGATGGCTGTGTCGGTGGCGGTGGCGGTGGCTGTGGCGGTGTCGGCGGGGGGGTCCCATTCCGCCGAGCGTCGCGCCTGTTCGGCCGACTCCCACAGTTCGCGTACGCGACGCCCGTCCGCACGGCACAGCCGGGCGAGCCCCTCCACGGCGTCCAGCGGGATCCACGTCTCACCAGAGAGCCATCGCCCCCAGGACGACCGGCTCGCGTGGGTGGCCTGTTCCAGCGCCCGCAGGTCGAGTCCCGCCCGTTCCTTCAGCGCTCGCAGCTCCCGCAGCAGCACGCGGGTCGGCTCGGGGAGATCGTCGGGGAGCGGGCGCAGCCGTCGGCTCCGGCTCGGGTTTCCGGTTCCATTCGCCACGGTGGTTCGTCCCAACCTTGTCCCAGCGGTCTGAGTCATCGCAGGTCATGTCGACACCTAGGCGGCTATTGTCCCAACTTCACCAATTTCACGAAGCGTTTCAGGAATTTCCTGTCAGCGTGTGTGCTCGGCCGGCCAACCGAACGATCAAACGGCAGGGACAAGGAGAGCACATGCCCTCGGACCGAAGCTTCAGGATCACGGCGGGACACCTGGCACTCATCACCGCGGTCACCTGCGGCGGCCTCGCCCCCGCGGCGGCGGCGCACGCGGCGTCCCCCACCCCCGGCGTCCCGGCCGCGGTGGTGGGCACCGGCACCACCGCGGTGCCCGAACTCGCGGCCGCCGCGGCCGCCGCGCCGATCACCCGCTCGCAGGTGATCGCCCGCGCCAAGACGTGGAATCCCCACACCTCCAAGCGGGTGCCCTACAGCCAGACCAAGACGCACGGCGGCTACCGGACCGACTGCTCCGGCTACGCCTCCATGGCGCTGGGCCTGGCCAAGCCCGGACCGATCACCGTCGGGCTCGCCAAGAGCGCCTACACCCGCCGCATCCAGATGTCGGAGCTGCGCAGAGGCGACCTGGTGATCGACGCGATCGGCTCCAACACCACCCGTCATGTGGTCATCTTCGACAAGTGGGCCAACTCGGCGCACAGCTCCTACTACGCCTATGAACAGCGCGGCCATTACGGGACCGACTACCGCACGCGCACCTACGGCCTGTCGTCGGGAAGCGAGTACAAGCCCTACCGCGCGCTGAACATCCGCGAGGACGCGCCGCCGCCGCCCCCTCCCACGGTCACCCGCGCGCAGGTGATCGCCCGGGCCATGTCCTGGAACCCGGGGACCGCGAAGCGGGTGCCCTACAGCCAGGCCAAGCAGTACGGCGGCTACCGGACCGACGGCTCCGGCTACGTGTCGATGACGCTGGGCCTGCCCAAGCCCGGACCGCTCACCACCGCCCTGGCCTCCAGCGCCTACAGCCGTCCCATCGCGATGGCGCAGTTGCTCCAAGGCGACCTGGTGATCGATCCGGTGGGCGGCAACACCGCGCGCGCGGTGGTCATCTTCGACAAGTGGGCCGACGCCGCCCACACCTCCTACTGGGCCTACCAGCAGCGCGCCGGCTACGGCACCGACCACCGCGTGGTCAAGGACGGGCTCACCGCGGGCTCCCAGTTCCACGCCTACCGTCCCACGAGGATCCGCTAGTGCCCAGGCCACACCTGATGCGCAGGACGCCCCCGCGTGCCGGATCGTCCCGGCACGCGGGGGGCCGCGCGGCAGGCGCCGGGACGGCGGTCCTGCTCGCGGCGGCGATGGCGGTGACCGCTCCCGGCACACCCGCGGTGACCGCTCCCGGCACACCCGCGCGGGCCGCCGCCGTCTCGACCACGCGGGCCGCCGTCTCGACCACGCGGGCCGCCGTCTCGACCGCGCCCTGCGGGGGCGCGGCGGTGACGGCGGGGGACGCGGACCTGGCCGCGCGGCTCGACACCCGGATGACGATGAAGATGCGCGGGTACCTGGACGGCTACCGCGTCACCTGCGCCCGGGCGGTCGTCGCGGCCGTCCGCGCCCGCGCGCTGCCCCGTGAGGCCGCGGTGATCGCCGTCACCACGGCCATCGTCGAGTCGGGCGTGCGGAACATCGACCGCGAGGTCGACCACGACAGCCTGGGCGTGTTCCAGCAGCGGGCCACGTGGGGCACCGCCGCCCAGCGGCTGGACGTGGCGTGGGCGACCGGCGCGTTCCTGGACAAGATGCTGCGCAAGTACCCCGACGGCTCGTGGCGCTCGGCGGTGGTGGGCGAGGTCTGCCAGCGCGTCCAGGTCTCGAAGTACCCGGAGCGGTACCAGCCGCAGGCGGCGGACGCGCGGCTGATCGTCGAGGAGCTGTGGCCGGTCCCCGGCCTGACGCCGGCGCAGGTCATCGCCAGGGCCCTGACCTGGAACCCGGGGACCGTGAAACGGGTGCCCTACAGCCAGGTCAAGCGGTACGGCGGCTACCGGGCCGACGGCTCCGGCTACGCCGCGATGGCGCTGCGGCTCGGCGGCCCCGGCCCCGACTCGCGGGGGCTGGTCTCGCCCCGCTACAGCACGCGCGTCGCGGTGGCCGCGCTGCGGCCCGGCGACCTGGTCATCAGGGCCACCGGCCCGGCCGCCGGCCGACAGGTGATCATCTTCGAACGGTGGGCGGACGCCCGGCACACCTCGTACTGGGCCTACCAGCAGCGTCGTGGCTACGGCACCGACCACCGGCGGCTGAGCGACGGCATCTCCCCGGCGGCCGGCTTCCTGGCCTACCGCCCGCACGCCGTCCGCTGATCGGCCCGTCAGGCGCGCTCGTGGAGCAGGAGCAGGGTGTAGGCGGCCACGGAGGAGGAGTCGGTGACGGCGCCGGTGAGGATCATGTGCTCGAACTCCGAGCGAGAGACCCAGCGCTGGCGCATGTCCTGCTCGCTGTGCTCCCGCTCGGCCTGGCCCTCGGTGAGCCCGGTGGCCAGGTACACGTGCAGGCCCTGGTCGGTCATGCCGTGGGCGTTGTCCAGGCGGCCGATGTGCCGCAGGTCGGCGGCCCGCAGGCCGGTTTCCTCCGCCAGCTCCCTGCGGGCCTCCTCCTCGCGGGTGGTGGCCTGCGCGGAGCCCTGCGGAAAGCTCCACGAGCGGCGGCCGATCGGGTAGCGGTACTCCTCGACCAGGTGGAAGCCGTCGTCCTCCTGCGGGACGACGAGCACGAAGTCGGGCCGGACGACGTACCCGTACAGGCCGGGGGAGCCGTCGGGATGCTCGATGGCGTCCTCGCGCACCGTCATCCACCGGTTGCTGTAGACGACCTTGGAGGACACCTGCCGCACCACGGCGTGCGCGTCGGTCATGACGCCGCATCCTACCCGGGCCGTCCCTCCGCGGCAGGCGGCCGAGGACGGTCCGCAGGGTAGCGTCGGAGCATGCGGCTTCATGTGGGATGCGCGATGTGGACGCACACGCCGTGGCAGGGACGATATCTCCCCCATCCGCTCGCCCCCGGCGAGCGCCTGCGGGCGTACGCGACCTGGTGCGACGCGGTGGAGGGCAACACCACGTTCTACGCGACGCCGGCGCGGAGCACCGTGGAGTCGTGGGCGCGGCAGACCGGCCCCGACTTCCGCTTCGTGGTCAAGCTGCCCAAGTCGATCACGCACGAGCGCCGGCTGTCCGGCGCCGAGGAGGAGCTGCGCGCCTTCCTCGCGGCGATCGAGCCTCTCGGGCCGCGTGCCCACGCGCTGTGGATCCAGCTCCCCGGGTCCTTCGCCCCGGGCGACACCGGCGCGCTCGCGGGCTTCCTGCGCGGGCTTCCCGGCGGGTACCGCTACGCCGTCGAGGTGCGCCACCGCGCGTTCTTCGACGACGAGCGGTCGGCGGGGCTGCTCGAACGGGTGCTGTCGGGGGCCGGGGCCGAGTGGGTGCCCTTCGACACCACGGTCCTTTTCCAGAGCCCGCCGAGCAGCGACGCCGAACGGGAGGCGTGGACGAGGAAACCGCGGGTCCCGCGCCGGACGGCCGCGCTCACCGACCGCCCGATCGTCCGCTACCTGGGCCGGGACGACGCGGCCCGCACGGTGGAGGGGTGGCGGCCGTGGGTGGCCACGGTGGCGGAATGGCTGCGCGAGGGCCGTTCGCCGACGGTGTTCGTGCACACCCCCGACAACGCCGACGCGCTGATGCTCGCCCGCCGCTTCCA
Source organism: Sphaerisporangium sp. NPDC005289 (assembly GCF_040607455.1). NCBI lineage: Bacteria > Bacillati > Actinomycetota > Actinomycetes > Streptosporangiales > Streptosporangiaceae > Sphaerisporangium > Sphaerisporangium sp. NPDC005289. The sequence goes on from NZ_JBEXGS010000011.1 coordinate 18,180, forward strand.
CGACGACGTGCGCGCCCAGGTGCCGACCCTGGAGCCGCTGCCCGACCCGTTGCCGGCCGAGCCGCTGACCCTGTTCTAGCGCGTCGTCCCAGCGTCTCGCCGTGGCTCAGGTGAGGGCGGCGGACAGGCGGTCGCGCAGCGCGGCCTCGTGGGCCGGGTCGGTGCGCAGGGTCACGGTGAGCCCGTCGCCGGCGGCCCCGGCCAGGACGTCGAGCAGGGTGGCGAGCTGCGCGGGCGGTTCGGCGGCGAGCAGGTCCTCGGCGTGCTCCACGGTCAGGGCGACCGGCCCAGAGCCGGTGGCGTCGCGCAGGGAGTCGGCGAAGGCGTCCCAGTTGCGGCCGAAGTAGCCGGGGAAGCGCAGGACCCGCGCCGCCTCCTCGAAGAGGGCGGCGCGGGTGCGGCACGCGCTCCCGTCGACGACCGCCGGCGCCGGGCCGGTGGACACCGTCAGCCATCGGGGCAGCGGACGCTCGGCGGGTGTCATGGGTTTCCTAGAGCCGGTAGAAGTCGGTGTAGTGGTTGGGCGAGAACCAGGTCACGCCGGTGCTGCGGTTGACGACGATGCGGTAGGCGTCACGGGCGGCCCCCTTCGCGCGGGAGTACACGTCGTACTCGTAGTAGGTCGCGCCGCTGGGGAGCTGTCCCTCGCGGTTGTAGAAGCGCCCGCCAGTGTAGTTGTAGCGGCCGTCCGGCCAGGAGTACCAGCCGCTGGTGGTGGGGTAGCCCTTGGAGGCCCAGATCGAGTCGGCCGAGCGCGCGTCCGCGCAGCGGGAGATGGTGCAGGAGCCGTAGACCGACGCGTCGGCGGGGGTGATGCCGACCAGGCCGGTCAGGGAGACGAGGGCGGCGAGCACGACGGTCAGCCGTGCCGGCCAGAAAGGTCGCGGGCGTTGCAGGGTGTGCACGTGGCCTCCTTGCGGGGGATGCGCGAACGGACCCTGTGATGATCACCGACAAATGCTGTCAAATAACGACAACGGTCGCCGAAAGCCGAATGAACTCTTCGTAGCCTTCGCCGTCGCGGATGGCCGGTTCCCCGTCCACACCGGTCCAGGCTAGGTGCACGGCGGTGGCGAGCGACCGCCGGCGGGCCGCACGCCGCCGAGGGCACGCAGGTCGCGCGTGCTCATCTTCGGACGACGCGGGAGCCGGCAGGTAACGCGTGGTCATCTCCGGACGGCGCCGAGGGCACGCAGATCGTGCGCGCTGATGCCGGTGCGCCGAGGGCTCGCACGTCGTGCGTGGTGATGCTTGGAGGGCGCCGAGGGCACGCAGATCGTGCGTGATGATCCGAGGGTACGCAGATTATGCGTGAAGATCCCTGGCGGCGCCGAGGGCACGGAGGTCATGCGTGGTGATCCCTGGACGACCGGCGCTTCCACCGCCCGGCTCGCGACGAGGGGGCGGCGCGGACGCCGCCCCCTCGCCGTGCTCACGGCCGGTCATGCCGAGTAGAAGTCCGCCAGTTCGGCGCTGAGGACCTTGGTGTCGAGCTGGCCGTGCGCCATGCCGTCCAGGGTGGCCAGCCGCGAGTCGGGCAGGACCGCGTCGACCGCGCGCGCCGCGTCCTGCATGCGCGGGGAGCTCTCGGCCCCGACCAGCACCAGCGTCGGAACGGTGACGGAGGCGAAGCGCTCGGCGGGCACCGGCCCGGGGCCGACGATGGCGGCCTCGTAGGCCAGGGTGTGGGCGACGTCCTCCATGCCGGCCCAGAACGGCTGCTCGCGCAGCTGCCCGATCATCTCGGCGGGGACGTCGGCGCCCTTGACCATGAACAGCTCGACCGCGTCGCCGCGGCGGCCGGCGCGCACCAGGTCGCTGATCTCCTTCTCGCTGGGCAGGGCGGCCCGGCTGCCGTCGGTGACGTACGGCGGCTCGAACACCACCAGCTTGCTGATCTTGGATCCGGCGTGCGCGGCCTCCAGGGCCAGGGCGCCGCCGGAGGAGCCGCCGAACACCAGGGCCGAGCCGCCGGCCTCCTCGATGAGGGCGTCGAGGTCCTCGATCTCGCGCCGCACGGCGTAGGGCTCGGTGTCACCGCTGTCGCCGCGGCCGCGGCGGTCGTAGTTGAACACGGTGAACCGGGAGGACAGCTCCTCGGCGACCGCCACGAACAGGGGGTTGGTCCGCTCGGCGAAGCCGCCGCCGACCAGGATGACCGCGGGCCCGGTGCCAGAGCGGTCGTAAGCGATGGTGGTGCCGTCTGCCGACGTGACCTTCTGCATTGTGATCACTCTTTCCATGGACGTCATCCGGTCGGATGCGGGTGGGTGCCGTTCGGGTGGGAGGCGATGGTCTCGTTTCCGCGGTCACCGCCCGCCGCACTTCCTACGGTGCCACCGAAAACTAAAATTGTCAAGAACAAAGATGTCTTCGGAGCGTGCCGTCATCGCGTGCCGAGGTGATATACCGGCCGTCATGACCGGGAGCCTGGTCGCGCGGCCTACGAGGACGCCGATCTGCCCCGGCTGCTGGAGACCTTTGGCGCCCGGTGGGCCCGCTGGTGGCACGAAGCCGCCCGGCCGGTCGGACGCGTGCTCCTGAGGCCTGCCGGTGTGCGTGGGGCGAAGCGGCCTAGAAGCCCGTGGCTCCGTCGATGCGCTCGCGGAGCAGGTCGGCGTGGCCGTTGTGCCGGGCGTACTCGGCGATCGTGCTGACGAGGATGCGGCGCAGCGAGACGGGCTCGCCGGTCGAGCGGCGTGTGCCGGTCGCCTCCAGGGAGGCCGCCTCGACGATGCGGCGGGAGTGGGCGCACTCGGCGCGCCAGACCTCCAGCGCCTCGGCGGGATCGCCGTCGAGGGAGCCGAAATCCTGGTCGGGATCGTCGTCGGAGTAGTAGAGCATCGGGACGTCCTCGCCGGCGAACTGCAGGCGGAACCACCAGCGCTCGACCGCGGCGAGATGGCGGATCAGACCGTGCAAACTCATCGCGGACGGCGGGACGCTCCTGTCGGACAGCCGCTCGGCCGGGAGCCCGGAGCACTTGAGCTCGAAGGTGTGGCGATGCCAGTCGAGATAGGAGGTGAGGATCTCGCGCTCGTCGCCGACCAGGGGAGGGTCTGCGCGGGAGCCGTCGCCCCAGGACGGCGAGAAGTTCTCGGCGGGAATCTGAGTCATGGCTCCGCAGCATGCCAGGCGGGGCCGACAGTCTCGGCCCCGCCCGCCGCGCTCAGAACCCTCAGGACTCCGCCGTGCCGGTGTCGGGCCGGGTGCTCGGGTGGACGGCCACGATGACCCGGTGGTCGCGCCCGCCCGCGGCCCCCTCGTCGTGGTACTTGCCCACCAGCGTGGTGACCGCCTCGGCCAGCTCGAGGGCGAACGCGGCGCGGTCGGCGGCCGAGGCGAAGCGGATCTCGCCGTCGATGGCGAAGGTCGCGACCTTCTGGCGCGCCTTGGCCGCCCCGGTGATCAGCTGCCCGACGTCGCGCACCAGCCGGGAGGCCACCGCCAGCAGCCACCGCGCCGACATCTGGTCGGGCGAGCGCGCCGGGTCGGGGGCGACGGCGGCCAGCGCCACCGGCGAGATCACGTAGGACGCCGCGGTGGCGCGCATGACCCGCTCGGTCACGTTGCCCTTGCGCCGCTCCTCCACCAGCTCGACCAGCCCGTACCGCTCAAGGGTCTTGAGGTGGTAGTTCACCTTCTGCCGCGGCAGGCCGACTTTGGCCGCCAGCGTGGTGGCCGACCCGGGGACGGCCAGCTCGGCCAGCAGACGGGCCCGCACCGGATCGAGCGAGACCTCGGCCGCCGCCGGGTCCTCGATGACCGCTACATCCAACATGGCTATACGGTCTCAGCCGAAAGTATTAGTTGTCAAGACGCAGGAAGTTGTCGGGCCGATATCCGGGAAATGACCTGGACGTCACGCCCTTCCGGACCGTGGCCTGGCGGCGGGGCCACGGTCCGCGGGGCGGCCGGCGCTCGCCCGGTCAGGGAACCTGGGGCAGCGTCGAGGTGGTCGTGGTCGGCGTGGAGGTGGCGGTGGCGCTGACCGGCGTGCCGGTCGAGTTCGGGAAGATCAGGCGGATGTTGATCGCCTGGGCCTGGCGGTTGACGTTGGCGCTGCGGCTGAGGCTGCGGTTCAGGTGGCGGGCCCAGTTGCGCGCCCAGCTGCGGGCGAAGGTCCGGTTCCAGTTGCGCGCCCAGTTGCGGTTCCAGTTGCGGTTACGGTGACGGGACCAGTCCCGGTAATCTCCCCCGCCCCCCTTGGTGATGGTGGTCGCCGCGTTCGCGCCGGTGATCGTGGTCGCGGCCCCCAGGCCGAGCATGCCCCCGGTGAGCGCTGCGCAGATCGTCAGCGTGCTCACGAACTTCTTGGCGTTGGGCATTGCGTATCCCCCTTGGACGACTTCGGGTGCTTGAAGGGTGCATTCAGCGGCATCGCGGTGAATGCTGTGGTGACTCAGTGAGTCTCGCTACTTGTCTGTTTTCCTCGGGCGACGTCGGACAAACGAATAACTGCCACTTTTGCGATGTGCTTAATCTCTTGTTGTGGTCTTCGGTTCCATATTTCCCGACTTCAGCGGACTTGCTCGTCTTGATCTTGCTATAACTCGGCACCCTCGGCGGCCCGTGCGCCCGCCGCTCGAACCGCTATTTCGGGGAACCTGGCCCTTAATACTCATATGGTCGTTTCCCGCTTAGTGTCCGTTGCGTACGGAAGAAGGATGCTTTCTCGCGCGGAAAGCCGCGACTGGTAATCGCGCGGAGAAGTGCCTGGATATCGGGACAAGGGCTGTCATGTCCGTCAGGCCGGATCTCTGGGCCCATGGACCCCGGTGCGGCAGCACGCGCCGGTACCACATATGGTCCGGTGCATGACTGCTCATTATGACGTCGTGGTGGTCGGAGCCGGCCCCGGTGGGTATGTCGCGGCCATCCGGGCCGCCCAGCTCGGCCTGAGCGCGGCCGTCGTCGAAGAACGCTACTGGGGCGGTGTCTGCCTCAACGTGGGCTGCATCCCCTCCAAGGCGCTGCTGCGCAACGCCGAGCTCGCCCACCTGTTCACCCAGGAGGCCAAGACCTTCGGCATCCACGTGGAAGGCAAGGTCACCTTCGACTACGGCGAGGCGTTCAAGCGCAGCCGCAAGGTCGCCGACGGACGCGTCAAGGGCGTCCACTTCCTGATGAAGAAGAACGGCATCACCGAGTACGACGGCCGGGGGACCTTCACCGACCCCCACACGCTGCAGGTGGCCCGTTCGGACGGCGGCGCCGAGACCGTGACGTTCGACCACTGCATCATCGCGACGGGCGCGACGACGCGGCTGCTCCCGGGCACCTCCGTCAGCGACCGGGTCGTCACCTACGAGGAGCAGATCCTCAGCGACGCCCTCCCCGAGAGCATCGTCATCGCCGGCGCCGGCGCCATCGGCGTCGAGTTCGCCTACGTCCTGCGCAACTACGGGGTCAAGGTGACGATCGTCGAGTTCCTCGACCGCATCGTGCCCCTGGAGGACGAGGAGGTCTCGGCCGAGCTGGCGCGCAGGTACAAGCGGCTCGGCATCGAGGTGCTGACCTCCACCCGGGTGGAGGACATCGACGAGTCCGGCGAGAAGGTCAAGGTCACGGTGTCGAGCGGCGGCGAGCGGCGCACGCTCGAGGCCGACAAGGTGATGCAGGCCATCGGCTTCCAGCCGCGCGTCGAGGGCTACGGGCTGGAGAACACCGGCGTGCGCCTCACCGAGCGCGGCGCCATCGACATCGACGGGCTCTGCCGCACGAGCGTGCCGCACATCTTCGCCATCGGGGACGTCACCGCCAAGCTCATGCTGGCGCACGCGGCCGAGTCCATGGGCATCGTCGCCGCCGAGACCATCGCCGAGGCCGAGACGATGGAGCTCGACTACGTCATGATCCCGCGCGCCACCTACTGCCAGCCGCAGATCGCCAGCTTCGGGTTCACCGAGGCCCAGGCGCGCGAGAAGGGCTTCGAGGTCAAGGTGGCGAAGTTCCCCTTCACCGCCAACGGCAAGGCGCACGGGCTCGGGGACGCCGTGGGGTTCGTCAAGATCCTCAGTGACGCCCGGTACGGGGAGCTGCTCGGCGCGCACCTGATCGGCCCCGAGGTCACCGAGCTGCTGCCGGAGCTGACCCTGGCCCAGCAGTGGGACCTCACCGTCAATGAGGTGGCGCGCAACGTGCACGCCCACCCGACGCTCGGCGAGGCGGTGAAGGAGGCGATCCACGGCCTGGCGGGCCACATGATCAACATGTGATTCCCCGGGACGCGCCGACGTGTCAACCGCACCGGTGTCATCACTTGGCGTGTAGCTTCGACTACCGAGAGTAGCGACGCGTACACGTGAAAGGGATCGGACATCATGCGGGGGAAGTTCATCAGAGCGGCTCGGACGTTCGCGGTCGCCTCCGGTTGCGCGGCGGTCCTCGCCGCCGCGACGGGCGCCTCGCCCGCCGTGGGCGCGGCCGCGGCGCCCGGCCCCATCCGCAACCACGCCAACTGGCGGTGCCTGGACGCCGATCTCAACACCATCGGCCGCAACGGCACCAAAGTGCAGCTGTGGAACTGCAACGGATGGAACAACCAGAAGTGGACCTACGACGTGCGGACGCACACGATCCGCAGCCAGTACAACGGCCGCTGCCTGGACGCCGACCTCAACACCATCGGCGGCAACGGCACCAAGGTCCAGCTCTGGGACTGCAACGGCTGGAGCAACCAGAAGTGGATCTACGACGCCATCAGCCACACGATCTACAGCATGTACAACGGGCGGTGCCTGGACGCCGACCTGAACGGCATCGGCGGCAACGGCACCAAGGTCCAGCTCTGGGACTGCAACGGCTGGGCCAACCAGAAGTGGACCATCTGAGGGGCCTGAGATGCGACGCCACCTTCTCGCAGCGGTAAGGACGCTCCTCGTCGCGGCGGGCTGCCTCGCCGCCACCGCCACCGCCGCCTCGGCGACCGCCGGCGGCGGCGCCGGGAGCGGCCCCATCCACAACCGCGCCGACGGCCGCTGCCTGGACGCCGACCTCGGCCGCATCGGCAGCAACGGCACCCGCATCCAACTGTGGAGCTGCAACGGCTGGGCGAACCAGACCTGGAGCTACGACCCGGCCACGCACACCATCAGGAACCTGGTCAACGGCCGCTGCCTGGACGCCGACCGCGGCAACCTCGTCAGGAACGGCACCCGGGTGCAACTGTGGGACTGCAACGGCGGCGCCAACCAGCAGTGGCTGTACGACCGGCGCAGCCACGCCATCTACAGCCTGGCCGGCGGGCGGTGCCTGGACGCCGACCTCAAGGGCGTCGGGAGCAACGGCGCCCGCGTCCACCTGTGGGACTGCAACCGCTGGAGCAATCAGAAGTGGAGGCTGTGACCGCGCGGGCCCCGCACCAGCATGTTCACCGGTCCGGAGGGTAGAGGCAGGCGCAACGACCGGACCGAGGAGAACGCATGAAGAAACTGCTGAAACTCGTGGCGACCCGCTGGCTGGCCCGCACGCCGTTCGGGCTCGTCGTCCTCGGCGTCGGATGGTGGCTGATGCGCAAGCGCCGCGGCGACCAGCCCGGCGAGCGTCGCGACGCGCTGCGCGAGCCCGGCCGCTCGTCCCGCAACCCGTACGCCGGCCGGCGTCCCGTGGCGGGCGGCCGCCGGTAAGGGGCACGGGCTCCCGCGGTCACACCCGTTCCTGGCGAGGGAAGACCACTTCTCTCACCAGGAGCAGGACCGCGGCCGCCAGCGGGATGCCGAGCAGCGCGCCGACGATGCCGAGCAGCGCCCCGCCGAGCAGCGCGCCGATGATCGTGGCGACCGGCGGCACCGCGACCGACGACTTGAACACCGGCGGCGAGATCACGTAGTTCTCGATCTGCTGGTACACGATGAAGAAGATCACACACGCGATGCCGACCTGCACCGAGGTCAGGAATCCGACGCCGGAGGCCACCACGGCCCCGGCCACCGCCCCGACCATGGGGATGAGGTCGGTCACGGCCACGAAGATGGCCAGGGCCAGCGCGTAGGGCACCTTGAGCACCGACAGGAAGACGAAGGTCACCCCGCCGGCGATCAGGGAGATGATCAGATTGCCGGCGACGTAGCCGCCGATCTGCCTGAGGATCTCGTCGCCGAGCAGCCGCACGCGCGTCCGCCGGGAACGCGGGACCAGCCGGTACCCGGTCTCCTTGATCGAGTGCAGCGAGCCGAGGAAGTAGAGCGTCAGCACCAGCACCGTCAGCCCGCTGAACAGCGCGCTGATCACGACGCTCGCCACGCCGAGCAGGCCGCCGAACATCTGGCTCGCCAGACTGCCGCTGGTCACGTACTGCTGCAGCTTCTCCAGCACCTGGTAGCGCTGGTCGACGGAGCGGATCACCGGGTGGTTCTGCAGTTGCTGGACGTACTCCGGCAGGTGCTGGATGAAGCCGGTGGTCTGGTCGGTGAGCGGGGGCACGATCGCCAGCCCGAAGGCCACGAAGAACGCGATGACCCCGCCGAACACGATCGTGATCGCCAGGCGGCGCGACAGGTTGCGGCGCTGGAGCGCCTCCACGGCCGGGTTGAGCCCGATCGCCAGGAACAGCGAGACGATGATCAGCACGATGGCGGACCCGGCGGAGGCGATGGACTGCACGAGCAGCCAGGCGGTGAGCACGCCCAGGGCGGCGGTCAGGCCGAACATGAACGGGTTGCTCCGCAACGGACGGCCGGGCCGGCCGAACGGCTGCTCGTACTCCTTGGGGTCGATCTTGCGGGGCTCTCCCGCGCCGTCGCCGGCCGGGTCGCCGGCCGTGCGGGACACCTCGGAGGAACCGGAGGGCGCCGCGGGGCGGGGGTCGCCGGCCACGCCCGCGTCCGTGGGTGCGGCGTCGGACGCGCCGGGGTTCTCGGCGCCTTCCGCGGGGAACGAGGGGAACACGCTGGAGATGTCTGCGCGCTCGGAGCTGCCAGTGTCGGACACGCGTCCTTGCTGCCCGGCGGAGGCGGGTTCAGTCCCGCTCCGTGCCTGATAAATGCCGGAATTTCGCGATATGGACTATCGGCTGCGACGCGTGACCGCCCCCAGGACGGCAGGAAGCGCCCCCCGGATGCTCCGGAGGGCGCCTCGCCGCTCGGTTCAGTACATCTTGCGCGAGGTGTCGTCGGCCCTCATGCCGCCTTCCTCGGCGCCGCCCATGTCGTCCACCCTCTCGCCGGGCCACCTGCTGGCATCGGCTCCGGTGTCCTTCATGGTGTCGGCCCACTGGCGGCTGTTGTTGCGGTAGAGCACGATGCCCACCGCGCAGGCCGCCACGCCGGCCGCCAGGGCGAGCATCGACCAGCGGCTCCGCCGTTTGATCGACGGAGCCGGATCGACGCGCTCGGCGGCGCGGGCGAGGAACGCGCTGACCTTCGGCGCGATCTCGTCCTCGACCGAATGAGCCGCACGGTCGAGCATGGGCGCCGCCCAGACGCGGGCGTCCTCGATGCGGTGCGCGGCGACCTCGCGGGCGGTGTGCGCCATCGGACGGACCTGGTCGGCCGTCCGCATGGCCTGGGTCTTCATCCGATCCATCCGCGTGGCCGCCATCGGTATGACCATGCTCACACGGCGTCTTCTCAGTGTCAGGGACACGATAACCTCCCCTGTCCTCGGGGCCCTGCAGGCTCACCTTCCCGATCGAAAGCGGCTCAATCCTGACGCGGCATGGGAGGATGCGGGGTAGGCCATTGCGCCATAGTGGACGAAACAACGCAAAACCGACGGGTAACCCGACATATCGAAGGGGGCAGCCCCCGTGGCTGAGAATCTCATCGCAAAACTCCGCACCACTCTGGGTGACGTCAAGCTCCGTCTCTTCCCCGACCACGCGCCCAAGACCGTGCGCAACTTCGTGGAACTCGCCGAGGGCACCCGCGAGTGGACCCACCCCGAGACCGGGCAGAAGACCAACGACAGGCTGTACGACGGCACGATCTTCCACCGGGTCATCCAGGGCTTCATGATCCAGGGTGGCGACCCGCTCGGCCAGGGCATCGGCGGCCCCGGCTACGACTTCGACGACGAGATCCACCCCGACCTGCGCTTCGACCGCCCCTACCTGCTCGCCATGGCCAACGCCGGCAAGCGCTTCGGCCGGGGCACCAACGGCTCGCAGTTCTTCATCACCGTCGTCCCCACCCCGCACCTCAACGGCGCGCACACCATCTTCGGCGAGGTGATCGAGGGGCAGGACGTCGTGGACGCCATCGTCAAGACGCCGACCCGGCAGGACCGCCCGCTCACCGACGTCGTCATCCAGGAGGTCGTGATCGAGCGCGTCCAGTCCTGAGGCGGCCGCGCCCCGGCGGCCTCGGCCGCGAGGCCGCCAGGGGCACACCTCCACGGCCGCACCCTGATGCGGCCATCCACGGCCGCACTCGGATGTGGCGATCCATGGCACCGCGCGCTCGCCGGCGTGCGTAGGGTGGCAGTCTGTGGATAGGCGCGCACAGGTGAAGGGGCCTCGAACAGGCGATGACCACTCAGCCAGACCACCCCAGTCCGTCCGACCGGCCGCAGGACCACTCCGAGCCCGGTCCCTCTGACGCGGTCCCCACCTGTTACCGGCACCCCGACCGCGAGACCTACGTGCGGTGCCAGCGGTGCGAGCGGCCCATCTGCCCCGACTGCATGCGCGAGGCGGCGGTCGGCCACCAGTGCGTCGAGTGCGTGCGCGAGGGCAGCCGCACGGTCCGCCGCGCCGAGGCGCCCTTCGGCGGCAGGCCGGTGACCACTCCGATCGTGACGTGGGCCCTGCTGGCGATCAACGTGCTCGCCTACCTGGGCGAGGTCGTCGCTCCGGCCCAGGTGCTCGGCCGCTTCGAGATGTCGTCCTACGACGTCGCCATGGGCGAGTGGTGGCGGCTGATCACCGGGGCCTTCCTGCACGCGCCCCCGCCGTCCTACTGGCACATCCTGTTCAACATGTGGGCTCTGTTCGTCATCGGCCCGCAGCTTGAGAGGATGCTCGGCTCGGTGCGCTTCGCGAGCGTCTACCTGCTCGCGGCGCTCGGCGGCTCGGTCGCCGTCTACCTGTTCGGCTCGGCGGCCGTCGGCGCCTCCGGGGCGATCTACGGGCTCTTCGGCGCGATGTTCGTCGTCGCCCGGCGCCTGGGCTACGACGCCCGGGGCGTGATCTGGCTGATCGGGATCAACGTGGTGCTGACCTTCGTGATCCCGGGCATCAGCTGGCAGGGCCACCTCGGCGGCCTGGTCACCGGAACGCTGGTGACCGCGCTGTTCGCCTACGCGCCCTCGGGAAACCGCAAGGCCGTGCAGCTCGGCACGGTGCTGGTGGTGCTCGCGGCCTGCGTCGCCCTGGTGGCGCTCATGCCCCCGCTCGGGGCCTGAGCGGGGGACGCTTCCCGGAGGAGCCCCGGGCTTGCTTCCCCAGGTTGTGGATAAAACCTGTGGAAAACGTCACTCGCCGTGCGCGTCCGGTCGTGACCGGTTCGGCCGCCGGCGAGTGGACACGCCTCAACGCCAGCGGGTGGACAGCACCACACCGAAGATGATCAGGACGAAACCGACGCCCAGGTTCCAGTTGCCCAGTGCGGCGATGCCGGGCGTGGTCGGGGCGATGTAGAAGACCGCGATCCACAGGATGCCGATGATCCAGGCGACGACCATCGTCGGCGCCAGCCAGCGGGGGCTCACCTTGACCTGCTGCGACTTCTGCGGCGGGGTGTAGACCGCCTTCTTGCGGGTGTTGGACTTGGGCACGGCAGCTCTCCTGGTGGGGCCCGCGCGGTGTCGCGGGCACTGGCAGCCAGCGTAATCGCTGGCCTGTGAAGACCGCAGTAAGCCTAGTCGGCGTAAGCGGCGAACGGCGATTCACGCGCAAAAAGTAAGTCAAGCGCCGATCGTCGCCGGGACGCCGCGAGGGGTCCTGCCTACGCTGGCTTGCGCAGGCGTGATCCGCACGCCTCCTCCGCTACTCCGGATATGTCGTGATTATGCCTTCTGGCGGTGGATATGAGGACCCTGCTGCGCACCTGCGGCGAGCTCAGCGTGACCGCCGGGGTGGCCATGCTCCTCTTCTGCGCCTACCTGCTCTGGGGCACCGGCTCCTACACCGAGTGGTACCAGCACATCCTCAAGCAGCAGCTCCGGCAGACCGCCAAAGTGGCCAAGCTCGGCAAGATCCACCTCGGCGACGCCGTCGCGATGATCCGCATCCCCCGCCTCGGGCGCGACTACGAATACGCCGTCCTGGAGGGCGTCGGCCAGGAGGACCTGCGCCGCGGGCCGGGACACTATCCGGGCACGGCCCGTCCCGGCAAGGTCGGCAACTTCGTGCTGTCCGGCCACCGCACGACCTACGCCGCCCCCTTCAACCGCATCGACGAGCTGCGCCGGGGCGACGCCATCGTCATCGACGCCCCCGAGGCCCGCTACACCTACCGCGTCTCCGGCAAGCAGGTCGTCACGCCGGACCAGGTGGACGTCATAGCGCCGGTGCCCAACCGCCCGGGCGCGCGTCCCACCGAGGCCGTCATCACCCTCACGACCTGCCACCCCGAGTACTCCGCCCGGGAGCGGCTGGTCGTCTACGGCGTCCTGTCCGCCAAGCGCGACCGCCGCACCTGACGGCGGCGCCCCTGCCCGACACTCCCACCGGATCTTTCCAGGAAGCGAGGCGGCCGATGTACGGATGGCTCTGGCGGGTCATCCCCGGCGGAACCGGGGTCAAGCTGGCGACGATGCTCGTGCTGGCCGGTGCGGCGGGGGTCGTACTCTGGTATTTCGTGTTCCCTTCCCTGGAGCCGCACATGCCCGTCGACCGGGCGACCGTAGGCCGATGAGCCGCGTGCTCGTGGTGGACAATCACGACAGTTTCGTCCACACGATCGTGCAGTACCTCCGCGAGCTGGGCGCCGACTGCGACGTCCGGCCACGCGACCATGTGCGCCTGCGGGACGCCGAGGGCTTCGACGGCGTGCTCATCAGCCCCGGCCCCGGAACACCCGAGGCCGCCGGGGTGAGCGTGCCCCTGGTGGGCTTCTGCGCCGAGCGCGACCTCCCCCTGCTCGGCGTCTGCCTCGGGCACCAGGCCATCGCCGTCGCCTACGGGGCCGCCGTGGCCCGGGCCCCCGAGCTGATGCACGGCCGCACGAGCGAGATCGTCCACGACGGCGAGGGCGTGTTCGCCGGGCTGCCCTCGCCGGTCACCATGACCCGCTACCACTCGCTCGCCGTCGTCCCCGGCACCCTGCCCGAGACGCTGACCGTCACCGCCGCCACCGGCACCGGCGTCATCATGGGGGTGCGGCACGCCACCGCGCGGGTCGAAGGCGTGCAGTTCCACCCCGAATCCGTGCTCTCCCGGCACGGGCACGAACTTCTCGGAAATTGGCTCGCCCAAATCGTGTAACGCCGGGCGGCTCTGAGACGACTACCGAATGAGGGTCTCCGCCGTCGCCCCCGAGCGGCGGAGACCCTCTTCTCATGTCCGGCCGCGCGCGCCCCGCCGTCGGCCCGCACTCCCCGCCCTCCTCGGCAGCCCGCCATCTCCGGCAGACCCTTCGCCCCTGGCGGTCGCCTTCGCGCACACGGGAAAGCCCCTCCCCGGACGCCGGGAAGGGGCTCACACCGCGCTGAGCGGACGGTGCGTCAGTTGCCGAAGTTGTCCGGCGGCGGGTCGCTGAACGGGTCGTCGGTGGGCTGCTCGTTCGGGTCGGTCGGCTGCTGGTTGGGGTCGGTCGGCTGGTCGGTGGGCTCGTCGGTCGGGAAGGTCTCCTCCGGCGGCCCCGAGGACACCACCAGCGTGATCGTCATGCCCGGGGTGAGCTTGGAGCCCGGCTTCGGGCTCATGCTGATGACGTTGCCCTGGGGGACGTCCGCGCTGGTCTGCTCGACGGTCCTGACCTTGAAGCCCGCGCCGCGCAGGGTGGCCGTGGCCTCCTTGGCGGTCTGGCCCGTCACATCCGGCACCTCGGTCTGCGCCTTGGGCACGTAGATCTTGACGATGCTTCCCTCGTCGACCTTCTCGCCCGCGGCCGGCTTGCTCTGGAAGACCTTCTGCTGCTCCTTGCCGGAGACGACGCTGACCACCTGCACGTTGAGATTGTTCTTCTTGAGCGTCTCAGTGGCCTCGTCCACCGTGGTTCCGACCACGTCCGGCACGACCGCCTGCTTGATGCCCTTGGAGACCTTCAGCTGGACGGTGGCGCCCTTGGCGGCCTTCTCGCCGGCCGCGGGCTCGGTGCCGATGACGGTGCCCTTGTCGACGTCGGAGCTGAACTCCTGGACGACCTCGACCTTCAGGCCCTGGTCTTCCAGCTTGGCCCTGGCGGCGTCCTCGGTCTGCCCCTTCACCAGCGGGATGGAGACCTCGCTCGCGGTCTGCTGCCCGCCGCCGTCGGAGCTAAGGAAGGCGTAGCCGATGCCGATGAAGGCGCCGATCACCAGCAGCGGGATGAGGATCCACGCGGCGGTCTTGAGCGCGGTGTTGCCGCCGGAGGCGGCCCGCCGGCGCTCGTACCGGCCGCCGCCGCCACCCGCCTGCGTCGGGGCGTACTCGTAGGGCGGCACCGCGTTCGTGCGCTGGGTGGCCGGCCCGCCCGGCGCCTGCAGCGTGCGGGTCTGCTGGCCGGTGTAGTTGTTGTTGCTGATCGCCATCGTGTGCGCGGCGTCGACCGGCATGCCGCTCAGGGCCCGCTGGATGTCGGCGCGCATCTCGGCGGCGCTCTGGTAGCGGTGCGCCGGGTCCTTGGCCATGGCCTTCAGGACGATGGCGTCGGCCCACTTGGGGATGTCGGGGTCGATCTGCGACGGCGGGATCGGGTCTTCGCGCACGTGCTGGTAGGCGATGGCCACGGGGGAGTCGCCGGTGAAGGGCGGCTGGCCGGTGAGCAGCTCGTACAGCACGCAACCGGTGGAGTAGATGTCGCTGCGGGCGTCCACGCGCTCACCGCGGGCCTGCTCGGGCGAGAGGTACTGGGCCGTGCCGATGACCTGCGCGGTCTGCGTCATGGTCGCGGCGGAGTCGGCCATCGCGCGGGCGATGCCGAAGTCCATCACCTTGACGTCGCCGGCGAGCGTGATCATGACGTTGGCCGGCTTGATGTCACGGTGGACGATGCCGCCGCGGTGGCTGTAGTCCAGCGCGCGCAGGATGCCGTCGACCAGCTCGGCCGCGCGCTCCGGCAGCAGGCGCCGGTCGGCCCGCAGCAGGTCGCGCAGGGTGCGCCCGTCGACGAACTCCATGACGATGTACGGCACGGGGGTGGCGTCCGTCATGTCCTCGCCGGTGTCGTACACCGCGACGACCGAGGGGTGGTTCAAAGACGCCGCGGACTGTGCCTCGCGGCGGAAACGGGCCTGGAAGGTGTGATCCCTCGCCAGATCAGAACGGAGTGTCTTGATCGCGACAACTCGGTCCAGCCGGATGTCCCGGGCGCGATACACCTCGGCCATGCCGCCGCGCCCGACGACTCCGTCGAGCTCATAGCGACCACCGAGTAGCCGAGGCTGAGTCATTTCCTGCACAGTCCCTTGCCGTTCATCTTGGGTACCGGCCCGCGGTGCGGCTGCCGGTGTCCATCATCGACCCCCCACCGCATTACGTCTCCCCGTTCGGGGGGATTGTGGTGCTTGCGGATGCACTGGGGCTTGGCGTCTCACTCGGCGTGGGGGTCGGTGTGGGCGTCGGAGTAGGGGTCGGAGTAGCGGACGGGATCGGCGTCGGCGTGCGCGGCCGGGTGGGCGTGGCCGACGTGCTTACCGTAGCCGACCGTGACGCCGACGGCTTGACAGACTTCACCGGTTTGGGTCGAACGGATCCCGCTGACGTGCGCGTCGGCGACGACGACACCGGGCCGCCGGTCACCGGATCGGACGGCGCGCTCGGCCCGCCGTCCGTCCCCAGCTCGGGGATCCCGCCGGTCGCCAGCGCGCCGAACCCGACGGCGGCCGCGCACCCCGCGGCGGCGAACAGCCCGATCGCCCGGCGCCGGCGGCGGCGCCCCGGCGGCGGAAGCGGCCGGGGATGCCCCGGCCCGGGGCCGGGGCCCGCCGGAGGACGGCCGATGCGGGTGGGCGTGGCGGGCGGGACGTCCGCGGTGGTGTCGTCGTACAGACCACCGAAGCCGCCGGCCGCCGGAGTGACCGCGCCGGCCGCCGGAGTGGCCGCTCCGGCTCCCGGAAGGACCGCGCCGGTCGCCGGGAACGCGGCGCCGGCCGGTGGGACGGGCGCGGCGCCGGACCCGAACGGCCGGCCGGACTCCCCGACGGCCCTGCGCACGGCGAAGCCCGACGGATCGGTCAGCATGCTCAGGTGCGAGTCGTGGGCCTTCACCAGCGAGTCGCGCAGCACCATCGCCCGGTCGGCCAGCTCGCGGGCGGTGGGCGGGCGGTGCTCGGGGGCCTTGGCCAGCATGGCCGCGACCAGGTCGCGCACCGGCCGCGGCACGGTCTCCGGCAGCGGGGGCACCTGCTCGTTCAGGTGGCGCAGGGCGATCGTGACCTGGTTGCCGCCGGTGAACGGCGGCTGCCCGGTCAGGCACTCGTAGGCCACCACGCCGAGGGAGTACAGGTCGGTCGAGGGGGTGAGCGTGCTGCCGGAGGCCTGCTCGGGACTGACGTACTGCGCGGTGCCGAGCACGGTGCCCGTCATGGTGATGCGCGAGCCCTCCAGGGCCCGCGCGATGCCGAAGTCGGTGACCTTGATGAGCCCGGCCTCGGTGACCAGCAGGTTGCCCGGCTTGACGTCGCGGTGGATGATGCCCGCCCGGTGCGCCGTGTGCAGGGCGCGCGCGGTCTGGGCGATGACGTCGAGGGTGGCCTCGGGGCTGATCGTGCCGTTGCGGCCGAGGATCGCCGACAGCGGCTCGCCGGTCACCAGCTCCATCACCAGGTAGGCCAGGTCGTCCTGCTCGCCGTAGTCGAAGATCTGGGCGATGCCGGGGTCGGACAGGGCGGCGGTGATGCGCGCCTCGTTGCGGAAGCGCTCGCGGAACTCCGGGTCGGCGGCCACGTGCCGGCGCAGCAGCTTCACCGCGACGTCGCGGGCGAGCAGCCGGTCGGTGGCGCGCCAGACCTCGCCCATGCCGCCGGCGGCGATGCGCCCGGTCAGCCGGTAGCGGTCGTTCAGCACCCGGTCGGCGAAACTCACTGGCCGAGCACCGCCTGCATCACGTCGTGCGCGATCGGGGCCGCGACGACGCCGCCGGTCGCGTCGTTGCCGGCGCTGCCGGACTCGACGAACACCGCGACCGCGACCTTTGGGTCCTCGGCGGGGGCGAAGGCGATGAACCAGGCGTGCGACGCGGCGCCCTTCGCGGTCTCGGCCGTGCCGGTCTTGCCGGCCACGGTGATGTTCGGAAGCTGGGCGGCGGTGCCGGTGCCGTTCTGCACCACGCTGATCATCATCTGGCGCAGCTTGTCGGCGACGTCGGGGCTGATCGCCTCGTCGAGCTCCTGCGGGCGCGCCTTGTCGATCTCGTCGCCGTCCGGGCTGAGGATCTTGTTGACCAGGTAGGGCTTCATGACCTTGCCCTCGTTGGCCACGCCGGCGGCCACCATGGCCATCTGCAGCGGCGTCATCTGGTTGCTGCGCTGCCCGATCGCCGTCTGCGCCAGCGCGGCCTTGCCCTCGTCGGGGCCGATGTCGCTCTTGACCACGTTCAGCGGGATGTTCATCTCCTGGCCGATGCCGAACTTCGCGGCCTGCTCCTGGAGCTTGTCGTAGCCCATCTCCAGCGCCATCGTGCCGAACGCCGTGTTGCACGAGATAGTCAGCGCGTCGATGAGCGTGGCCCGCCCGCCGCACGACTCGCCGTGGTAGTTGCGCAGGCCGATGGTGGTGCCCGGCAGCGGCAGGATGTCCGGCGCGTCCACCGTCGTGTTCACATCGCGCGACTCGTCCTCGCTGAGGTAGGCCGCCGAGGTGATCACCTTGAACGTCGAGCCAGGGGCGTAGGTTTTGCTGGTGGCCCGGTTGATCAGCGGCTCGTTGTCGTCGGAGTTGAGCTTGTTGTAGACCCTGGCGGCCTTGGCCTTGTCGGGCACGGCCATCGGGCTCGGGTCGTAGCTCGGCACCGACACCATGGTGAGCACCGCGCCGGTCTTGGGGTCCAGCGCCACCACCGCGCCGCGCTTGCCGCTCTTCTGCATGCCCTCGTAGGCGACCCGCTGCGCCTTGGGCACCAGGGTCAGATCGATCGCCGCGCCGCGCGTCGGCTTGCTGGTGATCAGGTCGACCGTGCGGCGGACGAACAGGTCGGGGTGGCTGCCGTTGAGGTACTGGTTCTCGGCGTTCTCGATGCCGCGCTCGCTCTCGGGCGCGAAGAACCCGATGACCGGCGCGAAGACCGGGCCGTCGACGTACTTGCGCTGGAAGCGGAAGTCCTTCCCCGCGCCGGTGTCGACCGACTTGGCCAGCGTCTCGCCGCCCGCGGTGATCATGCCGCGCTCGCTCTCGTAGCGGGCGAAGAAGCTGCGCTTGTTGCGGTTGTCCGCGCGGAGCTGGTCGGCCTTGACCGCCTGGAGGTAGTTCACGTTGATCATCAACAGGGCGAACATGGCCAGGCAGGCGACCGCCGCCCGCTTGAGCGTGCCGTTCATCGCTGGAACACCTGCGTCAGCCCTTCGTCCTGGATCGCCTGCGGCGGCGGCCGCCGTGCCGCGTCAGACATGCGTACCAGAAGCGCGATAAGAATCCAGTTCGCCAGCAGGGCGGACCCACCCTGCGACATGAACGGCGTGACCAGGCCGGTCAGCGGGATCAGGTTGGTCACGCCTCCGACGATGATGAACACCTGCCAGGCCAGGATGAACGACAGACCGCCCGCCAGCAGCTTGCTGAACGGGTCGCGGGCCGCGATGGAGGTGCGCAGGCCGCGCTCGACGATCAGCGCGTACACCATGAGCAGCGCCATCAGGCCGGTGAGCCCGAGCTCCTCGCCGGTGGCGGCGAAGATGAAGTCGGAGAACGACAGCGGGATCAGGTACGGGTGGCCCTGGCCGAGCCCGGTGCCGAGGATGCCGCCGGACCCCATGCCGAACAGGCCCTGCATGAGCTGCTCGCTGCCGCCCACGCGGTTGAACAGCTCAGGGTCGCCCGGGTTCAGCCAGACCTGGAAGCGGTCGCCGACGTGGCTGAACAGCTGCCCGGCGACGAACGCGCCGCCCGCGAACAGCAGCACGCCGATGAGCACCCACGACGTGCGCTGGGTGGCGACGTAGAGCATCGCGATGAAGGCGCCGAACAGCAGCAGGGAAGTGCCGAGGTCCTTCTCCAGGACCAGGACTCCGACGCTGACGACCCAGGTGATGAGCACCGGGCCGAGGTCGCGGGCGCGGGGCAGGTCGATGAAGAGCAGACGGCGGCCGGCCAGCGCCAGCACGTCGCGCTTGGCCACCAGGTAGCCGGCGAAGAAGACGACCAGCGCCAGCTTGGCGAACTCGCCGGGCTGGATGGAGAAGCCGCCGACCTGGACCCAGATGCGGGCGCCGTTGATCTGCTTGCCCAGAAAGGGGGTCATGGGCAGGATCAGCAGCCCGAGGCCCACGAAGCCCGCGGTGTAGGTCATGCGCTGCAGCGCCCGATGGTCGCGCAGCACGATGAGCGTGGCGGAGAACATCACGACGCCGAGCGCGGTCCAGAAGAGCTGGGTGTTGGCCGAGGCGAGCTTCGTGGCCAGCTCGAGGCGGTAGATCATCACCAGGCCGAGGCCGTTGACCAGCGTCACCAGCGGAAGAATCAGGGGGTCGGCCCAGGGGGCGAACTTGGCCAGCACGAAGTAGGCGGCCAGCATCAGCCCGCCGAGGCCGAGCCCGTAGCCCAGCATGCCGGCGGGAACCTTGCCGCCCTCACCCAGACCGACGTTGGCGTAGGCGACCATGACGATCGCGACGGCGAAGGCGAGCATGACAAGCTGCGCCCCGCGCCGTTTCGCGGTCATGGGGACGGCCGCGTCGTCTACGGCACTCACTTACGAGGACTCCGTGGGGGTCGGGGAAGCCGTCGGCTGCGTGGTCTTCTGGTCGCCGCCGGACTTGGCCTTGAGGTCGTTGATCTTCGTCTGTCCTGCCTGGAGGTCGGCCACGGGGATGCCCCGCCGCACCTGATCGCGCTCCGGCTCGGGGATGGACGACACCGAAAGGCCGGTGCTCTGCGCGACGGAATTCAGTTGGATCGGTCCGATGGTGGTGTCAACCCCGCGAAACAAGACTAGCTCGTCGCCTTTGGCGCCGACGTAGTACTGGTCCTGTGTCCAGCGGTACCCGAAATAGCCACCACCTCCCACGGCCACCGCGAGAAGCCCCACCACGACCACGGCCATCGGCCACGCGCGCCGCCGCTTGACACGCCGCGGGGCGGCCACGGCGTTCGCCGCCGGGCCGCCCGCGGGTTCGTCATCCAGGTCGTCGTCCACGATCACAGGCTGGGGAGCGGTGATCGTGGACGCGCGCCCCGCCGGCGTGTCGGGAGGCTGGGAACGCAGCCGGTTGGACCCGGCGGCGCCCACGACCGCGGCGTCACCCGCCACGACCTGGCCTTCCTCGATCTCGACGACGTCGGCGACGATGCAGGTGATGTTGTCGGGGCCGCCGCCCCGGTTGGCGAGGTCGATGAGCTGGCGGACGACCTGGTCCGGCTCGTCGACGGTGGTCAGGGTGTGGTGCAGGGTCTCGGCGCTGACGACGCTGGACAGGCCGTCCGAGCAGAGCAGATAGCGGTCGTTGATCTGCGCTTCGCGAAGCGACAGATCTGGATCGACCTCGCCGCTGCCGTCGAGGGCGCGCAGCAAGATCGAGCGCTGAGGATGACTGGCGGCTTCCTCCTGCGTGATCCTCCCGTCGTCCACGAGCGACTGCACCAGGGTGTGATCGTGTGTGATCTGGTACAGCTCGCCGTTGCGGAGAAGGTAGGCGCGGGAGTCGCCGACGTGGACGAGGGCGACGCGGGTGCCCGACCACAGCATGGCCGTGAGTGTGGTGCCCATGCCCTTGAGGCTGGGATCACGGCCGACCATCTCGTGCAGCTTGCGATTGGCGTCGCGCACCGCGGCCTCGATGGCGCTGAGCAGGTCACCCCCGGAGGCGTCCCGGTCGAGGGACGACATGGCGGTGATGGCGACCGAACTGGCCACCTCACCGTGAGCGTGCCCGCCCATGCCGTCTGCGACGGCGAGCAGGCGCGGGCTCGCGTACGCCGAGTCCTCGTTTCCTTCGCGGAGGAGGCCGACGTCCGAGCGGGCGGCGTAGCGGAGTGCGATTGTCATTTGCGCAATTCGATGACGGTTTTACCGATGCGGATCGGCTGGCCGAGGTGCACCGGAGTCGGGCGGGTCACTTTGGAGCGGTCGAGATAGGTGCCGTTGGTCGAGCCGAGGTCTTCCACGATCCACTGACCGTCCTGGGGGAACAGCCGGGCGTGCCGGCTGGAAGCGTAATCGTCGCTGAGAACCAGCGTGGCGTCATTCGCCCGACCGATAGTGATTGGCGTCTCCGTGAGGTTGATGATGGTTCCTTGCAGGGGACCACCCGTAACGACCAGTTGTTTCGGCTCCCCCTTCTTCGGCTTGGCTGGTTGGCGAGCGGGCTTGACGGGTTTGCGCGCGGCCGCGGGAGCGGTCGAGCGTGATCCGAACAAGTCTGTCCGGATCACTCCCACCGCGGCAATCACAAAGAACCACAGCACCGCGAGGAACGCGAGCCGGATCAGCAGCAGAGTGAGCTCGGACATGGACCGTCTGTCTACCCTTAATCGCGCCGGAACACCAGAGTCGTGCGCCCCAAGGTCACGCGGGTGCCGTCCTGGAGCTCGATCCGGCGAACCGGCTGGCCGTTGACGAATGTGCCGTTGGTTGAACCGAGATCGACGAGGGCCACTGTCGGCCCCTCGACCCTGAGCTCGGCGTGGTGCCTGGAGACGCCCGGGTCCACCAGCCGCAGATCGCAGTCGGTGCCCCGTCCGAGGAGCGTCACAGGGGTCGTGAGGTCGAAGGACCGCTGCCCCTGCGGGTCGTCCTGGGTGGACACCAGCAGGCGCGGACGGCCGGCGAACGCGCTCGGCTTGCTCGCCGGGAGATCGCTAACGGGCTGCCGGATCTCGTCCTGCTCGACCGTCGCCCCTCTGATCACCCCCGAGCGGATGCGGAACAGGCCCACCGCCAGATCGTCGGCGGTCTCGAAGCGCACCCGGACAGGTCCCACGAACGAGTACCCCTGCTCCTTGGCGTACTCCCTGGCGAGGTTGGCGAGCTCGTGGCCGATGCTGTCGGCGTACACCTCCAGCCGCTCGCTGTCGGTCGTGGACAGCTCCACCACGAAGTCGTTCGGCACAAGCGTGCGGCCCTGCGCCACGATCGCGGCCCGTTCGTCCATCTCCCGCTGAACCGCGCTGGCGACCTCGACCGGCTGAAGGTCAGATTTGAACGCCCGCGCAAAGGCCCCCTCGACCAAGCCTTCGAGCCTTCGCTCGAAGCGCTGAAGGACTCCCACCGGGTACCTCCCTTCCTCCATCGTCTAGGAGGATCGTATCCGGGTTCGGTGGCATGCACGGATCCGTGCTAGCCTTTGGACCGCACTCAACAAGGGCGAGTGGCGGAATGGCAGACGCGCACGGTTCAGGTCCGTGTGTCCGAAAGGATGTGAGGGTTCAAATCCCTCCTCGCCCACTCGGGCCCCGCATGGTCGAAGCAGAGCTTCTTCCCTCGGGGCCTTTGTGTTACCCCAGGGGGACACCCCCTGGAACCCCCGAGGCCCGCATGGTCGAAGCTGATGCTTCTTCCCAGGGGCGTTTTTTGCGCGCCTGGGTGGTTCGGTGGTGGTCATCGGTCCTCCGGGGTTGCGTCGTCCAAGGAGTCGACCCCTGGAACCCCCGAAGGTTCGAGGTCCCGCGGCTCCCGATGGGCGTTACCCCGCAGGAGGCGCAAGACACCCCTGTGATGAAAGGGCTTCGATCAAGGTAGTCCGCGGCGCCCGGCGAGAGAAGCCCCGCCGGGCGCGCGATGGCCCGTTCTTCACATCCGATGTGGTCGATCCGCTCACGGATGTCTAGCCGTCCTGGCTTTCAGCCCGCTTTCGGGGTGCTTGCACGAGCGTTCAGCAGCTCGCCGACCAGGTCGCCCAGGCTCACCATGCCGGCCACCCGCCCGTCCCGGCCCACGACGAGGCCCAGATGGGCGTGGGCGTCCTGCAGGCGCTCCACGGCCTCCGGGATGGTCGCCGACGCCGGAAGGCGCGGAGCGGGGCTCATGAGCTCCTCCGGCGGCGTACCGGGGTTCAGGAGCGTGTCACGGACGTGCAGCACGCCGAGCACGTCCTCCGGGGCGCCGCCGTTGACCAGCAGCCGCAGGTGGCCGGACGCCGCCGCCGTCCGCCGCACGACCGCCTCCGGGGCGCCGGCGGGCACGGCCGTGGCCCGCGCGATGGGCACCGTCAGCCGTTCCACGGTCTGCGACTGGACGCGGAGCGCGCTGGTGAGCAGGTCGTGCTCGTCCCGGTCCAGCAGCCCCATGCGGGCCGACTCGCCGACGAGCATGGCCAGCTGAGGCGGCGTCCGGGTCGTGGCGAGCTCGTCGCGCGGCCGGACGCCGAAGGCGCGCAGCAGGCCGTTGGACAGCCCGTTGAGCGCCGCGAGCACCGGCCGGGCGATCCAGGTGAAGCCGCGGAACGGCAGGGCCAGGCCCAGGGCCGTCCGCTCAGGGCGGGTCAGCGCCCAGGACTTGGGCGCCATCTCCCCCACGACCATGTGCAGGAACGTGATGACCGCCAGGGCGATGACGTACGCCACGCCCACGCGCGCGGACTCGGGAAGCCCGACCAGCCCGAACACCGGCTCGAGCAGGTGCTCGATCGCCGGTTCGGTGACCATGGCCAGGCCCAGCGAGCACAGCGTGATGCCGAGCTGCGCGCCGGCCAGCATGAGCGAGAGCTCCCGCCCGTTGCGGAGGGCTGCGCGTCCGGCCGCCTTGGTGAGGCGGCCTCCGCCCGCGGCGGCCTCCTCCAGGCGGTGCCGGCTGCCGGACACCACGGCGAACTCGGCCGCGACGAACAGGCCGTTGCCGACGAGCAGCACGACGCCGAGCAGGAGGGCGGTGACGGAGTTCACCGGGCCTCACCGCTCATGACCGCCGCGTCGGCGGCCCGGGGCACGAGCCGCACCCGGTCGGGGATCCTGCGCTGGACGTCCAGCACGGTGACCACCGCCTCCCTCCCGGCCGGCTCGCCGGCCTCCAGAAGGTCCTGCTCGTCGGTCAGGGGGACGCTCACCTCGTCCCCGGGCTCGGCGAGGCGGCCGAGGCGCGACATGATCAGCCCGGCCACGGTCTCGTAGTCGTCGCTTTCGGGCAGGCGCAGACCGGTCGCGCGCTCCACCTCGTCCAGGCGCAGGGTGCCGCGCACGTCCCAGGTGCCGTCCTCCAGCGCGACGGCCTCGGCCGGGTCGGGATCGTTCTCGTCGACCAGCTCGCCGACGAGCTCCTCGGCCAGGTCCTCCATCGTGACGACGCCGGCGAGCCCGCCGTACTCGTCGATGACGCACGCCAGCTCGCGGCCGGAGGCGCGCATGCGCTCCCGCAGCGCGGGCAGCGGGAGCGTGGTGGGCACGAGCAGCGGCGTGACGCTGATGCGCTCGATGGGCACGTCGTCCGAGGGTGCCCGCAACAGTTCGCGCAGGCCGGTCACGCCGACGACGTCGCCGCCGTCGGCGCCGAGGACGGGATAACGGGAGTGGCCGGAGGACTTGACGGCGTCCAGCAGGTCGGAGGCGGGCCGTCCCGCACGCAGCGAGACCACGCGGGGACGAGGCACCATGACGTCCTCGGCGGTGCGGTCGCCGAACTCCAGGGCGCGCTCCAGCAGGTCGGACAGGCGCCCGGACAGCTCACCGGCCGCCTCGGACTCGGCGATGATGCGCGACAGCTCCTCCGGGGTCGCGCCGCGCTCCACCTCCTCCACCGGCTCGACGCCGACCAGGCGGAGCAGGCGGGAGGCGGAGGTGTCGAAGAAGCGGATGACCGGTCCCGCGACGGCCATGTAGGCCAGGGTGGGACGGGCCAGCCACTTGGCCGCCGGCTCGGGCCGGGCGATGCCGTAGTTCTTGGGCACCAGCTCGCCGAGCACCATCTGCACGACCGTGGCGGCGACCAGCCCGAGGGTCACGGCGACGCCCGGGATCGCGGCCTGCGGCACTCCGGCGGCGGCCAGTCCGGGGCTGATCAGCGGAGTGAGCGCGGGCTCGGTGATGAAGCCGACGAGCAAGGTGGTCACGGTGATGCCGAGCTGGGCGCCCGACAACATGAACGAGAGCCTGCCGGTGACCTTCAGAGCCCGCTCGGCGGCGGCGTCGCCCGCGGCGGCCTGCTGCCGGAGCGCCGCCCGGTCGGAGGCGACGAACGCGAACTCCTGGGCGACGAAGAAACCGGTCGTCAGGGTGAGAACAAGGACGGCGGCCAGACCGAGAACGATGGTCACAGCTCAGCCGTCCGATATTTGACGAGGCCCGTGCCGTGGCACGGGCAGGTACTCCATGGGTCCGGAGCGGACACGACTGTCCTTTCGCTAGATGTCGTCGTACACGCTAACGGCCGGGGGGCGGGCAATGTTTCCCGCGACCCAACATTGGTGACTTACTGTGACTCTGCGTACTTTTACCGGAGAAAACCTTGGTGAGAGAGCTACCGTCGCCTCCGCGACGGCGTAGCTTCGATGCAGAGATGGCTCTTGGCACAGGACGGGGACGGGAAAGTGGGCGATTGGCCGGGAAACGGCGGGTCGGGGGGATCCGACGAGACCCTAGAGGGGCCGACGCGGGCTCTCCGGCGCCCTGCTGGGGCGGGCGGCGAGGGCGCGTACGGCGCGCCGGCCGCGGGCCGGGCGGAGGGTCAGGCGGCGGGCGGGTACTCCGCCGGTCAGCCCGCGCACCGCTTCCCGCAGGGGGCGCCGGCTCACGAGGGTGAGCGCGGGCGCGGCGGCGCGCCGGCCGGCGGGCCGGACGACGACGCCACCGTCCTGCAGCAGTACGGCGCGGGAGGCGAGGCCCCGCCCACCGCGCCTTCGGGCGAGGGCCGGGGCAGGGCGTCGCGCGTGTACGGCAAGCCGCGCGCGGGGCAGGCGCCGGTGCGTCCGCTGCCCGGCACGCAGCCGCCCGGCGGGGGAAGCGGCTCGGGCGGCGACCAGCCGCCTCGTCCGCCTCGTCCTCCCCGGCGCATCGGCCGTCTGGTGCTCCGCGTCCTCGCGGTCGTGCTGGTGCTGCTGATCGTGCTCGCCGTCGGCGGGTTCTTCTGGATCAACTCCCGGCTCAACGTCGTGGACTCGCTCACCGACTACGCCGGGCGTCCGGCGGCCACCCCGGGCGAAGACTGGCTGCTGGTCGGCTCCGACAGCCGGGCCGGGCTGACGGCCGCCCAGCGCAAGAAGCTCGCCACCGGCCGGGCCGTCGGCAAGCGCACCGACACGATGATGCTCCTGCACGTGCCGGCCGGCAGCGGCCGGCCGACCCTGGTCAGCCTGCCCCGCGACTCGTTCGTGCCGATCGACGGGCACGGCAGCGACAA
This sequence comes from Sphaerisporangium sp. NPDC005289, assembly GCF_040607455.1. NCBI lineage: Bacteria > Bacillati > Actinomycetota > Actinomycetes > Streptosporangiales > Streptosporangiaceae > Sphaerisporangium > Sphaerisporangium sp. NPDC005289. Next base: position 44,681 of record NZ_JBEXGS010000011.1, read on the forward strand.
GCTGAACGCCGCCTACGCCTTCGGCGGCCCCAAACTGCTGGCCAAGACCGTGGAGAAGGTCACCGGCATCCGCCTCGACCACTACATGGAGATCGGGTTCGGCGGCTTCGTCGGCATCGTCGACGCGATCGGCGGGGTGAACATCTGCGTCAAGCAGAACATCAAGGACCCCAAGGCCGGCATCAACCTGAAGAAGGGCTGCCAGGACATGGAGGGCGGCACCGCGCTGGGCTTCGTCCGCACCCGGGCGACCGGCGCGATCCCCGACTTCGACCGCACCCAGCGCCAGCGGCAGTTCTTCTCGGCCGTGGTCAAGAAGGCCGCGAGCCCCGGCGTGCTGGTCAACCCCTTCCGCTCGGTGCCGCTGGCGATGGCCGCCACCGACTCGGTCGCCGTCGACGGCGGCACGGGCACCTTCGACCTGCTGTCGCTGGGGATGGCCATGAGCGGCGACCCGGTCGCCACCGCCGTCCCCATCGGCTCGCTGCCCACCATCAACGGCGCCGCGGTCGTCAAATGGGACACCCAGCGCGCGCTGCGGCTGTTCGGCTCCCTGGCCGAGGACAAGCCGGTGCCCAAGGACGTGCTCACCAAGTAGGCCCGCGGTGAGCGGCCGCGCGCGCCCGCCGGCCGCTCACCGGGCGGACCCTCGGTCAGCGGTTAGTGTGATGGCATGCCCGAGCTTCCCGAGGTGGAGTCGCTCGCCGAGTTCCTGCGCGAGCGGGCCGTCGGCCGCGTGGTCGCCGGTGTGGACGTGGTGGCCTTCCAGGCCCTGAAGACCGTGCGGCCGCCGGTCACCTCGCTCGGCGGTCTGGCGGTGACCGCCGTGGCCCGCCACGGCAAGTTCCTCGACCTCGACTGCGACGGGCTGCACTTCGTCACCCACCTGGCCCGCGGCGGCTGGCTGCGCTGGCGGGAGGATCTGTCGGGAGCCAGGCCGGTGCGTCCGGGCAAGGGGCCGCTGGCCGTGCGGCTGCGGTTCGCCCCCGAGGACGACGGCCGGGCGCCGGGCTTCGAGCTCACCGAGGCCGGCACCCAGAAGCGCCTGGCCGTCTACGTCGTCACCGATCCGGTCGAGGTGCCCGGCATCGCGAGCCTCGGCCCCGATCCGCTGGCGCCCGGCTTCACCCCCGACGTGCTCAAGGGCATCGTGAGCGGCAGCCGCACGCAGATCAAGGGGCTGCTGCGCGACCAGAAGATCATCGCGGGCATCGGCAACGCCTACTCCGACGAGGTGCTGCACGCGGCCAAGATGTCCCCCTTCAAGATCGCCGACTCGCTGAGCGACACCGCGGTCGCCGACCTGCACGAGGCGATCGTCACCACCCTGCGCGAGGCCGTCGAGCGGTCGCGCGGTCTGGCCGCCAAGGACCTCAAGACCGAGAAGAAGTCCGGCCTGCGGGTCCACGGGCGCGCCGGAGAGCCGTGCGAGGTGTGCGGGGACACGATCAGGGAGGTCTCCTTCGCCGACTCCTCCCTGCAGTACTGCCCGACCTGCCAGACCGGCGGCAAGCCGCTGGCCGACCGCAGGATGTCCCGGCTGCTCAAGTGAGGCGGCCTCGGCTCGTCCGGTGGGCCCGCTCGCCCCGGGGCCGTTCCCGCCGCGCGAGTGGTGGTCCCAGGTGGCCGGCCGCGCGGGGGCTCTGAGGTGTTTTGCGGTGCTTCGCCCGGTGCGCGAAGGGAAAACTTCCCGGCGTCACGGCGCGACAACCCTCCGTTAGCGGGCGGAAGGCTCGCGAAGCGGGGACAATGGTCGGCATGACCGTCCCAGAGATCCAGGCCGGGGCCGTGCCCGACGACGCCTACCTGCTCGACGTGCGCGAGCCCGACGAGTGGCAGGCGGGCCACGCCCCGACGGCCGTCCACATACCGCTCGGCACGCTGCAGCAGCGGGTCGAGGAGATCCCCGCCGGAGTCCCGGTGTACGTCGTGTGCCGCGTCGGCGGCCGGTCCGCCCAGGCCACCGCCTGGCTCAACCACGTGGGCCGCGAGGCCGTCAACGTCGGCGGCGGCATGCACTCGTGGGAGGCGGCCGGGCGTCCCATGGTCGCCGAGAACGGGGGGCAGCCCTACGTCGCCTGACGGCCGAATGTAATAATCGCGCAAAATACATAGCGCGGGAGCTCGGGCGTCACCGGGCTGAGAGGGCGGTTCCCAGCGAGGGCTGGGCGCGCCGCCGACCGCCGGAACCTGTCCGGGTAATGCCGGCGTAGGGAGCGTGCGATGACGTCCGCCGTCGATGAAGTCCCTCTGACCCTCGACGAGGCCCCTCCGAAGACCCTCGGATTCCTCGACCAGGGCGCCTTCTGGGCCAACCTCGGGGTGAGCCTGCTCGGCTTCTCCGGCGCCCTGTACCTTCTCGACCCGCTGGGCGGCGCACCGCTGAGCATGGTCGCGGCCGTGCTGGCCGCCGTGGTGGGCAGCCTGGTCGGCACCGTCATGGTGGGCCTGGCGGCCATCCCCGGCGCGCGCACGGGCGCGCCCGCGATGGTGCTGCTGCGCGGGCTGTTCGGGGCCCGGCTGTCGTACCTGCCGACCGTGCTGAACATCGTCCAGATGCTCGGCTGGGGGGCGTTCGAGCTGTGGGTGATCGCCAAAGGCGCGCGGGCCGTCTTCGGCGACTCCGTGCCGTACGCCGTGTGGGTACTGGTGGCCGGGGCGCTGACGATCGCCCTGACCATCCGCCCACTGGGCGCCATCCGCCTCCTGCGCCGCTTCGTGACGGCCGCCGTGGTCGTCGCGATGGTGTGGCTCGCGGTGGCGCTGCTGCGCGAGGCGCCGCACCTGGGCGGCGGGAGCTGGAACGCGTTCGCCCCCGCCGTGGACTACGTGATCGCGCTGTCGGTCTCCTGGGTCCCGGTCGCGGCGGACTACGCCCGGCACTCGCGGTCCGGGCGGGCGGCGTTCGCCGGGGTGGTCACCGGCTACACGATCGCCCAGGTGGCGTGCCTGGTGCTCGGCATCGTCGCCCTCGCCCTGGTCGGCAACGACCCTGAGCGGGTGTGGAACGCGTTCGTCGCGGTGCCGCTCGGCGCGCTGTTCTTCGGCGTCCTGGTGCTGCGGGAGGCCGACCAGTCGTTCGCCAACGTCTACTCCACGGCCATGTCCCTGCAGAACCTGCTGCCCCGGGTCGACCGGCGGGTCTTCTCGGTCGGAGTGGGCGTGCTGACGACCGGCGTCGCGCTGTTCGCCAACGTCAACTCCTACGGGGCCTTCCTCGGAGTGATCGGCGCGGTGTTCGTCCCGATGTTCGCCGTGCTCGTGGTCGACTACTTCGTGCTGGGCGGGGCCGCGCGGTGGGACACCTCGCAGGACGCGCCCTCCCGCTGGGCGATGCTCGTTCCATGGCTGCTCGGCTTCGTGGCGTACTGGGTGTTCACCGGAGCGGCCACGCTGGAGTGGTGGGACGAGCGCTGGGCGGCGCTCCGCGGACTGATCGGGTTCGAGCGGCAGCCGTGGATGAGCGCGGCGCTGGCCGCGTTCGTCGTCTCGGCGCTGGCGACGCTGCTGGTGAGCCTGCTGAGGCGGCGCGCCCGCGACGGCGCCGCCCTCACCGACGCGCCGGTGGCCCGGTAGCACCCGTCGCCTGGTCGTAGTCGGTGGCCCCGTCGTAGCCGGTCGCCGGCCTCGATCGAGTGCGCCTAGTCCGCCGCGGCCTCCAGGCGGAGCAGGACCTCCTTGGCGGCGGGGCCGCCGGCGTAACCTCCCGGCCGTCCCGGCGCCTCCAGCGCCCGGTGGCAGGGGACGATGACGCACACCGGGTTGGCCGTCAGGGCGTTGCCGATCGCGCGCAGCGCCTGCGGACGCCCGATGCGCTCGGCGATCTCGGGGTAGGTCGTCACGCGGCCGTAGGGCACGGCCATCGTCATCTGCAGCACCGTGCGGGCGAAGGGCGTGGCCAGCCGCAGGTCGACCGGAACGGTGAACGCGCGCAGCCTGCCGGAGAAGTAGGCGTCCAGCTCGCGCCGGACCGGGTCCAGGCGCCGCGGGTCGGGGCCGATGAACGTCCCGATCTCGCGGGAGACGCGGGCGAAGATGACGTGCTCGTTCTCGTAGCTGCACGCGACCACGCCGCGCGCGGTGACGGCGAGCGCGAGCGGCCCGACCGGCGTGTCGGTGGTGCCGAAGGCCACCTCGGGCGGGGTCTCGCCCACATAGCCGGGAGCGGTCACCCGCACCAGGGCCTCGAGATCCCCTGTCGTCATGGCCGTACCCCTCTCGCCTACCGGCAGCGTATCGGAGGGAGCCCTGCTCCCGGCCGTGCCGGAGGGAGTGGCGCCCATGTCATCGGCCGCTGCGCCGAATGCGATGATTCGCACATCGAAAGTGCCAAGGCGCGGGGGCAAAAACGGGCACGATGGGGGTCATGAGTGACGACAGGGGAGACAACCTCGATGACGGCTTTGCCCGCGCTGTCATCGCGAGCTCGCCCAATGCCGTCGTAACCCTCGATCGTGATCTTACCGTACTGATCTGGAACCCCGCGGCGGAGCGCCTGTTCGGCTGGTCCGCGGCCGAGATGACCGGGCGCCGGGCGCCGCTCGTGCCGGACGAGCTGGTGGCCGAGCACAACGCGGTGCTGGAACGGGTGCGCACCGGCGGCCCGGTCTCCCTGCGCACCAAGCGCCTGCGCTGCGACGGCTCGCTGCTGGACGTGGGCGTGGACATCAGTGCGCTGCGGTCGGAGGCCGGCGCGCTGCTCGGGTACGTGAGCGTCTACCACCCGGCGGAGAACGACGCGGTCGCCCGCGAGCGGGCCGCCCGCCGCGCGCGCCTCGTGCGGCGGCTCACCGACGTGGTGGGCGACATCAACGCCGAGCTGGAGCTGGAGCCGGTCCTGGACCGCATCGCCGCGAGCCTCACCGAGCTGACCGGGGCCGACGCGGGCGGCTTCGTGCTGATCGAGGACGAGCGGCTGCGGCTGGTGAGCACCCACGGCCTGCCGGAGCGGGTGAAGGGCGCGACCGCCGACCTGCACACCAGCCTGGTCGGCAAGCTGCTGCGCACCGGCAAGACCGTGCTGCTGGAGACCGGTGACCAGGCGGTGCTGGACGAGCTGATCTGGTCGGAGCTGCCCGGCCTGCACACCATCGCGCTCGGCGTCGCCGCGGTCGGCGGCCGGCCCTATGGGGCCCTGTACGCGCTGTTCGCCGAGCACAAGGCCGGCCACATCGAGCTGGAGCTGCTGGAGCTCCTCGCCGGGCACGCCGGCATCGCGCTCGCCAACGCCATGGCCTACCAGGACGCGGTGCGGCAGCGGGCGCACGAGCGCGCCGTCGTCGACGCCAGCGCGGACGGCATCGCCGTGCTCGACGGGGGCGGGCGGGTCACCCAGTGGAACCCCGCCGCGGAGGAGCTGACCGGCCTGACGGCGGCGGAGGTGATCGGCGTCCACCCGCCGTTCCCGCTGCCCGGGCCCGGCGAGAAGCTCACCACGCAACTCCCCTCCGGCCGCTGGCTGGACGTGGTCAGCGCCGGGATCGGCGAGACCGCCGAGGTCGTCGTGGACTTCCGCGACGTGACGCTGGCCAAGGAGCTCGAGGAGGCCAAGGACCTGTTCCTGGCCACCACCAGCCACGAGCTGCGCACGCCGATCACGGTCGTCCAGGGCTTCGCCAGCACCCTGGACGCGCGGTGGGACAAGCTGTCGGACGTCGAGCGGCGCTCGGCCGTGCGCACCATCGCCGAGCGGGCGCGCGACCTCGGCCGGCTCATGGACCACCTGCTCCTCGGCGCGCGGGCGGGCGGGGAGAAGTTCAAGATCCGGCTGGAGAGCTTCGACCTGGGCGAGCGCGTGCGCGCGGCGACGCTGGGCATGCCGGTGCTGTCCGACCGGCACCACGTGGAGGTGGACATCCCGGGCGACCTGCCGCTGGTCGACGGGGACGCCCTGGCCACCGACATCCTGCTCGGCCAATTGCTGGAGAACGCCTTCAAGTACTCGCCGGACGGCGGCCTGATCAGGGTGCTGGCCTGGCCGGAGGACGGCCGCGTCGTCCTGGCCGTGGACGACGAGGGCGTCGGCATCGCGCCGGAGGACCGCGAGCGGGTCTTCGAGCGGTTCGTCCAGGCCGACAGCGGCGACCGCCGGCGTTTCGGCGGCGTGGGGCTCGGGCTTTACATCGCGCGCACCCTCGCTCGTGCGCAGGGCGGTGAGGTGACCGCGCACGCGCGTCCCGGCGGTGGCACCCGAATGCGATTCGTTTTGAGCATCGCCGACGCCTATATCGGATCCGACACACCGAAGCGGTAACGAGCTGGTCACAGATGACCGCGCCTATTGTCGAATCTGCACAAGCAATGATCGCCGCGCGGTTTCCAGAACCATCGAACGGGGCATTTCGGTCGTACTGGGATGTGTTTTCCTCAGGGGGAAATGCAGGAGAACGGGGAAGTGAGGGCGTCGTGCTGTTGCCGTATGCGCCGACCAGCGTCGCCGTCGCACGCCAGCGTCTCAGCGCCGATCTCGAGGCATGCGGGGTGTTCGCCACCGCCATAGAGGACGCCGTCCTGGTGGTGAGCGAGTTGCTGAGCAATGCGTTGCGTCACGCCCACCCCCTCCCATCAGGCCAGATCATGGCCACGTGGGAGTGGGCGGAGGACCACCTCGAGGTCACGGTGAGTGACGGGGGAGCGGCCACGGAGCCCCGCGCGGGCCGGCCGGCCCTGTCCTCGCTGGGCGGCCGGGGGCTCGGCATCGTCGAGTTCCTCGCCGAGCGCTGGGGGGTGCGTCACGACGAAGACGTGACCACGGTGTGGGCGGTCATCCACGCCCCGGTCGCTGTCCTTAATTCGCAAGTTCGGACGCCCGAAATAGGGGCCCTACGCGAGTGCGGCTAGACGCTCCCTGCTTACAGGGCATGACATGCAGCGTGGACCTCCCCGGCCGCTGCCGAGTTCGCTGCCCGCAATTCGGATGACCTTCACACCCGCGGCCTCCAGGCGGGCGTTGGTCTCCACGTTGCGCTCGTAGGCCACCGCCACCCGCGGCGCCAGCGCCAGAGTGTTGTTGCCGTCATCCCACTGCTCGCGCTCCGCGGTCACCGGGTCCAGCCCGGTGTCGATCACCTTCACCCGTTCGACCCCCATGGCCTGCGCGGCCGCCTCCAGGAACGGCCGGGGCTCGAAGACGCGCAGCTCACCGCCCTCCGCCGAGGTCACGGTGTAGGCCTGCAGCGAGTAGGCGACCGGCGGGTACATGACCACGGTGTCCAAATCCACCATCGTGCAGATGGTGTCCAGGTGCATGGTGGCCCGCTGCTGGGCGATCGGCACCGCGAGGACGGTGTGCGCCAGCCCCGCGGCGAAGACCCGCCGGCACAGCCGCTCCACCCCGGCCGGAGTGGTGCGCTCGCCGGTGCCCACGGCGAGGACCCCGGGCGCCATCAGCAGCACGTCCCCGCCCTCCACGTGCTCCAGCCACGGCTCGTACAGGTGGCCGGTACCGGAGAACCTCGGGTGGTAGGTGTAGATCAACCGGGTGAGCAGGCTCTCGCGGGTGCGGGCGGGCATGGCCAGGCTCGTCACGGCCACCCGGTCGCCGATCCACACGCTGGAGTCCCTGGTGAACAGCAGGTTCGGCAGCGGGTCGATCACGAAGTCGTGGCGGTCCATCAGCTCGTACACAAGACCCCGGCCGGTCTTCAGCTCCTCGCGGGCCAGGCCCGCGATCAGAGTCTGGGTCAGGTCCTCGGGGTGCAGCTCCGAAAGGTGGCGGCGCGCCAGCTCGGCGAGCCGGTCGCCGAGCTGGCGCTCCTGGAGGACGGCGCCGATGATCTCCTCACGCCCGGCGTCGTACTCCAGCGTGTCCTGGAGCAGCTCGGTGAGGTAGAGCACCTCGACGCCGTGGTCGCGCAGCGCCTGGGCGAAGGCGTCGTGCTCCTCCTGGGCCCTGCCGACCCATGGGATGCCGTCGAAGAGCAGCTTGTCGCTGTTGCGGGGGGTCAGCCGCTTGAGCTCGGCGCCGGGACGGTGCAGGAGCACTGTCTCCAGCCGTCCGACCTCGCTGTCGGCACCGTTCATCGTTCGGACCTCCCGGTCGGCGTGCGGTCATCGTTCCCGGCATTCCACGTTAATGGCGTACAAACCTCCATGAGGGCGCGAGGTCGCCGTATCGGGCCGGCAGGGGGTGCCCGGGACGGCCGGGTCAGGCCGGCCGGGGGTACAGGACCGCGCGCTCAGCGGCCGTCCACGCGGTGCTGACCAGCAGGTACAGCCCGGCCGCGAGCGGCAGGACGGCGGCGGCGACGATCGTGCCGAACGGCAGCAGGCGCAGCGCGCGCGGAGCCACGGTGTCGTCCATCCGCCGCCAGGTCATCCAGGCGACCACCGCCAGCAGCGCGAACAGCCCGGCGAAGACCAGGACGGGCGCGCTGAACAGGCCGCCGGACGCCAGCGCGGCGGCGAAGTGCTCGCCCAGCGGCACGCCGAGGGCGCTCTGGGCGAGCAGCAGGTTGGCATGGCCGGCGATCGTCGCCGAGACGAAGACGCGGTAGACGACCATGAAGAACGGCGCCTGCGCCAGGCCGGGCAGCAGCCCGGCGAACATCGAGGTCCCCTCGGCCGCGTACAGCTTGGAGGTCTCGCGGACCAGCCGCTCGGGATCGCGGGCGAAGCGCTCGCGCAGCTTGGCCACCTGCGGTGCCAGGCGCAGCCGCGCCTTGTGGGCGGTCGCCTGCCGGACGCTGAGCGGCAGGAGCAGCAGGCGCACCGCGATGGTGCACAGGACGATCGCCGCGACCGGCCCGGTGAACGAGCCGACGGCGCCGATGAGCCGGTAGGCGAAGTCGATGACGGTGTCGAGCAGTGAAAGCATGAAAGAGCCCCATTCGTCGGTGTGCGGACATGACGAGGCGCCCGTCAGGCGTCCGGCGCCGCCGGTGGCGGGCGGGACGCCGCTCGCGCGGCCACGCTCTGGTGGCGGCGCGCTAGACGGGCGCGGGGCTGAGCGAAGGGGCTCTGGGCTGGGGACGGCCGGGCGCGGCGGGGTGGCTGAGCCGGACGAAGACCGCGTGCGCCGCGCGCGGGCGCATGCCGGCGGCCACCGCCACGGCGGGCTGCGCGGCCGGCCGGGCCAGCGCCCAGGCGAACAGGATCAGCGTGACGCCCACCAGGCCGACCGTCGCCAGCGTCCCCGGGCCGGTCTGACCGGCCAGGAGCTGCGCGAGGAGCGCGAAGGTGGCGTGGAAGGCGGTCATGTCACTTCGTCAGCTTGCCCACCACCGTGACCGCCGCCACGGCGACGACACCGATCACGGCGATGATCAGGAAGATCTTCAGGATGCCGGTGATGAGGGGGATGAGGAGCCCGAACACTACGTAGAGCGCGAGGAGGACTCCGAGGATGGTGAGCACAATGCGGGCCATATGCAGAAGGTACGTCGCACCGGCCCCGGCCGCGAGGCGACACCGATCTTTCCCCGGATCGTGACCTTCCGGACGGCAACGCACCACACGGCTCTTACGAAGTGATGACGGGTGTGGTGGCGCCCTCCCGGACGGGCTCACTGTGCGGTGTCATTGTCCGTGGGGGACGGTCCATTTCGCGTGTCGTCTGTTATGTCGGTTTTACCGGGTAGTCGATTCTGTTATTCCAGGTGCTTTGTGGCGATAAAATGTGACAAATTGGGCGAGCTGGGGGGCCGATGATGAGTACCGCTTCCCCGCCGCGCATCCTCGTCGTCGACGACGACCCGACCGTGGCCGAGGTCGTCGTCAGATACCTGGAACGTGACGGGCACACCGTCGAGAGCGTCGGCGACGGGGCCGAGGCGCTGCGCAGGGCGCTCGCCGACCCGCCCGACCTGCTCGTCCTGGACCTCATGCTCCCCGGCATGGACGGCCTGCAGGTCTGCAAGAAGCTGCGCGAACGCTGGCCGGTCCCGGTGATCATGCTGACCGCCCTCGGCGAGGAGATCGACCGTGTCGTGGGCCTGGAGACCGGCGCCGACGACTACGTCACCAAACCCTTCAGCCCGCGCGAGCTCGCACTGCGCGTCCAGTCGGTGCTGCGGCGCGCCCGAGGGGCCCTGGTCACCTCCGGGACGGGCGTGCTGCGCGACGGTGACCTGCTGGTCGACGTGGGCGCCCACGAGGTGCGCCTCGGAGAACGCGAGATCACCCTCACGGCCCGCGAGTTCGACCTGCTCGCCCACCTCATGCGCAACCCGCGCCAGGCGTTCAGCCGCGCCGCCCTGCTCGACCAGGTGTGGGGCTGGTCGTTCGGCGACACCTCGACGGTCACCGTCCACGTCCGCCGCCTGCGCGAGAAGATCGAGCCCGACCCGGCCGCGCCCCGCCGCATCGTGACCGTGTGGGGGGTCGGATACCGGTACGAGCCCGTGGACGACGCGCCCACCACGGAGAAGGACTCATGATGGGGGCACGCCGGCAGTCGACGTGCCGGTGCGGAAGCGGGCTCCGATGATCCTGCAGATCGTCGCCGTCACCGGCGGCCTCGGACTGGTGATCGCCGGGCTGGGCCTCGCGGTGCTCCGGCTGCTGCGCGGCCGGTCGATCGGCGTCATGCTGGCCGTCGTCGCGGTCGTGACCGTCGCCGCCACGCTCGCGGGCGTGGTCGCCATCACCATCGAGATGATCATCGACGGCCACCCCAAGAACGTCGTGCTCACCGTCGTCGCCGTTGCCGGGCTCGTCGGCCTCGGCGTCGCGCTGGCGGTGGCCCGGCAGGTCGTCGGCGCCAGCAGGAGCCTGGTCGCGGCCGTGGAGGACGTCAGCCCCTCCAGCGACTTCGTCCCGCCCGCCGGTCCGCTCCCGGCCGAGCTCACCACCATCGCCGAGGCGCTGGCGCAGGCGTACGAGCGGCTGCGCGAGGGACGCGAACGGGAGAGGGCCCTGGAAGGGGCGCGGCGCGAGCTGGTGGCCTGGGTCAGCCACGACCTGCGCACGCCGCTCGCCGGCATGCGCGCCATGGTCGAGGCGCTGGAGGACGGCGTCGTGGAGGACGCCCAGACCGTGCGCCGCTACCACAACCAGATCAGGCACGAGGTCGACCGGTTGTCGCACATGGTGGACGACCTGTTCGAGCTGTCGCGAATCCACGCCGGCACGCTGCGGCTCTCGCCGCACCGCGTCGGCCTCGGCGACCTGGTGGCCGACGCGCTCGCGGGTGTGGAGGCCGTGGCCAAGGCCAAGGGCGTGCGGCTGACCGGCGAAGCCGAGCCGGTGCTGCCGATCTACGCCGACGCGGCCGAACTCGGGCGCGCCCTGCGCAACCTGGTCGTCAACGCCATCAGGCACACCCCCGAGGACGGCGCCGTGGTGGTGCGGGCGGAGGCCGACGAGCGCACCGTGCGGCTGTCGGTGGCCGACTGCTGCGGCGGGATCCCCGAGGACGACCTGCCGCGCGTCTTCGACGTGGCCTTCCGCGGCGAGACCGCGCGCACCCCGGGCAAGGACGGAGGCGCCGGCCTCGGGCTCGCCATCGCCCGCGGCATCGTGGAGGCCCACGAAGGCGCCATCGCGGTCGTCAACGACGGCCCGGGCTGCCGCTTCGAGATCAGCCTGCCCATCTCTGAGTCGACCGCCTGACCGGACGGGCGCGCCGGGCCCTTCACAGGTGCGCGGCCACCGGACGGACGCGCGGGCCGTTCACAGATGCGCGGCCACCGGGCGAGCGCGCTCGCGGGTCACAGGTGTGCGGCCATCGGACGGGTACGCAGGGCCTTCACAGGTGCGCGGCCACCGGGCGGCCGGGCGCGACCGCCTCCAGCGGGCCGGGGGCGTCCACCTCGGAGAAGCCGCCGAGGGGGACGCCGGCCGGGAGGACCTCCTCCCGCGGCATGGCGGGCGGCAGGGATTCCAGCGCCTCGGACATGGCGCGGAACGTCGGGCACGGCCAGCGCCACATGCAGCTGCGGCAGCGCAGGATCGGATGCGCGGCGTCGCTGGTGATGCCGCCGGCGTCACGGGGCTGGTGCAGGTCGAGCAGGCGCAGGCCCAGCTCGGCGAAGCACAGCAGTTCCTCGCGCGCGGCCATGAGCAGGTCGAGGTCGTCGACCGTGAGCCGTGTCTTGATCGGGACGTAGCCTTCCCGGTTGAGCAATGACTGCAGCGGGAGGGCGGCGGCTCCCCAGGCGCGCGCCTTCTCGGTGCGGGCGAGAATGCTCTCCAGCCGCTCGCGCATGCATTGTCGTCCAGGATCTTCGGGTATGTCACTGTTCATCGGCGATGTCGGGCTCGTCACGCTCCACGCCCGTCCCTCCCTCTCGAAGTGACGACCGGACGCGGAGGTTCCGGGCCTCCCCCCCTTCCGGCCGAGCCGGTGTCGCATAGCGTCAAGCTTCGCGCACGGAGCGTTTCCATGAGGCCGAAACGGGGAACAAAGGGCGGACGACTCTTCGGTTATAGCGGTAGAGCGTGACCCGGGGGCGGTACGGCGCTAGTGTGCCCGCTGTGGAGCTCAAGGTCTCGACTCGATCACATGCCGGACACGCCATCTTGACGGTCGCCGGCGAAATCGACCTATATACGGCGCCTCGTCTCCAGGCGGAGTTCGCCCGCCTGCTGGAGACCGGGCCCGACAGGGTCGTCATAGACATGTCCGGCGTGGAGTTCTGCGACTCCACCGGCATGAACGTCCTGCTGTCCGCGCTCAAGAGGATGCGAGAACGCGGCGGCGTGCTGGAGGTGGCCTCGCCGCGTCCCGCCGTCCGCAAGATCCTCCAGGTGACGGGGCTGGATTCGGTGTTCACCGTGCACGACACCATCCCGGCCGAGTTGCTCACCGCCGAACACCCGGGCTGACCGCGCGGCCACCTCCCGCCGTCCTGGCCCCGGCCCGGCCGGCGGGACGTGACCGCGCGCGCAGCGCAGCCGTGCCCTCAGCACAGGGCCCTGGCCGAGCCTCCCACCGCGGCCCCCTGCACGGGGCCCCGGCGAGCCTCGCCCCAGGTCTCGACCCGGTCTCAACGAGGTCTCGGCGAAAGGCCCCGGCAGAGCCCCCGGCGAAAGCCCCGGCAGGGTGCTTGTGAGAGTTCCCGGCAGGGTTCTCGTTGGAAGTCCCGGCAGGGTTCTCGGCGAAGGTCCTCATCAGGGTCTCGCCGGGAGTCGCATGCGGGTCCCGCAAGAGGTCCCGCACGGGCTCGGCGAGGTCCGAAAGGACCTCGCACAGGGCCACGTCGATCCGGGGGGCGCGCATGAAGGCCCCAGCGGGATCTCGGCAGGGTTCGCACCTGAAATCCCCGCAAGGGACTCGGCGGGAGCCTTCGGCATGGTCCCGGCGGGAGTCCCCCGCAGGGTCTCGGACGGGGGCTCGGCAGGTCCAGCAGGGACTCGCACGAGGGCTCGGCAGGTCCTGCAAGGTCTGGCACGGGGCCGCGGTAGGGCCTCGGCGGGGTTTCGCATGGAGGTCCGGGCAGGGTCTCGGCAGGGTCGGTCTCGCCTGGAATCCTCGGCAGGGTCTCGCACGAGGCTCGGCACGGTCAGCGAGTCCCGTACGAAGCGGCGGCAGGGCCTCGGCGGCGTTGCGCATGGAGGGCCTGGCAAGGTCTGGCGTGGATCGTCCCGGCAGGGGCTTGGCGAGGTCTGGCAGGGAAGCCCCGGCAGGGGCTTGCACCGGGTTACGGCATGGCCGCGCACGGGGTCGGCTGGGGCCTCGGTGATACGGGCATGGCACTACACAAGAGGCGTGACGCGGCCTCGGTGGTACGGGCATGGCCCGTGCACAAGGGGCGTGAGGCGACCTTGGTGGTACGGGCGGCCCTACACGGGGGGCGTGACGGGGCCTTGGTGGTACCAGCATGGTCGTGCACAAGGGGCGTGACGGGGCGTTGCGCCGGCGCTGATCGGTGCTAGCGTCGGTCGACCGTCACATGGCAGCCGATCGGACGAGGAGCGATGAGCGACCCATCCGCACAGCCCGACACCGCGGTGATCATCCCGGCCAAGGACGAGGCCGACCGCATCGGCGCCACCGTGACCGCGGCGCTGGCCATCCCGGGCGTCGACCTCGTCGTGGTGGTCGACGACGGCTCGGCCGACACCACGGGCCGGGTGGCCAAGGCGGCGGGGGCGCGCGTCGTGCGCCACAGCCGCAACCGCGGCAAGGCCGCGGCGATGGAGAGCGGCGCCGAGGCGGTGCGTCTCCTCGACGAGCAGGGGGCTCGTCACCTGCTGTTCCTGGACGCCGACCTCGCCGAGACCGCCGGCCGCGCCGCGCCACTGGTCGAACCGGTGCGGGCCGGCTCCGCCGACATGACCATCGCCAGGTTCGCCACCCGGGTCAAGCTGGGCGGGCACGGCTTCGTCGTGCGTCTCGCCCGCGAGGGCATCAGGCGTGCCTCGGGCTGGGAGGCCGGCCAGCCGCTCAACGGGCAGCGGTGCCTCACCCGGGCGGCCTTCGAGGCGGCCCGCCCGCTCGCGCACGGGTTCGGGGTCGAGACCGGCATGACGATCGACCTGGTGCGCAAAGGGTTTCGCGTCATGGAGGTCGAGGTCGAGATGTCCCACCGGGCCACCGGCACCGACTGGCGCGCCCAGATCCACCGGGCTCGCCAGTTCCGGGACGTCGCGCTGGCCATCGCCGCCCGCGAGCGAGTCGTCGCCGACATCACAAGCGCCGTACGTGGCCCCCGCCGCTGATCTCCACCACACCCGCATGACCAACACCGCCCTCGACCGGCGTGATCAGTGCCCCGGCGTGGCCGGTGCCGCTTCCGTGCCGGTGCCGGTGCCGGTGTCGTTTGCGTGGCCACTGTCTCGGCGTGAGCAGTGTCGCCGCGTTACCGATGTCCCGGCGTGTCCGGGGGGTCGGTGAGGGGTGGCTCGGGTGGGGCCGCGGATGTGCTGGAATCGTGCGGTGACTCGGGTCGGGCCGGTGGGCCGTGAAGGGTGGGCGGGCGTCAGTGCCACGCGCGCCGCGCCCGGCGTCCTGGCGGTCGTCGCCGTCGCGGGCGTCGCGCTCAGCGTCCTGGTCACCGTCGCCATCGGCGCGCTCGGGCCTTCGGCCGCCGTGCCGCCGCTTCCCGGGCCGGGGTGGCAGCCGCCGTACTCGCTCTCCCTGAGGCCGGGCGACCACCTGGTCATCGCCATGGAGTCGCTGGCCGTGCTGCTGGGCGCCGCCGGCCTGGCGGCCGGGCTGCTCGCCCTGCGGCGCGGGTGGGCGCCCGATCCGCGTCTGCTGCTGCTCGGCGGCTGCCTGGCCGCCGTGGTGCTGGCCTTCCTGCCGCCCTCCGGATCGGCCGACCACCTCAACTACGCGGCCTACGGTCGGATGGCCGTCCTCGGGCACGACCCGTACGCCATGGGCGCGGACACCTTGCCCGGCGACCCGCTGGCCGCCGCGGTCGAGCGTCCGTGGCAGGAGGAGCCGAGCGTCTACGGGCCGGTGGCCACGGCCGTGCAGGCGCTGGCAGCGCTGGTCGGCGGCGGCTCGGTGCGGCTGACGGTGTTCGCGCTCGCCGCCGTCAACGCCGCCGCCTTCGTCGTGACGGCGTGGCTGCTGCACCGCACGGTGCGCGGAGACCGAGCCCGGCAGGCGCGCGCCGCGCTGCTCTGGGCCGCCAACCCGCTCGTCATTTACCAACTGGTCGCCGGAATGCACGTCGACACCCTCGCCATCGCCCTGGTCGTGGCGGCTCTGGCCGCCGGCGCGAGCGGGCGCCGCTGGGCGTCGGGGCCGCTGCTCGGCCTGGGCATCGCGGTCAAGGCCAACGCCGGCCTGGTCGCGCTCGGGCCGGCGTGGGCGCTGCGGTCGCGTCCGAGGTCGCTCGCGGTCGTGGCCGGCACGGCGACGGCGACCGTCCTGGTGGCGTACGCCCTGGCCGGGCCGCACGCCCTCGACCCCGTCCTGCACGCCACCAAGTCGATCTCGCTGGCCTCTCCGTGGCACGTGGTCCTGGGTGGACTACAGGCGACCTTCGGATCGGGGGGGTACCGGGTCTGGATCCAGGCGGGGTCCGTGGCGCTCCTGGTCTTCCTCGCCCTCACGCTGTCACGGGCCCTGCGAGAGCCGTACGGCCTGACCACGGGCCTGCTCCCGCGTACGGCAAGCGCCCGGGGCCTGCCCCAGCAGACGGCAGGCCGCGAGGACGACGGCGGGCCGCTCCGGCGGGTGATGGAGGCCGGGGACGGCGATGAGCCGCTCCGGCGGGTGGCCGGCGGTGGGGACGAGGATGGGTCGCTCTCGCGGGTGACCGGTGCCGAAGCCGATGGTGGGTCGCTCCGGCGGGTGGTGGACGCTGGGGACGGCGGTGAGTCGCTCCGGCGGGTGGCGGGCGTTGATCACGAGGACGGGTCGCTCTCGCGGGTGGGGGATGCCGGAGGCGGTGGGGGAGCGCGGGGCGCCTGGAGGGAAGAGACACGGGCGGTCTGGCGGGAAGAAGCCGGGGTCGCGGTCGTCGTTGTGGCCGCCTGGCTGTTCGCGACGCCCTATGCCCTGCCTTGGTACGACGGGCTCGGGTTCGCGCTGTTGGCGGCCGTCCCGGCGACCTTCTTGGACGGTTTCCTGGTGGCGCGGCTGGCCGTGCTCTCGGCGGCCTACCTGCCGGCCCGCCAGGAGTATCAGCCGCAGGACCTGCACAACCTGCTCGTCACGGTGCTGCGGTCCCAGGTGGTGCCGTGGATCCTGCTGGCGCTGACGGTCGCTCTGGCGTGGTGGGCACTGATCTCTGGAGCGCGCGGATCGACGCGGCGAGGGTCAGCGGCACCGCCACCGTGAGCGCCATGGCCGGAATGGCGATGCCCGAGTCGTTGACCAGGAACCCGGCCAGTGCCGTGGTGAGCACGCCGAACAGCCCCGCCCGCAGCGCCGGCGCCTGCGCGTAGGCCAGCCCGAGCGCCGGGGCCCCCCACCGCGACGGCCTGGCCAGGACGAGGAACAGGAACGCCAGGGCGGCCAGCGACAGCACGGTGAGCTGCCAGTTGCCCAGCGTGCCGAGCATCGCGCCGATCTTGCGGCCGACGACCGGCAGCGCCTCGCCGTCGGCCACCTGCTGGACGAACGCGCCCAGGTGGGTTCGCTGGTCGCTCGGCCGCAGCCAGTCGGCCACCGCGATGAGGCCGATCAGCACGGCACCGGCGACGGCGACGGCCGCCAGCCTGACCACCGTGACCCGCCGCCCGGACAACAGCAGCATGAACACCGCGAACCCCAGCACGAACGCCGGGACGCCGCCGAAGTCGGCGCCCCACCCCGGCCACCCGTCGGCGAAGATCGCCAGAAACCCGTACCCGAGGCAGACCGACAGGCCGAGCACGCGCCGGCCCCGTTCGGCCAGCACCTGCGCAACCCCGGCGAGCGCGAGGAGGGTGCCGGTCGCGTACACGGCGAAGGCGATGTTGCTGAAACCGTAGAACCGGCCGCCGGTCACCGGCTCGTACCCGGTGACCGCGTTGACCTGGAGCCGCGAGCCGGTCACCACGTCGGCCAGCAAGGCGAGCGAGGTCACCGCCGCCACGACCGTGAGCGGCCCGAGCGGGTGAGCCCGCCAGGGCCCGGCGAACGCCAGGCCGGCCAGCAGGCCGGTGAACACCATGATCGTCACGATGAGCGCGGTCATCGGACGGCTCAGGCTCCACCAGGGCACGAGTTGCGCGAGGAAGGTGGACACGGCCACGGCCCCGCTCAGCACGGCCATGACCTGTGTGGCGACCGGTACCCATGAAGCCCAGCCGCGCAGCATGCGACGCGCGCCGATACCGGCGCCGGCACGCGCCCCTACGTGAACCCCACGCGCGTCCGGAGCGCTCCCCGCTTTCCCGTCCCGCCCAGCGCCCGGTCCGGTACCCGGTGTAGTGCCTAGCCCAGCGCCCGGTCCGGTGTCTGGCCCCGCGCCTGCTTCAGTGCCTAGCCCCGCGCCTGGCCGGGTGTCCGGCCTCGCGCCCGGTCCAGTGCCTGGTTCAAGGTCTAGTGCCGCGTCTGGCCCGGTGTCCGGCCCCGCGCCTGATCCAGTGCCCGGTCCAGTGTCGAGTCCCGCGCCTGGTCCGGCGTCCGGTTCAGTGCCCGGTCCCGTGCTTGTGGAAGGGAGTGTGGTGGTGGCCGGCATGCCTGAGCCGGGCCAGCGGCGGCGCATGGCCAGGGCGGTCAGCCCGTAGAACAGGAGCTGGACGGAGACGAAGACGGCGAAGAACGGCGCCCGCACCTGCACCAGCACCCGGCTGGCGAGATCGGCGTCCGCCAGTTCGGTGACGATGCGCGAGACGTCATCCGGGGCCGAGCCACCCGAGGTCCAGGGGCGCCCCACGGCCTCGGCGGGGACCGGGGCGCCGAGCAGGCGCAGCACGGTGGTGGTGACGTCGGTGACCGCGACCAATGCGTCCTGGCGGGTCGAGGTGGCGGTGAGGTGGCCGTGGCGGTACGGCCCGGCCTGCGGGGACGGACCCTGGGCGATCGCCACGTGGAGGTGGGCGCTGGTGGAGGTGTCGGACAGGCCCGCGACCAGGATGGTGGCACCGGGGGGCACCAGGGGGAGCAGACGGCCGATCGCGCCGTCGGCCGCGGCGGCCGCTCGGGCGCGAGCGTCGGCGTCCAGGTCAGTAGTGGGGGCGTTCGCGGCGGCCGGCGGCCGGGTGATCCAGGCGCGCGCCAGGTCGTCCGCTTCGACGACGACCAGGTTGTACCGGCTCAGGTCACCGAGCGATCCCGCATTATCGGCATAGCGCTGGACGTTTCCGGTCTTGTCGGCTGCGGCGAGCGCGGCTCCCGGACCGACGGCGGCGACCGTGCCCCCGGCGTCGCGCACGGCCTGGCCCAAGGACCCGATCGTCGCGCGGTAGGACGTGGCGGCATTGAACGACGCCAGCGCCGGCCAGCCGGGCACGCTCGCCGAGCCGTCCAGGCTCACCTGGGGAACCGGGAGCGGCGCACACTCGCTCGCCGCCGAGCCGGCTCGCCTGCCCGCCGACACCGTCAGCCATCCGGCGACCGGGCACGTGCTGGCGTGGTCGGGCCGGGGGTAGGCGCGGGTCGACATCGACGCCGAAGCGCCGTTCGCGACGAGCTTCCACAGGTTGGGCGTTCCACTCTGGCTGATGTCCGCCCATTGCAACCCGGGGACCCCGACGAGCACGACCCGCCCGGTGGCCGCCCCGCCGGTACGGGTGTGACCCGGCGCGCGAGGACTCACCCCGGCCCCGGCGGCCGGCGCGTCCGCCATTTGCGCCCGCCCGGCGGCCCGCGGGTCGGCCGTCCCCGCATGGGTGGCGGTTGTGCGCGTGTCCGTCGTCTCCGCGTGGAGGGCCTGGGTGTGCGCTGCCCCGGCATGGGCGGCGGTGGCCTGGGGGCCGGTTGTTCCCGCTTGGGCGGTGGCGTGGATGTCCGTTGTGCCCGTGTGGGTGGTCTTTGTGTCTGTCGTTTCGGTAGGTGTGGTGGTGGCCCGCGGGGGCGTTGTTCTCGCGTGGGCGGTGGTGGGCAGGACGGCGAGGGCCATGGCGCCGAGCAGCGCTGCGGCCGGGAGCCGCCAGGGGCGCCGCCCGGTTCCGGACGCGCGGCCACCCGGGACCGTCGTTCGCTTGTCCACCGGGAACCTCGCCTCCACGTGCGCCGACCACCTCCGCCCTGCAAACCATAGCCAGAACCCCGACCCCCTCTCCCACGTGCGATCGGCCTGTGGACGGCCGGCGCTCGGGCGCCGCGAAGTGGGTGGAGGCAGGGCGATGCCGGTGGCCTTCTGCGGTGGGTCACGGCCGGGGAGGGGTGCAGGTGGTGGTCACCGGCCGGAGAGCGGTGCTGGTGGTGGGGCGTGCTGGTCGGCGTGGGCGGCGGGGGGTGCGGGGAAGGGGGTAGCCTGCCACGTCGTGAGGACTGGTGGGGGGCGCGGGCACTGGTGGGCGTGGCCGATCGCCCTGCTGATCATCGGGGTGGCCGCGGTCCCGCTGGTGCGTTACTGGCTGACCAACCCCGCCGACCAGCGCCTGGTCGACCTGGACGTCTACCGCACGGGCGGTGAGAGCCTCCTGCGCGGGCTCCCCGTCTACGACGCGGTCACGCCGGCGCCGCAGCTCCTGCCGTTCACCTATCCGCCGATCGCGGCGCTGCTGGCCGTGCCGCTGGCCGTGATGTCGTGGCCCGCGGCCCAGTGGGTGTGGACGGCCGGCGTGCTGGCCTGCCTGGGCGTCACGGCCTGGTTCGGCTTCCGTGAGCCGCTCGCGCGGCTGCGGCCCGCCTGGGCGGGGCCCGTCGTGTTCGGCGTGGTGACGGCGGCATGCCTGTACCTGATGCCGCTGCGCGACCAGATCCGGTTCGGGCAGGTGGACATCCTGCTGGTCATGCTGTGCCTGGCCGACTGCGTCGCGCGCCGGCCGTGGTGGCCGCGCGGCATGCTGATCGGGCTGGCGACGGCGATCAAGCTCACTCCCGGCGTCTTCCTGGTCTATCTGCTGGTCACGGGGTTCGGGCGCGACGCGGTGCCCGAGCAGCGCCGGGCGTTCTTCATGGCCGTCTTCACCGCCACGCTGCTGACGGTGCTGCCCTTCCTGGTGATCCCGCACGATGCCGCGTCCTTCTGGTTCTCGGCCCTGCTCGACGGCGACCGCGTCGGGGCGAACAACGCCACCACCAACCAGTCCATCCGAGGGATGCTGCTGCGGCTCTACCTGCCGGGGTGGCTCACTTCGCTGATCTGGCTCGCGCTGGTGGCCGTGGTGGCCTGGTACGGCTTCCGCCGCGCCCGGGAGGCCCTGCTGCGGGGCGACCGGATGACCGCGGTGGCGCTGACCGGCCTGATGGCGGTGCTCGTCTCGCCGGTGGCGTGGATCCACCATCTCGCCTGGCTGGTCGTGGTCCTCGCCGCGCTCGCGGGCCGCGCACTCGGCGACCGCACCCCTCTGGCCGGCAGCCCTCTGGCCGGCAGCCCTCTGGCCGAGGGTCCGCTGGCCCGCGGTTCGCTGGCCGGCGGGGCCCTGGCCGGCGGGACCCTGGCCGGTGGAGCCCTCACCGGCGGGCCCGCCGATGGGCGGGGTGCAGGCGCCCGAGCCTCCGTGTCGTCCGGCCTGACGGGGGCGGCGGTCGTGGCCGGGGTCTGGCTGTACTACGTGCTGCCCATCCCCTGGTGGGGGGTGTCGCTGCGCGCCGCCGGCATCCCGGTGCTCAGCCCGGTGGCGGGGCGCGTCGTCCAGGACGCCTTCGGGCTCGGCGCCGTCGCCCTGGTGTGGCTGCTCGGCCGCCGTCCGGCCGCAGGCGTTTCCGGCCCGGACGAAACGAGCCCGGACGAAACGAGCCCGGACGAAACGAGCCCGGACGAAACGAGCCCGGACGATGGGCGGCGTCTGGGTTCGCGTGCGATTCCGTGACTGATCCATTACTCTTCGTGATGTGCTCGGAACTGTAATGGCGCTGATCGGCGGCATCGCCGGCATGACCGGGGTGGCGATCGGCCTGCTGGCGCTGCGCAGCGCGCGCGGCGCCGTCGAAGACTGCCTCGACGTGCTGGGCCGCCGCTGCGCGATCGACGGCGTGGTCGACGTCAAGGCGATCCGCGATGTGGCGGTGTTCCGCTACGACGCGCTGGCCGAGATGACCGGCCGCCTGTCCTTCTCGGTGGCCATGATCGACGGCCTGGGCGACGGCGTCGTCCTCACCTCGATAAACGGCCGCACCGAGACCCGCACGTACGCGCGGCCGGTGCGCAGTGGCCGTGGGCTGCAGCCGCTGTCCCCCGAGGAGGAGCAGGCGGTCCGCGCCGCGCGCCTCGGCATCGGCCCCGATGTCGCCCCACAGCGTCTCCGGCGTTAGGGGTGCCCGTCTCCGGGCCGGGTCCTGGCGCGGGACGCGGGGTCGTTCCGGATCATTTCGGATCGTTCGGGGAAGGCGTGGCAAGAAACCGGTAAATATGCCAGGTGGGCGGTGACCTGCGGCAGGTAGCCTTCTGGTATGCCGAAAATCGCCTACCTCGGGCCGCAGGGGACGTTCTGCGAAGCCGCCCTGCGCATCCTCGCCCCGGATGCCGAGCGGCTGCCCTGTGCCAATGTCACGGCGGCGCTCGACGCGGCGCGCTCGGGGGAGGCCGACGGGGCGGTCGTCCCGCTGGAGAACTCCGTCGAGGGCGCGATCACGGTCACGCTCGACGAGCTGGCCTGGGGCGATCCACTGCTGATCACCGCCGAGCTGCTGCTGCCGGTGGAGTTCTCGCTGCTGGTGCGGCCGGGCACCGAGATGACGCACATCAAGCGCGTCTACACCCATCCGGCGGCGATCACCCAGTGCCGCAACTTCCTGGCCCGTGAGCTGCCCGACGCCGTGGTGGTGGCCGCGCCGTCCACGGCCGCCGCGGCGCTGGAGGTCTCCATGGAGGACTCTCCGTACGACGCGGCCATCGGCCCGGCGATCGCCGGCGAGCACTACGGCCTGGACGAGCTCGCCGCGCGCATGGGCGACCGCGACGACACCGTCACCCGGTTCGTCCAGGTGGCGCGGCCGGGCCCGCCGCCCGTGCCCACCGGCGCCGACCGGACGTCCCTGGTGGCGTTCCTGCGGGACGACCACCCGGGCGCGCTGCTGGAGATGCTGAGCGAGTTCGCGGTGCGCGGGGTGAACCTGACCCGCATCGAGTCGCGGCCGACCGGTGACGGCATCGGGCGCTATTTCTTCCACTTCGACGCCGAGGGGCACGTCGCCGAGGCCCGCGTGGGCGAGGCGCTGTCGGGTCTGCACCGGCTGTGCGCCGAGGTCCGATTCCTGGGCAGCTACCCTCGAGCGGACCGCGTGTCGCCGCAGCTCAAGCACGGCACCTCCGAGTCCGACTTCACCGAGGCCTCCGGCTGGATCGACAAGATCCGCACCGGCGGGATGTGACGGTGCGCCCGGCGGCGCGTCGCGGCCGGGTGTGACGGATCACATGTCGGGGCGATAGGCGCGCGAGCGCCGCTCGGACATCGGTAGCCTTTGTTACGTGATTGACCTGCGTACCCTTCGTGAGGACCCCGACCGGCTACGGGCGTCGCAGCGTGCCCGCGGTGAGGACGACTCGGTCGTCGACACGCTGCTCGACCTCGATGAGCGCCGCCGAAGCGCGCTGACCGCCTATGAGTCTCTGCGCGCCGAGCAGAAGAGCGTGGGCAAGTCGGTCTCCTCGTCCTCCGGCGACGAGAGGGCCGCGTTCCTCGCGCGCGCGAAAGACCTCGCCGCCGGGGTGAAGGGGGCGGAGGCCGAGGCCGAGAAGCTCGCCAAGGAGCTGGACGAGCTGCTGATGGCCGTCCCCAACATCATCGAGGAGGCCCCGTCCGGGGGCGAGGACGACTACGTCGTGCTGGAGGAGGTCGGTGAGAAGCCGCGGTTCGACTTCACCCCGCGCGACCACCTCGAACTGGGCGAGATGCTGGGCGCGATCGACGCCGAGCGCGGCGCCAAGGTCTCCGGGGCGCGGTTCTTCTTCCTGACGGGGGCCGGCGCGCGGCTGCAGCTGGGCCTGCTCAACATGGCCATGCAGCAGGCCATCGAGGCCGGCTTCACGCCCATGATCACCCCGGTGCTGCTCAAGCCCGAGGCGATGGCCGGCACGGGCTTCCTCGGCTCGCACGCCGCCGAGGTGTACCGCCTGGAGGCCGACGACCTCTACCTGGTGGGCACCTCCGAGGCGCCCATGGCGGCCTACCACTGGAACGAGATCCTCGACGGCGGGTCGCTGCCCCGGCGCTACGCCGGCTGGTCGTCCTGCTTCCGCCGCGAGGCGGGCTCGTACGGCAAGGACACGCGAGGCATCATCCGGGTCCACCAGTTCGACAAGGTCGAGATGTTCTCCTACTGCCGCCCGGAGGACGCCGCCGAGGAGCACCAGCGCCTGCTCGCCTGGGAGAAGGAGATGCTGACCAAGGTCGAGCTGCCGTACCGCGTGATCGACACCGCGGCGGGGGACCTCGGGTCGAGCGCCGCCCGCAAGTTCGACTGCGAGGCGTGGCTGCCGACGCAGAACCGCTATCTGGAGCTCACCTCGACGTCCAACTGCACCGAGTTCCAGGCCAGGCGGCTCGCTGTTCGCTACAGGGACACCGACGAGAAGCCCCGGCACGTCGCCACCCTCAACGGCACCCTGGCGACCACACGATGGATCGTGGCCATCCTGGAGAACCACCAGCAGGCCGACGGCTCTGTCGTGGTCCCCAAGGCGTTGCGGCCCTATGTCGGACTAGACGTCCTCGAGCCGGTCAAGTAGCTATTTCTTGCTGAGTAAGCCGCTTATCCCCTGATGGGGATAAGCGGCTTACTCTCATACTGTCTGAGATGTATGTCCGGTTTGTCAGAACGTTCGGGTCTGGACAAACACGAAGGCGGGGTTCGCCTGACGCGAACCCCGCCTTCTGTGTGTCAGTGGTCAGACGGCGCGGACCTGCGACGCCTGCGGGCCCTTCTGTCCCTGCGTGACCTCGAACTCGACGCGCTGGCCGTCCTCGAGGCTGCGGTAGCCGTTGCCGACGATTTCGGAGAAGTGCACGAAGACATCCGGAGCGTCACCGTCTGGGGCGATGAATCCGTAGCCCTTCTCGGCGTTGAACCACTTGACGGTTCCTTGAGCCATTAAAGCTCTCCCTGCAATTGATCTTGGGGTTCACACCTCGCGAACCCCGGGTTGTGTCGCACAGCTTCCCGGGGCCGCTCAGACAGTCAAGCTGGTTCTGCACATCGGGTTCAGCTAATACAACGCCACCACATCTAACACCATCAGAGGGCCTTTGTTCCCCCCTCCTGGCGAGAATCTTTTACTCCCAGGGCTGACACCCGAGCTCGGGGCAACACAGGGCAAACTAGAGCTTGTTATGGTCAGCCCCAGACTCGTCGCCACCGACCTGGACGGCACCGCCCTGCGCTCGGACGGCACCGTCTCGCCCCGCACCGCGGCCGCCTTCGCGCTCGTGGAGGAGGCCGGTGCGACGCTCGTGTTCGTCACCGGCAGGCCGCCCCGGTGGATGGGCAACGTCGCCGGGGCGGTGCGCAACCGCGGGCTGGCCATCTGCGCCAACGGGGCGCTGGTGTACGACCTGCACGCCGAGCGCATCGTCGAGTCCCATCTCATCGAGCCCGACGTGCTGTCCGAGGCCGTCGGCCGGCTGAAGGACCGCGTCCCGGGCCTGAGCTTCTCCGTGGAGTACGAAGGGGGCTTCGCCCACGAGACGAGCTTCCGGCTCGGCGGCTGGGACAGCACAGAGGTCTCAGGGCTCCGCATGGGGGTCTCGGGGCTGATCTCCCGGCCTGGCGCGAAGCTGCTGGCCTTCCACCGCTCCATGGACCCCGACATCCTGCACGCCCTCGTGGACGAGATCGTGGGCGACCTGCTCACGGCCACCCATTCGAGCGGCCGGGCGTTGATCGAGATGAGCGCCCAGGGAGTGACCAAGGCGAGCGCGCTGGCCACCCTCGCCGAGCGGCACCTCGTCGGCGCGGCCGAGGTGATCGCGTTCGGGGACATGCCGAACGACCTGCCGATGCTGGGCTGGGCCGGCACGTCCTACGCCGTGGCGAACGCCCACCCGGACGTGCTGGCCGCCGTCACCCACGTGACGGCGGCCAACGACGAGGACGGCGTCGCCATCGTCCTGGAGAAGCTTTTCGGCTGACGCGCCCCGCGGCCCCGGACGCCGGGGGCGGCCGCGCGGCATCGCCTGAGGGATCTCACACGTGCTGACAGGTCTTACAAGGTCTTACAGGTAGGGACCGGAACTGCGGTGGGGCTGGTCCTCCGGGGCCACGGCGCCGGACATGCCGCCGGGCAGGGCTCGGCGCATCTGCTCCAACTGGGCGCGCGCGGCCATCTGCTGGGCGAACAAGGTGGTCTGGATCCCGTGGAAGAGACCCTCCAGCCAGCCGACGAGCTGGGCGTGCGCCACGCGGAGCTCGGCGTCGCTCGGCGCGCTGTCGTTGCCGGTGAAGGGCAGCGTGAGCCGCTCGAGCTCGTCCACCAGCTCGGGCGCCAGGCCGTCCTCCAGCTCCTTGATGGAGCTCTGGTGGATGTCCTTCAGGCGCTTGCGGCTCGCCTCGTCCAGGGGCGCCGCGCGGACCTCCTCCAGCAGCTGACGGATCATGCTGCCGATGCGCATCACCTTGGCGGGCTGCTCCACCAGCTCGGCGACCGAGCGCTCTTCGTGCTGCTCGCCGCCGTCACCCTCGACCGACAGACCGTTGGGGCCCACGACCACGATGTGCGGGGTGCTCTCCTCAGCATTCATGTCATTCAACCTAGCTCACCTGACCAACAGGACTTTTCCGATGTGCTCCCCTGATTCGAGCACGCGGTGGGCATGGGCCGCGTCGGCCATGGGGATGACCGCGTGGACGATCGGCCGGACCGAACCGGCGCCCACCAGGGGCCACACGTTATCGCGGACGCCGCGGACGATGACGCCCTTCTCGGCGACGCTACGGGTGCGCAGGGCGGTCGCGTGGATCGAGGCGCGCTTGGCCAGCAGTCTGCCGAGGTCGAGCTCGCCCTTGGCGCCGCCCTGGAGCCCGATCACCACCAGCCGGCCGCCGGTCGCGAGCGCCGAGATGTTCCTGGCGAGGTACTTCGCGCCGATGATGTCGAGGATGACGTCCGCCGTGACCTTCTCGGCGAAGTCCTCCTCGCGATAGTTGACCGCCTCGTCGGCCCCGAGCTCCAGGCACCGCGCGATCTTGTCGGCCGAGCCGGCCGTGACGACGACGCGGGAGCCGAAGGCCTTGGCGAGCTGGAGGGCGAAGGTGCCGATGCCGCTGGCGCCGCCGTGGACCAGCAGCGTCTCACCGCGCCGCAGCCTGCCCACCATGAAGACGTTGGACCACACGGTGCAGGCGACCTCGGGGAGCGCCGCCGCCTCCACCAGCGAGACCCCCTCGGGCACCGGGAGCACCTGCTCCCAGGGGACGGCGACCTTCTCGGCGTACCCGCCGCCGGCGAGCAGCGCGCACACCTCGTCGCCGACCCGGAACCCCTCGACGTCCTCGCCCACCTCGGCGACGACTCCGGAGCACTCCATGCCGGGGAATTCCGACGCGCCGGGCGGCGGCGGGTAGTGCCCCTGGCGCTGCAGCAGGTCGGCGCGGTTGAGGCCCGCGGCGGCCACCTCGATCAGCACTTCCCCTGGTGCGGGGCGGGGATCTGGGACCTCCCGCCACTCCAGCACCTCTGGTCCGCCGGGCCGGGTAACAGCGATCGCGTGCATGTGACCAAACTATCCGGGTAGCCAAGTCGGCGGTTGACCACGTTGGTCGTGATAGCGGGCGGTAATCTTCCTTCTATTTGCTGCCCCTTTAGCCCAGTCCCGAGGGGGAACACGGTGGCAAGACACGATCGTGAGGATCCTCATTCCCTTGAAGAGCAGCTCGCCTGGCTCGACGCGATCAAGGAGAACGAGGACACCCCCCTCGCGGTGAGCGTCACCCCGGACGACACCGCCGCCTCGCCGTACCCGAAGGACCCGTGGGGCATGGTGCCCGCGGAGCCTCCGGCGCCCGCGTCCCCGCTGTTCCGCGCCGCGGGCGACCCCGCGAACGGCGCGGGGCAGCACGACGACGGCCACGCCGGGCGCGCCGGGCGCGCCGAGGGCGAGACGCGCGAGGTGCGCCCGCCTTCGACCCAGGGTCTGGGCACCGGCGCCTGGACCGGCCCGCTGGACCCTCCGCCGTCCGCGGCGCCCGGCAAGCCCGCGTTCGCCGCGCCGATCACGGCGCCCGGCGAGCCGCTGTCACGCGCCGACACCAAGGCCGAACCGCCGCCGGACTCCTCCAGCGCCGGCGCCTTCGGCGAGCGCCCCGCCTCCCCGGGCGCGGGCTCGTTCGGTGAGCGTCCAGGCTCCTCGGACACGGGTTCGTTCGGTGAGCGTCCAGGCTCCTCCGATACGGGTTCGTTCGGTGAGCGTCCGGCCTCGTCGGGCACGGGCGCCTTCGGAGAGCGTCCCGCGCCGTCGTCGGGTGCGGGCGCTTTCGGCGGGCTCTCCTCGTCCGGCGCCGGCGCGTTCGGCGAGCGTCCGTCCTCGGGCACGGGGGCGTTCGCGTCGTTCGGCGAGCGTCCGGCCGGGTCCGGCGGGGCCTTGGGCGAGCGCCCGGGCTCCTCGGCGGGCTCGGAGGCCCCTGAGGGTTCCGGCGCCGGTGTCTCGGCCGCCGCCGGCGCCGAGGCCGTGAGCGACGACACCGACAGCTTCACCTTCGGGCCGCTCACCGACAAGCCCGGCTCCGCGCCGAGCGCCGACTGGCTCTCCAAGGACCCGCTCGGCGGCGGCAAGGCCGAGCCGTCCAAGCAGCGTGAGGACCCCGAGCCCGACACGGCCCCGGAGCAGCCGGTGCGCGGCTGGCTGGAGGCCGCGGTGCCCGCCGCCGAGCCGTCCGAGCCGGACCCCGAGCAGGAGCGCTTCAACGCCTTCGCCGCGGGCGCGGACACCGACGACGTGGTGGTCCCCCGCGTCGAGCGTCCGATGTACGAGCAGCCGACCGAGAACCTCGGCCTGCCCGCGCCGCAGGAGGGCCGGCAGGCCGTGCCGCCCCCCGCCGCCGGGCCGCCGGCCGCCGCCCCGGCGGCCCCGGCCCCCGCCTTCCCCGCCGCCTCCCCAAGCCGGTCGGCCCAGGGTTCGTCGGCCGCCACGCACGCCCCTTCCGCGCCGCCCGGCGAGTCGCTGGTGCCCGACCAGGCTCCGGAGGAGCGCGAGCCGTACCGGCCGCGCCGCAGGCAGACCGCCGCGACGCCGCAGCCCGCCCAGCCGGCGTTCGGCGTCCCGGCGCGGCAGCAGCCGGGCGCCAAGGCGGCGGGCGCGAAGGGCGTCACGGGCGTGCGGCCGACGGCCGACAGCCTCGACCCGGTGTCCCTGCTGCGCGGGCGCAGGAACGCTCCCGCACGCGGCTGGCGCAAGATCGTGTTCAAGGCGTCCGCGGGCCTGATCAAGCCGGGCGAGTCGCCCGAGGTGCGCCGCCGCCGCGAGCTGGTCTCGCGGGCGCGCACCCCCGTCGCCACGGGTCACCACCGCGTGGCCGTGCTCAGCCTCAAGGGCGGCGTCGGCAAGACCACGACGACCGTGGGGCTGGGCGCCACGCTGGCCTCCGTGCGCGGAGACCGGGTGATCGCCGTCGACGCCAACCCCGACCGCGGCACGCTGTCGGACAAGGTCGAGCTGGAGACCTCGGCGACCGTGCGCGACCTGCTCAACGAGCGGCAGCAGATCAAGCGATATGTCGACATCCGCGCCTTCACCTCGCAGGCGCCCTCGCGGCTGGAGATCCTCGCCTCCGACCGCGACCCGTCGGTGTCGGAGGCGTTCAGCGCCGCCGACTACCAGGCGGTCGCGCAGGTGCTGGAGAACTTCTACTCCATCTGCCTGACCGACTGCGGCACCGGCCTGCTCCACTCGGCCATGTCGGGCGTCCTGGGCCTGGCCGACCAGCTCGTTCTGGTCAGCTCGCCGTCGGTGGACGGCGCGCGGGCCGCGTCGGCGACCCTCGACTGGCTGGAGGCGCACCACTACGCCGACCTGGTCAAGGCCGCGACGGTCGTGTTGTGCAGCGTCCGGCCGAGGTCGAAGTCCACCGTCGATCTCGACCGGCTGGAGGCGCACTTCGCGGCGCGCTGCCGTGCCGTCATCAGGGTGCCGTACGACCCGCACCTGGAGGAGGGCGCCGAGATCGACCTCGACCGGCTGCAGCCCGCCACGCGGGAGGCCTACCTGCTGCTGGCGGCCTCGGTGGGCGACGGCTTCGGCGGCGCGCAGGGAGGCCATATCTGAGCGGGCCATATCTGAGCGGGCCGCGTCCGAGGCGGCGGTCGCATTCCGAGGCGGCGGCCGCATGTGGGCCGCCCGCGTCTGAGTGGATCACGGGAGGCCGGTGGCGGAGGGTGTGGGATTCGAACCCACGAGGCCGTCGCCGACCTGGCCGCTTTCAAGGCGGCTGCACTCGTCCACTATGCGAACCCTCCAGTGCGACACCAACGATAGCGTTGCCCGCCGGGCGTTCGCGCGCGAGTGGCGGGCCCCGCGCCTATTCGTACGGCTCGGCCGGCCGGGCGACCTTGGCCAGTGCGGTGGCCGTCAACGCGGGGGCGGCCGTGCCCTTGGGGAGGCGGTCGTAGGTGACGGGCACCCAGGCGCCCGTCACCTCCACCCAGGTGTCCGGACGGGGCGCGGGCACGCCCAGCACGGCGACCTTCAGCGGGAAGGCGTCGGCCGCGCAGCACCGCAGTCGCATGCGGGCGAGGTACCACTGGCCCTTGTTCCCGGACGGGACGGCGAACCCGGTGAGCTTGACCCGGCGCCCGGCGAGCGTGCGGCCTCCGTCGCTCCAGGCGCGGCCGATGAACTCCCCGACCGGCATGGCCGTGGGCGCGTCCCCGGCCAGGGCGCCGTACCCCCCTGGTGCCGGCCGCGGCTGGGGCGTCTGGTCCCGTGCGGCGGCGAACGAGCCGAGCGCGGGCGGGTTGATCAGGAAGACGGCCACGATCGGAAGGCACAGCAGCCAGGCCACCCGCGGGCCGTGCGACCGGCGGCGCGTGGCCGCCTCTCCCGAGGGCGGATAGGGCCTGCGCCACTCTTGGACCAGGCCGAAGACGCCGAGCGCGAACAGGATCACGCCGGCCGCGACGAGCGGCGCGCGGAACCCCGGCCTGACGTAGTTCAGGTAGGCGGTGGACAGGGCCGACACGCGAAGCAGCGCGCCGCCCACCAGGGCGAGCACCAGGTTCTGGGCCATGCGGTTCACAGCAGCACCCGTCCCACCAGCACGCCGACCACGATGGCGAGCGTGAGCGTCAGCGGGACGAAGCGCGCGGCGAACGCCCGCCCGAACGTCCCCGCCTGCAGCGCGATCAGTTTCAGGTCGACCATCGGCCCCACGACCAGGAAGACCAGTTTGGCGGTCGGGGAGAAGGTCGTGAGCGAGGCGGCGACGAAGGCGTCGGCCTCGGAGCAGACCGACAGCACGACCGCCAGCAGCGCGAGCACCAGCACCGACAACCAGGGGACCTCGCCGAGGGAGGTGGTCCACGAGCGGGGGACCACCACGTTCAGGGTCGCCGCGGCGAGCCCGCCGATGACCAGGAAGCCGCCGGCGTGCAGGAAGTCGTGGCGCACCGCCGCCAGGAACGCCGCGCGCCGGGTGGCGCCCTCGGGGACGGGCGGTGCGGTGGTGACGCGTGGCGGGCCGGGGCGGCCGAGCAGCTGCCAGGCCCAGCCGGCGAGCACGGCGACGACGAGGGAGGCGCCGAAGCGGGCCAGGACCATGAGCGGCTCGCCGGGGAAGGCCACGGCCGTCGCCACCAGGACGACCGGGTTGGCCGCCGGAGAGGCCGGCAGGAAGGCGAGCGCGGCCGGCGGGGCGACGCCGTGGGCCATCAGGCGGGCGGCCACCCGGACGGAGGCGCACTCGCGGACGGGCAGCACGAGCCCGGCGGCGCCGGCGACGGGCACGGCGGCGTACGGCCGGCGCGGTAGCGCGCGCTCGAAGAAGGACGGCGGCACGAAGGTGGTGACTGCCGCGGACAGCGTGACCCCCAGCACCAGGAACGGGATGGCCTGCACGCAGATCGTCACGAAGATCGTCGACCAGGTGGTGACGGCCGGCGCGGTGAGGTGCGGCGACAGCAGCAGGTTGCCGATCAGCAGGAAACCCGCCAGCGCCGCGAACACCCAGGGCAGCACGTGTGCCTCGGGTGCGCGCCGTCCCCATGTCGGAGGAGGGACCGGACTGTCGGGCTCGGCGGTCCAGTCGAGTGCGGTTC
This sequence comes from Sphaerisporangium sp. NPDC005289, assembly GCF_040607455.1. Lineage (NCBI taxonomy): Bacteria > Bacillati > Actinomycetota > Actinomycetes > Streptosporangiales > Streptosporangiaceae > Sphaerisporangium > Sphaerisporangium sp. NPDC005289. The sequence goes on from NZ_JBEXGS010000011.1 coordinate 76,303, forward strand.
GGTCGCTCATCAAGGTTTGGAGATTTTTCTGGATATTGGGGGGATATGCGCGGATAAGGCGTGGGGGGTGGCGGTTCGACGGTCCGACGCTACACCCGCCGGAGTTGGCCGAGCAGCCATCCCGGACCCACGGCCGCGGCGCCCAGCTCGGCGACGCGCCGGCGCAGCTCGCGGTCGGCGGTGACGACCAGAACCCGCTGCCACGGCCTGACCTCGCGGTTCTCCCGCACTGTGTCCACGATCGCGTCGTCCCCACTGGCAGGCGCCTCCACCACGCCCACCACGCCCACCACGCCCGCCGTGTCCGCCACGCCCGCCGTGCCGCCGGACCGCACGCCCTTGGCCGCGCCCTCCAGCACCATGACCACGCGCGGGAACCACATCGCCGGAGCCGGGAACCCCTCCGGAGGCCGCAGGCCGTGCTCCACGAGCCGCTCGACGTCCGCCAGCAGGCGCCGCGCGGCGCCCGCCCGGTCGCGCCACCACCCGTGCTCGGCGCGCGCGCCGACGATGTTGGCGGCGTCCAGCACCACCACCGAGGGCGGCAGCGACGGCCTGATCGCCGGCCAGGTCTCGGCGAACCCCGGGTGCAGCGTCTCGCCGCCCACCTCGTCGGCGGGCAGCCACCGCATGTCGGTGCTCTCGTCGTTGGCCGGGACGGCGGGCAGCAGCGCGTCCGCCTCGGCGATCACCGTCTGGAACGCCCAGCCGCCGTGGTCGTCGATGTGGACGCCGAGGACGCGCAGACTCTCGCCGCTCAGCGCGGCCTCCTCCAGCGCCTCGCGCAGGGCGCCGGTGACGGCGTCCTCATGGCTGTCGAGCGCGCCTCCGGGGAGCCCCCACGTGCCGCCGTGATGGCTCCACCACGAGCGCTTCTGCATCAGGACGTGCGGCGTGCCCCCGGCGTCGAAGTGGACGGCCAGCAGCCCTGAGGCGCCGTGCAGCCCCCAGTGCCGGTGGCCGCGCTCGCACAGCGCCCAGCCGTCGCCGTCCTTCGCCGCCATGTCTCCATCCTGCCTTACGGCGCCATGCCCGAATCGCACCGTTCGTCGGCCTTCGGACCGCTAGCATCCAACGGCGATGGACGGTTCACTCTCTCCGGTCCGACTGCCCTACGACACCTTCCGTCTCGCGGGGCGCCTCTTCCTGCCCCTGGCCTTCTACTACACCCTGGGCCGGCTCGTCCACCAAGGCGTGCTGCTGGCCGCCGTGCGCGTCGCCGAGCCCACGGGATGGCGGGCCTACCTGGCCTTCGGCGTGCTGAGCCTCGGCGTGCTGGTGACGCTGACGGCCTACATCGCGATGCTGAACATCGCCGGTCGCGCGCTCGGCGCGCGGCCGGTGCAGGCCCGCACGGCCGACGAGCGCGAACGCGACCTGGTCGACGCGATCGCCCACACCCTCCTGCCCTTCCTGATCTTCTACAGCGCGTGGGGCCTGTTCACCGACGACCTCAGCGCCTTCCAGCGGCTGCTGAACGAGCTCCACCCGACGATCGACCTCAGCTACATCGGCCTGTTGAACGACCTGTTCAACGTCAACGTCCTGATCATGGTCATCACCGCCGTGATCTTCGCGGTCAAGGTGGCGTTCGAGCGCCTCTACGGCGCTACGGGAAGGCGCGTCTTCGGCGTGGCCAACAGCACGTTCGAATGCATGTGGATGTACTTCGGCATCATCTCGCTGGGCAACTGGACCGGCGACGGCGTCGACTGGCTGACCGGCCGGGTCGTCTGGGCGGACTTCACGGGCCTGTTCCAACGCGTCCCCCTGCTGCAGACGCTCCGGCAGCTCGGCGAGTACGCGGCCCCGTACCTGCCCGACTTCAAGGACGGCCTGGTCCAGCCGCTGGTCTGGCTCGCCATGGCGGCCGTCGTCTACAGCTCCTCGATCACCGAGGAGGCCAAGGTCATCGAGGGCACCCGGGTCGAGCCGCACGTCTCACGGCTCTGGCAGCGGCTGCCGACCCCTGTCCAGGCCGTCGCGGAGTTCTTCTCCCGAGGAATCCGCGACAAGTACGTCCCGCTGGTGAACGGCTTCCGATTCGTCCTCAGCGGCGGGGTGCTGTTCTACCTGACGTTCTGCCTGATCTACGTGGCGCTCGAAGCGCTCGCGGCGGTGGGCTTCATCGGCGTGACCAGGCTCATCGGGGCGCACGAGATCCTGTGGTGGCAGATGTGGGAGGGCGCGGCCGTCTTCCCGGTCGACCTGCTCCACGAGGTGCTGCGCATCTGCCTGCTCGCCGTCGCCTTCGACCTGGCGCTGCGCCGTTCGGCTGCCCGCTCGGTGGTCCGTCCGGCCGTCCCCGCGGCCGGGCCTGACGCGCCGCCCGCGCCTACGGGAGCAGCCGTACCGTTCCCGGCTCCGGGGCCACCCGCACCTCGACCCGCAGGGTCCTGAACGCGTCGGCGGGCACGACGTACACCGTCTGGACGGTCAGTTCCCGACCGACGGGCAGGGGGGCGAGCTTGAAGTCGGCGTCCATGTTGAAGCACGAGGGCGACAGCCCCGACTTGGGCGCCAGGTCGCTGCGGATCGACGGCCCCCACGTGCGCCCCGCCGCGTCGGTGACCCTGATCTTGCAGGTGCCGCCCATCGCACCGAACCACTTGCTCGCCTGCTCGGTCAGCGGTCTGAGACCGACGACGACGATCGCGACCTTCGTGCGAGGCGGCAGCGGCCGGGCCGTGGGGTCCTGCGGCCGGCCCTCGGTGATGCTCTTCAGACGCCACTCGATGCCGTTGAACCGGGCCGCCTGCCCGTGCGCGGCGACCGCCTCCCGCCCGCCCTTGCCGGCGAGGGTCTCGTACCGCTCCCGCCAGGGCAGCACCTGCGCGGCGAGCGCGGCGGGGACCAGAGCCAGCAGGCCGAGGCCATACCAGAGGTCGCGTTTCCAGTTCACGGCTCGTCCCGCCTCACAGATCGCGCACCGGCCCGACGGTCAGGGACGCCGGCGCCTGCTCGATGAGCGCTTTGGTGTACGGGCCCGACAGCCGCAGGTCGACGGCGGCCGCGGGACCGAGGTGGTCCAGGCTCTTGACGCTGTGGACGGTGACCTCCAGGGCCGCGCCGGCCAGTCTGCCGGGGGGCACCTCGAACAGGATGGGCCCGTAGGAGGGCATGCCCGGGGCGAGGGCGGTCTTGTCGAGCGTGCCCGACACCGAACTGGCCAGGTACTCCGCGCCGTCGGCCGTGCGCAGTCGTGCGCCCTGCACCGTCACCTCCTCGGTGGTGGCGGCGACGGTGGCCCAGACGACCACCCAGACGCCCGCGGTGCTCTTCGGCTGCCCGAGCAGGCCGTAGGCGTCCTCCAGGCGCACCGACCGGCCGAGCTGGACACGGTCCACGCGGAGCTGGAAGGCGGCGGTGTTCACCTGCTCGCCCATCTCGCCCACCGACGCGATCGGCGCGTACTTCGCGTCGGCGTCCGGAGTGGCGCGGCGCACCGCCACGATGCCCGCGAGCAGCAGCGCCGCGGTGAGCACTCCGATGATCGCGCGCCTCACCGGGACACCTCGAGGTCGTAGATCGCCAGTGTCCCGCCAGGAAGCCAGTCGGACAGCTCCGAGGTGAACCACGGCCCGTAGTCCTCGTCCCGGAAGGCGGCGGTGAGGCTCGTCGGGTCGGGTGTCCCCGCCGGGACGGTGTAGACGAACTTCACGCGCTCGACCAGGCCGGGCTGGAGCTGGGTGCGGTCGAAGCCGGCGTCGCGGATGACGAAGCCGGCCGTCTTGTCCTTGAACCGGTCGAGCACCACGCTGCCCGGGGAGATCTTCAGGTAGGTGACGGCGGACAGGTCGTCGACGGTCGCGGTCTGGTCGCTGACGTTCTCGACCTCGAGCTCGATCGCCAGGAAGCGGCCGTCCTTGGGGTCGCCCAAGCCCGGCGCGGGGTCCTTGGTCACGTACGCCACCTTGTACGGCTTCACCGCGAAACGGTGGCCCGCGCTGGTCTCACCGAGTCGGCGGTGCGGGATCTCCGGTTTCGCCTCCTGGAGGCCGCCCGCCGGCCAGGACAGCGCGAGCACCGTGGCCAGCGCGAACACAACGGCGGTGAGGGCGATCCACGGCCGCAGCGGTCCCCGGCGTGACTCCGTCGGTCCGGGGTCGGGCACCGGAGTCGTCACGGCCAGCGATCTTATCCGGCAAAACCCGGCGAGGGCCGCGAATGTCACGATTCCTCCACCGTTGCCGTTCTTCGCGCGAAGATCGGCCCGCGTGACGGCCCGAGTGACGGCCCGAGTGGCGGCCTGCGTGGCGGTCCGCGGCCTCGGCGGGGATCAGCCGCCGCCCTTGCTGAAGTGCTGATAGTCCTTGGCGCCGTTGAAGTAGCCGCCCCACTCCCAGCCGTGCTGCTCGAACAGCCGCACTACGCGGTCGTCCGGGTTGATGACACCCGGCCTGCGCAGCGGCCGGTCGGCGAACCGCCGCGCGTTGTCGTGCGCGACCGAGCCGTCGGGCTCGACCCATGGGTTCTCCCGGGGGTCGAGGTCGATGGCGTTGCCGTACGAGTGCTTGGACCAGCTGCTCGCCCCGGTCGTCCTGCGGCAGTTGAAGGCCGAGGTGTTGTCGGCCTCGATGGAGTCGAAGTCGCTGCCCTTGTAGACGTCGACGGGCTCCATGCGGGCGATCGGGTAGCGCCACCGGTAGAGCTGCCCGAAGATCGCCACGACGTCGTCGGTGACCGAGCGGTTCACGATCAGCTCGCCGGTGTGGGCCTTGTCGTCGAAGCCCCAGTACGTCATCGTCACCTTCCGCAGGCCGCTCGGGGAGACCGGGCAGCCGGGCCGCCAGGAATGGCGGAGCTGGGCCGCCGTGACGGCCGTGACCTTCGCCGCGAAGCGCGGCGGCCCGGTGGGCGAGGGCGACGGCGTGGCGGACGGCGGCGCGGGGCTGGCCGTCGGGCCGGCCGTAGGGCTCTCCAGGGAGGACGACGGCGGCGCGGCCACGGACGGAGGCGCGGGCTCGGCGACGACGCCGGAACCGGAGCCGCCGCACGCGGTCAGGGTGGCGGATGCGCACGCCAGGACCGCGAGGCCCAGGTGGCGGTGCGTGGCTGTGTGGCGCATACGCCAGAGTAAGGCCATCCTGACGCCGCTCGTGACGCAATTGTGATGTCCGGGGTCCGGACCCGCCGAGCGAGGCCCTGTCGGAGGTGTGCCGCGCGTTTTACCCGGAAGTGCTCGCGCACATGTTCGAGGAGGCGCTACAGTCTTCGGCATCGGATCGAACACGGGTTCGGTCCGGCAGGGTCCAGGCGAAGGGTGGTGTGAGGTGGCGTTGCTCTCGCCCCCCGTCCGGCAGGCGTCCGGGCGGCCCTCCGCCTCCCGTCGATCGGCGACACGCCGTAGCGCTTTCTACGGAAATCTAGGACGGCCTCTATATCCGGTCATAAAGTCCGAGAGCGTGGACCCCGTGCGCAATCCCTACGCCCCCGGTGCGGGGCAGCGCCCTCCGGAGCTCGCCGGGCGTGATCGTGAGCTGCAACAGTTCGAGGTCGTGCTCGAGCGGGTGGCCCGTGGCCGTCCCGAGCGCAGCATGGTCCTCACCGGGCTGCGCGGCGTCGGCAAGACCGTGCTGCTCAACACCTTCAAGTCCATGGCCATGCAGCGGCTCTGGGGCACCGGCAAGATCGAGGCCCGTCCCGAGCAGTCCATCCGCCGTCCGGTCGCCGCCGCGCTGCACATGGCGATCCGCGAGCTGGCCCCCCGCCACCGCGCCCCCGAGCGCATCGAGGAGTTCCTCGGCGTGCTCAAGGCGTTCGCCATGCGCGATCCCGGCGCGGCGAAGGGCACCTCGCACTGGTCGCCCGCCATCGACGTCCCGGCCGGCCGCGGCCGGGCCGACTCGGGCGATCTCGAGATCGACCTCACCGAGCTGTTCGTCGACGCCGCCTCCGTCGCCACCGACCTCGGCGTCGGGGTCGCCCTGTTCATCGACGAGATGCAGGACGTCCAGCCGGCCGACATCTCGGCCCTGTGCGCCGCCTGTCACGAGCTGTCGCAGAGCGGCGGGCCGCTGATCGTCGTCGGCGCCGGCCTGCCCCACCTGCCGGGCGTCCTCAGCGCCAGCAAGAGCTACTCCGAGCGCCTGTTCCGCTACGCGCGCATCGACCGGCTCGACCGCGATGCCGCCGACCTGGCACTCATCGCCCCCGCCGCGCGTGAGGAGGTCGAGTTCACCCCCGAGGCGCTCGACGCCCTCTACGAGGCCGCCGACGGCTACCCGTACTTCGTCCAGGCCTACGGCAAGGTCGCCTGGGATCTCGCCCCGCGCAGCCCCATCACCGCCGACGACATCAGGGTGGCCGCCCCCGAGGCCGAGGAGGAGCTCGCGGTGGGCTTCTTCGGCAGTCGCTACGAGCGCGCCACCCCCGCCGAACGCGACTACATGCACGCGATGGCCTCGGTCGGCGACGAGCCAGTGCCGACGGCCGACGTCGCCGAGCTGCTCGGGCGCAAGCCGTCGAGCCTCTCGCCGGCCCGTGACAGTCTCATCAAGAAAGGACTCATCTTCAGCGCCGAGCGCGGCCTCATCGCCTTCACCGTGCCGCACTTCGGCAGGTTCCTCCGGGCGCAGCCGCTGTAGGCCGCGCCCGCACCCCGAGACAGGGCGCAGCGTCCCTGCGCCCCCATTGACCTCTCTACGGCTTTCTAGAGGGGAAGCTAGAGAGCCGTAGAGAGTTGAATTCGCGGTGTGCGGTCGCGTGGTGGCCGGTCGGCGTGGCCGGTCACCACGCGCCGCCGTGCGTCTCACATCGGGGCATCGACAAGCATTCAGGGCTGTTTTACCGTGACCATGGAACGCGGTGATGATCCGGAGTCGGCTACGCGACCGCACGGGGTGATGGGCCGTATGAAGCGCATGATCGGCGTGAGAGGCGGCCTCCGCGCGGCCGTCGTCGTCGTCCTCCTCGGCTCGCTGGTGGGGCCGGCAGGCTCCACCGCGGCGCGGGCCGCCACGACGTTCAAGGTTCTGCAGGTCAACCTCTGCAACAGCGGATACGCGGGCTGCTACGAGGGCGGCGCCGCCGTACCCGAGGCCCAGTCGCTCATCGGCCGGGTGAGGCCGGACGTCCTCACCGCCAACGAGATCTGCGAGGGCGACGTCGCCCCGCTCCGTTCCGCCATGGGCAACGGCGACTACGAGTTCCGGCAGGTGCAGGACGAGCGCGTCGCCGCCGCCATCCAGTGCACCGGCGGCCGCGGCGCGTACGGGGTGGCCGTCTTCAGCGTCCCCCGCTACGGCAAGACCGCGAGCGCCGGCGGGTGGTACTCCACCCAGGACTCCGGCAGCGAACGACGTGCGTGGGGGTGCGGCCGGTTCGGCGGGTTCTGGGCGTGCACCACCCACCTGTCGGCCGCCGACGAGCCGGTCGCGCTGCAGCAGTGCAAGCAGTTGATGAACGAGTACATCCCGCAGTCGCACGCCCAATACGGCGCCCTGCCCACCGTCGTGGGCGGCGACCTGAACCTCGAGTACGACAAGTCCGACCCGGAGAACGCCCAGAACTGCGTGCCGGCCGGCTACTTCCGCAAGGGCGACGGCGACGTCCAGCACGTCATCGCGTCCACCTCGTTCGCCTTCGTCCGCACCGACAAGTACGGCATGTCGCACACCGACCACGCCGCCTTCATGGTCACCCTCACCGCCCCCTGGTGAACAGGCGGCGTTCCTCCGGCCCGTTCTCCGGCACGTCCAGGTCGGTTCGCGGCCCCCGTCCGCCGGTTCGGCCGTCCGCCGGTTCGGCCGGTTCGCCGGTTCGTCTCCGGTCGTCTAGGGCTTTCTAGCCTCCGACCGATACACCGCTAGATTCTCGGAGAAGGTCCGCCCCGGCCGGGTTCTCCGCGCCCACGACGGCGACCCGCACCGGCGGCCGGCGCCCGCTGAGGTACACCGCGAAGACCACCTCGGCCCGCGCCCCGACGGCCGTGCGCCCGGGGTAGACGAAGAAGCGCCAGCACAGCTCGCGCCAGGAGTCCGACGGCTCGTCGGTCACCAGCAGCGGCGCGTACGAGCGCCACTCGGCGCTCGCCCGCAGGCGCGCGACGGCCCGCGCCGCCGGGACGGCACGCTGCTCGCAGGGCGCGCGGTGCCTGAGCCGGGCGATCGCCTCGCCCCACTCGGGCGACAGGGCCACCAGCAGCGCCAGGCCGGCTCCGAGCGCCGACGTCAGGTTCCAGGAGGCTCGCATCAGCAGGTCCGCGCCCGACACCGGGACCAGCGCGACCAGCACCGCCATCGCGGCAAGGACGGCGGCGCGGCCGATCGAGCGCAGCCCCACCGGGGAGCCGCTCGCCTCGCCGAAACAGCCGCAGCCTACGTCCGGGCGCCGTCGGCGCAGCTCCCACAGGACATAGGTGGACACCGAGAAGAAGGTGACCGTCCCCCAGCGGGGCAGAGGATGGCGGGTGAAGATCAGCCCCGCGGCCAGCAGGATCTCAACGGCGGCACAGAAGATCATGAACTGCCCGCGCCACCGCTCGGGCACCAGCACACCGGGGCCGAGGCGGGACAGCCCGCCCGGATCGGCGTCGCTCCCGGCGGTCGCGAGCTTCGCCGCGCCGCCGAGCACCAGGAGCAGCGCGAGCAGCGCGAGCGCGGCGGCGGCGATTGTCACGGTGTCCACGGTCACCCCAATCCGACCCGGGCGTTGAAGCATCCGTTGGTGAGCTCCCCCCCGAGCTCGACGTACGACAGTGGCGACAGCTCGGCGATGCGGCCCCGCGGCGAGGTGCCGCACTCCACGCACCGGTCGCAGAACCGCCCGGCCATGCATCCGCAGGCGACGATCGGCAGCACCGACGAGCGGCTCTCGCACACGTTCCCGACGTACAGCATGGAGCCGAGCGCGAGGTAGGGAAGGCCGGTGCAGGACACGCCCGCGTCCTCGCACTCGGAATCGGCACGTTCCAGCATCGGGTACGCCACCCCGGCCTCGCCGTCGTCGAAGGCGTCCGACCAGGCGGCCGCCCCGGAGATCTTCGACTGGACCGCCCGGTAGGCGTGCGGGGGCGCCGGCACGGAGGCGGCGCGGTAGGTGGGCTGCGAGGTCGCCGGCAGCCGCGCGTGGGTCACCCCGTCGCGCCGCGTGCCGATCGCGTCGAACAGGTATCCCGGTTCGAGCTGGGGATGGCGCACCCGGATGCGTCCCGACGCGGCGTAGGGGACGACGATCACCCGCCGGCCCCGGTGCGGGCCGCCGTCGAGCTCGATCGTCAGGTCCCTGCCGTCCTTGCCCAGGGTGAGGACGATGCCGGTGACGCGGGTGATGTCGCCCCACAGGCGCTCGGCCACCCGGCCGGACTGGCGGGCGCGGATCATCACGCGGGTGCCTGCGGGCAGGTCCACGGGGTTCACGGGGCTGCCGTGCCAGGCGGTCGCCCAAGGCGCGATGACGAGCCGCTCCTCCACGCCGTCCGGGTTCTCCAGAATCACCAGGTGGGGGCTGATGTCGATGATCTGACCCGCGACGCCGGTGAGCGGGGCGGGCTCCTCGGCCTCGGCCCTCACGGGGACGGTGGTCCTGCCGAGTGCGGCCGACGCCAGCGCATGGCGACGCTCAACTCCCATCGGCCCCTCCCCGGTCGCCGCCGCGAGTCTCCTCGTCGTCCCCTAGGGTCACACAGATCGTCGCCGCCGCCGCTCATTTCGGGACGAGGATTTTTCCTCCGCGACGACCTGCGTAGAAAATTTCCCACTCCGGGAGGAACTCGTCGACGCCCCAGCATGCCATGACCCTGTGGTGATCTTTGCCGTCGCCGGGACGAAACCTGGATGACGGATCAGCCGTATCAGGGCGTCCGGCTGCGATTCTGACGTCGAGATCGTTTCATCATGGCCTTCGTCACGGCACCGGTGATCGCATGAGCGGTAAAGACGAGGAGTTCCGCGAGTACGTGGCTGCCCGCGGTCCGGCACTGTTGCGCATGGCCTACCAGCTCACCGGCCAGCCCGCGGACGCCGAGGACCTCCTCCAGGCGGCCCTGACCAAGACCTACCTGGCGTGGGAGCGGATCAACGACCGGGCCTCGCTGGACGGGTACGTCCGCCGGGCGATGGTCAACATCAACATCTCCTGGTGGCGGCGCAGGAGGCTGGAGGAGTACCCCTCGGAGGAACTGCCGGAGACGCCGTCCAGGGACGGGCCGACGCCCGGGGAGATCCACGAACTGCTGGAAGAGGCGATCAACCGGCTCCCGGTCCGGCAGCGCACGGCGATCGTGCTGCGGTACTACGAGGACATGACCGAGCCGGAGATCGCCAGAGTTCTCGGCATCAGCATCGGCACGGTGAAGAGCACGGTGTCCCGCGCGATGGCGAAACTGCGCGGTGACCTCGTCGTCGTCGAGCCCTGCCGCCCTGACGCCCGGCCGCACGTGTCCATGGGGCGCGAGCCCGTCTGAACCAGTCGCCCTCCGCGGCGGGTGGAGGTGAACGAGTCGCCCCCTCGGGGGGAGGAGGCGAACGAGTGGCTCTGTGGCGCGGGCCGGTGTGAACGAGCGCTTGTCTGAGACGCGGGAGCGGACGAGACTCGGAGCCGGACGACAATCACGAACCGGCGCCCAGGCCGGGGCTCGCCAGCGGAGGTCCGTCAGATGCGCAGCACCATGCCCGACCATCCGCTCACCATCACCTCGATCATGCGGCACGGCACCGGACTGTTCGCCGACCGCGAGGTCGTGACGTACACCGGCGACGGCTACCGCCGCATGTCCTACGGGGAACTGGCCCGGGAGGCGGCGCGGCTGGCGGGCGCGCTGCGCGCCCTCGGCGTGGACGGCGACCAGCGGGTCGCGACCTTCGGCTGGAACAGCGCCGAGCACCTGACCGCCTATCTCGCCGTGCCCAGCATGGGGGCGGTCCTGCACACCCTCAACATCCGCCTGTTCCCCGAGCAGATCGCCTACATCGCCGGGCACGCCGAGGACGACGTCGTCATCGTGGACGCCTCGCTCGTCCCGGTGCTCGCCCCGATCCTGCCCGAGATGAAGACCGTGCGGCACGTGATCGTCATCGGGGCCGCCGACACCGCGCCGCTCGCCTCCGCGGGCAAGCAGGTGCACGACTACCGCACGCTCCTCGACCAGGCCCCGGACGCGTTCGACTGGCCCGACCTGGACGAGCGCGCCGCCGCGGCCATGTGCTACACCAGCGGCACGACGGGCAACCCCAAGGGGGTCGCCTACAGCCACCGCTCGGCCTACCTGCACTCCATGAGCGTGTGCACGGCCAACGCCATGGGCCTGTCCAGCCGCGACCGGGTGCTGCCGATCGTGCCGATGTTCCACGCCAACGCCTGGGGACTGCCGTACGCCGCGCTGATGGCCGGGGCCTCGCTCGTCATGCCCGACCGCTTCCTGCAGGCGGAGCACCTGGCGAGGATCATCGCCGAGGAACGGCCGACGGTCTCGGGCGCCGTCCCGACGATCTGGGGCGACCTGCTGCGCCACGCCCGCCGGCACGGGGCGGACCTGTCGTCCCTGCGCCTGGTGCCGTGCGGCGGATCGGCGGTGCCGGAGTCGCTGATGCGCGCGCTGTCCGACGAGTTCGGGGTCCAGGTCGTGCAGGCGTGGGGCATGACCGAGACCTCGCCGCTGGCGACGGTCGCCCACGGGGACTCCTGGGACCTGCGGGCCACGCAGGGGCGGCTGCTGGCCGGCGTCGAGGCCCGCATCGTCGGCGCGGGCGACGCCGTGCTGGCCTCCGACGGGGTCGCGGTGGGCGAACTGGAGGTGCGCGGGCCGTGGGTCACCGCGTCCTACCACCTGGAGGAGGACCCTTCGCGGTTCCACGACGGCTGGCTGCGCACGGGCGACGTGGGCCGACTGGACGCGCGCGGCTACGTCACGCTGACCGACCGCGCCAAAGACGTCATCAAGTCCGGCGGGGAGTGGATCTCGTCGGTCGAGCTGGAGAACGCCCTGATGGGGCATCCCGCCGTGGTGGAGGCGGCGGTCATCGGGGTGCCGGACGAACGCTGGGGCGAGCGTCCGCTGGCATGCGTCGTGCTCGACGGAACGACCGGAGTGGCGGAGCTCCGGGAGTTCCTGTCGGGGAAGGTGGCGCGCTGGCAGGTGCCCGAACGCTGGGCCTTCATCGATGCGGTGCCCAAGACGAGCGTCGGCAAGTTCGCCAAGCGCAGCCTGCGCGAGATGCACGCCCGCGGGGAGCTCACGATTGTCGAGAGCTGAGATCCGAAAGGTCCGTCGCGCCGGCGGTGGCACAGGGCCGCACGACGTCGCGGATGATGCGCAAGCTGGCCAGGAAGTCCTCCAGTCGCTCAGGGGGCAGCAGGCCGGTGAACCACGTCTCGATGTCCTCGATGTGCTGGGGGAGCACGGTCTCGAGGCGGGCGGCGCCGGCGTCGGTCAGCGTCGCGTAGGAGGCCCGGCGGTCGGTGGCGCAGGCCACCCGCTCGACCAGGCCCTCGCGCTCCAGACGGTCCACGACGCGGGTCACCCCACTGGTGGACAGCGACGTCTGGGCCGCGAGGTCGCTCATGCGGAGCCTGCGGCCGGGGGACCGGTACAGGCGGATCAATGTCTCAAAGTCGATCTCGGACAATCCTGAGGCGGTGAATGCGGCGTTCATCTTCGCGGTAAGGCCCAAGTAGACCTCGGCCATCAGGCCCATCGCCGTGAGCCGGGGGTCGTCAGCTGGTGTCACGCTCATACTCTAGACGACGTTAGTTGACGGGTGGAATATTCCTCAGGTAGACATCTGTTGGAGCAAGCATCAAGCCCAGCGATCCACTAGTCCACGGGAGATGGAACATGAGCACTCGCACCTGGGAAGGCATCGCCATCCCGACCCCCGGCGTCTTCGACCTGGACGTCGCCCACACCCGCGTGGGATTCGTCACCAAGCACATGATGGTCAGCAAGGTCCGCGGCCGCTTCGGCGACTTCGCCGGCACCGTCACCATCGCCGAGAACCCGATGGAGTCCTCGGCCGAGCTCACCATCAAGACCGCCAGCATCGACACCGGCAGCGACGACCGCGACAACCACCTGCGCAGCGACGACTTCCTCGCGGTGGACAAGTTCCCCGAGCTGACCTTCCGCAGCACCCGCGTCGTCAGCCACTCCGGCGACGAGCTCGTCGTCGTCGGCGACCTCACCATCCGTGACGTCACCAAGGAGGTCACGCTGAAGGTCGAGTACGGTGGCGCCGGCACCAACCCCTGGGGCCAGGAGCTGTTCGGCTTCGAGATCGAGACCGAGATCGAGCGCGAGGAGTTCGGCCTCACCTGGAACGTCGCCCTGGAGACCGGCGGCGTCCTGGTCGGCAAGAAGATCAAGATCGAGATCGAGGGCGAGGCCCAGCGCCGCGCCTGACCGCCGGTGTCGCGACACCCTGTGTCCACAGCCTGTGGACAGAGTGTGTGGGAAACCTTCTCCTCCCCATGGACCCCCAGGGCCGGCCCACTCCCCGGCCCTGGCCATCGGTCCTCCACCCCCCATGCAACACCGCCAGGCCGGCAGACGCCCGTCCTCAACACCCGGCACACGGCCGTCTTCAACACCCGGCACACGGACACCCCGCAACCCGGGCGCGCGGCCGTCTTCCGCCCCGGCATCCGGACATCCCGCGGCCCGGGCATGAAGGCCGACGAACCGCTCTTGCGCGACATGTTCGGTTGCCACGCCGAATCCACTTTGCCGCTTAGCATCAAGGCCGGTACTCTGTGCTGAGCCAGTCAGGCCCTCAACAGGCCGGTCGGGCACCAGGAGGCTTCGCCTAGTCAGGTCTATGGCGCCGCACTGCTAATGCGGTTTGGGTCTACAGCCCATCCGGGGTTCAAATCCCCGAGCCTCCGCACTTCAGAGGCCCTCTCCCGATTATCGGGCGGGGGCCTTTCTGCTGCCCGAACAGTCAGGGTCGCGGTTCTGCCAGCTGGCACAGACCTCGATCGGTCAGCCACCACGGCGGTCGTCGACGGTCACGACCAGGCCAGGCCGGCCGTCCGCCAAGCGGCGCAGGTCGCCGGCGAGTGGGGGCAGGCGGAGGTCGGGCAGAAAGTGCACGGTCGTCCCTGTGACACCATCGCCGGCGACGGTCTCCAGGCCGGAGACAGGGACGCCCTGCTCGTACCGCTGGACCCAAGATCCACTCAGGCGGCGGTTGGTGTGGACGAGCCACTCGCTGAGCGCGGCGACGACGGACATGCCACGGCGCGGATGCCCGTCGGGAAGCGTCTCCGCGCCGGGGTCGTCGAAAAAACGCAGGTCCTTGGACGCCATGACGGGCTTCTTCACCGGCCGCCCGTGCTCATCGAAGCGGGTGTCGGTGCCTCTCCCCTCGTCGGCCACGGAGACCGAGCCGTCGGGGTGGAGGGTGACGGTGCAGCGTCCGGCGCCCGTGCTCGCCGCCTCGTCGGCCGCGTAGGCGAGGACCTCGAGGATCAGGTGCCGGACGCCGCCGGGGGCGAACTCGGCCGGGTCCCCTCGGATACCGGCGAGGTGACCGAGATCGACGTCGGCCGCCCAGTCATGGGTGGTGTTACGCCAAGAGGATCGGGATGTGCCCACCACAGCACCCTAGTCACGGCTCAGGCAGGGGTGATGCGGTCCACGCGGCCATCCGCGACGGCGGGCCCGACCGGGTTCCTCATACGGCCGGCGAACCCGCCCAAGAGCAGGGACAGGCCTCAGACGTCGAGCTGGCCGCGAACCATGCACTTCTGACGCGGAGTTGCAGTCCAGGGAGCTCAGAGCCGTCCATAGGAGTGTGGTGTTGAGCTCGCCGATATCGACGGCGTCGGGGATCTAGCGGCGTACCTTGTACCTCAGGTGGAGGATCCGCTCGCTCTGGATCACCACGTGGGGGTCCTCCAGCAGGTGCTGCTTGTCGATGCCGCCGAAGAAGCGTTTGCCCGACCCGAACACCACCGGCACCACGTCCATCGCCACCTCGTCCACGAGGCCGGCCGCGAGGATCTGGCCGCCCACATCGCCGGCGTTCACGGCGACGATGCGGTCCCCGGCGAGTTCCTGGGCCTTGTCGATCGCAGCCGTCACGTCATCCACGAAGTGGTACGACGCCTCGGGGTGCCACCCCTCGGGCTTGGGACGGTGGGACACCACGACCACGTGCTCGCCGGCGGGCGGCCGGCCCTCCCAGCCGTTCACCAGGTCGAAAAGGGTACGGCCCATCACGATCGTGCCCATCGCGTCCCACACCGACCGGACGTACTCCGCCGATGCGCGTGGGACCTTGATGCGGCTTCCGGATCCGGAATGGCCGTAGTGCTGGTCACCGCCTCCGGTGATCGGGGTGTCCCCGTTGAAGTACCAATCGTGGAGCGGCCCGACCTCGTCGTTCTCGTCGGCGATGAAGCCGTCGACCGACGCCACGTTGTGCATGATCACTGTGCCCACGGGTTCTCCTTGGGTCGCCTTGCGCGTTCGCCTCCGATCGTGGCGTCTCCGGGCACGAGCGAGCTTGTAAAAAATCAATCAACGGGCATCGGACCGCTGTCCGGCGGGAATCCCGGCTCGGCGGGGAATCGACGCCGCAGGGCCAGGTATTCCGTCGGAGTGTGGCCGGTGAAGTCCTTGAACTCCCTGATGAAGTGGGCCTGGTCGAAGTAGCCCGCCGTCTGGGCGAGCTCCGACCAGTCGACCGGACGCAGCGCGTCCACGGACACGATCAGCCGCGCGAAGCGGTAGATGCGCGCCACCCGCTTGGGGGTGACCCCGACATGGGACCTGAACTGCGTGGCCAAATGATTGCCGCTCACCCCGGCGGAATCCGCCAGCACACTGACCGGGACCACGCCGTGGGAGGACTCCAGACGTCCACCCGTGTGCTGGACCAGGTCGAGACCGCGCGATGGTCCCTCGGCGAGCCGCGATCGCAGTTCCTCCTCCAGTGCGCGCAACGTTTCGGCGGCGGATGCGAGGTCACCGACCTGATTGCGGATCCGGTCCACGGACCGCTGCCAGACGGCGTCGACCGGCACCCATCGGTTCCGCAGTTCGTCCGCCGGCATGTCCACGAACGGCGAGATCCCCCACGGTTTGAAGTGCACGCCGACGAGTCGCACCCGTTCGGGGTATTCGAGAAGGAAACGCCTGGTCCATACACCCATGAACCACCCATCGGCGAACACCGCCGGCGGTACCGCAGGGTCGGAATCCCACAGGCGGGTGGGTCCGCCCAGGTTGATGAACAGGTGTGCCGACGGCATCGGCGGGACGTTCATCAGGCGGTGGCGTGGCACTCCGGTCAGGCAGTAGATGTCGTCGATGAACCGGTCGAGCGGCGGTGCGGGCACCCGGCCGACGTACTCCATGGGCTCAGTCTGGCCGAAGAGGGCCCGGGCTAGGGTGACCGGCCATGAGAGTCCTGATCGTCGGTGGCAGCGGATTCCTTGGCGGCGAACTCGTCCGGCAGAGTTCGAGCGCCGGATACGAGGTGATCGCGACCTATTCGAGCCGGTCCGGAGAGACCACGGGTGTCGAGTGGCTGCCGCTTGACGTGCGCCGACGAGAGGACGTCGGCGCGCTGGTCCGATCGGTTCGCCCGGAGGTCGTCATCAATGCCGCGTACCGGCAGACAGACTGGGCGACCACGGCGACCGGATCCGCGAACGTGGCCCTCGCCGCCTCTGCGACAGGCGGGCGACTGGTCCACGTGTCCAGCGACGCGGTGTTCTCCGGGGCCGCGATTCGCTATGACGAGACGTGCGTTCCTGACCCGATCACCCCGTATGGTGCCGCCAAGGCCGCTGCCGAGACCGCCGTGAGCGCGATCGCGCCGACCGCGGTGCTGGCCCGGACATCCCTGATCATCGGTGACGGTGGTTCTCCGCACGAGGCGCTGGTGCGTTCACTGGCCACCGGCCAGGTGAAAGGAAGGCTGTTCACCGACGTCGTCCGATGTCCCGTGCATGTCGTCGATCTCGCCGCGGCGCTCCTCGAACTCGCCGCGTCCGAGTACCACGGCGTCCACCATGTCGCCGGGACCGACGCGATGACCCGGTACGAGCTGGGGCTGCTCATCGCCCGACGAGACGGCCTCGACGCGGACCGGTTGCCCGCAGGCCGGCGAGCGGACACCGGCCTGTCCGGCCCGGCCGACGTGCGCCTGGAATGCGACATGACCCAGCGACGAATCCGGACCGTACTGCGCGGTGCGCGGTGCTTTCTGTCCTGAGGCCGAATGGTGATCGCGGCTTTCTCCGGGAAAGCCGCCCGCATGCGAGTCAGAGCCGCTACACGCGCCCTCGTCGACCCACTCGATGGATTCCGCGAACTCGGGGTATGCCGGGTGCCGGTCCGCGCCGGTTCAGGACTTCGGGCAGACGATGCCGTGGACATTCTCACACCAGGTTTTCGTCGTGTCCGCATTGGGTGCCGACCAGGTGTAACCGGTCTCGGCCGCCCTGGTCGTGCGGAAAGAACGGCCGAGATCGTCGATGCGGGTGGTGCCCGTCCTGTCCTGGCTCGACCAGTCGAGTTCGATATGCCACTCATACAGGTTCCGCGTGGTCGTGGCCTTGACGCGGAACGCCTCGGGGCTCTCTGCCGAGACGCTGTAAGGGAACTCGGCCGCGGGCCTTCCTTGTGAGGCCACCTGTTCGAGCACGGGAGTGGCCGCGTCCAGGTCCACCGCCAGTTCCCGCACTTCGAGCCGTCCGCCGCAGCCGGCCCCCATCCAGTACGTGTGACCCGGGGCGGGGGGGAAGGCGCCGATCCACGACGACGCGGATACGGCGCAGGACCACGGCTGAACTCGTGAATCCCTGCACGTAGACGTCCACGGTCGAGGTCTCGCCGTCGGCGGCCTTGAGGTCGCGTGCCCAGCCGTACAGCATGCCCCAGCTTTCCGGGCGAGGGCCGACCTCCTTGAGGTCGTGGTCGATGACGTACTTGTGGCAGTAGTCCGCGTCCTCGGGGTTGAGGTCGACCGTCCAGCCGAAGGGGTCTTTCGGCTGGGTGACGTAACGTACGCCCGAGTTCACTCCGTCGACCAGCAATGTGGACGCGACCCCGGCGGCGGTGGCGGCCAGCAGAGCCAAGATGGCTTTCCAGCTCGGCCGCCAACGGTTCGGGCGGATCTCGCCGCCGCTTTGCGGAGAGGGCTGGGGCGGATTTTCCGGCGGGGAAGGCGTGGAGGCGGGGTTCACGGCGGCTCCTGCCAGTACTACAGGGCCCGAAAGGCCCTCGCATGAGATTCGGGGACCATCGGAAAATCTCGCCTGGCCCGGTGATCCGATGGTATCCAGCCGGTGACGGTATGCGTCCGAGTTAAGGTTTATGTCGGCTCTTATCGATGTTTGAGGCGTTAGGAAAATGGCGGGTGAAGATCGTGCCGCCGTAATGTGGAGGGTGGAGATCATCATGTGAGGATCCGGAGACGAAGACCGGGGATCGCGGATTGCGAATGCGCGGCCACGAAATTTGAACGCTGGATGCATGGACGACGGATGTTCGGGTCCGACGGGCGGACGTCGGGTGGTGAGCCCCAATGCGTGGACGCCGGATGTGGGAAAGGACAGCAGTGGGGACATCGGATGCGGAAAGAACCGGCAGCGGGGACGTCGACGTCGGACACCGGCTGTGGAGGTGTCGCCGGGCGGTGTCGGTGACTCGGCGCTTCGACGTGGCAGGCGGATCCGGTCGCCGGCGGCATCGCGCGGTTCTCATGGAATTCCCAGACACGGCAGGACAACCATGTGCCTCGACCCTGCGTCCAACCTGAACGGGGATTAGGGACCGCAAGGACCACGCTAAGGACAACGCTGTCGACGAACGGGACGCATCGAGCGCCGGTCAAGGACGTAAGGCACCACCATGAACTCCTCTGTAGAGCTCATCAAGGCCCAACTCGACCTCACCGAACAAGCCGCACTGGACGCCCTGACGGACCTGCGAGAACACAGGGCGCGAGGGGTCATCCCCCTGCGAGAACGCGCACAGGCCGAGCAAGCACGGGCACAGCTCCGTGCCGTCGAAGCCTGCCGGAAAGCGCTGACGCACTATGAGTCGACGGCCGCGGCCGACCCCGAGGCCATAGAGACCATCGTCCAACTGGCCATCGCCCGCATCCTGGCGGCACAGCAGGTAGAACTGGAAAGCCTGCGAGAACCGCCAGAGTGACCGACGGGCAAGGCGGCCGTTCGGGCGTCGCGGAGAATGACGCGACCCGCGACGCACTCGAGCGCGGAGCCGGCCCGTTGTCGTCTCAACTTGAGCCGAGGGCCACGCCCCTGTGAAGCCGGGCGGCGTGGCCGGTCAGTCCACCGGGAGGCCGTCCTCCAGGTAACAGGCGCCGGCGCCCAGCCGATGCAGGGAACCGGTCACCCGCCGCGCCAGGGACGACGGCAGCAGGTCATCGAACTGCTCAGATGCGGCGAACATGAAGCCGTCGAGTTCGTCGGCGGGAAGGCGGATGTCCGCCGCCTGAGCCGCAGTGATCACACCGCCGTCGAAGAGGAACATGAGGCCGCCGTCCCACGGAGGACGCGGCGGAACCCAGTCGACGCTGAGCATCGCTCCGAGCGACGCGACGATGCCCAGCTCCTCTTTGATCTCCCGTGCGCAGGCGGCCCGGGGAGACTCGTCCAACTCGATCATGCCGCCCGGGATGTCCCACCCTGGCTTGTACGTCGGACGCACCACCAGGACGCGGCCGGCGTCGTCGCGGATGAGCGCACCGGCGGCGGCGCGCACGCGTGGCAGGCCGGCGATGAAGGCGAGATCTGGATCGTCCACCTGGCCACCGTACGAGCTGAAGTTGGAGGTGGCGACCCAGGCTCGCCGCTGGTGGAGTCGTGCGCCGGTTCCCGCGGCCATGGCGTCTGCCGACGTTGAGACGTAGACGGCACCTCTGCAGTCCTGCCGGTCATGGGAGATCCGGTTGGTCCTCCATGCCCGGTAGGAGCGAGGTGGTCGGCGTTGCGGCCTGGGCCGCGACCGGGTCGAGTGCGCGATCGTATTCGCCATAGGCTGGCCGTTCATGGATGGCTTGGTCGCGACCCTCGGCACCGCCTGCGCTGTTTTCGCGGGCACGAACGTCGATGACATCATCATCCTGACCGTGCTGTTCCTGTCCGCCCGCGCCGGCCGCGAGCCCCGCGCACGGCAGATCGTCGCCGGGCAGTACGCGGGCATCGCCGTGCTGGTCGCCGTCTCCGCGATCGCCGCCCTCGGCCTCACCATCATCCCCGACCGCTGGGTCGGCCTGCTGGGTCTGGTACCGCTCGCCTTCGGCATCCGCGGTCTGATCTCCGCCCTCCGCGCCCGCCATCGTGACCGGAACGGTGGACGGGGTGCCGGGCGTGAGGGGGGACAGGAGGGCGGGGCGCCGGTGGCCGTGGCCGGCGGGGCCTTCTCGGTGGCGGGCGTCACGATCGCCAACGGCGCGGACAACCTCTCGGTGTACACGCCGATGTTCCGCACCATCGGCCTGACGGCGAGT
The DNA here is from genome assembly GCF_040607455.1 of Sphaerisporangium sp. NPDC005289. NCBI lineage: Bacteria > Bacillati > Actinomycetota > Actinomycetes > Streptosporangiales > Streptosporangiaceae > Sphaerisporangium > Sphaerisporangium sp. NPDC005289. The sequence continues at coordinate 96,732 of NZ_JBEXGS010000011.1, forward strand.
CTGGTCACCATCGCCGCGTTCGCCGTCCTGATCGCCGTGTGGTGCGCGGCCGGGTACTGGCTCGGCTCCCACAAGAAGATCATCGCGTTCGTGGAGCGGTTCGGACATTGGCTGGTGCCGCTCGTCTTCGTCGCGATCGGCGCGGTGATCGTGCTGGAATCCGGCGTCGCCGGCCGCCTGGTCGAGCTCCTGTGAGCAAGACGACCACTGGTCGTCGCCTCGGTGCGCGACCGGCGACCACGGTGGTCGTCTTGATGTGCGACCGGCGACCACGGTGGTCGCCTCGGTGTCCGACCGGCGACCATGCGGGTGGTCGTCGCCTCGGTGTCCGGTCGGCCGAAAGTACGGCCGTGGCGATGGTGAACCGGGCTTTCGGCTCATGTCCGCGCGCGCGGGGGACCGCAGGATGACACCATGCCCCCTGAAGATCCCCCACCCTTGGCGTCCCACGTCGGCGCGGGGCCCGCGCGGCCCCGCGCCGGTCGTCCGTCCGCGGCGCCCATCGACGGTCGAACGTCTGCCACGTCCGGTGCCGATCATCCTCCCGTGACGCTCGGCGCCGGTCATGCCCCCTCGACGCTTGGCTCCGGTCGTGCCCCCGCGACGGCTCCCACGCGTCGGACGCGGATCGTCGCGTTGGACGTGGTGCGCGGGTTCGCACTGTGCGGGATCCTGCTGGCGAACGTCCAGCCGATCGCCAACGTGGACGACGCGATGCGGCGTTCGTCCGCCGCCCTGGAGAGCCCGTGGATGGGAATGCTGGTCGAGCAGCGCTTCTTTCCCATCTTCTCCCTGCTGTTCGGCGTCGGATTCTCGCTGCTGTTGCGATCGGCCCATGACCGGACCGCCAATCCGCGGGTGGTCCTGCTGCGCCGGCTGCTGGTGCTGTCCGGCCTCGGCCTGGCGCACATGCTGCTGTGGCGAGGCGACATCCTCACCGTCTACGCCGTCGTGGGCCTGCTGGTGCTGCTGCCCTCGACCTGGCTGCCGCGCTGGGCGGTGGCCGTCCTCGCCGCTGTGCTCGCCGCGGTGGCACTGACCCTCTACGGCGGCGGGACCATGCTCGTCCCCGCGCTGTTCCTGCTGGGTTCCGCGCTGACCCGGTACGGGGTGGTCGACCGGATCGAGCGGTCGGCGCGTGGTCCGGCCGTGCTCGGCCTGGTCCTCGCGGCGGGGGCGGCGCCCGCCCTGTGGTGGCAGGGGGGTCCGCGAGCGGGCGACTCCCATGGCCTGAGCCCCGCCCTCGCGCTGGCCGTACCCGGACTGCTGCTGGCGGGCGTGTACGTGTGCGTCCTGCTGCTTCTGCTCAGGACGCCGCTCCGGCCGGCGCTGCGGGCCGTGTTCGAGCCGCTGGGCCGGATGGCGCTGACCAACTACCTGACCGCGACGGTGCTGGTGCTGTTCGCCGTCCGTGTCCTCGGAGTGCCGGCCGGCTCGTCGTGGACGGCGGTGTTCGCGCTCGCGGGCGCCATCCTCGCCGTCCAGTGGTCGTGGTCCACGCTGTGGCTGCGCCGGTACCGGCAAGGCCCACTCGAATGGCTCTGGCGCTGGGCCACCTGGGCCCGCCGCCCACCCCTGCGCCGCGCCCATTGAGCGCGACGGGCCGTGGCTGTTCCGTGTCGGCGGTCGCTTCGTGTCGGCGGTCGCTCCCGCTCGGCGGTCGGAAGGGAGCTTCGGCTTCACCGCCCATACCGGACGTGACAAGATCGTGAGGCGGTATGGGCTCGTGAAGGGAGCACAGGGATGAGCGGCATCAAAGACGACTTCCTGTCCGCGGCGCGCGCGGCCGTGGGACTGCTGCGTGAACCGGCCGTCGCCGGCGCCTGGAAGGAGCCGAGCGCACTGCCCGAGTTCGCCGTGAGCGGTCTCGCCGGCCACCTGGCCTACCAGATCTTCGTCGTCCGGCAGGTCCTCGCGGGGCCGGTCCCTTCGGAGGAGACCATCCCGCTCCTGGAGCACTACAAGCGGGCGCGGTGGGTCGGCGCGAGCGTTGACGACGAGTTCAACGTCGGCATCCGGCTCGGCGGCGAGGAGGTCGCGGCCGAAGGGCCGGCTGCCCTGGCCGATCGCGCCGCCTCAGCCGTCGAGGAGCTCGCCGAGGTCCTGCCGGGGACGGCGGATCGGACGGTCCGGATGCCGATCTGGGGGCCATGGTCGCTGACGCTCGACGACCTGCTGGTCACTCGCCTGATGGAGCTCGCCGTCCACTCGGACGACCTGGCGGTCAGCGTCGGGGTCCCGACTCCGGAACTTACAGAGAGCGCCGTCGAGACGGTGGTCGGCCTGCTGTCCCGCCTCGCGGTGCGCCGCCACGGTGCGACGGCCGTCCTGCGCGCCCTGAGCAGAGCCGAGCGCGCGCCGGCCACCATCGCCGCGTTCTGAAGCCCCGGTCCCTCCTGACCGTCCTGGCTGCTGGCACGACCCGGCCGGCGCCGCCGCGTGCGTTCGTCCGTCTGAGCCGGCCCGCCCGTGGCGGTCACCGTCCGCGTGGGCGGGACGTGCTTGGATACGCGAGTGGGCACGGTCGAGATCGGTTCGGACGGGGCCGGCGCCGGATGGGCCCGCGGCAGGATGGCCGAGGCCCGGGTGGCGAGGCTGGCGACCGTCGGCGATGACGGCCGTCCGCATCTCGTGCCGGTCACCTTCGCCCTCGACGGCGATCGCCTCGTCACCGCCGTCGACCACAAGCCCAAGTCGGGCGCGCGGCTGCGGCGCCTGCGGAACATCCAGGTCAATCCGAACGTGTGCGTCCTCGTGGACCACTACCACGAAGACTGGACGACCCTGTGGTGGGTGCGGGCCGACGGCTTCGCGACGGTCGTGGAGAGGGGGGACGAGCGTCTCCCCGCACTGCTCGCCCCGCTTGTCGCGAAGTACCCGCAATATCGTGGTCGCGTGCCGGAGGGGCCGGTGATCCTGGTCGAGGTGACGCGCTACTCGGGCTGGTCGGCTCTGGCCGTGCCCGAGAAGGCCGAATAAGATTCGGGCATGCGGATCTTCGCCGGAGTCGCCGAGCTGAAAGCCGCCGTCGGTGAGCACCTGGGGTACACCGAATGGCGCGAGGTCACTCAGGAACAGGTCAACCTGTTCGCGGACGCGACAGACGACCACCAATGGATCCACGTCGACGAAGAACGGGCCAAGGACGGGCCGTTCGGCGGGACGATCGCCCACGGGTACCTCAGCTTGGCCCTGCTCCCGTCCTTCATGACGCAGATGTTCCGCGTCGACGGGTTGAAGATGGGCATCAACTACGGGCTGAACAAGGTCCGCTTCCCGGCGCCGGTGCCCGTCGGCAGCCGCATCCGCGCCGGAGCCGAGCTGGTGGACGTCAAGGGCACCCCCTCCGGCACGCTGTCCAACCTCCGCATCACGATCGAGGTCGAAGGCCAACGCCGCCCGGCCTGCGTCGCCGAGTCCCTCTCCCTCTACATCACCGACTGACCTCGCAGCGCGGGCTGCTGACCTCACGGGCCCGCGCACAGGAGCGCCGCCTGCACGCGGCCGCGAAGCCCGAGCTCGCCGAGATTGCCGAGTATCCGGCTCCGTGCTCGACCTGCGCTCCGGTGGTACGGCGGTACGGCCGACTGGACGCACGGGCTCGCCTCATCGCCGACCGAGCGCGGCAGCTGACACCTATCGGAACGGAAGTTCCGCGTGGACCCGCCAGCCGCCCTGGTACGGCCCGGCCGACACCCAGCCGCCGATCTTCTCGGCGCGGCGGCGCATGGTCGCCAGTCCTTCGTGTGGACCCCGGGAGGCGGGAGTCTTCCCGTTCATAGGGCTGTCCACGGTCACCGTCAGCAGCCCCGGCCCGTACCCCAGCACCACGGTCGCGTTCGGCATGCCGTGTTTGACGGTGTTGGTCAGAGCCTCCTGGATGATCCGCATGCCGGCGAGGTCGACGGGGTCGGGGAGCATCTGCGGCGAGCCGGCCACGTGGAGGCGTATCGTCAGGCCGCTCTTCCGGCTCGATTGCACCAGGTCGGCCAGGCTGGGGCGCGGATAGTCGTACTGGGTGCGGAGCAGGCTCCGGGTCAGCTCGGTGACGTGTTCCGTGTGCGCCTGCGCCACCACCGCCTTGTGGCGCCGTCGCCTGAGCAGCGCCGCGACGACGACCACGGCTCCGAGGCAGGTCAGCGCGATGGCCACGGCGACCTGCGCCGAGAGACCGCCTGTCCCGAACATCCCTGGCTGATGGTTCATGCCTTCAATCCGCAGGTCCTGACCCTCAGAGCCACCTCATGTGATCGAGGTGGTTCATTGCCACCCCCGGATCGCGCCACGCCCACGAACGCGAAACTTTGCAGATGTATTGTCCGGTTTGGCGGCCCCGCCCGCTCTCGATCACCGATGTCTCCGGCCTGCCGGGTGATGCCTATGCTGATGACGTGAACGCGAGATTCCGGGAGGAGACCTTCCGCCTGCACACCGAGTACATCCCGCTGTGCGACCTGTTGAAGATCTGCGACATCGCCGAGACCGGCGGGGTGGCGGGGCTGCTCATCGTCGATGGCGAGATCATGGTCGACGGTGAGGTGGAGCTGCGCAAACGCGCCAAGATCCGCTCCGGCCAGGTGGTCAGCGGCGACGGCTTCGAAATCCACGTGATCACCGCCCCCTGACCCCGCCCGGTCGCCCCGCCCAACTCCCACCCTCTCCGCAACCACCGCGCCCCTCCGGTTGCCCTCCCAGCGGCCACTCCCACCGGACGCGAACTCGCCCCCGATATCGGTTCGGCGCACCCCCGAAGACCCGCTATGCTTGTCGAGGCAAGCAGGCGGCCGTAGCTCAATGGATAGAGCATCTGACTACGGATCAGAAGGTTGGGGGTTCGAGTCCTCCCGGCCGCGCAGCACGAAAGCCCAGATCATCAGCCGATGATCTGGGCTTTCTCGTGTTCTAGATCAGTTGCCGGTGTCCGGCTATGTCCGGCCGTCAGCCGTTGACTCCGGTTGATCTTTCCCGATGCCTTCCCACAGAGTCTCGCAGGCCGACAGCACACCGTGCCATTCCTTGGTCCGGTGCCGCAGACGGTCCCTGACGTTTCGACGGCTTTCCTCTGACGATGGGGCTTGTTCCCGTTACGGTCAGTGCATGCTGGTTATCGAGGCGGCCCGCCGGGGGTCGGCCGGAGGCGTGGCCACCGGGTTAGCGTCTGTGACGACTGCGGTGAGGGCTGCCAGGGATCCAGGCCGGGTCGGCCGGGATCGCACCCCAGGGTGTGTCAGATCGATCCCGACAGAATCAGGTCGGAGCCGATCCGTTTCCACGACGTCGAGCCGACGGATCAGCGCGCTGGCGCCTCCGCTGCGCCGGTCAGGCGGCTGAGCATTTCGACCCGTTGAGCGCGTACTCCACGGGCCGCGAGTTGGTGCCGGTCCAGGTGCCGATGAATCCGAAGGAGACGGTGGCCCCGCCCGCGATGTCCGGATTCCAGTCGGCGTGGGCGACCGTGGGGGACACGCCGTTGGATACTTGGACGGCGTTCCAGATCTGGGAGATCGTCTGGCCGTTGGCGAAGGTGAAGGTGAGCCGCCAGCCGTGGACGGTGGTCTTGCCGGTGTTGAGGATCTTCACGTCGGTGTGGAATCCGCCGGGCCATTGGCTGTTGATGGTGTAGGTGACCGTGCAGCTGGTGGGTGGGAGCACGGTCGGGCTCGGCACGGGGACACCGTAGTCGAGATAGTTGGGCGCCGGCGAGATGTTGCCCGCCGCGTCCAGGGCGCTGACCCAGAAAGTGTGGAGGCCGGGGGCGGCGATGCTGAGGGTCTGGCTGGTCGTGGTGCCCGGAACGGTGACGAACTCGGCGTGGACCGTCCCGCCGACCTCGTACCACTGGTGGCCGACCAGGTAGCTCACGACAGGCACGCTGCCGGCCGCGGCCCAACTCACGGTGGCGGTTGACCCGTTGACCGTCAGCATCTGATTGCCGGGGTAGCCGTACGGGTACCCACCAGACGGCGACGGCGACGGCGACGGCAGGCAGGACGCCGACCAGCATCCCGTGATGGCTTGGCCAAGTCCGGAGGCGTTGCCGGCAGCGTCCACGGCCGTGACCGTGTAGACCTCGTGCCCCTCAACGTGGCTGACCGCGAACGAGGTGCCCGTCACGAAGTAGCGGTAGAACTGTTCGGACTGGTTGATGTTGCGCAGGATGTAGTAGCCGACCACGCCGACGTTGTCGGTGGCGGGCGCCCAGCTGACCACGACGGTCGGTCCGCACTCGGTGAAGACCGGCCCGCCGTGCGGCGTGGGCGGCACGGTGTCGCCATTGGCCACGGCTGGGCTCGCCGTCCCCCATGGAATGAGCGCCGTCGGCGACGTGGGGCAGATGGTCGGCGTCGTGCTCGGGGTCGGCAGGACGCCCGCAGTGCTGCTCGGCGTGGGGGTGGCCGCTGCGGGAACTGCGGACTGGATGGTCGCCGCACCGGCAGTGCCGGCGACCAGCCCGATGCCGGCGACCACGGCGGCCAGCATGGCGAGCACGACGCTCACGGAGCGCGCACGCGGACGAGGCCGGGTGGGGGCAGCCTCGGGTACAGGTATGACAGGTTGGTGGGTCATTGGGGCCTCCGGGGGACGGCTTCAACAAGCGAACTCTCAACAAAGGCGGTCCCATACTACGGATCGACATGCGTTCATCATTGGATGCGCCTGGACAACCTCGTGCCAGCGTTCGGGGAGAACGGTCAATGGGGCGCCGCGGGCGCGCTGTGAAGTCGGATTCTGTCGTCGTCCGGAATCGCGGCCGTGTCGTTTTAGATTCGAATTGTGTACGCGACGCCCTACGTGAGGGTGATCCCGTGGGCTGCGGGCGGAACGGACTTAATCTCCCGGACCGGCCTCTCAGTGCTGGTGGACCGTGATCGGCCACAGCGCAAGGTGTACGCCGCACGGTGGGCGGTCGGCCAGGAAGATGCGGGCGCGGTCAGCAGCTGCGTGTGACCTTGAGGATGGTCGGGACCAGATTCCTGGAGCGTCTATTGACGCAACGCAGGCTGCCTCAAACACATCGCAGGCATCTGTCACGTCGTGACGAGCGGATGCTGTTCGGCAGTGAGAGCGGCTAGCCCCGTTTTCCGCAGGTCGGGTTGAATGGAGATCGCTGGGTTGCTGTGGTGATCGTTGTTTCGGTATGACCTGGCTGGTAAGACAGCGTGCGCAGTGGGGCGGGGCCAGTGTCGAGAAGATGCTCGAGGCGTTGCCGGTTATCGCGGGGTTTTGTGCGCGGTTACGGATCCGGGAGTTGGTGGATGCGGCCTGCCCGGTGCGGGATGTCGCGGAGCTGACTCATGGGCAGGTGATCGAGGTGCTGGTGGCCAACCGGCTGACCTCACCCGCGCCGCTGGTGCACGTGCAGGAGTGGGCGCGTGCCTGGGCGGTGGGCGAGGCCTTCGGTATCGAGCCTGATCTGCTCAACGATGACCGCATCGGCCGCGCTTTGGATGCCATCGCCGCATCTGGACCTGCTGGCCGGGTCGGTCGGGCTGGCCGCGATCGAGGCGTTCGGCCTGGACGTGACGCGCCTGCACTGGGACATGACCTCCATCTCGTTGCACGGCGACTACGACGATGCCGATCCCGCCTTCGCCCGCCCGCGATTCGGCCACCCCAAGGACCGGCGGCCGGATCTGAAGCAGGTTCAAGCCGGGATCGCGGTCAGCGGCGAGGGCGCGATCCCGGTCTTTCACCGCGCTTATGACGGCGCGGCCGGTGAGGTCGGGCAGGTCATCGGGGCGATGCAGGGCTTGCAGAAGCTGGCCGGTCCGCAGCTCGTGGCAAGCCGCGGGCGTCATCCTCTCCAGGACCGGGCCGCCGTTGAGGCACCGACCGGGTGCCGGCGATGCTCTCGATGCTGAGGGTCATGCGCGCGAGGTGGCCCAAGACGAAACGGAGATCTCGATGAGGAAGATGCTTGCGGCGGTAGCATCCGCCATCGCTCTTGCCGGGCTCGGCGTGGCCGTCGCGCCGCCGGCCAGCGCCAGCAGCTACTGCCCGCAAAACTACTCGTGCTTACTGGCAGGGGGCGAGCTGGACCGGCATCGAGTACATACCGACCTCATGTGGTAACTGGTCCTTCCCGGTGGGCGTCGCCAGCGTCAAGAACTATGGGCACGGAACCGCTCACCTGCGAAACAGCAGCGGCAAGGTCGTCCTTTCCGTGCCTCCCGGCCAGCAGTACGAGAACACCGGAAGCTACATCTACTCCGTCACCATCGACTGCTGAACCGCCGCCCCCCGGGGGCGAAGCGCCACAAGGGGACGCCGCGAATCGCGACACCGTCACTGCGGTGCCCGGCCGGAGGGATACACGACAGCGTGTGCCCCTGCAGCGCCGAGGGTCTGCGTCCATCGCTTCGCCATCTGGGGAAGTGATGCCCCGGGATGCTGTCCCGGTCGTCTCTCGCGGTCCGCGCCCTCGAGGGGTGGGAGATAGCTCTACCCCTGCGCGTGGCACCCCGTGGCACCCTCGGGTGGGGGGTGGGGGTGATCCGGTGCGTCCGACCCGTCTTTCCCAATGCCTTCCCGTGTGCTGGGGCGTAGGACTTCGCTGATCCAGCGCATGGAGGTCTCGTCTTGACCCACGAGGCACTTGGCGTAGGTCGGCAGGAGGGCCTCCACGCTGCTGCCCGCCCCAGGCGGCCACCTGCTTCGCCGGCACCCTACTTTTAGGCAGGTGGACGTGTCTCCTCAGCCGCGGTGCGAGATCTCCCTAGTGCTGTGACCGCATACCGGGCGGCGCACAGTTCGGCGAGGCGTTCCAGGGTGCTCGCCATCTGCGTCTGCCACCAGGCGCGCCCGCTGTCCACTTCCGCGCGTTTGTCCTCCGGCATGCGCGAACCGTCGAAGGTCTCGGTCACGACCGTCGCCCCGGCTCCGTCCGGGAGCAGATCGAAGATCCAGCGGTGGCCCCACGCGGCCCCGGGCGCGGTGGCATCCGGGTGCCCGCGACCGGGCCTCGGCTCCCAGCCGAGGCGACGGTCCGGCTCGTACTCGACGACGTGGTTGTTCATCTCATAGTCGCCGTATCGCTCGTAATGCATCCGCATCACGAAGACGTCCCCGACGCCCGAGACCACGGCGTCGGAGACGCCACCGCGCAGCATCCCCGAGCCGTCGAGGTCCGGGTGCCGTCCGGGGTCGGCCAGGATCCGGAAGATCTCCTCCGCCGGGGCCCCGATGCGCCGGGACACCACCACCACGGGCTCGCCTGTCGTACTCGTCATCCGCGTGCCTCCGTTAACCGCAGAGCATGAACCCGACTCCGGCCCGGACGCTACACCGGGGGTACGACAACGCTTCGCCGAGGCGTTCCACATGCCCTCGGTTGGCGATCAAGGCCTGACCCGGATACCGGGCGAACCTATGCGGTCACAGCACTAGCAAGAGAAGTCGTCATGGTACCGAGCTGCCCCACCTCGTACAGATCGTCGTAGCTATGGGCTACACCTGCCACAGCACGACATGTTATGTGTGAGATAAGATCAAGGAGTTTTGCTGAGTAAGCAATGAGATGTCCGACGTTTTCAATTGACTTCTCGCCTTCATGTCTCCTGTCAAATACAAGGACTCCATTGTCGAGGTCGGCACGGTTCACTACGCTGAGCGGCCCGCTGTGGATTTCGTGATCGCCGTCAAGATACCGGCCCCGAAGGGCGCGCCCCCGCGATGCGCTCCAGGTCCGTGAAGCGAATGGGCTGGCTTTCCCGTAGGTCTCCCTGGAAAGCGGGACGAGGCCACCCGCGTTGCTCGCGAATCTCTCTACCCCAACGAATTATCACCTCCCATTCGATCTTCTCCGCCTCGATGTAGTCCTCATCGGTCGTGCGGAAACCGCAGCGGTTTTCGTGCGCCCCTCCAATCTCTAAGCCATTCAAATACGCCCGAGTCGTTGAATCGTGCGGCCAGAATCTCCGTGTCGTCAATCGCAGCTTCGCAGAATACTCGAGCAGCTGAAGTAAGGTGAGGCGATGGACAGGAGCGACCTTTATCCGGAACCTCCGCATCTGAGTGCAGGGCTCTATGCGGAATATGGGAAAGGGCGCTCTTCTCGCGCGTGTGCGTGGCGTTGATCGCCGCGGGAGCCGAGCCGACCGGCGTGATAGGGGTGGCCCCCCGCGCGCGGGGGTTCAAGATGGTCAGTGATCTCGGAGCCGACTACCAAGAGCTCGGCCTGAAGCCGGACCGCCTGCTGGCCATCGCCTCCGACGCCGATCCCGGACAACGCGCCATCCGGATGGGCTTCCGGCGCAAGCCGTCGGGTCTCATCGTGGTCGGCTACGATTTCGCGGACCGCGATGACGATCACGCCGTTTCCCTGCTCACAGCGGCGAAATCACTCGGAGTTCCGCAGGAGTTGCAGTCTGGCGCCGAGCTGCGCAGGGCGCGCGAACGCGGGTGTGACTTCGTCGACCTCGTGCGCCGCATCATCGTGGATGCCGACCCGTTGTACGGAGAAATCGGTGTCGCAATCTCCACGCCTACGACGCACACGCTGATGAAGGACACCGAAACGTTGTTACCCGGCGATCTGTTCGTCTCGGATCGGCTTCTCGCCGACGCGCCCGCCCTGCGGAGCGGTCTTCTCGCCTGCTTTTCCGAGGGTGCCGTCTCTTCTTGGGAGAACGGACTTCACCTGTCGTGCTGGGGAATGCTGAATGACAGAGGAGTCACCATCCCGGAGAGCATGGGGGTGCCCCGCAAGGCGGCGCGGCTGCTGGGCCGGGCGCTGGCACATCGTCGATGACGGCACGAAAGGGCAGCGGGTGAGAGAGACAAGGGTGTGGTGGCGTCGAGTTCCTCCACGGGTGCGGTGGCGGGTGGCGGACGGCTCGACCGGCCGTCCGCCACTGATCTTCCGCGGGCCAAGGTAGGCTGCCGCACGCCTCGTCACGGGATGACCATGGCTGCGTTGACAGCAGCAGTGATAGCAACATCCCCGCACGGGAGCGTCTTTCGACAGTTGGTCACAACTCTCTGACCATGGTCTGCGGTACGCCAGCAGCGTGGTTGTTCCGCCTGAAAAGCGGGACGTACGCGATCACTCGGAAAGGTGTTGGCTTGAACCATCCTGATTTGGGAGGGTGCGGGCATGGCGGAGGCGGTCGATGTGCGGGATGTGGCTGGACTGGTCGAGGTGGCGAAGCGGGGTGAGCGGATCAAGTACTTGATGTTCTGGGGGCATCGACCTCCGCGTTCCGGTGGGGCCGGGGCCGGGTGTCTGTCGCAGTGGTGGCCGGCGGAGTAGTTCGAGCAGCATGCCGACTTGCGGGAGTTCCTGCTGGGAACTGGTGAGCGGGTGCTGGTGGAGGCGAGTCCCGTCGATCGTGTATGGGGGATCGGATTGGCGGCCGACGACGAGGAAGCCGAGAATCCGGAGTCGTGGCACGGACTGAACCTGCTGGGGTTCGCTCTGATGGAGGTAAGGCAGGTTCTTCGGCGCTCGCCTTCGGTCATGGCATGATCGCGTGCTGGGGCGCGCCAGGGGCGGTCGGAGTCGGCGCTGCTAGGCTCGTTGCCGGTGTGGCCGAGGGGTTGCGCGAGGGTGGTTTGGCGTCGCGGAGGTGATCGTGTCGGCTCACCCGCCGCAGCTTGAGTAGCTCCTGCTGCTGACGTAGTCGTGGATCAGCCAGCCCTTCTCGGTCTTGCGCAGTGTCAAGGTTCCCAGCCTGTTGGGGGTCTCCGATGGCTTTGTGCCCGCGGAGAGAGTCCATCCTTCGCCGCAATATCCACTGACCTCGGCCTTGGCGCCTTCTGTCTTGAGGCCGGAGGGAACCATCTTCCGATAGGCGTCCGCATCGGTGATCCTGCCGTGGAACAGGTTGACGGCCTGCTCACAGGTGCTCATCTCATTCTCGCGCGCGAACAACTCCTGCGCGGCCGGCGACATCAGATCGCAAGCGTCCTCGCCCTTGTCGTTGGCGATGAACGCGGTGAGTCTCGTTAATGTCTCCTGCGGTGTGTCCGCGCCTTCGGGCTCGCCGCTGCCGCAGGCCGCAACGGTCAGGGAGGACAGCAGAAGGGCAAGTGACAGAGGGTGCGGACGCATGTTGTTCCCATTCGATGGTCAAGCAGTGCGGTCGCGCCGACTTTACCTATTTCTGCGAGGGGTCATCTGTCTTTTTCTGCGACCTCTCTGGTCAATGAAGTCTTGTTGATGTCAATAAGTAGGCGATTGGCGTTGGAAGTTACGTCGATGCCGCTCCGTCCGAATCGGCTTTCGTGCAAGTCGAACTGCTCCGCCTGACCGGGACGACCACTGACGGCCGGGCCGGCCGTGTCGTCACGTGAGGCGAGCCGCGGTGGCGGCCTGGCTTCACTTGGTGTGTTGTTTCCGAGTGAGCCGTCGGCGGGCGCGCGGATGGCTCACCGCCTGGCGGGCCGGTGAGCCATCCGGTGCGGCAGGTCAGCCCCGCCAGATCTTGACTGTCAGCACATTGTCGTTCATCAGGTCGCCGACGTACGGCGTCGGCAGTGCGTCCGTGTGATCCGGATGCTTCGTCGCATGTTCTCTCCCCGTTCGGGCTGGGTGATCCGCCCCAGACGTCGTCCTTCACACCGGCCGGCACGGCCGGCGCGACACCGATGGTGGCGGGTGGATGGCCCGTGGCGCGGATTCCCGGACGATCCCGGACGCTCGCACTTGGCGGGCGCCGAGGCGCGCACTACCGTTGCGAAGATCGGACGCCGCGGGGGGGCGGCGGAGGTCATGAGGAGAGTGGGTGCGCACATCCGCCGCCGCAGACGGTGTCCCGCTACCGGATCCGGGCGAGGCACGGTCACTGGACGAACTGATCGAAAAGGCCCAGCGGCTGAAGATCTGGGCCGGCAACCCGTCGTACAACGTGATCAAGGACCGTATCAACGCCGCCTGGCTCGCGGCGGGCCGGCCCTCCGGTGAGCTGGCACGCAGGAGCACCATCGCGGACTGCTTCCGGCCCGGACGCCGGCGGGTGAACGACGACCTGCTGGTCGCGGTGGTACAGGCGCTGCACGACGATGCCGGCTATCTCGCGCAGTGGCGTCAGGTGCTCCGCGTCATCCACGGTGAGACGCAGGCCGCGCGTCAGGTACGAGTGCAGGGCACCTTGCCCGGGAGCGTTTCCGGTTTCATCGGGCGTTCTTCCGAGATCGACCGGCTTCGACGGTCACTACGGCAGGGCGGCAATGCCGGCGCGACGGTCGTCTCGGCCATCCAGGGCATGGCCGGTGTCGGGAAGACACAGCTCGCACTCCAGGTGGGCCGGGTGCTGGCCGCCGACGAGCCGTTCGACCACGTGTTGTTCGTGGATCTACGAGGATTCCACCCCGACCCGGCTCAGCCACCTGCCGAGCCGGATGCGGTCCTGGACGGGTTTCTCCGGCTCCTCGGCATGCCGGCCACGCTCATCCCACCCCGCCTCGCGGACCGCGCGGCCGCCTACCGCAGACGGCTGGCCGGCACCCGGACTCTCGTCGTACTGGACAACGCCGCCACCGAGCAGCAGGTCGAGCCCCTGTTACCCGACGACCCCCGATGCGTCGCCCTGGTCACCAGCCGGCGCAGCCTGACGACCCTTCCGGGATCGACGCAGGTGACGCTGGACGTGTTCGCGCCCGGCGAGGCACAGGACTACCTCCTCTCGGCCGTGCCGGGCGTCGCCATGGGGGACGATCCCGCCGCCCTGGAGAGGGTGGCGCGTCGCTGCGGGCACCTGCCGCTGGCGCTGGCCCTGCTGGCGGGGCACATGCGGGCCAAGGCCGACTGGACGGTCACCGACCACGCGGACCGGCTCGAAGCGCGCCACCGCCACAATCGGCTGGACACCGGCGTCGAAATGGCGCTGCGGCTGTCCTACCAGGGGCTGTCGCCCGACCGCCAACGGCTGCTGCGCCTCCTCGCCGTCCACCCTGGCCAGGACTTCGACGCGTACGCCGCCGCGGCGTTGACCGACCACGACGTGCGGACCACCGGCCGGCGGCTGCACGAGTTATGCGGCGATCATCTTCTGCAGCAGAGTGTCCCGGGCCGATTCTTCTTCCACGACCTGGTTCGTGCGTACGCCGCCGATCGTGCCGACGAGGAGGATCGCCCGGCCGCCCGCCGCGCCGCTCTCACCCGCCTTTTCGACTACCACCTGTTCACGGCCTCGGCCGCGATGGACCTGCTGATCCCGGCCGAACAGCACAGCCGGCCACGCGTACCCCCATCTGTCATGTCCATTCCGCCTCTGGAAGATCTCGCGGCCGCCCGCGGATGGCTCGACGAAGAACGGTCGAATCTGATCGCCGCGGCGGGTCATGCCGCCGCACATGGCTGGCCGTCCCACGCCACCCGCATCGCCACCACCCTGTTCCGCTACCTGGATGCCGGAAGCCACTATGCCGACTCCGTCGCCGCTCACACCCACGCGCGCGATGCCGCCCACAGCAGCGGCGACCGTGCCGCCGAGGTCCATGCGCTGACCTACCTCGGCATCGGCTGTCTCCGTCGGGGCCGGCACCCCCAGGCGGCGGAACATCTTCGGCGGTCTCTCGACCTGGCCCGGGAGATCGACGACCCTGCCGGTGAGGCTCGCGCACTCGGCAACCTCGGTGTGGTGGCCGAGCGGTCCGGCCGCTACCGGGAGGCCATCGACTTCCACCAGCAGGCTCGCAGCCTGTTCGACAAGATCGGCAACCGGGTCGGTGAGATCCGGGCGCTCGGCAACCTCGGCGTGGTCGCTGAGCGGCTCGGGCACTATGAACGATCCCTCGAGTACCAGCGGTGGGCCCTCACTCTGGCTCGCGAACTGGGCGATCGGATCGGTGAGGTGAGCGCGCTGGACGAGCTCGGCTACGTGCACCAGCGGCTCGGCCGGTACCAGCAGGCCCTCGACCATCACCGGCAGGCGTTGACCGTGGCCCGGGACATCGCGACCCGCTCCGGCGAGGCGGCGGCGCTGAACAACCTGGGCGCGGTGTACCGAAGGCAGGGCCATCTCGACGAGTCGGTGGACCATCTCCACCGTTCCCTTGCCCTCTGGCACGAGATCGGCAATCCCATGGGCGAGATCGACGTCCGCAACGACCTGGGGGAGACACATCTGGCCGGTGGCCGGCCTGAACAGGCCCGCCACCAGTACATCCTCGCGCTCGACCTCGCCGGCCAGCTGGGCGATCGGTACCAGCAGGCCCGCGCCCACAACGGCCTCGCCCACGCCACGAAGGCCGATGGCGACATCGATGAGGCCCGCCATCACTGGCGACAGGCACTGGCCCTCTACCAGGCGCTCGACGTCCCCGAGGCGGACGAGGTCGCCGCCCATCTGAAGGACCTGTCAGGGACGGGCTGACGTTCCTCCACGGATCAGAAGGTCAGGTATTGGAGTCCTGTCGGCCGCGCCGGCCGGAAGGCCCGTCACCAGGGAAACCCGGGGCGGGCCTTCTCCTTTGTCCGGACGGCGTCCGAGCGCGGGACGTTGACTTTGTCGCAAGCTATGACGCATCATCTTGATACAAACCTTGCGACAAAGGAGGCGCTGTGACTCGTGAACCGTTATCCGACGCCGGCCCATCGGTCCGTTCGGCCGATCTGCGACTGGCGGGCGAGTGGCTGGCCCGGCACGACCTGGCCGGCGCCCGTCCGACCCCACTGCTCGCCAGCCGCCTGGCGGCGCGGCGGCGCGCCCGTATCGCCGGTAGCGTCATGCTGGCCGTGCTGATCATCGGTAGTGCGCTCGCCGCGACCTATGGCGGGTTCACCGGTGGCGGCTTCCCGTCGCGTGGCCCGCTGCCGCTGGTGGCCCTGTCCGCGCTGGTGGCCGGGCTGCTGGTGGCACAGTCGCTGCTCGACTGGTGGGTGCGGCGCGTCGACCAGCGGGCGGGCGCGACGCTGTCGCGCAGGGCCGCCCATCTGATCCAGCCCGGCTGGCGGGCCGTGCTCGGCCGGCCGTACGCCGTCTTCCTGGTCGCCACGTTCGCCGGTGCGATGGTGCTGACCGGGAGCGCCCTGGCCGTTCCCGACCCCGCCGTGCGGCGACTGGCCGTCGTCCTGTTGATCGGCATGCTCGGCGTGACGGCCATCCTCGCCGTGCAACTGCGCCACCTGCTCCGGCGCCCGGTCGTGGCGGAGGACGAGGAGTCGCTGACCGCCGACGTCATCATGCGCGTCGAGGACGCCCGCGAGCTCTCCACGCCGAGCGCGCAGTGGGCGCTGCCCATGGTGCTGCTGTTCGGCACCGCGCCCGGGTGGTGGAGCGCCGCCGCGGTGGTTTACCTGCTCCTGGGCGTGGCCATATGCGCCGCCCTGTGCGCCAGGACGCCGTCGAGCGCGACGGTGGCCCGGCGGGCCATGAGCGTCCGATGATCGTCATCGACGCGGCCTCGCCGGTGCCGCCGTTCGAGCAACTGCGGGCCCAGCTCGCCCGGCAGATCCAGGACCGCACGCTGGCCGTGGGCGCCCGGCTGCCGACCATCCGTCACCTCGCGGCCGACCTCGGTCTGGCCGTCAACACGGTCGGCCGGGCCTACCGTGAGCTGGAGGAGGCCGGGCTGATCGAGACGCGCGGGCGAGCGGGCTCGTTCGTGTCGGCCGCCGGCGAGGAGGGCCGCGAGCGGGCCCGCCGGGCCGCCGCCGACTACGCGGCCGTGATCGCCAGCGTCGGCCTCGACACGAGTGAGGCGATCCGCATCGTCCAGGCGGCCTTGACGTCCGGAGCGGCGGCGCCGGCCTCGTCATGACCGTTCTTCACGCCGCGGTCAACCCGTGAGGGTCTTGCCGACGAGGGCGCGCAGGCGGCGGGCCTGTTCTGAGTCGCCGATCGTGTCGAGCTTGAGTTGTGCGGCGAAGGGCTTGAAGGACCATGAAGGAAGGATCAGCGCCGCGTGGTACAGCGCCGTGAGGATCTTGGGGTCCGCCGGGATGGGGTCCTTCTGCAGCCAGGGGAACAGCTCGCGGGCGAGGTAGCGCTGGGTCTCGATGGTGACGCCGCCCGTCGACCCGGCGAAGAAGTCGATGAGCAGAGGCACCATGTGCGGCTTGGGCCGCACGTTCTGGATGCCGAACGCGCAGTACGAGGCCACGATGTTGTTCCGGTGCCGCTTGATGCTGGAATCGTCGGTGTCCTTGATGAGGGACAGGGCGGCGAGGTGCTCCTTCACCGGGTCGAGCTTCAGCGGGTCGAGGCCGACCGGCGTCGTGCTCGGCGCCTTCGCGCCGGGGAGCGTGCTGGTCGCCAGGTGGCCGAACGCGTAGAAGTACTCGACCATCGACTCCTTGGACTCGTGGCCGGTGTTGATGCGCGCGTACGCCTTGACGAAGCCGCGCGCGATGTCGCCGCGAAGCTGGGAGGCGATGAGCCGTGACAGCTTGCTGCGCTCGCGCGCCGAACGCTCGGCCAGCGTCTTGGCGATGAGCTTCATGGAGGCGTCCGCTTGGGAGGGGTTCATCTCCTCCTGCAGCACCTTGGCGACGGCCTTGGCCGTGGTCTCGTCGGGCTTGGCGGCGAAGGCCTGCCAGCCCTTGGGTAACGCCGCACCAGCCGAAGACTCGCTGGACATGACGGACATGTTTGCTCCCCCCCGTCCCATGCTGGGACGAACCGATGATGGCGACGCCCCCCCGGGATGCTCGACCCCTGATGCTCGACGTTGGGTCGGCCAGAGTCAATGCGCTCAACGGAACTTTTTGGAACGCGACAATGGCCGTCGAGCAGGGCGAGGTTCCCACCTGCGAGAGAGCGTTCGCGTCCAGCCGCAGCACAGCGGAACCGCCCTCGATCCCGGCGCGATTCCGCCTATTGTGCTGGTCACAGGAGCCGAGAAGGAGCAGGCCGTATATGTCCGGCCGGTCTGGCCGGTCCGGGCCGTTTCCCGGCGGCTTTTCCGCGGGGAAACGGCCCGGTGCGGGGTGGGTCAGCCCCAGAGGGATGAGTTGCCGAAGTTGGCGGGTTCGGTCTCGCCCGCCGCTCCGACGGTGTCGGTGGTCGTGATGGTGATGGTGGCGTCGGGCAGGCCGGACGACTTCGCCGTGATGGTCGTGGTGCCGGCGTAGAAGGAGCGGAACTCGATCGCCATCTTGCCGTTGAAGGCCGAGACGTTCGGGGTGAAGGTGTAGGACTTGCCGCCGGGCAGGATGCCCGGGCCGCTGGTGACGGTCAGCGTGACGTTGCGGGTGTCGTTGACCCAGGCGCCCGACGCGTTCCGCATCGTCACCACGAGCTGGGTGTCGGTGGTGCCGTCATCGGTGATGGTGGTGGAGGAGTTCCTGCCGGCCTCCAGGGTCATCCGGGTCGCCGTTCCGCTGGTGGACTGTTCGCGGGCGACCTGCGTGGGGTCGGCGATAGTGGTGCTGCTCGACCACCTCGACTTGTTGGCCCGGTACCAGTACCACTGGTCCTTGGGCAGCCGGTAGTAGTCGATCATGCCCATCCGGGCGTAGGCGGGGCTGAAGATCGTGCCGTGGTCGAAGCCCGCCCAGATCGCCAGTCCGGCGCTGCCGGTCGTGAGCCTGAACCTGGTGCCGTCGGAGGGGTCCTTGACGTCGCCGTACGTCGGGTCGTACGTGCCGGGCCGGTCGGAGGTGTAGGAGCCGTACTCCGAGACGACGTTCGGCATCCAGGTGTTGGTGATCTTCCCGCCGTCGCCGTTGTACCCGGCGACGTCACTGACCGAGAGCTGGTCGAGCGAGTTGCGTTGCACGCCGCCCATCCCCGCCTTGCGCGTCGGGTCGAGCTGGTGGGAGTAGTCGCGCATCTTGCTCACCAGCGCCTTGGCGTTGCCCAGGGTGGATGAGGAGGTGAAGAACACCTCGTTGCCCATGGACCAGTTGATGATCGAGGGGTGGTTGCGGTTGACGCGGATCATGTCGCGGAGACCGTCCATGGCGCTCTGCTCGAAGGCCGCCTGGTCGGCCGTCTTCTGCGGATAGCCGTCCGCCTGGTAGTCGTTGACGGTGCCGGTCGGCGTGGGCTCCTTGCCGGCGGTGGCGGTCGCCCAGAAGGTGGCCTCCGACCAGAACATGACGCCGAGCCTGTCGGTGGCGTCCGCGAAGGACGGGTCGTGGGGATAATGCGAGCCCCGGATGAAGTTCATGCCGGCCTCACGGATCTGGCGGACGTCACGGTCGAATCCGGAGTTGGGAACGGCGTTGGCCCAGCCGCCGTGGTCCTGGTGCACGTCCGCCCCGACGAGCAGCGTCTTGGCGCCGTTGAGGTAGAAGCCGTCCACCTTCCACTGCGCGCTGCGGAAGCCGAACGTGGTGTCGTAGGCGTCGACCACGGAGCCGTCATTGACCACGCCGTCCGGGGTGCGGTCGACCACCAGTGAGGTGGTCACGGTGTAGAGCGCGGGGTTGTCCGGCGCCCAGAGATCGAGACCCTGGAGCATGGCGGAGGTGTTGGAGAGGGAACCGCTCAGCGCGTCGAGCGTCGTCGTGGCCGCGGCGCCGAGCGTCCTGGCGGGCGAGTCGAAGCTCGCCAGCACGGTGCTCGACCCCTGCTTGCGCACTTCCTGGCGTGCGTAGACGTCGACCGCGGCGGAGCCGTCGTTGCGGACCTCGGTCTGCGCCCTCACGTTGGAACGGCGGGCGGCGAGGTTCGCGCGCAGGTCGGTGTCGCCGGGGTACTGCGACAGGTCGATGTTCCTGTAGTACGCGGCGTTGCCGGTGTCCCACGTCGGGTTGGTGAGCGCCGGGGTGGTGACGAAGGTGCCGTACCAGGTGACGTGGACGTTGTCGGTGACGTTCAGGGAGACGTCGCGGTAGAGGCCGCCGCTGAACTGGTGGTCGCCCGTCCGGGGGGCGAGGTCGGCCTGCCAGCGGTTGTCCACGCGGATCGATATCTCGTTGTCACCGGCACGGAGAGAGGCGGTGATGTCGAAGGCGAACCCCGTGTAGCCGCCCCGATGCGTGCCTATCTTGGTGCCGTTGACCCACACGTCGGTGACCGAGAACGCGCCTTCGGATTGCAGTTCGACCCGCTTCCCGCTCCAGGACGAGGGAACGGTGAAGTGCTTGCGGTACCAGCCCGCGCCCGTATAGAAGCTCGCCCCGCCGGCGGAGCCGCCCACGTTGTAGGGGGCGACGAAGTCGTGCGGCAACGCGACGGGGACCCATCGGGAGTCGTCGAAGTCCGGGTTCTGGGCGCCGGTCACGTCCGAACGGATGAACTTCCACCCCCGGTTGAAGTTGACCTTCTGCCGTGCACTCGTGCCGGGCGGCGGGCTGGTCGACGGCGACGGCGAGGGTGACGGGGTCGGGGTCGGGGTGGGGGTCGGCGTCGGGGTGGGCGTCGGGCTGGGGCCGCCTCCGGCGGTGCTCCACTTCTGGTTGGCCTGGCCACCGCAGGTCCACAGGATGACCGGGGTCCCGTTGGCCGTGCCGTTGCCGTTCACGTCCAGGCACAGACCCGACTGCACGCCGGTGACCGACCCGTCGGCGTTCTGCCGCCACTTCTGGTTGTTCTGCCCGTTGCAGGTCCAGATGACGACCTTCGTGCCCGGCGAGGTTCCTCCGGCGTTGGCGTCCACGCACCGCGTGCCGTTGTAGGTCCGCAGCTCACCGGCCGAGGTGAACTCGAACGCCTGGTTGGCCTGCCCGTTGCAGTCCCAGATCTGCAGGGCGGTGCCCGCCGCGTCGGTGTTTCCCGCGACGTTCAGACACCGCCCCGAGGAGGCGCTGACCAACGGCGACGCCGCCGCCGCCCATGCCAACGCCGTCACCGGCACCGTCACCAGCACGGCCGCCATCACGGCGAGCAATGCCTTCCTGCGGGAGTGAGGGGGGGAATGCAACGATCCTCCTGGGGGTGGGAGCTTGACCGCGGCGGCCAAGCGGCGGCGTGCCTGCGAAGTCTGTGCGCGTTAGCATCCAGAAGTCCGGGGGTCGCCCCCGGCCCCGAGTGGCCGTGTCCGGCTACCGAAACTTTCGATGTCGAGGTAGTTAGCTTTCCTGGCCGGGAAGCTATGCGGCGCGGCCATCTCCGTCAATACATCCGATCGATACACCTCTGGGGTCCTGTCATCGCCGCAGCAGAGATACCGAGATCGCCGGATCGATTAGCAGGTGGCGGTCGGATCGACCGTGCTGCCGGCATCGCCGGGACGATGAAGACCTCCGACGTGCAACGAGAAAGTTTCAGCCGTCGGAGCGGCCGGAGGGCCGCAGAAGGCGTGCCCTCGGATCACCCGTCAGGCGGCGCGTACGCCTGTACGGAGCCTGTTCGGACAGGCTGACAACACGATTCCCTCGCGGACGGCGTGAGTGATCCACGACGGTGGACTCCTCCGCAGGAACCACCCCCTCACCGTCCGAACCAGGAGAATCGATGAAGCTGCCTTCACGCGCCGCCGCGCTCGTGGCGCCCTCCCTGATCGCCTGCCTGACCGCGGCGTCCGGGATGCCGGCGGCGCAGGCGGCCGACGCCAGGGCCCTTCCGAGCGTGGACATGGAAGCCACGGTCAAGGCGGCTCAGATCGACCCGCGGCGATCCGACGACGCGCTGACCCCGGGAGCCAAGGCGAGCGTGCTGCTCGTCGAGCGGGCGCTGCGCGACCGGCACCTGCTCGACGCGAAGTGGGTGGACGGGTACTTCGGCAGCACGACGATCGCCGCCTTCGCGAAGTACCAGAAGTCGCTCGGCTTCACCGGCTTGGCGGCCAACGGCCTGCCGGGCAAGGCGTCCCTCACCAGGCTCGGAGCCGGTCGATTCACCCTCACCCGCACCATCGGCCCGGGGGCCCGGGTGTCCGTCGGCGGCGGCGTCATCGACACGCGCACGCGGAGCATGCTGGCCGAGGCGAAGCGGCTGCTCGGCCGCGACCTCGTGCTGCTGCAGGGCTCGTACAACCGTGGCGGCGACCCCACCTCCGCGGGCACCCACGACGGCGGCGGCGTCGTGGACATCTCGGTCAAGGGGATGACTCCCGCCACGCGCACCGCGGTCGTCCGCGCGTTGCGGGGTGTCGGCTTCGCGGCATGGGTGCGCAGCCCCGATCAGGCCGCATGGCCATGGCACGTCCACGCCGCCGCCATCAACGACACCGACCTCTCCAGCCAGGCCCAGCACCAGATCGGTGACTACTACCTCGGGCTGAACGGGCTCGCCGGCCGCGGCCCGGACGACGGTCCGAGGGTGACCATCCGCACCTGGGAGGAGTACCGGCGCCGCTGACCATCCGAAACCAGGTCGCACCGACATGACCAGGTCGCGGCGGGCACCGCGGACACCGCCCCCACCCCAGGACCACCACGACACCGGACAGCACGGACACAAGGAGAACACCATGGGAACGCTTAACAAGATCCTCGCCGCTGCGGCCGCCGTGACGGCGCTCGGTGGGACGGCGCTCGCCACCGCCTCGCCCGCTTCGGCGGCGACCCGCAACGGCGTGTGCGAGAGCGGCGAGTTCTGCTACTACTTCAACAGCGGCAACCAGGGGTCGGTCTCCGACTTCGCCGGATCGGTCGGCGACTACGGCACCAAGCAGCCCTCCTGCTTCGACTTCAAGGGGCCCGGCGCCGGCAAGGGCAAGTGCGTCAAGAACGCGGCCGCCTCGGTCTGGAACCGCAGCGCCAAGACCGTCCGGGTCTACTTCAACAGCAACTACGGCGGCAGCGTCTACCAGGACTTCGCGCCCGGCGCCAAGGGCAACCTCAAGGCCGGCCTGAAGAACCAGAACGCCTCCCACCAGTTCGGCCCGTCGTCGTCGGCGCGCGTCAACATGTCGTACGCGCTGTACAAGACCGGCGGCGGCGGTATCAGCTGCGGCTTCGACGGGTACGTGCACACCTCGGGCCGGCATGAGGGCATCGACATCCGCCGCAGCGTGGGCTCCGACGTCCACGCCCTGGTCGCCGGTCAGCTCATCTACCTGGCGCGCGGGCGCAACGGCGGCTCGGGGCTGTCCACGATCGCCGTCTACAACGCCTCGCTGAACAAGACCATCATCTACCTGCACTCCGCTCCGCTGGCCTCCCTGCGCGTGGGGCAGCAGATCGCGCGCGGCCAGGTCATCGCGGACGAGGCGTGGCACGGTGTGTCGTCCAGCGGGGCCGCGCACACCCACGTCGAGATGCGTCCCGGACGGCAGAAGCTCGCCGCCAAGAGCGTCGGCGACCCGACCCTGAGCAACCCGAACCCGAACTCGTTCTGGGTCTCCCAGGGCTACAACGTCCGCTAGCGCACGGCGGCCTGTGGCGAACCGCCACTCCATCGGATGCCGGAACCGGGTTCCCCGCCGTGTGACGCACGGCGGGGAACGGGCGTCAGCCCACGATGACCTGGAAGTTGAGCGGGCGGCCTCCGGGGAAGGCGACCCGCCCCGCACCGTCCATCATCTTGAACCGCACATAACACAAGCCGGGGTTCCTCGGCGTGGTGACGTCGGTCGGGATGTCGACGGTCTCTCCGGGCGGCGTGTCCCTGATCGGGACGTCGGAGATGGTCTGGCATTGATCGGGTCGCTGCGGGAGATCGAGGCGATGCAGCGAATATCCCTTCCACGGCACGGCGCCGGCGTTCTTGAGCCGCCACACCTTGGTCATGGTGCGGCCGGGGCGGACGCGCGTGCAGTCGGGCAGCGTGATGTCTCCGAGGAACGCCGCCGAGTCACCCTTGTTCGCCGGCGGGGCCCACGGCGGGCTGGTCGGGCGCACCGGGCAGTCGGCCGCCGACAGCGCGGCCCTCGATGGGCCGCCGGACGGGGTCGGGCCATGCCCGTCGGCCCCGGGACCGCGATCGACGACGGCCATGATGAGGACCGCCATTCCCGCACCGGCGGCCACGGTCGCGAGCACGGCCACGACCGGGCGGCTCGGCCGGAATCGCCCTCGGCCCCCAGGTGCGGGGAGGACGGGCCGCGCGTCGCCCGCGGCCGGGGGGCCGGGCACAGGCGCCGAGGTCTCACCGGCCGACCGTGGCGCTGGTGATCCGGTGATGACGGCCACGACGCGGCCTTCTGCGGCGCCCGCGGTGGAGGCCCCGAGCTCACCGGACGGACGAGCCGCCGAAGACGGACCGGCCGCCGAAGAGGGACCGGCCGCTGAAGAGGGACCGGCCGCTGAAGAGGGACCGGCCGCTGAAGAGGGACCGGCCGCCAGGGCGTCCGGGTGGACCGAAGGGCCTGCGGCCCCGGCGGATCTGACCGCCAGGTTCGCCCTCTCCCAGCGTTCGCGGTACGCGGCCGGGTCGGCGTCGCAGGCCTTGACGAACTCGACGGTGGTCTCCCAACTGGGGAGCCGGTTGGCCTTCGTGGCTTCGTGCAACGTCGTGTGCGAGATCGCCCTCGACCGGCCGGACATCTCCCGGAAAGGTGGGTTGCCGACGGATTTGCGAAGTTCTCGCAGTGCCGCCGCGAACTCCTCGATCGCCTCCGCTCGTGCACGCATGTCGTCCACCGGGGCAAGCTAACACAGCGCCCCCGGTGTTCACTGGCGCTCTGACCCACAAGGGCGGGCGAAGTAAGGCGAGCCCGGATGCCGGCCTGAGCGGGACGGCTCCCGGCCCGGCCGGGTGTGCCCCCGAGCCCGACGCGGCAAGTCGCCGGACGTCCGGCCATGCCCGGAAGGGATGCTCCGGCGATCGGGCGGATACTGGTGGCGTGTTGAGCAGTCACCGCCTGCGGGTGCTCAGGGAGGTCTTCAGGACGGGGAGCATCGCGGGAGCCGCGCGGACGTTGCGGCTCTCGCCGTCCGCCGTCTCGCACCAGCTGTCCCGGCTGGAGGAGGAGGCCGGGGTGGGGCTGGTCGAGCGGGGGGCGCAGAGCCTGCGGCTCACCGCGGCCGGGCGGCGGCTGGCCACCAGGGCGCAGGAGGTGCTCGACCTCATCGAGGCCGCGGAGAAGGACCTGCTGGCCCAGGCCAGGGCCGACGCCGGTCAGCTCCGCATCGGCTTCTTCGCCTCGTCGGGCTACCGGCTGCTGCCGCTGGCGCTGTCGGCGTTCGTGGCCCGCCACCCCGCCGTCGACCTCGACCTGGTGGAGGGACAGCCGCACGAGTTGATGCCCGACCTGGAACGCGGCGCCCTCGACGTCCTGGTGGTGTTCGAGCACGCCCTGGATCCGTGGCCGCCTCCCGAGGGCGTGGAGATCGCCCCGCTGCTGGAGGAGCCGCAGTTCCTCGTTCTGCCCCTCGGGCATCCCGCGGGCCGGGCCGCCAGGGTACGGCTCGCGGACCTCGCCGACGAGCCGTGGATCACCACCTACGGCACCGACGCGCCCATCTCGGTGCTGGAACGGGCCGGTGCGCTGGAGGGGTTCAGCCCGCGGATCCGCTGCCGCAGCGATCACTACGAGGTGACCCTCGGCCTCGTCAGAGCCGGGCTCGGCGTCGCCCTGGTGCCGAGCCTCGGCGCCCACGGGGCCGCCGGCGTGCAGGTGTGCCAGGTGGAGGGGCTCCGGCTGCACCGGAAGATCGGCGCCGCCGTACGGCCGACCAACCCGAACCCTGCCCTGCGGTCGTTCCTCGACTACCTCCGCGACGCCGCCGGCCGCCTGCGCAGCACCACGGCCTGAGGACCTCCGTTCCCGCTGCCTCCGTGCCTGCCGGCGCAGTGCCCGCTTCCGCCGTGTCCGCTTCCGCCGTGTCCGCTTCCGCCGGGCGCGGCGCCGCCGGGGAGTCCGCTACCCGCCGGGAACAGGCCCGGGCGGTGCGGCCGGGGCGGCCGGGGCGGCTCCGACGAGGCGGCCGATGCCGACGCCGGCCTCGCGGACGCGGGTGACCAGCTCGTGGTCGCTTCCCGGCGGCCCGGACGCGAGGACGGCGTAGCCGATGCGCCGGTCGCCGACCATCACGCCGACGTCGGCGCGCACGCCGTCGTCGGTGCCGGTCTTGTTGGCCACCCACACGGTGCCGGGCGGCGCCGTCGTCACCGGTCGGCGGTCCTCGGAATCGTGCGGCAGGAGAGCGGGCACCAGGGAGCGGTCGGTGTTGTGCGCGAGCCAGCCGAGCATCAGCCGGGTCCACTCCTCCCGCCCGTCGAGCGAGGCGGCGAACCGGGCCAGTTCACCGGCCGTGCCGACGGCGAAGGCGGGCGGGTCGGTGGGCAGGCGCGGCTCGCGGATGCGGTCCAGGACGCGGGTACGCCGCAGGCCCAGCGCCCGCGACTCCTCGGCGACCCGGTCGAGGCCGACGCGGCGCAGCAGCGCGTTGGTGGCGATGTTGTCGCTCACCGCGGCGGTCAGCACGGCCAGGTCGGCGACCGGCCACCGGCGTCCCGACAGGGCTCGCAGCAGCCCCGACCCGCCCACGCGGTCCTCCTCGCGCAGCTCGACCGGCTCGGCGGGGTCCAGCGTGCCCGCGCAGATGGCTCGCGCCACCGTCGCCAGCAGAGGCAGCTTGCCGACGCTGGCGAGCGGCAGTTCGGCGTCCTCGCCGACCGCGATCTCACCGGGCACCGCGATCGCGATCATCATGGCGTCAGCACCGTTCCCGGCCGCGCGGCCGTCTCCTCGCCCTGCCGTACGACGATGTGGCCCGCCACCACCACGGTGTGCACGCCCTCCGGCGGCAGCAGCGGCTCGGCGAAGGTCGCGCCGTCGCGCACCGTGGCCGGGTCGAACACCACCAGATCGGCGTGCGCCCCGTCCGCGATCACCCCGCGTCCGGCCAGCCCGAACCGCTTCGCCGCCATGCCCGTCATCTTCCGCACCGCCGTCGCCAGGTCGAGCAGCCCGAGCTCCCTGGTGTAGCGGCCGAGCACGCGGGGGAAGGTGCCCGCCCAGCGGGGATGGGGGCGCCCGCCCGGCTTCGGCACGCCGTCCGAGCCGATCATCGCGTACGGCGCGGCCAGTACCCGGCGCACGTCGTCCTCCACCATCGAGTGACTGATGATCATGACCTCGCCGCGCTCGGCCAGCAGCAGGTCGGCGGCCACGTCGAAGGGGTCGCGGCCGTGCGCGGCGGCCAGCTCGGCGACCGTGCGACCCTCGGTGTGCGGATGACGGGGGGCGCGGGCGATGGCGACGCGGTCCCAGCCGCCGTTGCCCACGGTGTTCTCCCAGCCCGGCACGCCCTCGGCGATCGCGGCCCGCATCCGGTCGCGCTGGCCGGGGGCCGCCAGCCGCGCGGTCAGCGCGGCGGTGCCGCCGTCGGACGCCCAGGGCGGCAGCATCGCCGACAGATGGGTGCTGGCCGCCGTGTAGGGGTAGACGTCGCAGGTCACGTCGAGGCCCTCGGCGCGCAAGTCCGCCAGCCGGGGCAGGGTTCGCTCGGTGCGGCCCCAGGCGTACTTGCCGGCGGTCTTGTGGTGCGAGACGTGCAGCGCCGCGCCGCTCCGGCGGGCGATCCCCACGGCCTCCTCCAGGGCCTCCTCCACCCGCGACATCTCGTCGCGCAGATGGGTGACGTACGGCTTGCCGTGCCGGGCCGCGACGGCGGCCAGCGCCACCACCTCGCCGGTGTCGGCGTAGGTGCCGGGCGTGTAGATCAGCCCGGTGGACAGGCCCGCGGCCCCCTGCGCGAGCGAGCGGTCGAGCAGCGAGCACATCGCCGCCAGCTCGCCCGGGGTCGCGGGACGGTCCACGGGCCCCAGCACCCCGGCGCGCAGAGTGCCGTGGCCCACCAGGGAGGCGATGTGGTTGGCGCGCGGCACGGCGGCGTGCGCCGCGGCGAACCCGGCGAAGTCCTCCCAGAAGCCGACGTCGCCACCGAACCCGACGGACGCCTCGGCCCGCAGCTCCGGCAGCCGTCCGGGCAGCGCCGGGAACAGGCCGGAGCCGCAGTTGCCGCAGATCTCGGCCGTCACCCCGGCCAGCACCGGGGCGCGGACCAGCTCCCGGTCGCCGCCGAGCAGCGCGATGCCGTCGGAGTGGGTGTGCACGTCGATGAACCCGGGGGCGACGGCCAGCCCGGCCGCGTCCAGGGTCTGGCGGGCGTCCGCGCCCGACCCGGCGGGCAGCACGGCCAGCCGCCCTCCGGCCACGCCCACGTCGGCGGACCGCGGCGGGGCGCCGGTGCCGTCGACCAGCAGCCCGCCCCGGACCAGTAGGTCGAGTTTCACAGCACCCGTCCGAGGAACGCGCGGAAGCGCTCGTTGCGGGGCTGCGCGAGGACCTCACGCGGGTCGCCCCGCTCGACGATCACGCCGTCGTCCATGAAGACCAGGTGGTCGCCCACCTCGCGGGCGAAGCCCATCTCGTGCGTCACCACCATCATGGTCATCCCGCTGGCCGCCAGGTCGCGCATCACCGCCAGCACCTCCTGCACCAGCTCGGGGTCGAGCGCGCTGGTCGGCTCGTCGAACAGCATCACCTTGGGGTGCATGGCCAGGCTGCGGGCGATCGCCACCCGCTGCTGCTGGCCGCCGGAGAGCTGCGCCGGGTAGTGGCCGGCCCGGTCGGTCATGCCCACCCGGTCGAGGAGCTCCTCGGCCTGCCGCCGGGCTTCCCGCCGGGGGACCCGGCCGACGACCAGCGGCCCCTCCATGACGTTCTCCAGCGCCGTGCGGTGCGGGAAGAGGTGGAAGCGCTGGAAGACCATGCCGATGTCCTGACGCTGCCGGTTCAGCCGCGCCGGGGGAAGGTGGCGCAGCCTGTCGTCGCGCTCCTCGAACCCGATCAGCTCGCCGTCCACGCGGATCCGGCCGGCGTCGATCGTCTCCAGCCGGTTGACACAGCGCAGCAGGGTGGACTTGCCCGACCCCGACGGCCCGACCACGCAGACCACGCCGCCCTCGGGCACGTCGAGGCTCACGCCCTTCAGCACCTCCAGCGCGCCGAAGCGCTTGCGCACCGAGCGGATCTCCACCATGGGACGGTCCACTAGACCCCACCTCCGGCGAACGGCCGCAGGTTGCGGCGCATCCTGGCGGGCAGCGTGTCGTGGCCGCGCTCGAACCGCCGCTCGATGAAGTGCTGCCCGACGCTGGCGATCGTGGTGAGCACCACGTACCAGATCGACGCGACCACCAGCAGCGCGATGACCTCGAAGTTGCCCAGGTAGATCCGCTGCGCGACGGTCAGCAGTTCGGCTCCGGCGATGACCGACACCATCGACGTCGTCTTCAACATGGAGATGAACTGGTTGCCGGTCGGTGGCACGATCACCCGCATCGCCTGGGGCAGCACCACCCTGCGCAGCACCTGGCCGTGCGACATGCCGAGAGCCTCGGCCGCCTCCCGCTGGCCCGCGTCGACCGAGCGGATGCCCGCCCTGACGATCTCCGCCATGTAGGCGCCCTCGTTGATCGCGAGCCCGAGCAGCGCCGCGGTGAACGGCGTGACCAGCTCGTTCGCCTGCCACTCGACCAGTTTCGGGCCGCCGAACGGCACCCCGATCGCGATGGTCGGGAAGACCAGGCCGATGTTGAACCAGAAGATCAGCTGGACCAGCAGCGGCGTGCCGCGGAAGAACCACGTGTACAGCGCGGCGGACCCGCGCAGCACCGGGTTGCCCGACTGCTGCGTCACCGCGGTGAGCACGCCGAGGGCCAGTCCGATCACCATCGACAGCACGGTGAGCTGGATGGTGACCCACAGCCCGCCGAGGATCCTGCCGTCGCCGAGGAAGGCGACGATCACGTCCCAGTGCAGGTTCGGGTTGACGATGATCGTGTAGGCGAGCCAGACCAGGAACAGCCCGGCCGCCGCCGCGGCCAGCCAGCGTCCTGGGCGCGGTGGCCGTACCGCGTCCACGGGCAGCTCGGTCACTTCCACGGCTTGGTGTTCACCATCGCCTCGGGCACGGCGTTGGCGGCCACGCCGTAGGTGTCCAGGACCTTCTTGTAGCCGCCGTCGGCGATCAGCTCCCGCATGGCCCCGGCCACCGCGTCACGCAGGCCGGTGTCGCGCCGGTCGACGGCGATGCCCCAAGGCCCGGCGTCGTACTGGCCGGGCAGCACCTCGTACTTGCCGGTTTCGCCGGCGTACATGGCGGCCACCGGGGAGTCGACGATGGTGGCGACCGCGCGGCCGGAGTCGATGCTGAGCAGGCCGGTGGGGGCGTCCTCGCTCTGCATGATCGTCATCTTCTTGCCGCACTTCTCGTTCTGCTTCTCGCCGATGGCCAGGTTGGAGCTGCCTTTGGCGAGCACGACGGTACGGCCGCACAGGTCGGCGAGGTCCTTGACGCCTTCCGGGTTGCCCTTCTTCACCATGACGGCCCCGCCCGCGTTGAAGTAGTCGACGAAGTCGACGGCGGCCCGGCGTTCCTCGGTGTCGCTCATCGAGGAGAGCACGAGGTCCCACCGGTCGCTCTGGAGGCCAGGGATGAGCCCGTCGAAGGCCGCGTTGGTGATGGTCCACTTCAGCCCGAGCTTCTCGGCGATGGCCGCGCCGAGGTCGGGATCCACGCCGGTGAGCTGCTGGGTGCCCTTCTTGTACATCTCCATCGGCGGGTAGCCCTCGGCGGTCGCCAGCCGGAGCACGCCCCGCTCGCGAAGGTCGGCCGGCACGAGATCCTTGGCGGTCGTGCCCTTGGCCGTCGCGGCGCCCTGGGACGCGCTCGTCCCCGAAGAGGAGCGGCCGCACCCGCCCGCGAGCGCCGTGACGACGAGCACGGCTGCGGCGACCGCGTAAAGGCGCTTTGTCATGCAAACTCCCAGTTCGCGCAGTGGTTGTGCATATGGTGGCGACGGGAGGGGAGAATCCCAAGACTCGTGAATGCTTGTGACCCTCAGCGTCGAAAACTTCGATGCTGAGGTCGGCCACGCTCACGAGACGTGGGGCGGACATGCGCTCTGCTGGGGCCCCGCGTGGGACTCGCGGGGGCAAGGTGGACCAGTTCGGTTCCTAGGCCGCGTACACAGGGGCGAGATCGACGAATATGCGGTAGTCCGAGATCAGGCCGTCGCCGCCGGTGCGCCAGATCGACACGGCCACGACGCTGACGTCCTTGCCGTCGAGCCGGCGGTAGGTCACCTCGGTCTCGGCGATGATGTCGGCGCCCGCCTGCCAGTTCCTGACGACCCGATGCCGCAGGCCGTCGATGGTGGAGAAGAAGGCCCGCAGACCGGCGAGGATGGCCTCGCGTCCCGCCAGCGGCTCGGCGTTGCCGAACACCAGCGTGGCATCCTCGGCCAGGAGTTGGGTGAACCTCTCAGGGTCGAATGAATCGACCCGCTCGAACACGTGTCGCACCACTTCGTCCGTCATGCCCGTCCTTTCGCGCGCGACCGGGATCACTGAGGGGGACGATACGGAGTGGACATCGGCGGGCAACTATCGCGAGGGTGGGGATCCCGTGGCCGTGAGGATTTCGGGCGGCGCGGAGGGAAAGCGGGCGGGGGCCGCTGGTGTGCCGGTTCTGCGATCAACCGGTGCGCCGGTGTGCCGGTTCTGCGACGAGCCGGTGTGCCGGTGTGCCGGTTCTGCGATGAGGAGGACGCGTGACGGACGCGCGAGTGCTGGTGATCGGTCTGGACCCCGCGAAGCTTGAGGGCTGGGACCCCGAGCCCATCCAGACGGGGATAGCACGCGGCCGGGCCCGCTTCGTCGATCACGGCATCGAGGCCGACTGGTGCCTGGTGGCACCCGACGAGAACCCCGAAGGAGCGATCGAGGAGGCGCTGATCCGTGGAGCCTACGCCTGCGTGGTGATCGGGGGCGGCATCCGCAAGGACGAGTCGATGCTCGACCTCTTCGAGAAGGTGGTGAACCTGGTCCGGCGGCACGCGCCCGACGCGGCCATCGCCTTCAACAGCACCCCCGAAGACTGCCTGGAGGCGGCCCTGCGGTGGCTGGAGTAGTCCGGTAGGGCGGATTCTGTGAAGGGCCCGCCCGGATTCGCCCGCCTGGCCGTTCGGACCGCCCGTTGATCCGCTCGCGGGCATGCTTCCGCGGTGAGACTCGTCCGATCCGCTCGCAAGGGTACGCGCGGACACGCTCCCGGGGTGGGACTCGTCCGTAAGCTGGGGGTGTGTCCCCCGTACTGGTCCTGCTCGACGGCGTCCGCTGGCAGGGTGCCCGCGTGGTCGGCGATCGCGCGCGGACCCTGCTGGCCGTGCTCGCCATGCACGGGCGTGCGGGGGTCGCCGACGAGCGCCTGGTCGAGGAGTTGTGGCCCGACGAGGCGCCCGCCAACCCCACCAAGGCGCTTCAGGTGGTCGTCTCGCGCACCAGGGCGGCGACCCGCGCCGACGTCGTGGTGCGGATGCCGCGTGGTTACCGGCTCGGGCTGCCCGCCGATCAGGTGGACGCGCTGCTGCTGGGCGCGCTCGTGGAGCAGGCACGGGCCGCGCTGGGCGAAGACGACGTGGCGCTCGCGCGGCGCCGCGCCGAAGAGGCCATGGAGCTGGTGACCGGCGGCGCGGCGCGCGGATCGGACGGCGGCCCGGCCCGCGGTCCGATCCCCGAATCGGCCGGCGGGCCGGCCGGCGTCTCAGGCGGCGGCCTGACCGGCGGCTTGGGCGGCGGCCTGACCGGTGTCTCGGGTGGCGGATCGACCGGTGTCGTGGGCGGTCCCGACGGCGGTACGGGCGCGCTCGACGAGCTGAGAGGCATGGCCGCGGGGTGGGTGGCCGAGGCGCGACGGGTCGCGGCGATCGCCTGGGGCCGCGGCGGCGCCCACGAGACCGCGCTGCCGCTGCTGGAGGAGGCCGCGGCCGAACGGCCGCACGATGAGCAGGTGCTCGCCTGCCTGCTGCGCAGCGAGGCCGCCGTCCGAGGGGTCGCCGCCGCCTTGGAGCGTTATGAGCGCTATCGAGCGGGTCTGGCCGCGCGGCTCGGCACCGAACCAGGGCCCGAGCTCGCCCGCGTGTACGCCGGACTCCTCCTCGCCGATCGGCCGGTGCGCGAGGGCATCCTGTTCGACGGTTCCTCGCTGCTCGGCCGCGAGGCCGACATCCGCGCGGTGCACGCCCTGCTGGCCTCCACCCGGGTGGTCTCCATCGTCGGTCCCGGCGGGCTGGGTAAGACGCGGCTGGCCCATGTCGTCGGCAGGAACGCCGCCCAGCCCGTCGCCCACTTCGTCGAGCTGGTCGGCGTCTCCTCGCCGGAGGGCGTGGTGGGCGAGGTGGGGTCGGCGCTCGGGGTCCGCGACTCGGTCAGCGGGCGCCATGCCCTGACCGCCAGGCAGCGCTCCGATGTCCGCGCCCGGATCGCCCAGCACCTCGACCAGGCTCCGGCGCTGCTGATCCTGGACAACTGCGAGCACGTGATCGAGGCCGTCGCCGACCTGGTGGCGTTCCTGACCGTCACGACCCGCGACCTGCGGGTGCTGGTCACCTCCCGCGCCCCCCTGTCGATCCCCGCCGAACGCGTCTACCTGCTCGGCGAGCTGCCCACGGGTGACGCGGTGGAACTGTTCCGCCAGCGCGCCACGGCCGCCCGCCCGGGTGTGCGGATCGACGAGGGAGTGGTCGAGCAGATCGTCGCCCGTCTGGACGGCCTGCCGCTCGCCATCGAACTGGCCGCGGCCAGGGTGCGGGCGATGTCGGTGGAGGAGGTCGCCCGGCGCCTGGCCGACCGGTTCGCCTTGCTGCGCGGCGGCAACCGTACGGCCCCCGACCGGCACCAGACGCTGCTGGCCGTCATCGATTGGTCGTGGAACCTGCTGGAGGAGCCCGAACGGCGGGCGTTGCGATGGCTGTCGCTGTTCGGTGACGGTTTCACGCTGGCCGCGGCCGAGCGCATACTCGGCCAGGACGCCCTGCGCGTCGTGGACGCGCTGACCGAGCAGTCGATGCTGAGCGTCCGCGAGACGGCGTACGGCCTGCGCTACCGGATGCTGGAGACCGTCAGGGAGTTCGGCCGGTTGCGGCTGGGGGAGGCCGGCGAGGAGGCGCCCGCCCGGGCGGCGCAGCGGGCCTGGGCGACGGCGTACGCCCTCGAGCACGCCTTCGAGCTGTTCGGCCCGGCGCAGTTCGCGGCCGTCGACGCGTTGCGCGCCGAAGAGAGCAACCTCGCCGACATGCTCCGGCAGGCTCTCGGCGAGTCCGATCCGGTCATGACGGTCCAGTTGCTGGCCAGTGCCGGCGCGCTCTGGTCGATCCGTGGCGAGCACTTCCGGCTCCTGGTCCACTGGGGAGCGATCACCGAGGTGGTCGACGGCTGGACGGTGCCGCCGCACCTCGTGGAGGTGACCAGGGCCGCCATGCTGGTCACGCTCATGAACGTCGTCATCATGGGCGACCGCCGGGGCGATCCGTTGCGCGCTCTGCTGCGCAGGCTGCCCGTCGGTGAGGAGAGCGATCCCCGGGTGGCGGCGATGGCCACGGTGCTGCTCGCGTGCGACGCGGCCGACGGTGTCCAGGTGCGCCGCCGGCTGGAGGAGCTGTGCCTGAGCACCGACCCCGACGTCGTCCTTGCGGCGACGCACATGAGCGTCCACGTGCTGGAGAACGCGGGTGAGGTGACCGGGGCGATCGAGGCCGCCGAGCGGACCCTGGCGATGCTCTCCGAGCAGGACGGGCCGTGGTTCAGCGCGATCATGCACGCCGAGCTGGCCCATCTGGTCATGCAGCGCGGCGACCGCCGGCGTGCGGTCGCGCACGCGCGCACCGCCATCCCGGTGCTGAGCCGGCTCGGCGCCACCGACGACGAGACCCAGCTACGCGCGGTGCTGCTGGTCTCCGCGCTCGCCGACGGCGACCTCGGCGCCGCGCAGGCCGAGCTCGCCGAGATCGTCGGGATCAACGACGGCGAGGCGGTGCTCGGCGGGAAGGCCATCGTCTCGTTGTACGCGGCCGAGCTCGCCCTCGCCCGTGGCGAGACGGCCGCCGCGCTCGCGGAGTACCGCCTGGCCGTCCGGCGGGCACGCGACATGCGGCTGCCCGGGTTGCCGCCCGCGGAGCTGACGCCGTGGACGACCGTCGCGGTGTCGGTCGCCCTGACGGCGTACGCCTACCACGCCCCGCCGGAGGAGGCCGGGTACGGCGAGGAGTTGTTCTTCGCCCTCCGGGGTCACGACGTGCTGGCCGAGCAGAGCCCCGTCCTCGACTATCCGATGTGCGGCCTGATGCTGTTCGCGCTCGGCACCTGGGGGGTGCTGCGGAACGCCCTGGCCCCCGACGACGCGATCAGGCTGCTGGTGCTGGCCGAGCGGTTCGCGTACATCAGCAGCATGCCCAGCCTGACCTTCGAGCGCATCGAGCCGCACGCCGAGCGGGCCGCGCCGGGGATGATCGCCGCCGTACGGGCCGAGTACGGCGATCGGCGCGGTTCCGACCTGCTCGGCGAGGCGCGGCGCCTCCTCGAGCGGGTCTCCGGCCGGGACCGGCGAGGGTCACATGTGCCGTTTGTAGCTGCGCACCGACAGCGGCGCGAAGATCGCGATGACGATCACGCACGCCAGGAGCGTCCAGGCCACCTCTCCGCTGACCAGGGCGTCGTTGGCGAGGTCGCGGGCGGCCGTGACCAGGTGTGAGACCGGGTTGATCCGGACGAACGCGGCCAGCCAGCCGGGCAGGGTCTCGACGGGGACGAACGCGTTGGACAGGAACGTCAGCGGGAACAGGATCATCATGGAGATGCCCTGCACGGCCTGGGCGCTGCGGGCGATCGTGCCGACGAAGGTGAAGACCCACGCCAGCGACCACCCCGTGAAGATCGCCAGCAGGATCGCGGCGAGCAGGCCGCCCGCCCCGCCGCCCGGACGGTAGCCCATCACCAGGCCCATGCCGAAGGTCAGGGTGGCCGCGATCGTGTAGCGCAGCAGGTCGGCCACCATCGGGCCGGCCAGCGGCGCGATGCGGGCGATCGGCAGCGACTTGAACCGGTCGAAGACGCCCTTCTCCATGTCCTCGCGGAGCTGCGTCCCGGTGGCCATGCACGTCGTCAGCACCGTCTGGGCGAGGATGCCGGGGATCATCAGAGGGAGGTAGCTCTGCACGTCGCCGGCGATGGCGCCGCCGAAGATGAAGGCGAACATCGCGGTGAACAAGATGGGCTGCAGCGCCACGTCGAAGAACTGCTCCGGGTTGCGGCGCATCTTCTTCAGCGCCCGCCACGCCATCATCATGGTCTGGCCGAGCGTCTCCCGCATGGAGACGCGCCGCCGGGCGGCCGCCACGCGGTCGGCGGCCCTGACCGCCTCGGGGGCGGGTGCGATCATGGTGCTCATCGGTCCTCCTGCGTGCCGGTCCCGCGGTCCCCGTCGGTCTCGTGGCCGGTGAGGGCGAGGAACACCTCGTCAAGGCTGGGCTTGGCCACGCTCACCGAGGAGATCGACACTCCGGCGGTGCGCAGCGCGATCAGTACGTCCGCGGCCAGGTCGGCCTGGTCGAGGGCGACGTTGAGGCGGCCCTGTTCCGGGCTGACGATCGGGTCGGTGCCGAGGACGCGCCGCACGACCTCCACGGCGGCGGGCACCTCGCCCGGCTCGGCGAGCATGAGCTGGAGGGCGGAGTTACCGACCGCGGTCTTCAGCTCGTCGGGAGTTCCCTCGGCGACCTTGCGGCCGTGGTCGATGACGGCGACGCGATCGGCGAGCTGGTCGGCCTCGTCCAGATACTGGGTGGTCAGCAGCACCGTGCAGCCGCCGGCGACCAGACCGCGGATGGTGTCCCACATCTGGCCCCGCGTGCGCGGGTCGAGGCCGGTGGTCGGCTCGTCCAGGAAGATCAGCGGTGGCCTGGTGATCAGGCTGGCCGCCAGGTCGAGCCGCCGGCGCATGCCGCCGGAGAACTGCGAGATCGGCTTGCCGGCGGCGTCCTCCAGGCCGAACTGGGCCAGCAGTTCGGCGGCGATGCGCCGGGCGCGCGGCGCGCCGATGCCCTGCAGGCGGCTGAAGAGGTAGAGGTTCTCGCGGGCGGTCAGGTTCTCGTCGACCGACGCGTACTGTCCGGTGACGCCGACCAGTTGGCGGATCACGTGCGGGTTGCCGGCCACGTCGACCCCGAAGATCTCGGCGCGGCCCGCGTCGATCTTCAACAGGGTGGCCAGCATCCGTAGCGTGGTGGTCTTGCCGGCGCCGTTCGGGCCGAGGACGCCGAAGATCTCACCGGGGCGGACCTCCAGGTCGATCCCGTCGACGGCGCGATGCGCGCCGAAGGTCTTCACCAGCCCCGCCGCGCGAACGGCCGGTTCGCCGCCCCCGCCGGGGGCCGGGCCGCTCCGTGTGGGTCCGAGTTCTGTGATGCTCATGGCCCCACTCTCGGCGGCGCCGGTTTCACGGCGCCCTCGGCCGGGTTTCACCAGTTGCCGGAGCGGCCCCCGTGCCGAGGGGGTCGGCCGCTCCTCGAGTGCGGGCCCGAGATGGCCGCACCGCGAAGGCGGAGGGACGCGCGGACGTCCCTCCTCAGCGGGAAATGCGTATTGCCGCAGGTCGGAGCGGAGATGAAGCTTCGGTGCCCGGCGAAAACCGGGTGACATTTCGCATCACTTGCCGGAATGCTGGGCTGGGCCGATCAGTTTTGTCGGTGGTGTCGGTCAGGCTGAGCATGACCGCAACTTCTTGTGAGACCTAAAGGCTGGGCAGCCAGCCGTGACGACGTCATGTCCGACGACCCGATTGAGGAGCCGTGTCCGTTCGACAGCTCGACTCGCCCGCCAGATCCCAGGCCGCCGTCGCGGGCCGCACCCCGGCCGTGGTGCGGCTGCTGGTGCTCGCCACGTTCGTGGTCATTCTTAATGAAACGATCATGATCAACGCGATCCCGCGGCTGATGGGCGCGTTGCACATCACCGAGCAGACCGCACAGTGGCTCTCGACCGCCTTCATGCTCACCATGGCCGCCGTCATCCCGATCACCGGCTGGTTCCTGCAGCGGGTGTCCACCCGCGGCGCCTACACCACCGCGATGGGCCTGTTCCTGCTCGGCACGGCGCTCGCCGCCGTCGCGCCGACCTTCGAGGTGCTGCTGGGCGCCCGCATCATCCAGGCGTCCGGCACGGCGGTGATGATGCCGCTGCTGATGACCACGCTGATGCAGGTGGTGCCCGAGTCCGACCGGGGCCGGGTGATGGGCAACGTCAGCCTGGCCATCTCGGTGGCGCCGGCCATGGGCCCCACGGTCTCGGGGGTGATCCTGCAGTTCGGTTCCTGGCGGCTGCTGTTCGCCGTGGTGCTCCCCATCGCCGGCGTGATCACCTGGTTCGGGCTGAAGCAGCTCAAGAACGTCGGCGAGACCCAGGCCGGCACCGTCGACTGGCTGAGCGTGGTGACCGCCGCCGCCGGGTTCGGCGGCCTGGTGTACGGGCTCAGCCGGTTCGAGGGCGGTGACGCCAGGGTCGCCTCCGCGATCGTGGCGGCCGGCCTGGCCGCCATCGCCGTCTTCGTCCTGCGCCAGTTGTCGCTGCAGAAGCGCGGCGTGCCGCTGATGGATCTGCGCACTCTGCGCCACCGCACCTACACGATCGCGCTGATCCTGATGGCGGTGTCGTTCATGGCGATGCTCGGCTCGATGATCCTGCTGCCGCTGTACCTGCAGAACGTCCGTCAGCTCAGCGCCCTGCAGACCGGGCTGCTGGTCATGCCGGGCGGGCTGGCGATGGGGCTGCTCGGCCCGACCGTCGGCCGCCTGTTCGACCGGTTCGGCGGCCGGGTCCTGGTCATCCCCGGCGCGGTCGCGATCACGCTCGCCCTCGCCGGCTTCACCCAGGTCACGATGACCATGCCGTTCTGGCAGCTCCTCGCCCTGCACGCGCTGCTGATGGTGGGTCTGGCCGCGACCTTCACTCCGGTATTCACCCTCGGGCTCGGAGCCGTGCCGCCGTCGCTCTACTCCCACGGCAGCTCGATCCTGAGCACGCTGCAGCAGGTCGCCGCGGCCATCGGCACCGCGCTGGTGATCACCGTGATGAGCGCGCGAGCCGATGCCCTGAGATCCGCGGGGGCCACGGAGGTGGTCGCGACCCTCGGCGGCATGCGGCTCGCCTTCATCATCGGCGCCGTTCTGTCCATCGTCGTGATCGTCACCGCCATCCTCCTCCCGGCCCGAGCCGACGGCCCGGACCACAGAGGCGGCGACCACCACGCCGACAGCGCCGACCACACCGGCAGCGCCGACCACGTTGACAGCACTGATCACAAGGACAGCGCCGACCACACCGGCGGCGCTGATCACAAGGACGGCGTGGACCACACCGGCAGCGCGGACCACACGCACGGTGCGGACCACGCCCGCAGCGTGGACCACGGGGACGGTGCGGACCACACGGGCGGCGCCGTGGACGGCGCGGAGCGCCATGCCGGTGTGAGCGTCGCCTGACGGAAGTCACGACATTCGTTTCTGAACGGCCGCGGATTTGCTGTTGTATGGGGTCGGTCTTCCCCTGGCATTCCGTGGCGCCCGCCGCCGTTGAACGAGATTATGCAGAACAATGGGCGGTATGGCGGTGCCGGCTCGCGCGCCCTTGGGTGCCGGGAATTTCGGGGGACCGGCGCTCGCCGGGGCGCGGTGACCTGGGTGTTTATCGGCCGCGAGGCGAGGGGATGGCTGTTGTGGAAATCGCCCAAATGGGGCGAAACATCCACATCCGGAGGTTGAAATGACCGGATATCTGCCCTATCGCGAGACCGGTCCGGCTGCCCGTGTCGGCGGCGTGCGCGGCTGGCAGGCCGACATTCTTCGCGGTCAGTCATAACTGAGTGAGGCGAGGTGCTGCGGTGCGTTCATGCCGCAGTGCCTCGACCTGTCACCGGCGCGACGACTCACCGGGGGCGTTTGTGGCGCGATTGTTCTACCCTGCCGCTCCGCGTAGCGACGATGGGGTCGAGAATCTGTTCGGAATCCTGGTCCGCGATCCTTACCGGTGGCTGGAGGACGGCGACGACCCGCGTGTGCGCGACTGGGCCGCCGCCCAAGATCGCCTCTTCCGCGCATATCGCGCCGGATGGCGGGACACGCCGTCGTGGGCCT
The DNA here is from genome assembly GCF_040607455.1 of Sphaerisporangium sp. NPDC005289. Classification (NCBI taxonomy): domain Bacteria; kingdom Bacillati; phylum Actinomycetota; class Actinomycetes; order Streptosporangiales; family Streptosporangiaceae; genus Sphaerisporangium; species Sphaerisporangium sp. NPDC005289. The sequence continues at coordinate 136,427 of NZ_JBEXGS010000011.1, forward strand.
CCCTGCTCGACCAGGTGTCGTCCTTCGGCGTGGCGGAGCCGCCGATGGCGCGTGGCTCGGTGATGTTCCTCGCCGAGCAGCTCCATGGGGATGAGCAACGGCGCCTGCTCGTCGTCGACGCCGAGGGGAACAGGCGGGTGCTGGTCGATCCCGTCGAGGTCGACCCGTCCGGCCATACCGGGTTGTACGCCTGGTGGCCGTCGCGCGAGGGCGAGCGGGTCGCCGTCCAACTGGAGGTCGCCGAGCAGCCCGGCAGCGACGTCCTGGTGCTGGACGTGCGCACCGGGGAGAGGGTGGACGGGCCGTTGCCGCGCGCCAGGAACACCTCGCTCGCCTGGCTGCCGGGAGGGGAGGCGTTCTACTACGTCAGCCGGGTTCCCGATGAGGAGCTTGCCCCCGGCGACCCGCGCCTGCAGCGGCGGGTGAGGTTGCATCGGATCGGTTCGCCCTGGCAGGCGGACACCGTGGTGTTCGGCGGCGAGGATGCCCCCGACCACTACTACGGGCTCACCGTGAGCGCCGACGGCCGCTTGCTGGCGATCACCGCGACGGCCGGGCCCGCCTCGCACAACGACGTGTACGTGGCCGAGATCGCGGAGCTCGCGGAGCTCGCGGAGCTCGGCGATCCGGCGGCCCCGCGGCTCACCAAGATCGTCGACGGAGCGACCACCGGCGCCCGCGTTCTCCCGCGCTTCCTCGCGGACGGCGATCTCCTGCTGGTCACCGACCACCGCGCACCGTACGGCCGCGTCTGCCGGGCACCCCGGCACGAGACCGACCCGGACCGATGGCGGGAGCTGGTGGCCGAAGATCCCGAGGCGCCCGTGGACGAGTGCGCGGTGCTGGAGGATCCGGCGCTCGCGCGCGGCCTGCTTCTGGTGGCGCGTGCCCGCCGCGGCACCTCGACGCTCACCCTGCACGACCTGGCCGACGGCCGGCCGCTCGCCGAGCTGCCCCTTCCCGGCGCCGGCGTCGTGTCATCCCTGCGCACCGGCGTGCCCGACGCACGGCACGCGTGGTTCGCCTACTGCGACGCGACCACACCTCCCACGATCTACCGCTACGACGCGATGAGCGGGACGACCGAACGGGAGACCGGCGCCACGACGGCCGGCCACCCGCCGCGGATCCGCAGCCACAGCGTCCGCTATCGGGCCGGGGACGGCACCGAGATCCCGATGTTCCTGTTCACCCCGGCCGAGGACCGTCACGACCCCCGGCCCACCCTGCTCTACGGCTACGGCAGCTTCGGCATGCCGATGCGCCCGTGGTTCCTGCCGATGGCGGCCGCATGGGTGAGCGCGGGCGGCATCTACGCGATGGCCTGTGTGCGCGGCGGCGGCGAAGAGGGACGGCACTGGCACGACGCCGGCCGCGGACCGCACAAGCACCGGGCGATCAGCGACTTCAACGACGCCGCCGCCTGGCTCATCGACACCGGCCGGACCACCCCCGGCCAACTGGCCGTCCATGGCCAGTCCGCCGGCGGCCTGCTGGTCACCGCCGCCGCCATGCGGCGTCCCGACCTGTACGCCGCGGTCATCGCGGAAGGCCCCCTGTGCGACATGGTGCGCTATGAGAGATTCGGCCTGGGATGCACGTGGGTCGACGAATTCGGCACGGCCGCCGAGCCCGAACAACTCCGATGGCTGCTGGGATACTCGCCGTATCACAACATCACCCCAGGGACCTCATACCCCGCGTTCCTGCTCACCGGCGCCGTGACCGATCTGCAGACCGGGGAGGCCCACGTCACCAAGATGTGCGCGGCCCTCCAGCACGCCGGTGACGGTGACCGGCCGGTTCTCATGCGCCGGGAGCCCGACACCGCCCACGCCGCCTCTCCGGCGAGCAAAGAGCGCGCCCTGACCGCGGACATCCTGGCCTTCGCCGGCGAGTACACCGGTCTGTCACCGGCGAGTGCGGCCACGCACCCGCGTGAGACCGCCGCGGAACCGCGCTGACGACCTGACCGCGCCCGGCCCCGGGTCCGGCGCCGGCGATGGCATCCGCGGCGGCGCTCGCCCTCGCGGGACGGGCCACGCACACCCGGACGCCGCCGGATGAACCACATGACCAGGGCTTACGTTGTCCCATCGTGAGACTACGAATGACCCTGCTCGTGGCGGTGCTGTCGCTGACGGCGGCCTGTGGACGGGCGGAATCCGATATGTCGGCGGCCACGGCCGACGACGGGCCGGCCGAGCCGGTAGCCCTGTGGGGCGCCGAAGGCGGGTACGTCACCGCCACCACCAACGTGCTGCGTCCCCCGAGGGTGGTGCTGTACAGCGACGGCCTGGTGATCGCGGAGGCGACCAGGCAGGTGCGGCTCAGCGACGCCGAGACGGCCGCGACGGTCGCCTCGATGGAGAAGTACCTGCGCGCGCAGCCGCCCACCGCGCAGCCCAGGCCGGGCGCGCCGATGGTCACGGACGTGCCGACCACCGTCCTCGCCGTGCGGGGGAAGGACGGGAAGATGTCGCAGGTGCGGGCAGAGGCTCTGGACCAGGTCGCGGCGTTCTACCCCAAGGAGCTCTCGGAGGCCAAGAAGCTGATGGAGGGCCTGGGGACGCGTGCCGCCGGGGCCGAGGGCACCGACTATGTCGCGACCCGCGTCCGGATGGTCGCCGAAGGCGCGGCGTCGGCGGAGGGCAGGCCGTCGCCGTGGCCCGCGGGGGTGCCTGAGCCTTCGGGCGCGGTGGACCCGGTCTGGCGGACCGACCTCGAGGGCACGGCGGCGAGCGCGGTCACCAAGGCGGTTCCCGCCGGTCAGGGGCATGGCCGGCCGCTCTACAAGACCGCATCCGGGTCCCTGTTCGTGCTCTCCTGGCGGTACCTGCTGCCCGACGAGGGCAAGGCCTGAGCGACGGGCACCGGCCACGCGGGAGCGGGCGGTCGCTGAAAGGTTCACGCGGCCACGGGGTGCGGCGTCCTCGCCGTGCCCCGCGACCTGCCCGTCTTCCGCCGGGTCCGTCCGTCCGCCGCGCGCGTGCGTTGACCGGGTCGCGTCCCTCTCTCATGCTCGAATTCGGACGGCATCCGGGCCACGTGGAAGGGCACATCCATGAATGGACGATGGGCTGTCTCCTGGGCGGTCGCGATGGTGGTGGCCGCGGCCTTCCTCATCCCCGCGGTGGCGAGCGCGTCCTCCGGGGCCGCGGGCGGCGCGGTGAGCGCGGGAGCCTCGGCCCTGACGACGACGCCGCCGCGCACGCCGACCCCGTCGCCGTCGCTGCTGTGGCCCTGCTACGACCCCCGGACCTACCCGCCGAGCACGCCTCCGCTGACGCCGCCGACCGCGCCCGGCACCCCGCAGGTGGTGCAGGTCGTCAGCCCCTACGTGCACCTGCGCTGGGCCGCCTCCTCCGACACGGACGGGCTCGCGTGCTACCAGGTGTTCGAGGACCGCAACGGCGTCAAGATCAAGGTCGCCACGTTCGGGCCGGACGTCACCGACGGCACGTTCTACGTGGACTGGCCGCCGTACGGCACGCAGTCGCGCGTGGCCACCCTGTACGTCGTGGCCCTCGACCGGTGGGGCGCGGAGAGCCCGCCGTCGGGGACGGTCAAGGTGACCATCTACAACGACGTCGTCCTGCCCCCGACGCCCACCCCTTCCCCCACCCCGACGCCCACGCTCGCCTGCCACGTGGGTTACTACTCCTACGGCTGGTACGGCGGCATGACGACGCAGGTGTCGATCAGCAACACCGGCGCGACCACGATCGCCGGGTGGCGGCTCACCTTCGCCTTCCCCGACGCGGCGCAGCACCTGACCAACGGATGGTCGGCGGACTGGTCGCAGACCGGTTCCACGGTGACGGCCACGGCGCTCGCGTCGAACCAGGTCATCGCGCCCGGCGGGTCGGTCACCATCGGCTTCAACGGCAGCAACCAGGGCGCCAACCCCTCCCCGTCGACCTTCCAGCTCAACGGCTCCACCTGCCGCTGACTCCGCGCCCCGGCGGCGCGACCGCTACAGCGAGGGCGCGGCGGTGGCCGGCCGGGGGTGGGGGGCGGGCTGGAACAGTTCGACCAGGTTGCCGGCGGGGTCGGTGAGGAGGATCTGCCGGCCGCCGGGACCGCTGACGACGGTGTTGCGGAAGGGAACCCCGGCCGCGCGTAGCCGGTCGATCTCGGCCTCGAGGTCGTCCACGACGAGGTGGATGCGGTTCCAGCCGCCGGCGACCGGCCGGGCGCCGTCCGGCATCGGGCGGGCCCCTGAACTGGCGGGGCCGGACAGCAGCAGCCGCAGAGGGCCGCGGACCACGTCGGCGAAGGCCGGCGCGGCGTTGACGCGCACGGTGAAGCCGAGATGCCCCGTGTAGAAGCCGATGGCCGCTTCCACGTCGTCGACGATGTAGCGGATGTGTGCCAGCCGTTCGGTGTCGGTCGCCGTCATTGTGCTTCTCCTTCGAGGGTGAGGGTGGGCAGGAGGAACCGGATGCGGGCGTCCAGTTCGGCGGCGGTGCGCTGGAAGGCGGGATGGCCGGCCGCTTCGTCCTCGGCCGCCGCCGCGGGGTCCGGGAGGCTCCAGTGGGTGAGGACCGGGTCGCCGGGGAAGGGCGGACATGCCTCGCGTACCTTGTCGCACAGGCTGATGACCTGGTCGAACCTCCGGTCGGCGAGCGTGTCGAGGTGCCGGGGACCTCGCCCCGTCAGGTCGATGCCGTAGTCGCGCATGACGCGCAGCGTGTTGGGATGCAGCGGCTTGGGGTGGGTGCCCGCGCTGGTCACCTCGACCCGGTCGCCCGCCCGGCGCCGGAGCAGGGCTTCGGCCATCGGCGACCGGGAGCTGTTGCCGGTGCACAGGAACAACACCGCGCGGCGGGCCCGGCGCGGTCCGGTCGCGGGCGTGGCGGTCTGTGCGGGGGGCGGCAGGGGACCGGCCGGAACGAGCGCGCCGGTCGAGGGCGTCGCGTGCCGCGCGGGGCGCGGCCAGAGGCCGGGGTGGAGGGCGGGGTGGAGGGCCGTGCCGGTCGCGGCGAGTTCCTCGGCGTAGTGGGCCAGATCGAGGTGGTAGTAGCTGTCGCGGCCGTCGAGGCTGCTGCGCCGCGCGGTGACCAGACGGCCCGCCCGCAGCCTGCCGAGGTGGTAGGAGACCAGGCTCTGCGGCTGGCCGGTCAGGCGCACCAGCTCCGCGACCTTCCGGTCGCTGCGCGCGAGCTCGGCCAGCAGCCGCCAGCGCAGCGGATGACCCACCAGCCCCAGGAACGGCGGAGCGGACGGTACGGGCGGACGCTTCGGCACCATGGTCGGGACGATACATCAAACCGGTTTGATGGAATAGCCCCCCGTGGGTCGTGCAACGGAGGGGGAGGCCGGACGTCGCCGCGCGGACCTATGCGTCCGGGGACGACCTCACCGGCGCCGGCCGACGGTGAGGACGGCCAGCCAGTGGCGGGTGAGCCGCCCGTCCGGACGCGCGGCCAGCCGGGCGCGTATCTCGCGGTAGAGGTGGTCGCGCCGGTCCGGCCGCATGGCGATGTGCCCGGAGAAGGTGTCCAGCAGGGCGATGTACTCCTCCGCGGTGTAGCGCAGGGCCCATACGTACCGCCGTGTGGCGACGACCGTGAAGTGTCCCGAAGCCTCGAACTCCTCGGCGGTGGAGTCGGGCTGGTCCTCGGGCGCCGGCGGTGGCCACGGGGAGCCGTCGCCCTCCCCCATCTCGTCGTACACCTGCTGGATCTCGGTGAAGAACGGGTCGAAGTCCGCGGGAAAGGCGTGCTGGGCGTCCCACACGGCCAGGTGGCCGCCCGAGGGCAGAAGAGCGGCCGCCTTGGCGTACTTCACCGTGGGATCGACCCATTTCCAGGCGGTGGCCGCGTAGAGGAGGTCGAAGCGGACGTCGGCCGGCGGTTCCCATTCCTCGAACGACGCGGTGATCACCGAGACGCCGGGGAACGCGGCCAGCCGGCGCCGCGCCTCCGCGGCGAGGGCGCCGCCGAGCTCGACCGCCGTGATGGGGAAACCGGCGCGCGCCAGCGGCGGGGTGGCCTTCCCCGGGCCGCATCCGACCTCGAGAAGGTGCGCGGGCGGCTCGATGCCCGTGATCGCGCGCAGGTCGGAGTACAGTTCGGCCGGGTAGTCGGGGCGGGCCCTCTGGTACAGGGACGCCGCACTGTCGAAGGTGGCTCGCAGCCGTTCTCGTGACATCCCGCAATCGTGGCAGGGCCTCGCCTCAACAGGCGCGGTTCACCGAACTCGCGCGCGGTCGGCGTCCTTATGCGCCGGGCCGGTCGACCTCGTCCCCCGGGTGGCGAAGGGGGAGTGCCGCGGGACCCAGCGCAGCAGGGCGCCGGCGGCGAGCACTCCCACCGCGCCCATCGCGGTGATGCCGGCGGCCAGGCTGCCCAGCCCGGCCGCGGCCGAGACGATGAGCGGCCCCCCGGCGCTCCCCGAGTCGGCGCACAGGCGCCACACGCCGAGGAACTTCGAACGGGCCTGCGGAGGCGCGACGTCCGCGCCGAGGGTCATCAGGATGCCCGCGCCGATGCCGTTGCCGAATCCCATGAGCATCGCCACGACGGTCAGCGACACCGGTCCGGAGGTCAGCGGCAGCAGGCCCTGGGTGATCCCGAGCACGAGCATGGACGGGACGGCGATCCACAGCCGGCCGGCCCGGTCCATGATCATTCCGGACGGGTAGAACGTCAGGGTGTCCACCAGGCCGGCGATGCCGAACACGACGCTCGTCATCGAGGGGTTCAGGCCGAGATGCTCCGCCCACAGGGGCAGGACGGTCTGCCGGGTGGCGCGCACCGACCCGACGAGGAACACGGCCACGCCGAGGGTGAGGAACACCCGGTGATGCCGCGCCACCACCGACCGGACCGAAACCGGCGGGGAACGGCGCGCCCGGTCCGCGTCGGGCGCCGCCACGTCGGGGACCAGCAGGACGATCAGCCCGGCCGCGATCGTGCACCCCACGGTGAGCCAGAAGACGGCGCCCACCGGCCGGTCGTGGACGACCACGGCGCCGATGAACGGCCCGATGAAGGCCCCGACCCGGCTCATGCCGCCCAGAGTGGACAGGGCGCGGGCCCGGAGCGCCATGGGGATGATCTCGGTGAGGTACGCCTGCCGGGCCAGGACGAACACGGCGTTGGTCGCCCCGGTGGCCGCGACCGCCAGTCCGAGCTGCCAGACCGTGCGGGCCATGGCGCACCCCGTGAGCGTCACGATCGCCACCGCCGCCGCGACGAGCATCGCCCTGCGGTCGCCGAGCCGGGCGGCGAGGGCTCCCGCGGGCACGTCTCCCAGGATCTGCCCGACGCCCAGCAGCGCCAGAACCAGCCCGGCCTCGCCGACGGAGGCGCCGAGCGCGCGCCCGCTCAGCGCGATCATGGGGGTGAGCGCGCCCATCCCGGTCTCGAAGACCAGCGCGGGCAGGAAGACCGCGGGCGCCACGCTCTTGAGGGACACCCGAGGTGAACTCACCGGCACCGGCCTCGCCTCGACCTCCCTGGATGACCACACGCCCGAATGAGCCTAATCGGACGCTCACCCCAAGACGCGACCAGGGTGACGTCAACCCTGCTACCCGGCATTCCCCCCTAAGTATCCCAAAGGGAAATCGCGGCAGGACGCTCACCGGGAGACGGGCGGTCGGATGCCCCGGTCGGAGGGTCAGCCGGGGGTGACCGAGTCGGTCGGTCCCCGCGAGATCAGCCTGGTGTGCTCGGGAAGCTCCTCGGCGCGCGCCGAGCCTGCCACCGAGCCGGCCACCGGGGCCGCCACCGAGCCCGCCACCGGGGCCGGTTCCGGCTGGGGGGCGGTGGGCGGGTCCTGGTCGAAGATGTCGATGTCGACCTCCTCGCCGCCGACGATCAGCGTCTCCCAGGGGCCGCTGACCAGCAGCGTGTGCAAGGTCTCGTCCTTGAGCCCTTCCAGGTGGGCGCGCAGGGTCTCGTCGTCGGGCATGCCGGGGATGCGCGGCGCCAGGCGGCTCCTGATCTGCCGCAGCCGCTCCATGAGCGCCTCGATGTCGGCGTCCCGGTCCGGACCGGCGCTCCCCTCTTCGATGCCCTCGACGATCTTGTCCTTGATCGCGCAGGTGACCCCGTTCTCGTCGGTGGTCACCATCGCCTTCCAGGCGCGGCTCTTGTGCCGGTACTGGAGCATCGACATCGCCGCTTCGTGGCGCAGGAAATCGGCGTCGCGGAAGGGACGTCCGCGCCACGCCCGGTCCAGCGCGCGGGCCAGCGAGATGGCCGACGCCAGCCCGCTGTTCAGCCCGCGCCCCGGCCAGAAGTGGATGGCGTTGGCGGCGTCCCCGAGCAGGAAGCCGTAGGTCCCCGGGGTGCTGGACGTCGCGGAGTACAGCTGCGCGGTGAACCTCGGTCGTTGCACCATGTCCAGCCGGAACGCCGTGACGGCCCGCAGGTTCTCCTCGGCGACACCGAAGAGCGCGAGCCCCTCCATCACCCGCTTCCACAGCGCCGAGCTCCTGATCAGCGCCGGCAGGAACAGGGTGCTGTGGGTCGAGCAGAGGTACTCGCCCTGGTCTGTCCGTCCCATCAGGCACGGGCGGGAGGCGATGCACTCGGTGAACACGTGCCGCACGGGGTCGATGCCGACGACCTCCTTGGCCTCCTCGTCGGTGAGGCGCATGTTGAGGAAGCCCTCGCCGCGCAGCGCGTTCAGCAGGAAGCGGTTCTGCGCCACGGTCAGCAGAACGGTCATCGGGTCCGACAGGTCGGACTTCACCCGTAAGCCGAGGACGACGTCCTGGATATGGGTGCCCTCCAGCGAGTAAATGGATTTGTCGGCGTTGCCGAACTTGTTGGTGAAGAAGTCGCGCGTTCCCGAGCGCCCGCCCTCGCAGATGGCCAGAACGTGGTCCTTGACGACGGTCTCATGGTGCTCGGTGGGATAGAAGTTGGCGGGCACCAGCCGGATGCGGTCGGGTTTGTCGTTCGCCATATCGAGCAGCGTGTCCTCGATATAGGCGATGCGGATGTTGCGCGGCCCGTATCCGCGAATGGAGTCCGGGCCGGTCGGCCACATTTCGGTGTACGCGCCCTCGGTGAACAGCCGTTCCTGGACGGGTTCCGGCAGGTTCAGATATTGCCGGCTCTGCACGGTCACGACCTGCTGCCGCCGGATGTTCCCCTGTTTCTCGCTCTTCCACACGACGCGGGGGCCGTCCTGCGTCCAGCGCCCGTCGTAGACGGTGACCGACACGCGCCGGCCCATGAGGTGGTCCAGGAGCAGGGCGAAACCGAGTCCCACGGGCCCGCCGCCCGAGATCGTGACGTTCAGCACGGGGCCAGGGTCGATGCGCGCCCGCGATCGGGCGAACGCCTCCGGCAGCGGGGCGTCCATGATCGTCTCCATGTCGCCGGCCGCCTCGAAGGAGAAGGTCTCGTCGCCGATGGTGATCACGTCGCCGGGGTGGAGCACCTGGGAGGTGACGGGAGTGCCGTTGACCATGGTTCCGTTGCGGCTGCCGCGGTCCTTGACGACGTATTCGCCGTTCTCCCGCAGGACCTGCGCGTGGTGACGCGAAGCCCGGCCGCTGGCGATCACCACGCTGTTGTCGTCTTTGCGGCCGAAGGTGATCGGGGTGTCGCCGATCACGAATCGCTGACCGGCGAGAGGACCTTCACGCCCGACGATCGCAGCTGGCATGGGTCGCACCACTTTCCATAGGTCAGAGAACTGATGCGATCGATACGAACATCGGTCGCAGAAGCGCTGTGCACTACTCCGTGTGCCGGTCGACCAGGTACACCACGAGATTTCTCTATGGAAATCCTCGGGCGACTCCCTATCGTGCCACGCCAGGCTTCCGTAGGAAACGGTCCATAGCGGGCTACCTGCCAGGTAATCGACGGGCGTCCCGCCGGGCCGCCATGCTTCCCTCATCGGCCGCCGGATGGATCGGGAGGCCGCGTCGAACGCACGGCCGGCAGGCCGGAAGGAGACCACGATGCCGTTCTTCGAGACCGCCGACCGCACCCGTCTGGCGTATGAGGACTACGGCACCGGAGCCCCCATCGTGTTCGCGGCGAGCTGGGCGCTGGACGCCGACATGTGGGAGTACCAGGTGCCGTTCTTCGTCGAGCGGGGATACCGGTGCGTCCTGCTGGACCGGCGCGGGCACGGCCGCTCCGACCGGCCCTCGGGCGGGTACGACCTGGACACCCTCGCCGACGACCTCGCCGCGCTCATCGAGTACCTCGACCTGCGCGAGGTGACGCTCGTGGGCCATTCGACCGGCGGCGCGGAGGTCGCCCGCTATCTGGCCCGCCACGGCGAGGAGCGGGTGGCGAGGGTCGCGTTCGTCTCGGCCGTCCTGCCGTTCCTGATGCGGACCGAGGACAATCCCGAGGGCGCTCCCGAGGAGCTGTCCGAGGCGGCGGTCGGGCAGTTCCTCACCGACCGGCCCAAGTGGTTCCACGACCGGGCCCAGGGGTTCTTCGCCACCCACCTCGGCAACGACGTCTCCCCGGCCCTGGTCGGCCTCGGCGTCCAGCGCTGTCTGGCCACCTCCCCGATGGCGACCGTGCAGATCTGGCGCGCGAGCTTCCGCGCCGACCACCGGGCGGCGCTGCGGGCGATCACCGTGCCGGCGCTGGTGGTGCACGGTGCCGCCGACCAGTCGGCGCGGGTGGAGGTGACCGGACGCCGCACCGCCGCGCTGGTGCCGGGCTGCGCCTACAAGGAGTACCCCACGGGCGGCCACGGCATCTTCGTCACCCACAAGGACCGGCTCAACGCCGACCTGCTGGACTTCATCAAGGGCGAGACCGGTTCCTGAGGCGGGGTGGCGCGCCCCGCGGCGGTCACACCGTCTGGTCGGTGGGGCGGACCAGGATCTCGTTGACGGCCACGTGGTCGGGCTGGGCCAGGGCGTACAGCACCGCGCCCGCCACGTCCTCGGGCCGCAGCGTGCGCATGGAGTCCGCCATTCGCCGTGCCATGGCCCGCATCGCGGGGTCGCTGATGTGGCTGGTCAGCTCGGTGGCGACGAAACCCGGCTCGACCACGACCACGCGCACCCCCTCGCCGGTGACCTCCTGGCGCAACGCCTCGGAGAAGGCGTTCACGCCGAACTTGGTCGCCGAGTAGACGCCCCCGCCGGCGGAGGCCACCCGGCCCGACGTCGAGGAGATCTGCACGACGGTGCCCTTGCTGCGCAGCAGGTGAGGCAGCGCGGCGTGCGTGGTGAACATCGTGCCGAGCAGGTTGGTGCGCACCATCGTGGTCCACTCGGAGGTGTCGGCGCCGGCGATCGGGCCGCTCAGCATGACCCCGGCGTTGTTCACCAGCCCGTCGAGCGCGCCGTAGTGCTCGACGGCCGCCGCCACCGCCGCGCGGCAGGAGGCCTCGTCGGCGACGTCCAGGTCGAGCGTCAGCACCTCGCCGGGCGCGCGTCCGGCGAGGTCGGCCAGCCGATCGGCCCGCCGCGCGCCCACCGCCAGCCGGGCGCCCGCCTTGGACAGCGCCAGCGAGGTCGCCTCGCCGATGCCCGACGAGGCCCCCGTGACCAGGACGACCTTCCCATGAAGCGAATCACTCATCGCTGTTTCCCTCCCCCTCTTGTGGATGACGCCGGTGCGGCGCGGGCGCGACGGGTGGCCTCGGCCTCGTTCCCGCCGGCCGGACCGCGCGATTTCCGGCGTCTTCCACACTGACGGCCGCGGCCGGGCGGATCCATGTCGTCCGTATCCAGGGACAAGTCATCCCTGGCACGGGGCGGCGGTTGGTAGCGTCGGGAGACTTCGGGGGATTTGAGGTTTTTTGTAACACTCGGCGGGCTCGGCCCACTACCTCGTGTCGGAACGAACACCCGGGACGAAGGGGGCGGGCGGTGACGGATGACGCCCAGCGGTTCACCACCATGTACGACCAGTGCCGCCAGCGCGTATGGGCCTACGTGGTCGGCCAGGCAGGCCGGCAGGTCGCGGACGAGGTGGTGAGCGAGACCTTCGCCATCGCCTGGCGCAGGTTCGGCGACATGCCGGAACCCGCGCTGCCGTGGCTGCTGGTCGTCGCCCGCAACGTGCTGCGCGACAACATCCGCGCCGAGATCAGGCGCGAGTCGCTCGCCGCCGAGCTGCGCGCCTGGACCGAGGAGGACCCCGCCGAGCAGGTGACCGAGCGGCTGGCCGTCCTGAAGGCGATGACCTCCCTGACCGAGGAGGATCGCGAGCTGCTGATCCTCGTGGCGTGGCACGGCCTGACCCCGCGCGACGCGGCGCGGGTCGTCGGATGCTCGCAGGCGACCTACCGCGTGCGGCTGCACCGGGCCCGCAAGCGGCTGGCCCAGGCGATGAGGACGGCGCCGGCGCCCCACCGTCCCACCCGGGTGCGCAATCTCAGTGAGGAGTGGTCATGAACCCGATGGATCAGCTGCGGGCGGCGCGCCCGGCGCACCTCGACGACGCGCCGGTGGACGCGCGCACCCGGGCCGCCGAGCTCTCCGCCGCCATGGCGGGGCCCGCGCCGCGGCGTGCGGCCGGCCGGACGCGCCGGGGACGTGACGGCAGACCGGCGTGGGTCCTGGGCGGTCTGGCCGCCGCGGCCGCCGCCGCGGCCGCTGCCGCGGCCGTCGCCGTCGCCGTGGCGGGCGCCGCCGGCTCCGCGCCGGCGCCGAGCCTCGCCCTGCCCGCTCCCTCGACCTCGACCGGCGGGCCGGTCGTCCGGCTGTCGGCCGAGCAGGTGCTGCTCGCCGCGGCCGAGTCGTCGCTGAAGGCCCCGGCCACGACCGGGGCGTACTGGTACGTCGAGTCCCAGGGCGGCAGCGCCTACGAGGCCGGCGACGCCGTCCGGTACATCGTGCACAGCACCAGCCGGGACCGCACGTGGACGGCACGCTCGCCGCGGGGCACGAGCTGGTGGGTCAGCCAGGACCTCGGCACCCGGCCCGCGCCGGGCGCGGAGGAGGCGTGGAAACGGGACGGCTCGCCGGGCAGGTGGACGGTCGAGCCGCCCGTCCCCAAGAAGGGCGACAGGCCCGCCTCCAAGCGCCTTGAGCTCGACAGCGAGCCGGGCAGGCCGTTCGGCAACCCCATCAACGTCGGGGACAAGGTCGCCGACCTGGCCGGCCGCAACGTGTCGGTGGCCGAACTGCAGGCACTGCCCACGACCGCGGACGCGCTGAAGCGGCGCCTGCTCCAGGGCTACGCCGGTCACGGCACCGAGTCCGGGGACAAGATGGACGCCGACTCCTGGCTCTACCAGGTCACCTCCGGCCTGCTCAGCGACATGCCGGTGAAGCCCGCCGTGCGGGCGGCGGCGTACAAGATGCTCGCCGGGCTGGGCGGCGTCCGGTCGCTGGGCGAGGTCACCGACGCGCTGGGCCGCGAGGGCCAGGGCATCGCGCGGGCCGAGAGCTGGTCGGGCGGCGACTTCGAGCGGCAGATCATCATCGACCCCGCGACGGGGGTCCTGCTGACCGACCAGATCGTCGCCGTCCACCCCGGCGGCGCCTACGCCTGGGCCGAGCCCGGCACCGCCACCTGGTGGCACGCCATCACCAAGGCCGGATGGACCGACGACAAGCCGGTGAAGCCGGACCACTACGACACCCCCGGCCCGGCCCGGCCCAGCGCCTCCTGACGGGGGCTCGCGGAAGGGCGGTCCGCCTGGCGTACGTAGGTGCCGCCCGATTCTCCCGCGGACGGGGTCCCGGGCCCGCCCGGCCCAGGACGTGACCGAGCCTCTGCGCGGCGGGCGGTGCGCAGAGGCTCGGCGGTTCACGGGACGGGCCGGGGCCCGCCCGGGTTCAGGAGGCGGTGCAGGTCAGGGAAGGCGTACCCGAGGCGTTGCCGTTGGCCAGGAAGCCGAAGTTGGTGTTCCCGCCGGCCCCCAGACTGCCGTTGTAGCTCGCGTTGGTGACGCTGACGTTGGCGCCGCTCGCCGACAGGGTGCCGTTCCAGACCTGCGTGATCGACTGGCCGCCGGAGAAGGTCCACTGGACCCGCCAGCCGCTGATGGAGGCGCTGCCCGCCGTCACCGTCACCTCACCCTGGAAGCCGCCCGACCAGCTGTTGGTCAGCTTGTAGGCCGCCGAGCATCCCCCGGGCTGCGGGGTGGGAGTCGGGGTCGGGGTGGGCGTGGGAGTCGGGGTCGGCGTCGGCGTGGGGGTCGGCGTCGGAGTCGGAGTGGGCGTGGGAGTGGGAGTCCGCGTCGGGGTCGGCGTCGGGGTGTTGGTGGGCGGCGGCGCGGCGATGGCCAGGTCGTAGGCCCGCTGCGGCACGAACTGCCCCGCGGGGGCGATGCAGCCGTCCGACTCGCCCGGCGGCTTGGTCCACAGATAGGCGTCGATCGCGGAGTCGCCGGTGTTGGTCGTGCTCCAGGTGCCGGTGGCACGCCCGCCCGGGTCGCACCACTCGCTGCCCGCCGGCCCGTTGCCGTTGCGGCTGGTGTCGATGACGGCCTTCAGCCCCGAGACGCCGGTCGCCGAGATGATGTTCTTGGCGTAGGACACCAGGCCCGAGGTCGCCCGGTAGTTGGAGGTGTTGAGGGCGATGCCGTTGGCGCTGTTGGCGACGTCGGCGCCCCTCAGCCGGTTGGCGGCCTCGGAGGGCGACAGCCACGCGTCGTGGCCGATGTCGAAGTACACCTTGACCTGCGAGGAGGTGGCCCTGAACTTCTTGCCGGCGTAGGCCATGGACGCCTGGACCTCGGCCTGCTGCGAGGAGTTCATGCAGTTGGGCATGATCGCCAGGGCGTCGGGCTCCAGGATGATCGTCGCCGGGCGCCCGCCGAGGCCGGCCGCTACCTGGTCGATCCAGGCCCGGTAGGAGGAGTGGTCGGGCGCGCCGCCCGCGCTGGCGCCGCCGCAGTCGCGGTTCGGCATCTCGTACACGACCACGATCGGGATCTTGCCCGCCGAGGCGGCGGCGCCGACGTAGGCGTCGACCTGGCTCCGCACGGTGCTGGGGTTGTAGCTGGCGAACCAGCGGCCCTGCGGGACGGCGGCGATGCGGTCCCTGATCACCGCGGTCTTGCTGTCATTGGGATTGGCGGCCACCCATTTGGCGGCGTTGGTCTGCGGGTCGACGTAGAAGGCGGAGTCGGCGGCCTGGGCGGGGGGTGAGGCGAGGACGACCGCCCCGGCCGCGACCGTGGTGGCCGCGCCCAGGACGGTCGTCCACAGGGGCTTTCTGCGAGCCATGCGATAACTCCCGTCTAAGGTGGGAGCGCTCCCACCGCTTTGTCCGGATGGTAGGTAGCCGCGTGCCCCTCCCAGAAGGCCCCATATGGCACGGGCGGCCTCCCGCCCCCATAGCCGCAGGAAGAACGCCTCCAGAGCCGGTGGAGGAGTTGAAACTTTCAGCACAACCGCCCTGCGCGGGCGGTGATGGGCGGGTCACATCCGGCTCCGTTCGCGCCAGGTCACTCCGGCGGAGACCAGGTCACTCCGGCGGAGACCAGGTCACTCCGGCGGAGACCAGGTCACTCCGGCGGAAGCAAGGTCATTCCGGCGGAAGGCAGGCCGGGAGCCGGTCGGAGGCGGGCCAGACATAAGGGAGGTCGTCGGGCTCGTCGCCGAAGATCGGCCGGTAGAACTCCGGGGCCTTGCGCAGCAGCGCCGAGCGGTGACTCAGGTGCAGGGCGCGGTCCCCCAGCCACGGCGGCAGCTCGTCGGCCCCGCCCAGCAGCGACTGCGGCCGGGGCGCGGCGACGGCGCAGTGCTCGGCCAGCTCACGGGTCATCGTGCCCAGGCAGGTGTCGGCCCGGCCCAGGGAGCACCACTCATGGCACACGGCGACGCCGTAGGCGACCAGGGCCTCCTCATAGCCGGCCCACATGCGCACGACGGGGTGGTGGCGCCAGCCGTACCCGCGCACGGTGAGCGCGCGCAGCACCTGGAGCGCCTCGACCCGCTGCTTGCCGAGCCGGCGCGGGTCCAGCACCCGCGCCGTGGCGGTGAAGTCGGGATAGGGAAGGAAGGTCTGCATCGCCGCCCTCCGGGCGTTCCGGCGAAGCCCGTTCTCCGTCCTGCGAAGCCCGTGCGCGGCCGTCGTTCTCCGTCCTGTGAAGCCGTGCGCGGCCGCCGTTCTCCATCCTACGAAGCCCGCCCCGGCGGGCCGTCGCCGCGTTCCCCGGCTTCACCGCCGGGTTGACGTTCCGTCGGACCGCCAGGGCGAGCAATTTGGAGGAAGCACGCCAATAGCCGCGGATGGCACGTTCTTGGTGGGCGAGTGTCTCGCCAGGGGGATGCGGCGGTTCGCAGGGGGCCGCCCCGGACGCGCAGCGATTGGGGAACCGATGCTGAACCGACGACGATTGATCGCGGCCGGTGCCACGACCGTGGGCGGGGCGATGCTGCTCCCGTTCACCGGCCTGACCGGGGCGGGCGCGAACGACGTCAAGGCGCCCGCCGCCAAGGCGCGCCGCTTCGGCGCCCGGGGGACCGCCAAGGCCCTCACCCCGTCCGTCAGCCCGTTCTCGGTGCGGATGCCGGTGCCGCAGGTGCTCCAGCCGGCGCAGTCGACCAGCTCCGCCGACGTCTACAAGGTGGTCATCAAGCCCGCCGTGGCCGAGATCCTTCCCGGGGTGCAGACCCCGGTGCTCACCTACGGCGGCCAGTTCGTCGGCCCGACCATCCGCGCCAAGACGGGACGCCCCGTCAAGATCGTGTACGGCAACCGGCTGGACGCGCCCGCGAACGTGCACCTGCACGGCGGCCACGTGCCCGCGACCAGCGACGGCCACCCGATGGACCTCATCCAGCCCGGCGAGGCGCGGTTGTACGACTATCCCAACACCCAGCAGGGCGCGACGCTGTGGTACCACGACCACAGCCACGGCACGGAGGCCGAGCACGTCTTCCGCGGGCTGCACGGGTTCTACCTGATCGAGGACGAGGCCGAGCGGTCGCTGCGCCTGCCCTCCGGCGCCTACGACGTGCCGATCATGCTGCGCGACGTCGAGTTCGAGCAGAACGGCGAGCTGCTCTTCTTCGACGACCCGGCCAACCGCACCACCATCCTCGCCAACGGCGCGATCCAGCCGTACTTCCCCGTCGCCGCGCGTAAGTACCGGTTCCGGCTGCTCAACGCCTCCAACGAGCACGTCTTCCAGCTCAACCTGGGCGGCCGCGAGATGGTGAAGATCGCCTCGGACGGCGGCCTGCTGCCCGCTCCGGTGCCGCTGACCGAGCTGGTGCTCGCCTCGGCCGAGCGCGCCGAGATCGTGATCGACTTCGCGCGCTACCCGGTCGGCTCGCAGCTCGTGCTGTCCAACGGCTCCACGCCGGTGGTGCGCTTCGACGTGACCCGGACGGCGACCGACGACAGCCGCCTGCCCGGCACGCTGCGCCCGCTGCCCGCCCTGCCCGCGGCGACGGTCGTGCGGGACGTGGCGATGAGCTTCGACCTGACCGGGACCGACCCCATCGGCATGGTCAACAACCAGCCTTTCGACCCCAACCGCGTCGACTTCCAGATCAAGCGGGGCTCCACCGAGATCTGGCGGGTCAGCAACGCCGACACCATCGGCGTCGACCACACCTTCCACATGCACCTGGTGCAGTTCCGGGTGCTCGACCGCAACGGGGCGGCGCCGCTGCCGCAGGACGCCGGGCTGAAGGACACGGTGCACCTGCCCGCGAACGGGTCGGTGCGCGTCCAGGCGACCTTCTCCGACTACGTCGGGCGGTACGTGTACCACTGCCACTACCTGGAGCACTCCTCGATCGGGATGATGGCACAGATGGAGATCATTCCTTAGCGGGGCGCCGGCCGCCCAGCCACAGGCCCAGGGCGATGAGCACGTAGACCACGGCCGCCAGGGCGAACAGCGGGCCGGGGCCGAGCCAGGTGGACCCCAGGCCGTACAGGGCGTACACCGGCGTGGTCACCAGATCGGCGCCGAGGCCCGCGATCGAGGTCACCGTCGCCCTGGACCGGTCGGTGAGGTGTCCCTGCAGGCGGGTCTCGGCGGCGGTCATGCTCCACTGGAAGACCCCGTAGGCGGCGGCGACGAGCACCATGCCGGCGGGACGGCCGCTGAGGGCGCCGGCCGCCAGTGCGACGGCGGCGACGGCCAGCGCCGGCGCCGCCCAGCGCGTGCCGCGCCCCGCGAACCACCCGCCGAGCGCGGTCGCCGCCGTGACCAGCAGCACCAGCAGCGGCACGGCGGCGTCGCCGACGCCGGTCGCCCCGGCCAGCAGCGGGAGGTACTCGTCGAGCGAGTACACGCCCATGAGCACCACGACGAGCACCATGGCGCTCCTCACCTGAGGCGTGTGGCGCACCTCGGCGAGGCCGGCGCGCAGCACCGCGCGAAGGCCCTCCTCGTGCCCGGACCTGGCGCCGGACCCGTCCTCGGACGGTCCGCTCGGCTCGACCGCGGAATCCGCGCCGGGCTCGGCCGCGGGTATGGCCCCGGGCTCGTCCGCGGCGGGGGAGGAGCCCGGGCCCGGTGCGGCGCGGGACTCGGGGAAGCGGCGCACGACGAGCGCGCCGAGGAGGAGGGCCGCCACGCTGGCGACGCCCACCGCGAGGTAGCCGCCCGCGGCCATCACCGGCGTCGCCAGGCCGGTCGCCGCCATGACGGCGATCATGCTGATCGCCTCGGCGCGGCCGGTCAGCCGCGCGTACGAGCCTGCCCGGCCCAGGGCGGCCAGTTCCTCGTACGCCAGCGCCTGCAGCGTGCCCGACCTGATCGCCCCGCCGGCGCCCCACAGCACGAAGCCGAGCGCGAAGGAGCCGTAGGACGGGAAGAACGTCCACGCGGCGTAGCCGGCGGCGGTGACGAGCGGGGCCAGGGCCAGCAGCCGCCTGCGGGAGTAGGCGTCGGCCCACACTCCGGACGGCACCTCGACCAGGATCGAGGTGAGCGCCCACACCACGAACAGCGAGGAGATCTCGGCCGTGGACAGCCCGGTGTCCGCGAACAGCAGGGCGTAAACCGGATAGAGAAGGACGAAATCGCCCAGGAACGCGTAGGCGTACAGCGTTCCCGCAAGACGGTTCTCAGGTGAGGATCAATGTCGCCACTTCATGATCCGACCATACGCGCGTGCGCGGGCCCGGCGAAAGTGATATTCGGGCGGCGGGAAATGAAGGTGCGCCGGCGGGCCCGCGCTGGATACTCTCCGCGGTGAAGGCTGGGGAGGTCGTCGTGGCGCATGTAGAGGTCGGCCGTCTGACGTACGTGCTGCCGGACGGACGCCCGTTGCTCAACGAGGTGTCCTTCCGCGTCGGCGAGGGGGTCAAGGCGGCCCTGGTCGGGCCGAACGGGGCGGGCAAGACGACGCTGATGCGGCTCATCGCCGGCGATGTGCGGCCGGTCGAGGGCAGCGTCGCCTCCTCCGGCGGCCTCGGCGTCATGCGCCAGTTCATCGGCGGCATCCGCGACGGCCGCACGGTCCAGGATCTGCTGCTGTCGGTGGCCCCCGAGCGCGTGCGCGAGGCCGCGCACCGGCTCAACGAGACCGAGCTGGCCATGATGGAGCGCGACGACGAGAAGACGCAGATGCGCTACGCCCAGGCCATCACCGACTTCACCGACGCCGGCGGGTACGACATCGAGGTCCTGTGGGACACCTGCACGATGGCCGCGCTCGGCGCCCCGTACGACAACGTCAAGTACCGCGAGGTCAACACGCTGTCCGGCGGCGAGCAGAAGCGCCTGGTGCTGGAGGCCCTGCTGCGCGGGCCCGACCAGGTGCTCCTGCTGGACGAGCCGGACAACTACCTCGACGTGCCGGGCAAGCTGTGGCTCGAACAGGCGCTCAGGGAAACGCCCAAGACCGTCCTGCTCGTCTCGCACGACCGCCAGCTCCTGGCCAACGCCGCCGACCGCATCGTCACCGTCGAGTCGGGCAGCGTGTGGATCCACGGCGGGGGCTTCGCCACCTACGCCGCCGCCCGCAAAGAGCGCAACGAGCGCCTGGACGAGCTGCGCCGCCGCTGGGACGAGGAGCACGCCAAGATCAAGCGCCTGGTCGCGATGCTCAAGCAGAAGGCCATGTACAACGACGGCATGGCCCCGGCCTACCACGCGGCCCAGACGCGCCTGCGGCGGTTCGAGGAGGCCGGGCCGCCCGAGGTCGCGCCCAAGGACCAGTTCATCAGCATGCGCCTGCGCGGCGGGCGCACCGGCAAGCGGGCGGTGATCTGCGAAGGGCTTGAGCTGACCGGCCTCATGCGCCCCTTCGACCTGGAGGTCTGGTACGGCGAGCGCGTCGCCGTGCTCGGCTCGAACGGCTCGGGCAAGTCGCACTTCCTGCGCCTGCTCGGCGGCGACGACGTCGGGCACAGCGGTCTCGCCAGGCTGGGCGCGCGGGTCGTCCCTGGGCACTTCGCCCAGACGCACGCCCGGCCCGAGCTGCGCGGGCGCACGCCCTGCGAGATCGTCATGAGCGAGCACGCCAGGCTCAAGAACGAGGCGATGAAGGCGCTGGCGCGCTACGAGCTGGCCGGCGGCGTCGCCGAGCAGCGCTTCGAGACGCTGTCGGGCGGCCAGCAGGCCCGCCTGCAGATCCTGCTGCTGGAGCTGTCGGGCGCGACGCTCCTGCTGCTGGACGAGCCGACCGACAACCTCGACCTGGCGAGCGCGGAGGCGCTGCAGGAAGGGCTCGGCCACTTCGACGGCACGGTGATGGCCGTGACGCACGACCGGTGGTTCGCCGCCGACTTCGACCGCTTCCTGGTCTTCGGCGCCGACGGCCGGGTGTACGAGGCGCCGGAGCCGGTCTGGGACGAGGCCAGGGTGGTCCGCGAGCGCTGAGGCGTGGGCCATCGCGGGTCCACGAACGCTGAGGCGTGGGCCATCGCGGTGTGCGTGCGCTGTGGCGCGGGCCGGGGCGGGCGCGGGCGCTGAGGCGTGGGCGGGGTGGCCGGGTCGTAAAGATTTGGTGCGGCTTGCGCGTGTCGGAGGAGTCGCGCCCGACTGGCCGGGCTATGACGGCCTTGTGACCCAGCGTAGTCGACACACGACAGCACTCGCACTGGCACTCGTCCTGGCGGCGGCCGCGCCGCTCGGCGGGTGCGGCGGCGACGAGCGCGGGCCCGAGGGGCCCCGGCTCAAGCCACTCGTGATCAAGGAGCAGACGTCGTCGGTCACCCAGGGGGCGGGTGGCTATGTGGTGACGTGGGCGGGCGTCGTCGCCAACCCGAACCGCTGGTACTTCGGCGAGAACGTCGCCGCGACGGTGGTGGGCCGCGACGCCGCCGGCAAGGAGGTCGTGCGCATGGAGCAGCCTCTGGACGCCGTGCCGCCGTCGGGGGCGCTGAAGTTCACCGGCCAGGCCACGGCCTCGGCCCGGCCCGTCGACGTCAAGCTCACCTACAAGCCGGCCGTCTGGCGGCGGGCCACGCGCGTGCCGTCGGCGTACGTGCCGTTCCCGATCTCCTCGGCCGGCACCGAGAAGCTCGGCAACGGCTCCTACCTGGTGACCGGCGCGGTCGCCAACCCGTACGCGAAGGCCGCGACCAGCCTGGTGGTGACCGCGCTCCTGCGCGACAGGGCGGGCAAGCTGGTCGGCGGCGCCAGCACGTACGTGGACGACGTGCACGCGGGCGCCCCCCGCCGGTTCGTGCTCACCGTGGACAGCCTCAACGGGGCCGGCGCGGTGGCGAGCACCGACATCACCGCCCGCACGTGGGGGTCGAGCGGCAGGCCCTACGAGGAACTGGCCCTGAGCGGCGCCGTCCCGGCGAGCACCGTCCGTCCGCGGACCCCGCCCTTCACCAGGGATCGCGGATACCAGGCGATGCCGGTCGACCGACGGCCGTGAGCGCCGGGCTGGCGGGACCCGTCCCCGGCGACGGACGCCCGGCCGCACTATGGATCTTGAAATCACCGGCGGGTTACGGTACTTACATGACATCCCCCCGGATAGTCCTTTTCGGCGCCACCGGGTTCACCGGCCGGCTCACGGCCGAGGCCCTGCTCGCCGGTGGCGCCCACCCGGTCCTGGCCGGACGTGACCCGCGGCGCCTGGCGGCACTGGCCTCGTCCTTGCCGGTGGAACTGCCCACAGCGGTCGCCGACGTGAACCGGCCCGCGACGCTGCGGCGCATCATCGAGCCGGGGACGGTGCTGATCTCGACCGTGGGGCCGTTCGCCCGGTGGGGCGAGCCCGCCGTGGAGGCCGCCATCGAGGCGGGCGGCGTCTACCTGGACTCCACGGGAGAGCCGACGTTCATCCGGCGGATCTTCCAGCGGTACGGGCCTGCCGCGGCCGCGTCGGGCGCCACGCTGCTCACGGCCTTCGGGTACGACTACGTGCCGGGCAACCTCGCGGCCGAGCTCGCGTTGCGCAAGGCGGGCCCGGAAGCGGTCCGGGTCGACGTCGGGTACTTCGTCCGCGGCAACATGGCCCGCCGGGCGAGCGCGGGGACGCGGGCCTCGGCCCTCGGCATGGTCCTGGAGCCGATGTACGGCTTCCGTGACGGCCGCATCCTGCGCGAGCACGGGCGCACCCGCCTGTTCACCGTGGACGGCCGGGACAGGCATGCGCTGTCGGTGGGCGCCTCCGAGCACTTCGCCCTGCCTCGCACGCATTCGGGGCTGCGGGAGGTCAACGTCTATCTCGGGTGGCTCGGCGGCCTGACCAGGGCCGCGGGCGTGCTGTCCAAGGCGACGCCGTTCATCGCGGCGATCCCGGGCGCCAAGCGGGTCACCGAGGCCGCCGCCGACCGGATCGTCCGGTCGGGGGGCCACGGCGCGGCGGTCCCGGGCGGCGAGGGGATCACCTCGCAGATCGTCGCCGAGGCCTACGACGTCAGCGGCAGGCGGCTGGCCGAGGTCGAACTGCACGGCGGAGACCCGTACGACTTCACCGCGCGCGTGCTGGCGTGGGCGGCCGTCACCGCGGCCACAGGGGGCGTGGGCGCCTGTGGAGCGGTGGGACCGGCGGAGGCGTTCGGCCTGGACGCCCTCGCCCGCGGCTGCGAAGAGGCGGGGATGCGGGCGGCGACCTGAACGGGCGTGTCCCTGGAATCCCCGACGCGTCTTTTGGCCGTGCCGGAAATCACCCGTCATAAGGTGATGAAAGGGTGTCCGGCGCCGCGGGGTCACCTCGCTGCGGCGAACATCTGCCCAGCTCATCGTCGTGCTGGCCATCTAATGGTGATTCGTCGAATTTGATGCGCATATCATCGGCCAGGAGTCCCGGACAATCTTGCCGGTGTTCATTACGGTATTAATACAAGGCAGGTCATTGTCCGGGAAACGGTGGAGCGAGCAGTTACCAAGCCTTTACTGTCGGTGACATGAATGACAGCGTCCTGGTCGAGGCGCTCCGCGCCCGCGATCCTGGGGCCCTCGCTGCCCTCTACGACACCTACGCCGAGAGCATCTACAGATACGCCCGGACACTGCTCGAAGGCCCCGACAGCGCCCAGGTCGCGCTGCGCGACACGCTGATCGCGGCGGAGGCCCACGTCCACGCCCTGGCCGACCCCGGGCGGCTGCGCGTCTGGCTCTACGCGCTGGCGCGGGGTGAGTGCGTGCGCAGGCGGTCGGCACTGCGGGCGATGGAGGCCGGCGACGAGACCGAGGCCGCGCCGGCGGCTCCCGGCGGCGCGGACGGCGATCTCCGGCTGGTCGCCGTGAACGCCGTCGCCGCCCTGCCCGAGGACGAGCGGGAGGTCCTCGACCTGCTCACCCGGCACGGCATCCCCGAGGACGAGCTCGCCGCCGTGCTCGGCACCACGGCCGAGCACGCAGAGCAGCTCCACCAGTCCGCCTGCCACCGCCTGCAAGATCTCGTCACCACCGAGATCCTCACGCGCAACGCCTCGCCCGACTGCGACGGCAGGGCGCACATCCTGGACGGCTTCACCGGCGAGCTCGACCAGCGGACACGCGAGCTGCTGCTGGAGCACATCGATCACTGCACGGTCTGCGCCCCCCACCGCGAGCGCCAGGTCTCGGCCGCCAAGGTGTTCAACCTGCTGCCCCTCCCCGAGCTGCCCGAGACGCTGCGCGTGCGCGTGATGAGCTGCTTCATCGATCCCGAGCTCGTGCCCTACCGCCGGTTGGTCGCCCGCCGCACCGGCCTGCTCGACCCCGCCGGGTTTCCCGTCCACGAGACCAGAAGGGTTCGGCGGGCGCCTGCGCTGGTTGCGGGCGCTGTGGCGGCGCTGGCGATCGTCGTAGCCGCCGCCGCGCTGGTCGGCGCGGTGCGTGACGCCGAAGGCCCGGCCGTGAGCACCGGCTTCGTCGCTCTCCCCGCTCCGGACGCGTCCTCCTCTGTTTTCGCCTCGCCGGGCGCCTCCACGCGGCCGCACACCTCGCTCACGCCCATCGCCGCAGGCACCTCCTCCGCCCCGCCCGGGCGGTCCGTGGTCCTGCCGGTGGCGCCGGTCATGGCCATCGGGCCCACGGCCGCCGCCTTCTCCCCGCCGCGCGTCTCCTCCCCGGCCTCGCCGACCACGCGCGCCCCCCGGCCGCCGCGGTCGTCCTCGCCCGCCCCGACCGCCCGGCCGCCCGCCCCGACCCCCCGTCCGACCGCCCCGCCGACCGCCACGCCTCCGGGGCAGGGCCCGCCCACCGCCCCGCCTTCGGCGCCCCCCACGCCTCCCCGCCCGCCGCGCGAGCGGCCCCCCGTCCCCCGGCCGTCGCACACCCACCAGAACCACCCCAGGCGCACCCCGTGCCCCCAAAGGACGCGCCCGGCGCCGACCGCCACCCCCACGCCCACCGGCTCGGGCGGGTCGTCCCCCGCACCGACCGGGGGGTCGTCCGCCGCGCCGACCGGCTCGGCGGGGTCGTCCTCCTCCGCGCCCACCGGCTCGAGCGGCTCGTCCTCCTCCGCGTCGGCCGGCTCCAGCGGGTCGTCCTCCTCCGCGCCGGCCGGTTCGGGCCGGTCCGCTCCGGCCGGGCGCACGGTCGTCCGGGCGGCCCGGCCTCAGGGCGCGGGCCGTGTTCACCGTCAATGACGACTCACCCCTGGGTTGCCGGGTCTTCCCGCGGCCCGTCGCGTCCGGCCTGACCGTCCTGGTCCCTCGCGTCCACCGCGCCGACTGGCCGGTCTGGCTGGACCCGGGGCCGCGCATGCTGCGCGACGTGCTCGAACTGTGCCGCCTGCAGACCGCCCGCGGGCTCGCGGTGCTCTCCTGGCTGTCGGACGGCGAACCCCCGGCCGACGTGAGCTGGCTGTGGCCGGGCCGCCGCCTCGCCGGGCCGCGCCAGCAGCTCATGTACGGCGCCGCCTCCGCGGTGCCCGGCCCCGTGCTCGGCCTGGTCGTCGCCAACTGGACCTGGGTGCTGGACACGCGCTTCGCCGGCCAGGTCACCGCCCCCTACCTGGCCGGCACCGCCTATCCCGACGACGGCTACACCGCCGCCCAGGCCACCGTCACACTGATGCGCATCTGGGAGCGGCACGCGGAGGCCAGACCGGCCCTGGGCGCCGCCTGGGCCGTGTGCCGCACGCTCGCCGACTGGTGCAAGGCCGCCGAGCTGGGCGCCGCGTACGGGCGCCCGGCCCCCGTCTTCACCTACCCGTGCGCCCCGCTCCCCCCACCGGCCGGAGTGCGGCCGTGGATCTCCCGCCTACTCCGCCTGGATGGTGACTCAGCGTAGTCGTCGGGGTGTGTGCGCCACCGGCGCGGGGAAAACCCGTGAGATGTGCCACACGACGCCGCGACCGTCGCTCGCCCGGGGAGGGCCCGGGCGCGCCCGCCCGCCGCGGCGGCCGGGGCGCGAACCGGGCCATGTGCCGCGACC
>NZ_JBEXGS010000011.1:162171-291382 GCF_040607455.1 Sphaerisporangium sp. NPDC005289
CCTACGCCGGGACGTGTGCCGGGCCATGTGCCGCGACCTACGCCGGGACGTGTGCCGGGCCATGTGCCGCGACCTACGCCGGGACGTGTGCCGGGCCATGTGCCGCGACCTACGCCGGGACGTGTGCCGGGCGATGTGCCGGGCCATGTGCCGGGACGGTCAGTGCCCGTCGGCGCCGGGGTGCTCGCTCCCGAAGGCGGCCTCGTGGTCGAGGTGGCGCTTGATCGAGCGCTGGATCTCGATCTCGGCCTCCGTGCGGCCGACCCAGTTGGCGCCCTCGACCGACTTGCCGGGTTCGAGGTCCTTGTAGACCTCGAAGAAGTGCTGGATCTCCAGCCGGTCGAACTCCGGGACGTGGTGGATGTCGCGGATGTGCTCCATGCGAGGGTCGGTGGCGGGGACGCACAGCACCTTGTCGTCGCCGCCCTTCTCGTCGGTCATCCGGAACATGCCCACGGCCCGGCAGCTGATCAGGCAGCCGGGGAACGTCGGCTCCTGGAGGAGCACCAGCGCGTCGAGCGGGTCGCCGTCCTCGCCGAGGGTGTTCTCGATGAAGCCGTAGTCGGCGGGGTACTGCGTGGAGGTGAAAAGAAGGCGGTCCAGCCGGATGCGGCCCGTCTTGTGATCGACCTCGTACTTGTTGCGTTGTCCCTTGGGGATCTCAACGACAACGTCGAACTCCACTGCGGTTCCTCCGCTCAAGCCTCCCGGATGGTCCGGGGCGGCGTTAATGTCTCGTAGGCGTATATCCAGGATGACGCATTCGGGAAAGAGGTCGGTGAGGTGGTGCGGCGCGAGCGCTTGGTCGCGGTGACGACCCTCGCCCTGCTCCAGATCTTCGTGTGCGCGGCGGGCGCGTACTTCCTCACCCGCGGCGAGCCGGGCTCCCCTCGGGCGAAGCCACCGGTCGCGGGTTCGCCACGCACCTCCCCGCCCGCCGCCATCGTGACGGCGGGCCCGGTGCTGGCCGCCGCCCCCGACGGGCCTCTCCCCGCGAAGGGTACTTTGGCCTCCCGCCTGTCCCGTGCCCTCGGCGACTCCGCGCTCGGCGGCAGCGTGGGCGCGGTCGTGGTCGACGTCGCCGGCGGGGGCACCCTGTACGGAAGCAGGGCCGACACCGGCCTCACCCCGGCCTCCACGACCAAGGTCGCGACCGCCGTCGCGGCGCTGACCTCCCTCGGCCCCGACACCCGCGTGGCCACCCGCGTCGTCCAGCGCAAGCCCGGCGAGATCGTCCTGGTCGGCGGCGGCGACCCCACGCTCGCCGGGCCGAGGGCGAACCTGTCCGCCTCCTATCCCCGCTTCGCCTCGCTGGCCATGCTGGCCTCCCGCACCGCGCAGGCGCTGAAGGCCGCGGGCGTGTCCTCCGTGCGCCTGTCCTACGACGACTCCCTGTTCAGCGGGCCCCGCACCGCGCCGGGGTGGAAGCCCGGGTACGTGCCGGAGGGCAGCGTCGCGCCAGTGACGGCGCTGACCATCGACGAGGGCCGCCAGGACCCGCGGGGCTCGGCGCGGTACGCCGACCCGCCGCGCTCGGCGACCGAGGCGTTCGCGTCCCTGCTGCGCCGCGGCGGCATCAAGGTCGCCAAGTCGCCCGGGCGGTCAGGCGCCCCGGCCGCCGCCCGCGAGGTCGCCAGGGTGGAGTCGCCGCCGGTGTACGAGCTGGTCGAGCACATGCTGACCCAGAGCGACAACGACCTGGCCGAGGGGCTCGCCCACCTGGTGGCGGTCAAGGAGGGCGCGCCCGGCACGTTCACGGGCGTCGCCCGGGCCGTCACCGGGACGCTGAAGCGGCTGGGCGTCGCCGGAGGCGTCACGGTCTTCGACGGCAGCGGGCTGTCCACCCGCAACCGCATCACCCCCGCCGCGCTCGCCCGCCTGATCGCCCTGTCGGCCTCCCCGGCCAATCCCCGTCTGCACGCCGTCATCAGCGGGTTGCCCATCGCCGGGTTCACCGGCACGCTCGGCCACCGGTACGACAAAAAGGACAGCAAGTCGGCTGCGGGAGTGGTACGGGCCAAAACGGGCACGTTGAACGGGGTGAACACCCTGACCGGTCTCTCCAGGACCGCCGACGGCCGGCTGGTGGCCTTCGCGTTCATGGCCGACAAGGTGAGCGATCCCGACGGGGCCGTGGCGGCGCTCGACCGGCTGGCCGCGCTCGTCAGCGGATGCGGTTGCCCATAATCGCACCGCACGACGTACGGTGGTGAACATGCAGGTGATCGACTGGGATCTGGCCGTCTCGACCGGTGTCCGTCTTGTGCGCCCCGGGCCGCAGGTGAGCCGAGAGGAGGCCCGCCACGCCGTCACCGAGCTCCGGCGGCTCTCGCGCGAGGCCGAGGGGCACGTACAGGAATTCGCGCGCATCAACGGCGCGGCAGAGCCCGAGGAGGCGACGGTCGTCGACCGGCCGGGCTGGATCCGCGCCAACGTGGAAGGGTTCCGGGTCGTCCTGGAGCCCCTGACCGAGCGCATGAACGCCCGGCGCACGCAGATCCCCGCCCTGGTGGGCGCGGTGGGCTCGCGGGTCACCGGCGTCGAGGTCGGCGCGGTGCTGGCGTTCCTGGCGACGCGCGTCCTCGGGCAGTACGAGCTGTTCCTGCCGCCCGACCCGAGCGGACAGGCGCCCACCGGCCGGCTCACGCTGGTCGCGCCCAACATCGTCCACACCGAGCGCGAGCTCGGCGTCGACCCCCGTGACTTCCGGCTGTGGGTCTGCCTGCACGAGGAGACCCACCGGGTGCAGTTCACCGGCGTGTCGTGGCTGCGCGAGTACGTGCGCGCCCAGATGACCGAGTTCCTGCTCGCCTCCGACATCGACCTCGGCACCATGCTCGAGCGCCTGCGCGCGGCCTCCGACGCCGTCGCCGACGCCATCAAGGGCGGCGAGGGCAACCTCATCGACGCCATCCAGACCCCCGAGCAGAAGGAGATCCTCGACCGGCTGACGGCCGTGATGACCCTGGTCGAGGGCCACGGCGACTACGTGATGGACGCCGTCGGGCCGGCCGTGGTGCCCTCGGTGGCCGACATCCGCGCCAAGTTCCAGCACCGCAGGCACGGCGGCTCGCGGTTCGACAGGACGGTCAGGCGGCTGCTCGGCGTCGACCTCAAGCTCAAGCAGTACGCCGAGGGGTCGGCCTTCGTGCGCAAGGTCGTCGACGAGGTCGGCGTCGACGGGTTCAACCGCGTGTGGGGATCGCCCACGACGCTGCCCGACCACAGCGAGATCCGCAACCCCGAGGCGTGGATCGCGCGCGTCGTGCGCGCCCCCGAGCTGCCCTCCGCCAACGGGCACGCCTGACCACGGCGTCCTGACCCGGCCGGTGGTCGGCGCCGCCGGCCGGGCGCACCACACTAGGACGCATGGGACCTCATCCCGCCGTCGCCCAGATCCGCCGTGAGCTGCGCCTGTCGCTGGCCGGCCTGCCGAGGGGAGCCCTGGTGCTGGCGGCGTGCAGCGGGGGCGCCGACTCGCTGGCGCTCGCGGCCTGCCTGGGGTTCGCCGCGCCGCGCCTGGGCCTGCGCGCCGGGCTGCTGACGGTCGACCACGGGTTGCAGGAGGGTTCCCGCGAGCGGGCCGAGGAGGTCGCCCGCCTGGCGGCCGGGCTCGGGCTGGAACCGGCCGAGGCGCTCACGGTGACGGTGGGCACGGCGGGCGGCCCGGAGGCCGCCGCGCGGGAGGCCAGGTACGGGGCGCTGTCGTCGGCGGCGGAGCGGCTCGGCGCGTCGGCCGTGCTGCTGGGGCACACGCGTGAGGACCAGGCCGAGACCGTGCTGCTGCGGCTCGCGCGGGGAAGCGGCACCCGGTCGCTGGCGGGGATGCCGGCGGCCGCGGGGCTGTACCGCAGGCCGCTGCTCGGCGTCGCCCGGCGCGCCACCCGCGCCGCGTGCGAGGCGCTGGGCCTGGTGCCCTGGGAGGACCCGCACAACGCCGATCCCGCCTACACGCGGGTTCGGGTCCGCCACGACGTGCTGCCGGTGCTCGAACGGGCGCTCGGGCCGGGCGTCACCGAGGCGCTGGCGCGCACCGCAGGGCTCTGCAGGGACGACGCCGACGCGCTGGACGCCTGGGCCGACGAGGTCTGCGCGCGGCTCGGCGACACCGGCGCCGGGCTGGCCGTCGACGAGCTGACCGGTCTGCCGGCCGCCGTGCGCCGCCGGGTGATCCAGCGGGCGGCCCTGGCGGCGGGCGCGGCGGGCTCGGCGCTGGCGGCCGTGCACATCGAGCAGGTGGACCGCCTGATCACCGCCTGGCGGGGCCAGCGGATGGTGGAGCTACCCGGGGGGGTGGGCGTGGTGCGGCGGTATGGCACCCTGATATTCGCCAGCACCCTCACATGAAGGAAAACCGCAGGTGGACGCAGCCGACATGGGCATGGACCTGGAGAAGGTCCTCATTCCCGAGGAAGAACTTCAGGCGAAGATCAAGGAGCTCGCCGGACAGATCGACGCGGACTACGCGGGCAAGAACCTGTTGATCGTGGGGGTGCTCAAGGGCGCGGTCATGATCATGGCCGATCTGGCGCGCGCCCTGCACGTCGAGGTGCAGATGGACTGGATGGCCGTCTCGTCGTACGGGGCGGGCACCAAGTCGTCGGGCGTGGTCCGCACCCTCAAGGACCTCGACACCGACATCGCCGGGCGGCACGTGCTGGTGGTGGAGGACATCATCGACTCGGGGCTGACCCTGTCGTGGCTGGTGCACAACCTGCAGTCGCGCAACCCGGCGTCGGTGGAGATCTGCACCCTGCTCCGCAAGCCCGACGCGGTGAAGGTGCCGATCGATGTGAAATATGTCGGTTTCGACATCCCCAACGAATTCGTGATCGGGTATGGGCTGGACTATGCCGAGCGCTTCCGCAATCTCCCCTTCATCGGCACCCTCGCCCGCCACGTCTACGGGGCCGAGTAAGCCCTGAGCGAAGTTCCAACTCGCCAAGTGCTGTAATACACCGTCAATCGGTCTCGCCGTGGGGAACACGGGACCGCCTGACGTACGTTGGTAGGACAAAGCCGGTGTCGCCGGAGCAGTGACCCTGCGCGGCGGCCCGGTGTACCTTCGGAGGTCTCCGGAGGTGTGATCGCCTCCGGGTGGTCATTTGCAGGAGCGGTTCGGGATGCCGCTAACCCCGGGTTCGCCCGGGGCGTCAGGCCGTGTTCAGGAAGGGACGGGCCCGCAGGGGTTCCGCATCGGATGGATCTCAAGCGATTTACACGTGGGCCACTGCTGTGGATCCTGGGCATCGTCGTGCTGCTCCTGCTCGCCTCCACATTCTGGAGCGGCAACAGCAACTATGCCCAGAAGGACACCTCGTTCGTCATCAGCCAGATCCAGAGTGGCAATGTCGACAACGCGGTGATCGTCGACAAGGACCAGCGCATAGAGATCAAGACTCTCCAGAAGGTCAACGGAGAGGACCGCTTCTACGCGTACTGGGTCCAGGGTCAGGGCGTCGAGCTGCAGCGGCAGCTCCAGGCCCAGGTCGACGCCAAGAAGCTGCCGAACGGCTACAAGATCACGGTGCCGACCGAGAACTTCCTCGTCGGCCTGCTGATCAGCTTCCTGCCGATCGTCATCATCGTCCTGATCTTCCTGTTCATCATGAACCAGATGCAGGGCGGCGGTTCCCGGGTGATGAACTTCGGGAAGTCCCGGGCCAAGCTCATCACCAAGGACACCCCCAAGACCACCTTCGCCGACGTCGCCGGCGCGGACGAGGCCATCGAGGAGCTCCAGGAGATCAAGGAGTTCCTGCAGGCCCCGGCCAAGTTCCAGGCGATCGGCGCCAAGATCCCCAAGGGTGTGCTGCTCTACGGCCCGCCCGGCACCGGCAAGACCCTGCTGGCCCGCGCCGTCGCGGGCGAGGCGGGCGTGCCGTTCTACTCCATCTCCGGCTCCGACTTCGTCGAGATGTTCGTCGGCGTCGGCGCCTCCCGGGTCCGTGACCTGTTCGAGCAGGCCAAGGCCAACGCCCCCGCGATCATCTTCATCGACGAGATCGACGCCGTCGGCCGGCACCGCGGCGCGGGCCTCGGCGGCGGCCACGACGAGCGCGAGCAGACCCTCAACCAGCTCCTCGTCGAGATGGACGGCTTCGACGTCAAGGGCGGCGTGATCCTCATCGCGGCCACCAACCGGCCCGACATCCTCGACCCGGCCCTGCTGCGTCCCGGCCGGTTCGACCGCCAGGTCGTCATCGACCGTCCCGACCTCGAGGGCCGCAAGGGCATCCTGCGGGTCCACGGGCGCGGCAAGCCGTTCGCGCAGGACGTCGACCTCGACGTCATCGCGCGGCGCACGCCCGGGTTCACCGGCGCCGACCTGGCCAACGTGATCAACGAGGCGGCGCTGCTGACCGCCCGCCAGGACCAGAAGCTCATCACGATGAACACCCTCGAGGAGTCCATCGACCGCGTGATGGCGGGTCCGGAGCGCAAGAGCCGGGTCATGTCCGACCAGGAGAAGAAGATCATCGCCTACCACGAGGGCGGCCACGCCCTGGTGGCGCACGCCCTGCCGAACTCCGACCCGGTGCACAAGATCACCATCCTGTCTCGGGGCCGGGCGCTGGGCTACACGATGACCCTCCCCATGGAGGACAAGTTCCTCGCCACCCGGTCCGAGATGCTCGACCAGCTCGCCATGCTGCTCGGCGGGCGCACGGCCGAGGAGCTCGTCTTCCACGAGCCGACGACCGGCGCGGCCAACGACATCGAGAAGGCCACCACGATCGCCCGGCGCATGGTCACCGAGTACGGCATGAGCGAGCACCTCGGCGCCCGCAAGTTCGGCACCGGCAACAGCGAGGTCTTCCTCGGCCGCGACATGGGCCACGAGCGCGACTACTCCGAGAAGATCGCCTCCACGATCGACGAGGAGGTCCGGCGCCTCATCGAGGCCGGGCACGACCAGGCGTGGGAGATCCTCGTCCAGTACCGCGACGTGCTGGACAATCTGGTGCTCGAGCTCATGGAGAAGGAGACCCTCTCCCGCGAGCAGGTGCTGCAGATCTTCGCCTCCGTGGTCGTGCGCGAGAAGCGGCCGTCCTACTCGGGTTACGGCAAGCGGCTCCCCTCCGACCGCCCGCCCATCCTGACGCCCAAGGAGATCGCGGGCAACGGCAACGGGGCCGCGCTCCCGGCCGGCTCCCCGGCCGTCCCGGGCACGGGCCTGACCAACGACCACCACCCGGCGCCCCAGGACGAGGCCTGACGGGTGTCCGTGAAGCCGCTCAAGGTCGACTCGGACCGGATCGAGAAGGCCGTTCGCGAGATCCTGCTCGCGATCGGTGAAGATCCGGACCGAGACGGCCTGCTCGACACCCCGGCCCGGGTCGCCCGCGCGTACGCCGAGCAGTTCGCCGGGCTGGGGCAGAGTCCCGAAGAGGTCCTGACCACCGTCTTCGACGCCGACCACGACGAGATGGTCCTGGTCAAGGACATCGAGGTCTTCTCCACCTGCGAGCACCACCTGGTGCCCTTCCACGGGGTCGCCCACGTCGGCTACATCCCGAACGAGAAGGGGCAGATCACCGGTCTGTCCAAGCTCGCCAGGCTCGTCGACGTCTACGCCCGGCGCCCCCAGGTGCAAGAGCGCATGACCTCGCAGATCGCCGACGCGCTGATGGGCGTGCTCGCGCCGCGCGGCGTCATCGTCGTGATCGAGGCCGAGCACCTGTGCATGACGATGCGCGGCGTGCGCAAGCCGGGCGCCAAGACCATCACCTCGGCGGTGCGGGGCGACTTCCGCGAGAGCGACAAGACCCGCGCCGAGGCCATGGCCCTCATTCTCGGCCGTCACTGATCGCTTCCTCCGGCCCACCCAGGCTTCCGCGTGACGCCCGCCGGGCCGGTCGGGCGCGTCAGGCGAGGCGGGGCACTTGGGGTCGCCGTCCGCGCCTTGGCGGCGCCGCCCGGCGCACAGGTGGCGATGGGGACATCCCGGGCGGGTCCGTGTCGGGTCGATTCGTTATCCACAAGCCGGACCCATGGCACAGATCGTCATCGGGGAGCACCTAGGCTTGACGCCATGACCGCATGGAGGGTGCCGGGGTTGCCCCACGAGGGGCGCTGTCTGGTCATGGGCGTGGTCAACGTCACTCCTGACTCCTTCTCCGACGGCGGCGAGTGGTTCGATCCCGACGTCGCGGTGCGACACGGCCTCGACCTGGTCGAGCAGGGCGCCGACATCGTCGACGTGGGCGGCGAGTCCACCCGCCCCGGCGCCGCGCGCGTCCCCCTGGCCGAGGAGCTGCGCCGGGTCGAGCCGGTCATCCGCACGCTCGCCGAGCACGGGGTGACGGTCAGCGTCGACACCATGCGCGCCGAGGTCGCCGAGGCGGCCGTGCGGGCCGGCGCCGCCCTGGTCAACGACGTCAGCGGCGGCCTGGCCGACCCGGCGATGCCCCGCGTGGTCGCCGCCGCCGGGGTGCCCTACGTCGTGATGCACTGGCGCGGCCACAGCCACGAGATGGAGGCCAGGGCCGTCTACTCCGACGTGGTGACCGAGGTCACCGAAGAGCTTCGCAAGCGCGTCGACTCCGTGCTGGCCGAGGGCGTCGACGAGCGGCAGATCGTCGTCGATCCCGGGCTCGGCTTCGCCAAGCGGGCCGAGCACAACTGGCCGCTGCTCGCCGCCGTCGGCAGGCTCGGCGAGCTCGGATACCCGGTCATCATCGGCGCTTCGCGCAAACGGTTCCTCGGCCGCCTGCTCGCCGGTCCCGACGGCACGCCGAGGCCGTTCGACCGGTCAGACGACGCCACGCTCGCCGTCACGGCGCTGGCGGCCCACGCCGGCGCCTGGTGCGTCCGGGTCCACCAGGTGCGGCCCAACGCCGACGCCGTCCGCGTCGCGGCGGCCTGGCGGGGCGCGGAGGGGGTTCGATGAGCACGACCCACGCTGAGATCGAGAAGCTCAACGAGGCGTTCTACACCGCCATCGAGGGCGGCGACCTCGACCGCATGACCGAGATCTGGGCCGAGGACGGCGAGGGCCGGGTGGCGATGTGCGTCCATCCGGGCTGGCCCATGCTCACCGGGCGCGCCGAGGTGCTGCGCTCGTGGGCGCTCATCATGGCCAACACCCCCTACATCCAGTTCGTGCTGACCGACGTGCGCACGACGGTGATCGGCGATGTGGCGGTGCTGACCTGCGCCGAGAACATCCTGACCGCCGCCGACACCGAGGACGCCACCTTCGCGGCGGGCCGGGTGGTGGCGACCAACACCTTCGTCCGCACCACCGGCGGCTGGCGGCTGTGGTTCCACCACGGGTCCCCGGTCCTGCAGGCCGACGGCGACGACGACGAAGAAGAGAGCGACGAGTGACCTTCCCGCGGCTCTCCCCCCTCCTCGCGGCCCCGCGGGGGCCTGCGGGCCGCGGGGAGAGCGTCCGGGCGGGCTCCGTGGCGCGCGGGTGTCGTTATGCTCTGCCGGGTTCTTCCGCCCGTGGGTCCCGTCGTGCACGGGCGGGCGCGCGCGGGGCCGGTTCCGCGGCCGGGTGGCGGGGATAGTGATGGGCGATCGGTCAGGGGGATGAGCACCATGGACAGCGTGAGCCTGGTCGGCCTGCGGGCACGTGGCAGGCACGGGTGCCTGCCCGCCGAGCGCGAGCTGGGCCAGGAGTTCGTGGTGGACGTCACGCTCCACCTCGACACGGCCCCGGCCGCCGCGGGCGACGACCTGACCAAGACGGTCGACTACGGCGAGCTGGCGCTGCGGCTGGCCGCCATCGTCGAGGGTGAGCCGGTCAACCTCATCGAGACGCTGGCGCATCGCCTGGCGGACGCCTGCCTGGCCGCCGAGCTGGTCGAGGAGGCCGAGGTCAGGGTGCACAAGCCCGCCGCGCCCATCCCCGTTCCGTTCGACGACGTGGTGGTGACAGTCAGGAGGAGGCGGTAATGAAGGTCGTTCTGGCGCTCGGCAGCAACATCGGCCGCCGTTTCGAGACGCTGCAAGGCGCCGTGGACGCGCTGTTCGACGCGCCCGGGCTCGACTTCGTGGCGGTGTCCCCGGTGTACGAGACCGACCCGGTCGGCGGCCCGCCCGATCAGCGGCCCTATCTGAATGCGGTCGTGATCGGGAGCACCATGACGCTCGGGCCCCGTGCCATCCTCGAGCGCGCGCTCGGCGTGGAGACCGCGTTCGGCCGGGTGCGCACCGAGCCGTGGGGGCCGCGCACCCTCGACGTCGATCTGATCATGGTGGGTGAGCTGCTGTCGGACGATCCCGAGCTCACGCTTCCGCACCCTCTGGCGCACGAGCGCGCGTTCGTGCTCGTCCCGTGGTCGCAGGCCGACCCCGGAGCGGTGCTCCCGGGCCGGGGGTCGGTCGCCGGCCTGCTCGCCGACCTCGACCAGAAGGGCGTCCGGCTTCGCCCCGATCTGGCGCTCCAGCCGCCCGACTGAGCGTGGTGCACGCGCCTCTCCCAGGGTGGGCGGGCGCCCGCCTGAGCTCGGTGGCGACACCGCCAGGGGCGCGCCGGAACGTTTTCCCCATGGTGCGGGGTTGTTGTGGGCAGGGTCGTGTCCCGGTTGCGGGCCGGCCGGCGATGACGGCGGACCGACCGGCGGGGCCGAGACCGGTCCGCCGCCGGCGAACGAGGAGGATCGTGTGAAACCGAGCCGTCCCGGCGTGCTCGTCCTGCTGCTGGTCGCTTTCGCGGTCGTGACGTGGGCTCTGCTGCAGAAGGTCTACTCCGACCTGCCGACCGTCCCGTGGACGGCGATCCCCACCGTGCTGCTGCTCGCGGTCGGCGAGGCCTACAGCGGGTGGATGACCCGGGCGCGCATCGAGCGAAAGCCCGACACCAAGCCGGTGGAACCGCTCGCGGTGGCCCGGCTGGCGGCCCTGGCCAAGGCGTCGGCCTATGTCGGGGCCGCCTTCGCCGGGATGTTCGCCGGGGTCGTCCTCCACGTCCTGCAGATGCTGGACCAGGACACGCCGCGGCGCGACTTCTTCCTGGCGGGCGGCTCGCTGCTCGCCTGCGTGATCCTCATCTGCGCGGCCCTGTACCTGGAGCACTGCTGCAAGGTGCCGAAGCAGCCCGGCGAGGACACCCGAGCCTGATCAGGAGCCCGCTGCGAAGCGGCGCCCTCCGTCCGGAACGGATCCAGACGCCCGCGACCGGGCCGGGACGCACGAGGCGGGGCCGGACGCACGAGGCGGGGCCCGGCCTGCGGCCGGGCCCCGCCTCGCACGGAGCCACCCCTGAATCCCTGTCCCTTAACGCACCCTCCTTCTGCGCAGAGGGAGGCCCGTTAAACCACCCGGCCGGAAACCCGCGTCGAATGCGCAGGTCAGCGCCGTGATTTCTACTTGTCGATGTCGCCGACGACGAAGAACATCGAGCCGAGGATGGCCACCATGTCGGCGATCAGTTGCCCGGGCAGCATCTCCCTGAGCACCTGGACGTTGTTGTAGGACGCGCTGCGCAGCTTGAGCCGCCACGGGGTCTTCTCGCCCCGCGAGACCAGGTAGTAGCCGTTGAGGCCGAGGGGGTTCTCGGTCCAGGCGTAGGTGTGCCCCTCGGGCACCTTGAGCACCTTGGGCAGCCGCTGGTTGACCGGGCCCGGCGGCAGCGAGCGCAGCCGCTCCACACAGGCGTCGGCCAGGTCGAGCGAGGCCTTCACCTGGTCGAGCAGCACCTCGAACCGGGCGTGGCAGTCGCCGGCCGTGCGGGTGACGACCTTGACCGGCAGCTCGCCGTAGGCCAGGTACGGCTCGTCGCGGCGCAGGTCGAGGTCGACCCCCGACGCGCGCGCGATGGGGCCGCTGACGCCGTACTGCATGATCGTCTCGCGGTCGAGCACCCCGACGCCGCGCGTGCGCGCGATGAAGATCTCGTTGCCGTGGATGAGGCGCTCGATGTCGGGCAGCCGCCCGCGCACCTCGGCGACCGCCCGCCTCACGCGGTCCAGCCAGCCGTACGGCAGGTCCTCCTTCAGGCCGCCGACCCGGTTGAACATGTAGTGCATGCGCCCGCCGGAGATCTCCTCCATGACCGCCTGCAACGTCTCGCGCTCGCGGAAGGCGTAGAACACCGGCGTGATCGCGCCGAGCTCCAGCGGATAGGAGCCGAGGAACATCAGGTGGTTGAGCACGCGGTTCAGCTCGGCGAGCAGCGTGCGGGCCCACACCGCCCGCACCGGGACCTCCATGCCCAGCATGCGCTCGACCGCGAGCACCACGCCGAGCTCGTTGGCGAACGCCGAGAGCCAGTCGTGCCGGTTGGCCAGCACGATGATCTGCCGGTAGTCGCGCACCTCGAAGAGCTTCTCGGCGCCCCGGTGCATGTATCCGATGATCGGCTCGGCGGAGGCGATGCGCTCGCCGTCCACGGTCAGCCGCAGGCGCAGGACGCCGTGGGTCGAGGGGTGCTGGGGCCCGATGTTGAGGATCATGTCCTCGGTGGCGAGCTCCTTGGCGCCGGTCCCGACCGCGACGACCCGCTCGACGCCCGTGGCGGCGCCGCCGGCTCCGGGACCTCCGCGGGTTCCGCGAGGTTCGGTCATGAACCCCATGCTGTCACGTCAGCGGCGGGAGACAAGATCTGAGAGGGCGGCGACCAGGCGAAGCACGTGCTCCTCGGTCGTGCCGATGCCGATGGACGCCCGGACGGCGCCGGTGGTGCCGTCCGCGCAGTCACCGTCGGCGGAGCGGCCCACGGCGTCCAGCAGGTGCCGGACGAAGGGGTGGGCGCAGAACTTCCCGTCGCGCACGCCGATGCCGTACTCCGCGGACAGCGCCTCGGCGACCTCGCGCGCCGTCCAGCCGTCCACGACGAAGGAGACGATGCCGACGCGCGGGTGGCCGGGCCCCCACAGCGACAGCTCGTGGACGCCGTCGATGGCGGCGATGCCGTCGCGCAGCAGCGTGAGAAGGCGTTCCTCCTGCTTGACCAGGGGCGTCCAGCCGGTGGCCGACAGAGCGTCGCAGGCGGCGGCCAGCGCGATGGCGCCCAGGACGTTCGGCGTGCCGGCCTCGTGCCGCTGCTCGGGGTCGGCGCTCCACTCGGTGGACAGCGGCGCGCCCTGGCCCGCGCCTCCGGTGACGGCCTTGGAGGCGCCGCCGCCCCGCAGGTACGGTTCGGCCTCGGCGAGCCAGTCGGCCCGTCCCACCAGGGCGCCGGCGCCGAAGGGCGCGTACAGCTTGTGCCCGGAGAAGCTCACGTAGTCAAGGTCGAGCGCGGTCAGGTTGAGCCGGCGGTGCGGGACGAGCTGGGCGGCGTCCACCAGGATGCGCGCGCCGTGCCGGTGGGCGATGTGCGCGAGCGCCGCGATCGGCCACAGCTCGCCGGTGACGTTGGAGGCCGCGGTGACCACCAGCAGCGCGGGCCCGTCGATGGCCGCGAGGGCCTCGTCGGCCGCGCGCACGGCCTCGCCGGCGAAGGCGGGCGGCGCGAGCCGCACGGCGTCGGGCCAGGGGAGCAGCGAGGCGTGGTGCTCGGTCTCGAAGACCACGACGGTGGTGCCGCCGGGCAGGCAGCGGGCCAGCAGGTTCGAGGCGTCCGTGGTGTTGCGGGTGAACACCACGGCGTCCCCGGGGCGGGCGCCGACGAAGGCGCGCACCGTGTGGCGGGCCTGCTCGTAGCGGGCGGTGGTCAGCTGGGAGGCGTACCCGGCGCCCCGGTGCACGCTGGAGTAGGCCGGAAGCGCGGCGGCGACGGCGGCGCTCACCGGCGCCAGACACGGCGCGCTGGCCGCGTAGTCCAGGTTGGCGTACGGCAGCAGGCGCCCGCCCTTGACCGGCACCTCCAGGTCGGCGCCGAGCACGGCGGGCGCGTCCGGACGCGCGCTCGCCCCGGGGACCAGTGAGGACGTGCCGGGGACCGAGGAGAAAGCATCGGCGGCCGGCGAGAACGTGCCGGAGGTCGGAGACAACGTGCCGGAGGGCAGTGGGGACGTGCCGGAGGGCAGTGGGGACGTGCCGGGGGGCGGCGGGGTGGTGTCGTGAACGGCGGGGGAGGAGCTCTGCAGGATGGTGAGAGCGGTCAACGCCGGCCTCCTAAGGTCATGGGACCCGGTCACGGCGTTGGTGTGACGGAGCCCGCGCTTGCCCGGCACACCTCGTGCCGGACCTGGTCCTCACCCGGGGCACCCCGCCGCGAGCGCGAGGGTTGCCGGCCAGCGAGCCGGGGCTTGACGCTGGCACTCATGACCTACCGGGACTATAACCCGGCTCCCCCGCCTGTCCGCAACCTCATGAGGCAGGGGTGACACGTTTCACGAATCGCGAACTTTGACCGTCCTTCGCGCGTTGACAGGGGACGGGCTCCCCGGGACGGGGGCCGTGACGTGACCGACGCCCGGCCCGAGGAGGCGCGATGGACTGGCTGCTCAATCCGGAGATATGGATCGGGTTCCTGACCCTCGTCGCCCTGGAGATCGTCCTGGGCATCGACAACATCATCTTCATCTCCATCCTGGCGGGGAAGCTGCCGCCGGAGCGCCGTGACCTGGCCCGCAAGGTCGGCCTGGGGCTGGCGATGGTGAGCCGGCTGGCGCTGCTGCTCGCGCTGTCGTGGGTCGTGCGGCTGACCGAGCCGCTGTTCGCGGTGTTCGGGCACGACATATCCGGGCGCGATCTGATCCTGATCCTGGGCGGGCTGTTCCTGCTCGGCAAGAGCGCCTTCGAGATCGGCGACAGCCTGGAGGGCGCCTCGGGCCACTCCGGCGGCCGGGTGGCGGCCTCGTTCACCTCGGTGATCATCCAGATCATGCTGCTGGACGTGGTCTTCTCGCTGGACTCGGTGATCACGGCCGTGGGCATGGTCGACGAGATCGGCGTCATGGTCGCCGCGGTGATCGTGTCGGTGGTGATCATGCTGTTCGCGTCCGGCCCGATCAGCGCGTTCGTGGAGAAGTACCCGAGCATCAAGATGCTGGCGCTGTCGTTCCTGCTGCTCATCGGGGTCGTGCTGATCGCCGAGGGCTTCGATCAGCACATCTCCAAGGGTTACATCTACTTCGCGATGGCGTTCTCGCTGGTGGTCGAGCTGCTCAACATCCGTGCGCGCAAGAAGGCGGGCGCCCAGCGGCCGGTGGAGCTGCACGAGCGCTACGGGGAGACCGGCGCGCCCGGCGCCGCCCCGGCGCCGCCCGCCGAAGCCCGCTGACCCCGGCGGCGCTCCGTGCGGCTCGAGGGCTGTTCCGGGCGGTGCGCCGGCCACTCCCTTGGCCGGTGGCGATGCTCATCCCTGGATGGCCAGGTGAGACGTGGCGGGATATCCCGATTACCATGACGTCGTGCGCTTCGACCCGTGGAATCCGGCCTTCGTCGCCCATCCCTATGACGCCTACGGGGAGCTCCGCGACAGCCGGCCGGTCAGCTTCTTCGAGCCGACCGGCCAGTGGCTCGTGGCCCGGCACCAGGACGTCAACGCGGCGCTGCGCGACCGCAGGCTCGGCCGTTCGTACCTGCACGTCGCCTCGCACGAGGAGTTCGGCAGGCGGCCGGAGCCGGACTTCCAGGAGCCGTTCTGGCGGGTGACCCGCGGCGGGATGCTGGACGTCGAGCCGCCGGTGCACACCCGGCTGCGCCGGCTGGTCTCCAAGGCGTTCACGCCGCGCATGGTCGAGGAGCTGCGCCCGAGGGTGCGCCGCATCGCCGGGGAGTTGGTGGACGGCTTCGTCGAGCGCGGCGGCGGCGACCTGATCGCCGAGGTGGCCGAGCCGCTGCCGGTGACGGTGATCGCCGAGATGCTCGGCGTTCCCGAGGCCGACCGGCACCTGCTGCGCCCGTGGTCGGCCGGCATGTGCGGCATGTACGAGCTCGCGCCGTCGGTCGAGGCGCAGCACACGGCGGTGCGCGCGGCGTCGGAGTTCGCCGCCTATCTGCGCGCGCTGGCCGCCGAGCGCCGAGCCCGTCCGGGCGACGACCTG
Organism: Sphaerisporangium sp. NPDC005289; assembly: GCF_040607455.1. Lineage (NCBI taxonomy): Bacteria > Bacillati > Actinomycetota > Actinomycetes > Streptosporangiales > Streptosporangiaceae > Sphaerisporangium > Sphaerisporangium sp. NPDC005289. The sequence continues at coordinate 178,059 of NZ_JBEXGS010000011.1, forward strand.
ATCAGCGCGCTCGCGCAGGTGGTGGACGAGGGTGATCGGCTCACCGAGGACGAGCTCGTCGGCACGTGCGTCCTGCTGCTCAACGCGGGGCACGAGGCCACCGTGAACGTCACAGGAAACGGCTGGTGGGCGCTGCTGCGCAATCCCGGCGAGCTGGAGCGGCTGCGGGGCGATCTCTCGCTGCTGCCCACCGCGATCGAGGAGCTGATGCGCTACGACACCCCGCTGCAGCTGTTCGAGCGCTGGGTGCTGGAGGACGTCACCATCGGCGGGGTGGACATCCCGAAGGGCGTCGAGGTGGCCCTGCTGTACGGCTCGGCCAACCACGACCCCGAGGTCTTCGCCGACCCGGGACGGCTGGACATCGGCCGCAGGGACAACCCGCACATCTCGTTCGGGGCGGGCATCCACTTCTGCCTGGGCGCCCCCTTGGCGCGGGTGGAGCTGGCCGAGTCGTTCGGCGCGCTGCTGAAGGCGGCCCCGAAGATCGAGCTGGTCGAGGAGCCGGTCTGGAAGCCGAACTACGTCATCCGTGGCCTCGAGGCCCTGAACGTCTCCATCGGCTGAGCACCCGGGGATGCCGGCGTCCCCGCGAAGGTCTCCCGGCGGCTCTCCCCAGGATGCCGGCGTCTCCGCGAAGGTCTCCACCGGCTGAACTCCGCAGGATGCGGGCGTCCCCCAGGGGGTATCGACCGGCTGCATTCCATGGGATGCCGGCGTGGTGTCCACCGGCCGAGCCGGCGCGGGGGCACCGTCAACGTCTCCACTGGGCGAGCCAGCCGAAGCCGCCGAGGCCGGCGGGGTCGATCAGCTCGGCCTCCTCGGAGGCGCGGGCGAGCGCGCGGAGGTAACCCGCCGGGTCGGTGCTCGCCAGCGCCAGCGCGGGGCGTGCGCCGCTGACCCCGAGATCGCGCAACGCCTGTCGTTGTGTGGTCAAGGTTGTGGATATCGCCCCGGCCCGCTCGCCCGCCGCCGCACAGGCGTCCAACGCCACGTGTGCGGTGATATCGCAGGACCCGTCGGGTATGGCGGGCACACAGGCCCCGTCGCGGTACCCCATCAGGGTGCCGTACGGCGGCCGGTTATCCACAGGGTGTGCATAATCGGCGGCCACCGCCAGGCCCCGGGTGAGCCGCCCGACGACCGACGCCCACGCCTCGTCCCGCGGGCGGCCGATCTCGGCGCGCATCCCGGTGCGGCGCAGCGGCCACCACCGCTCCAGCCACCGGGCGTCGGCCTCCTCCGGCGGCCCGCCGAGCCGCTCTTCGCCGGTCTCGGGATCGACCAGCACCAGGCGTGGCCCCTCGGGCGTCTGCTCGGCGACCTCCAGCGGGACGTTGTCGAGCCACTCGTTGGCGATCACCAGGCCGGTGACGCCCGAGGGCGGGGAGCAGGCCCAGGTGATGCGCTTGTCGAGATCGCCGGGCGGCGGCGACAGTTCGACGGCCGTGACCCGCAGCCGCTCGGCCAGCTCAGGGGCGGCGGTGTCGAGGACCTGGGCCACCAGGGCGCCGTCGCCGGAGCCGACGTCCACCAAATCGAGCTCGCGGGGATGGCCCACGGCCTGGTCGACGGTGTCGAGCAGGCGCAGCACCGCCCGCGCGAACGCGGGGGAGGCGGCGACCGACGTGCGGAAATGACCCGAGGGCCGCTCGCGGATGTAGAACCCGTCGTCGCCGTAGAGCGCCTGCTGCATGGCCTGCCGCCACGTGACCCACACGACACCGGACGTTACCAACCGCGCCGCCGCCCCGGGACGCTCCCGATGACAGGCTGTGGACGCGCGCCGGTAGAGCCGGTCGGGCGCCCGGTGCGAGCCGACCGTTACGCTGGCTGCTGGTCTGATCCGTCGAAGCTGAACGGGAAAGTGATGGAGACAAGCGACCGCCCCGGGCGCCTCGCGGTCGGAGTGCTCGGCGCCGGGCGAGTGGGGTCCGTCCTCGGCGCGGCGCTCGCCCAGGCGGGGCACGGCGTCGTCGCGGCCGCCGGGGTCTCCGACGCCTCGCGCCGCAGGGCTCTGGACCGCCTCGGCGTGGACATCTCCGGGCCGGAGGAGGTCATCGGCGCCGCCGACCTGGTGCTGCTCACCGTGCCCGACGATGCCTTGCCCGACCTGGTCGCGGGCCTGGCCGCCGCCGGGGTGGACCTGCGGGGCAAGATGCTCGTGCACACCAGCGGCGCGTACGGCCTGGGTGTGCTCAATCCCGCGACGGCCGCCGGCGCGCTGCCGTTCGCGCTGCACCCGGTGATGACCTTCACCGGCAGGGACGACGATCTGCGGCGCCTCACCGGCTGCTCGTTCGGCGTCACCGCGCCCGACCCGTTCCGCCCGGTGGCCGAGGCCCTGGTGATCGAGATGGGCGGCGAGCCGGTCTGGATCGCCGACGAGGACCGCCCGCTGTACCACGCGGCGCTCGCGGGGGCGGCCAACCACATGGTCACCCTGATCGCCGAGTCGCAGGAACTGCTGAAGAAGATCGGCGTCGAGCATCCGGGCCGCATGCTCGGCCCGCTGCTCGGGGCCGCCCTGGACAACGCGCTGCGCCTGGGCCTGGCCGGCCTGACCGGTCCGGTGGTGCGCGGCGACGCCGGCACGGTGCGCAAACACGTGGACGCGCTCATCCTCGCCGCGCCGGAGGCGGCGGACGCCTACGTGGCCCTCGCCCGGCTCACCGCCGACCGGGCGCTGGCCGCCGGCCTGCTCAAGCCCGAGACGGCCGAACGCCTGCTCGACGCCCTGGGAGGCAACACATGGACGTGATCGTCGCCGCCGACCGCTCAGAACTGCTCGCCGCGCGGGCCGCCCTGGGCCTGGACGGAGCGCCGGGCCGGCGCGCGGGCGGGGCGGGCACGCTGGCGCTGGTCCCGACCATGGGGGCGCTGCACGAGGGGCACCGCTCGCTGATCCGCCTGGCCCGCGAGCGCGCCGACCACGTGGCGGTCAGCGTCTTCGTCAACCCGTTGCAGTTCGGCCCGCACGAGGACTTCTCGCGCTACCCGCGCACGTTCGACGCCGACCTCGAGGTGTGCGCCGCCGAGGGCGCCGGCCTGGTGTTCGCCCCGGCGGCCGACGAGATCTACCTTCCCGACCGCCAGGTCGGCGTCTCCGCGGGGCAGATGGGCACGATCGTCGAGGGCGCCTTCCGGCCGGGTCACTTCGACGGCGTGCTCACCGTCGTGCTCAAGCTCTTCAACCTCGTGCGGCCGGACGTCGCCGTCTTCGGGCAGAAGGACGCCCAGCAACTGGCGATGATCCGCCGGATGGTGGCCGATCTCAACGTCCCGGTCGAGGTCGTCGGGGCTCCCACCGTGCGCGAGCCGGACGGGCTGGCCCTGTCCAGCCGCAACCGCTACCTGTCGCCGGCCGACCGGGCCACGGCCGTGGCGCTGTCGCGTGCGCTGCGCGAGGGCGCCCGGCACACCCGGCCCAAGGACATCCTGCACGCCGCGCACGCGGTGCTGGACGAGGCCGCCCGCGCCGACCCGCCGCTGCTGCTGGACTACCTGAGCCTGGTCGACCCGGCGACGTTCACCGCCGTGGCCGAGGACCACCGGGGCGAGGCGATCCTCGCGGTCGCCGCGAAGGTCGGCACCACCCGCCTCATCGACAACGCGGTGCTCACCCTGTCCCCTGTTATGTGAGCCCCGCGTGGCGGGGGTGCGGCGGGATGCCTTATCGTCATATAGACGAAATAAGGGAGCCCCCATGACCCATCCGCCCATTCCCCGCCGGTTGACCGCGCCCGAGCCCGGCTGGACGGTCTCCGCCGATGTCGTCGTCGTCGGCTCGGGCATCGCCGGTCTGACCGTGGCGCTGCGGTACGCCGAGCTGGCCCCCGACGCGCGCGTGCTCGTCGTCACCAAAGACGTGCTGTCGGCCGGCTCCACCCGCTGGGCGCAGGGCGGCATCGCCGCCGTCCTGGACCCGGCCGACTCCTGGTCCGAGCACCTCAGCGACACGCTCATCGCCGGTGTGGGGCTGTGCGACGCCCGGGCCGTCCAGGCGCTGGTGACCGAGGGACCGGGCGCGCTGCGGCGGCTGATGGCGCACGGGGCCCGGTTCGACCGGGAGCCCGGCGGCGGGCTCCAGCTCACCCGGGAGGGCGGCCACCGCCGCGACCGCATCGTCCACGCGGGCGGGGACGCCACCGGCGCCGAGGTGCAGCGCGCCCTGGTCGAGGCGGTCCGCGCCGGCGCCGCCGAGGGCGGCCGCATCGAGATCATCGAGCACGCTCTGGTGCTCGACCTGCTCAAGGACGCCTCCGGCGCCGCCTGCGGGGTCACGCTGCACGTCATGGGCGAGGGCGCCAGGGACGGCGTGGGCGCGGTGCGCGCGGGCGCCGTCGTGCTGGCCACCGGCGGCATGGGCCAGGTGTACGCCGCCACGACCAACCCCCTGGTGTCCACCGGCGACGGGGTGGCCCTGGCGTTGCGGGCCGGCGCCGTCGTCCGGGACCTGGAGTTCGTGCAGTTTCACCCGACCGTCCTTTGGCTCGGCGAGGACTCGACCGGCCAGCAGCCGCTTATTTCCGAGGCGGTGCGCGGCGAGGGCGCCGTCCTGCTCGACGAGGCCGGAGAGCGGTTCATGGTGGACGTGCACGAGCTGGCCGAACTGGCGCCCCGCGACGTCGTCGCCAAGGCGATCATGCGCCGCATGCTGGAGAGCGGCGCGAGCCACGTGCGCCTGGACGCCCGGCACTTCGGCGAGGACAAGTGGCGCACCCGCTTCCCGACGATCTACGCGGTGTGCCTGGAGCACGGCATCGACCCGGCCCGCGAGCCCATCCCCGTCGCGCCCGCCGCGCACTACGCCAGCGGCGGCGTCCACACCGACCTGCGCGGACGCACCAGCGTCCCCGGCCTGTACGCCTGCGGCGAGGCGGCCTGCACAGGGGTGCACGGGGCCAACCGGCTCGCCTCCAACTCCCTGCTGGAAGGGCTGGTCTTCGCCGAGCGCATCGCGGCCGACCTCGCCTCCCCGCGGCGGCGGGCCCCGGGCGAGCCGGTCGATGACGGCCGCGCCGCCGGCCTGGTGGACCCCCGGGTCCGGCCGCGGGTGCAGAGCCGTATGAGCGCCGGCGCAGGGGTGCTGCGCAGCGGGCGCAGCCTGGCGGAGGTGGGCCACGGCCTGCTGGACGCCCGCTGGACCCCGGTCGCCGTCGAGCCGTGCACCGAGGCGTGGGAGGCCACGAACCTGCTCACCGTGGCGAGCGCCGTGGTGGCGGCCGCCCGGGCCCGCGAGGAGACGCGCGGCTCGCACTGGCGGGAGGACTTCCCCGAACGCGACGACGCCTGGTGGCTGGGGCATCTCGACGTGACCCTGGCCGAGGAGGGACTGACCATGAGCTATGCCGAGCACCACGACGACCGGGCGGCCGGCCTGCCGCAGCAGCTGGAGGCCGACCTGGCGGAGGCTGGCCTGGACCCGGCGCGGGTCATGGCCGTGATCGGCGCCGCCCTCGCCGAGGACCTCACCGAGGAGGGCGACGTGACGACCGTCGCCACGGTCCCCGCGGACCAGGCGGCGGTGGGCGACCTGGTGGCCAGGGCCGACGGGGTGGTCGCCGGTCTCGCGGTCGCCCAGGCGGTCTTCCACGGCGCCTCCCAGGGCCGCCTGACCGTGGAGCGGCACGTCAAGGACGGCGAGCGCGTCGCGCGCGGCGACGTGCTGATGACCGTCGTCGGACCTGTGCGCGACGTGCTCACCGCCGAGCGCGCCGCGCTCAACCTGCTCACCCACCTGTCGGGCATCGCGACGCTGACCCACCGCTGGGTCGAGGCGGTGAGCGGCACCGGCACGCGGGTCCGCGACAGCCGCAAGACTCTTCCCGGCCTCAGGGCGCTGGAGAAGTACGCCGTGCGGTGCGGCGGCGGGGTCAATCATCGGATGTCCCTGTCGGACGCGGCCTTGATCAAGGACAATCACGTGGTGGCGGCCGGCGGGGTCGCCGAGGCGTTCCGCGCCGTCCGGCAGGCCTATCCGGAGCTGCCGATCGAGGTGGAGGTCGACCGCCTGGACCAGATCGAGCCGGTGCTGGCCGAGGGAGCGGAGGAGATCCTGCTGGACAACTTCACCGTGGAGGAGCTGACCCGCGCCGTGGCCCTGGTGGGCGGCAGGGCCCGGCTGGAGTCCAGCGGCGGACTCCGCCTGGAATCGGCTCGTGAGGTGGCCGAAACCGGTGTTGACTACCTTGCTGTGGGGTCGCTGACCCATTCGGCGCCCGCACTTGACATCGCTTTGGACCTTCGGGGGGCTTGATGCTGCTCACGATCGACGTCGGCAACACTCACACGGTGCTCGGCCTCTTCGAGGGCGAGGAGGTCATCGAGCACTGGCGCCTGGCCACCGACGCCAGGCGCACCGCCGACGAGATCGCGGTCGTCCTGCAGGGGCTGCTCGGTCAGAGCCCCCTGCTCAAGGACGCCGACATCGGCGGCATCGCCATCTGCTCGACGGTCCCCTCCGTGCTGAACGAGATGCGCGAGATGTGCCGGCGCTACTACGGCGACGTGACCGCCGTCATCGTGGAGCCGGGCGTGCGCACCGGGGTGCCGGTGCGCATGGACAACCCCAAGGAGGTCGGCAGCGACCGCATCGTCAACGCGCTCGCCGCCGTCACGCTGTACGGGGGGCCGTGCATCATCGTCGACTTCGGCACCGCCACCTCCTTCGACGCGGTGTCGGCCAAGGGCGAGTACGTCGGCGCGGTCACCGCCCCCGGCATCGAGATCTCGGTGGACGCCCTGGCCGCCGCGGGGGCCCAGCTCCACAAGGTCGAGCTGGTGCGCCCACGCTCGGTCATCGCCAAGAACACCGTCGAAGCCCTGCAGGCGGGCATCATCTACGGTTTCGCCGGCCAGGTGGACGGCATCGTCGAGCGCATGGCGCCCGAGCTCGCGTCCGACCCCGACGACGTGACCGTCGTGGCCACCGGGTCGATGGCCGCGCTGGTGGTGAACGAGGCCCGTTCGATCGACGTCCACGAGCCCTGGCTGACGCTCATCGGGCTGCGCCTGATCTACAACCGCAACACCGCCTGAGCGCGCCCCGCGATCAAGCGGCGGGGGAGATCCATATCGGAGACGTGGAGGGGGCGCGCGCGTCGAATACGGCGCGGCGCGGTGATCGGCCACGGCAAATCGTGGGTGGCCGGAGTGTTACGCCCACGGGCGTGCCCGGCGGAAGAAAGTCAGAAAGCGTACTGGTTTCGCGGGTCGAATTCGGCGTATAGCGTGTCGACCGTATATCTCCGAGCCGGGGCGCCCGCGAGGCGTCCCGCATGGAACCGGGCCTCCACCAGCGCCGCGGTGGTCTTCCATGGCGGATCATGCGGCCCACGGCCATGATCATCGCCGATGTCCCCCCGGACCGGGAGGTGCGGGGACATGTCACGAGTAGTTCACATATGCACTGGTATGTCAATCACAAACGTCATGGGTATCGAGGTCAGTGCTTGACGACCTTTCAACGCGGCGTTTAACGTTCCTGACGGGGCGGGCCGAAGCATTCAGTATGTTGCCGAGTTCGTCGTGGGGGAGGACACCCGATGGCGTATCCGGATCTGGTTTCCCGAGGGAATGACATTCCTTCGGGATCAGACGGTGTGGGACTGAGCGACGATGATCTTCTCTTGCTCGCCGAACTGGCCAAGGGCGTGACCGTCGACAGAGTGGGACGCAGGCTCGACGTGAGCGGCCGCACCGTACGACGCCGCCTGCGCGGCATCTGCGACCGCATAGGCGTCGCCACGGCCATCGAGGCCGTGGCCTGGGCGGCGCGGCGCCGCCTCATCTGAGGTCGCACCGTCCGAGGCAGGGGTACCTCGTCCCGGCGCGAGGCGGCGTCACCGTACCGGCGGCCGCCTCGTCCGGCGTGCGCGCCGTGGCGCTAGTCGGCGATGCGCACGCCGCCGGCGAACGGGCGGTTGCCGAGCGGGACCACCCGCACGACATCACCGGTGCGCGGTGCGTGCACCATCATGCCGCCGCCGATGTAGATGCCGACGTGGTGCAGGTCGCTGTAGAAGAAGACCAGGTCGCCGGGGCGCAGGTCCTCGCGGGAGATGTGGGTCCCCGCGGTCCACTGGTCGCCGGTGTAGTGCGGCAGGCTGATGCCGACCTTCTGGTAGGCCCACAGGACCAGACCGGAGCAGTCGAAGGTGCTCGGCCCCGCGGCGCCCCAGACGTACGGCTTGAGCTGCTGCGTCAGCGCCCACCTGGCGGCCTGGGCGGCCTTGCCCTCGCCCGGGATCGGGATCTCGATCCTGGTGGCCCGGCCGTACCCGCCGGCCTGCGACAGCGCGCGCTTGAACAGGCTGCCCTCGGTCTTGGCGACCAGGCCGCGGATCTTGTCACGCTGGGAGGACAGGTCGGAGACGAGCTTCTTGACCTCGGCCTCGCGGGCCTTGGCGCCGGCCTTGGCGCGCTCGGCGGTCGCCATCGCCTTGCCGATCTGGGCGACCTCCTCGCCCTGCTGCAGCTGCAGGGCGTAGGTCGTGGCCACGCGGTCGAGGTAGGCGTCGGGGTCGCCGGACATGGCGAGGGTCAGCGGCGAGCCGAGACCGCCGGTCATGTAGGCGTCCTGGGCGTACATGCCGGCTCTGGCGCGCTTGGCCTCCAGGTCGGCCTCGCTCTTGGAGAGGGTCTTCTTGGCGAGTTCGGCCGAACGCTGCGCCTGCTTGAGGCGCTCCTTCTGGCCGTTGTACTGCTCGGTGAGCGACTCGATCTGGTTGTAGAGGTGCTCGACCTGGTTCTTCAGGTCGTTGAGGCTGGGCTTGGGCTCGGCCGTCGCGGACACCAGAGGCGAGCCGAAGGTCACGGCCATCAGCGCGGCGGTCACCAGCGCGATGCGGCGGGGAAGGCGCGAGGACGCACCGGAGGCGCTCCCGAAGCGGGAATGGGCACCGCGTTCTCGCCCGCGGGCGTGCCTGCCCGCGCTCTTTCCAGGCGTGCGCCTAGGCTGCACCAAAAAGCTCCTCTCCTCGGACGCCTACCGGGTTAGCTGACGGGTTCGGGCCGGAGCAGCCCTACCGAGCACGTGACCATGGAGGATCGCGATGCCTCCCTCTCGGATTCACCCCAGGGGTGGCGGGTCGCCGGGGGACCTCCCCCGGACCCACCTTTGGGTCCCCGGTTTCCCGCCGTTCGGATGGGGCGGGAATTAGGCGGTGCGGTCGCCGCGGAACGACGACCGACATTGACGCTGGACATTAGTCCAGTTCAGGTTCCTGCTCAACCAGAACTGCGAATTCTGTTGAGGTTCCACAACCGGCGCGTCACGGAAAGATCACGCCGGTGGAAGTCCCGCACCCGTTCCGAGCTGCGGTTACCCGGCCCGCGGGCAGGGGCTCGAAGAAAAGCCGCAGGTCAAAGAGCATCTCGCGCGCCACGCTCCCAGACCTTCCCGCGGCGCGCACCGACCGCGTGCGCCGGATCACGCTCCGTGATGGCGACGCGAATTGGCAGGTATTTCGGACAGTCCGTTATCGGGGGGCCTCGGCACGGCGTCGAACGCCGCCCCGCCGGTGGGCGGATACGCTGACGCGTCATGAGGCAGGCCGCGCAGCGCCCGTCCGCCGAGGGCGCGCCCGCCGTCCGGCGGGCCCGCACCTCCGACGTGCGGACGATCAGGAAATTGGTCGACACCTACTCCGGCGACGGGCCGCGCCTGCTGCGCAAGGCGACCGTGACCCTGTACGAGGACGTCCAGGAGTTCTGGGTGGCCGAGCGAGACGGCATGGTCGTGGGCTGCGGCGCGCTCCACGTGCTCTGGGAGGACCTGGCGGAGATCCGCACGGTCGCCGTCGACGCCGGCTGCCGCGGCATGGGCATCGGCCACATGATCGTCGCGGCGCTCATCGACGCCGCCCGCCGGCTGGAGGTCCAGCGGGTCTTCTGCCTGACCTTCGAGGTCGAGTTCTTCGGCAGGCACGGTTTCGTCCCCATCCAGGGCACGCCCGTCTCCCCCGAGGTCTACGCCGAACTCCTGGACTCCTACGACGAGGGCGTCGCCGAGTTCCTCGACCTGGAGCACGTCAAGCCGAACACCCTGGGCAACACGCGGATGTTGCTGCATGTGAATCCGCGATCCTGACCTTCGGAGTGACGGAATGGAAAGGTGACTGTTGATCCCGCTGTCGCTACCTTGGCAACACCACGGCACGTGCGCCTGACAGAGGCCACGTGCGAAGCCGAAGTGAGGTGACACGGTGAGCACCGGACAGCCGCCGTACCCACGCGACGAGCCGGACGAGGGTCATTCGTCAACCGGCTCTCCGCAATATGGGCAGCAGAACCCCCCGGGCATCGATCCGGAGGTGACCGTCGTCCACCGTCCCCAGCCGGCCTCGGAGCACTCCGCCTACCCCCAGCAGGGCTATGGCCAGCAGGGAGCCTACGGCCAGCAGGCAGGGACGGGAGCCTACGGCCAGCCGGGCGCCTACGGCCAGCAGGGTGGAACCGGAGCCTACGGCCAGCCTTCCCACCCCCAGCAGGGGCAGGGCTACGGGCAGCAGCAGTACGGCCAGCAGGCCCAGCAGGGCCAGCAGCAGTACGGGCAGCAGCCCCAGCAGTACGGTCAGCAGGCGTACGGTCAGGAGGCCCAGCAGGGCTACGGCCAGCAGGGCCAGTCGTCGTCCTATGGCCAGCCGCAGTACGGCCAGCAGACCGGCGGCTACGCCCAGCCGCAGGGCTACGGGCAGCAGCAGTACGGCCAGCAGGCCCAGCAGGCCCAGCAGGGCCAGCAGCAGTACGGCCAGCCGGAGGCCCAGCAGGGCTACGGCCAGCAGGGCCAGTACGGCCAGCAGGACGCGCAGCAGGCGTACGGCCAGCAGGCCCAGTACGGCCAGCAGCAGTACGGGCAGCAGCCGTACGGCCAGCCGCAGTATGGGCAGCAGGCCGGCCACGACCAGCAGGGCTACGGGCAGCAGCACGCCCAGCAGGCGCCGCCGTACGGGGCGGCCTACGGCCAGCAGGGCTACGGCCAGCAGTACGGCCAGCAGGGCTACGGCCCGGCCGGCTACCAGCAGGGCTACCCGGCCACCGGCACGCAGCCTCCGGGCGCCCCCGCCCCGCTGGCCGAGTGGTGGCAGCGCCTGGTGGCCCGCATCATCGACATCGTCATCATCGTGATCCCGTACGTGATCCTCAACGCCGTGCTGGCGGCGCTCATCGTCACCGCGCCGAGCTTCGACCCCGCGACGGGCGCGATCAGCCCGGGCGGCGGCGTGTTCCTGGCCAGCCTGCTGACGGCGATCCTGGCCGGGCTGGTCTGGGTCGGCTACGAGTTCCTGATGACCAAGCAGCGTGGCCAGACGGTCGGCAAGATCGTCATGGGCATCAAGATCGTCCCAGTGGGCGGCGGCGTCGAGGGCGGGCTCGCCTCGGACGTCGCGATCAAGCGCGCCGGCGTCCTGTGGGGCTTCGAGTTCCTCGCGTGGGTCCCGGTCGTGGGCCTGGTCACGTGGGTGTTCTACCTGGTGAACGTCCTGTGGCAGTTCTGGGACAAGCCGCTGCAGCAATGTCTGCACGACAAGGTCGCCAAGACCGTCGTCGTGAAGATCAAGTAAGCGGCGCGCGCTCGGGGCCGGGGGTGATCCCCCGGCCTCGTTTGCTATATGCGACCGATCCGGCGCACACGTGGCGGCCGAATCGGCGAAAAGGTAACGGACATACCCCTACATGCGATAGGACCTTGCACGAACCGCAGCTTCCTTCGCAGTCGCGAAAGGTGACGAAATGACGGCAGAACCACCCCCCGGCGGTTACGATCCGCAGGGCCCGGGCCAGCCATACGGCAACCCCCAGGGTGGCGGCTATGGCGCCCCTCAGGGCGGCTATGGCGCTCCCCAGGGCGGCTACGACGCCCCCCAGGGGGGCTACGGTGCACCCCAGAGCGGGTACGGCGCACCCCAGGGCTACAACGCCCCCTACGGCGGCCCCCAGGGCGCGCCGCTTCCTCCGGGCGCTCCCGCGCCGCTGGCCGAGTGGTGGGAGAGGTGGGTCGCCCGGATCATCGACATGCTGATCTTCGGCGTCGTCTACTTCATCCTGAACCTCATCCTCTCCCCGATGTTCGTGCCGTCGACGGAGGAAATTCTCGCCAACCCCGGTGTGGCGGTCTCCTCCTCCTTCGTCCCCGGCCTGGTCTCGGCGATCATCGCCTACGGCGCGTACGCCGCCTATGACTACGTGCTGCATTCCAAGGACGGGCAGACCATCGGCAAGAAGGTCATGAAGATCCGCCTCGTCGGCGTCGGCGGCGCTCCGGTGGATTCGTCGGCGTTGATGAAGCGCTCGGCTATCTACCCCGGCGTGCTGGTGCTGTACGGCATTCCCTTCCTCGGCGTCCTGTCGGGCATCTTCGTCCTCGTCCTCGGCGTGCTTATCCTCACCGACAAGCCGCTACAGCAGGGCCTGCACGACAAGCTCGCGGGCACGGTTGTGGTCAAGGCTCCCCGCTGAGATCAGCTTTATTGACGGGACGGCCGCGACGCGGCCGTCCCGTCCGTGTTTTCCGGCGGATCCGCCTTTCCCGGGCCATCCGGTAAGACGCCTGGAGAGACGGAGAATGCTGTGGAACGGTCCTTCGCGGCTTTGGCCCCCGGCCCCGCAACCCCCGCTGACCTCCTGTGGGGATAGAGTCGGACCGTGACTCCCGGATGAGCGGGCCGTGGTACAGAGCGCGGGAGTCTCGTGTGACAATTAACGTGGGAGGGGCGCTGAATGCCCACCCCGCGTGGAGCGAGGATCAATGAACGATGTATTGTCCGCGTTGATACCACCCTTGGTGGTCGCCGCGGTGGTCATCATCGCGGTCGTCAAGCTGTTCCGTTCCGAAGCGGGGGGCCGGCGTCAGGAGGCGGAGTCCTCGGAGAAGTCATCTGAGGCATCTGAGGCTTCTTCCGACTGACCGGAGGGCCCGGCGCCGCCGCTCCTCTTGTACCTGTGGGTTCCATGAGAACCTGTGGGTTCCGTGAATTGTCAGCCGGGGTTACCGGGTATATCTTTGGCTGGCGAATCGAACAATGCTCTGCGAAAGGATTGCCAGATGGCCACGCAGATCCAGAAGATACTCATCGACGACCTCGATGGTGGCGAGGCCAATGAGACTGTCACCTTCGCGATTGATGGCTCCGCTTACGAGATTGACCTGAGCGGCGACAACGCCAAGAAGCTACGCGAGGCGCTGTCGGCTTTCGTGTCCAATGCCCGCCGGGCGGAGGGCGCCGCCACCCGGGGTCGCAAGCGGGGCGGCGGCCAGCGTCCGTCCCGGGAAAAGAGCTCGGAGATCAGGGCGTGGGCGAAGGCCCACGGGATCTCCGTCAGTGAGCGCGGTCGTATTGCCTCCTCTGTGGTCGAGCAGTACGAAGCGGCACACTGACGAGCTCTTTGTGGATCACTCGGCTATGGCGGTGACCAGTCAGGAATCGCCGCCATAGCCGCATGATCGTGTTTTCCGAGCGTGATCGTCCGGGGCGCGGCCCGGGGGTACACGTAAAACGGCGATGTTAAACGTCGTTCGCTTGCGGCGTAGCGGGAACATGTGACCCCCCAACAGTAGTTGGATGGAGCGTGAACGCCCTGCTCTCGGGGAACGTCTCCTGTCTAGAGCGGTCACCGGTCGGGGCTAGCATGCGGATGCGGCGGGCCCGGATATCCCGAGCTGCCTGACCGCTCTGTGAGGAGCGACGAGATGTTCGAAAGGTTCACTGACCGCGCACGGCGGGTTGTCGTCCTGGCCCAAGAAGAGGCCCGGATGCTCAACCACAACTACATCGGCACTGAGCACATTCTTCTTGGCTTGATCCATGAGGGTGAGGGTGTTGCCGCCAAGGCTCTTGAGAGCCTCGGCATCAGTCTTGAAGGTGTGCGCCAGCAGGTCGAGGAGATCATCGGCCAGGGGCAGTCGGCGCCGTCGGGGCACATTCCGTTCACCCCGCGCGCCAAGAAGGTCCTTGAGCTGTCGCTCCGCGAGGCCTTGCAACTGGGTCACAACTACATCGGCACCGAGCACATCCTCTTGGGCCTCATCCGCGAGGGCGAGGGCGTTGCTGCTCAGGTGCTGGTGAAGCTTGGCGCAGATCTCAACAGAGTGCGCCAGCAGGTCATCCAGTTGCTCCACGGCTACCAGGGCAAGGAGCCGGCGGCGGCGGGAGGTACCCAGGAGTCCGCCCCCTCCACCTCTCTTGTGCTGGACCAGTTCGGCCGCAACCTGACCCAGGCCGCGCGTGAGGGCAAGCTCGACCCGGTGATCGGGCGCGACAAGGAGATCGAGCGGGTGATGCAGGTCCTGTCCCGCAGGACCAAGAACAACCCCGTTCTGGTCGGCGAGCCCGGCGTCGGCAAGACCGCCGTGGTGGAGGGCCTGTCCCAGAAGATCGTCAAGGGCGAGGTGCCCGAGACGCTGAAGGACAAGCAGCTCTACACGCTCGACCTCGGCGCGCTGGTGGCCGGCTCGCGCTACCGCGGCGACTTCGAAGAGCGCCTGAAGAAGGTCCTCAAGGAGATCCGCACGCGCGGCGACATCATCCTGTTCATCGACGAGCTGCACACGCTCGTCGGCGCGGGCGCCGCCGAGGGCGCGATCGACGCCGCCAGCATCCTCAAGCCGATGCTGGCCCGCGGCGAGCTGCAGACCATCGGCGCCACGACGCTCGACGAGTACCGCAAGCACCTGGAGAAGGACGCCGCGCTCGAGCGCCGCTTCCAGCCCATCCAGGTCGCCGAGCCCTCGCTGAGCCACACGATCGAGATCCTCAAGGGCCTGCGCGACCGTTACGAGGCGCACCACCGCGTGACGATCACCGACGCGGCGCTCGTGGCGGCGGCCCAGCTCGCCGACCGCTACATCAGCGACCGCTTCCTGCCCGACAAGGCGATCGACCTCATCGACGAGGCCGGCTCGCGCATGCGCATCCGCCGCATGACCGCGCCGCCGGACCTGCGCGAGTTCGACGAGAAGATCGCCCAGGTGCGCCGCGACAAGGAGTCCGCGATCGACGCGCAGGACTTCGAGAAGGCCGCCGCCCTCCGCGACCAGGAGAAGCAGCTCCAGCTCAAGCGCGACCGCCGCGAGAAGGAGTGGAAGGCCGGCGACATGGACGTCGTCGCCGAGGTCACCGAGGAGCTCATCGCCGAGGTCCTCGCGACGGCCACCGGCATCCCGGTCTTCAAGCTCACCGAGGAGGAGTCCCAGCGGCTGCTCCGCATGGAGGACGAGCTCCACAAGCGCATCATCGGCCAGGACGACGCCATCAAGGGCCTGTCCCGGGCGATCCGCCGCACGCGTGCGGGCCTGAAGGACCCGCGCCGTCCCGGTGGCTCGTTCATCTTCGCCGGCCCGTCCGGCGTCGGTAAGACCGAGCTGTCCAAGGCGCTCGCCGAGTTCCTCTTCGGGGACGAGGACGCGCTGATCATGCTGGACATGTCCGAGTTCATGGAGAAGCACACCGTCTCGCGGCTGTTCGGCTCCCCGCCCGGCTACGTCGGGTACGAGGAGGGCGGCCAGCTCACCGAGAAGGTCCGGCGCAAGCCGTTCTCCGTGGTCCTGTTCGACGAGATCGAGAAGGCCCACCCGGACATCTTCAACTCGCTGCTGCAGATCCTGGAGGACGGTCGCCTGACCGACGCCCAGGGCCGCGTCGTCGACTTCAAGAACACCGTCATCATCATGACGACCAACCTCGGCACCCGCGACATCTCCAAGGGCATCGGGGTCGGGTTCGCCAAGAGCAACGACGTCGAGGGCAACTACGACCGGATGAAGTCCAAGGTCCAGGAGGAGCTCAAGCAGCACTTCCGGCCCGAGTTCCTCAACCGCGTCGATGACGTCGTGGTGTTCCACCAGCTCACTCCGGCCGAGATCATCAAGATCGTCGATCTGATGCTGGCCCAGGTGGACGCCCGCCTCAAGGACCGCGACATGGGTCTGGAGCTCACCGACGCCGCCAAGCAGCTGCTGGCCGACCGCGGGTACGACCCCGTGCTCGGCGCCCGGCCGCTGCGCCGCACCATCCAGCGCGAGCTGGAGGACACGCTGTCGGAGAAGATCCTCTACGGCGACCTCCGTCCCGGTCAGGTCGTCAAGATCGCGACCGAGGGCGAGGGCGACGAGGCCACGTTCACCTTCGTCGGTGAGCAGAAGGCACAGCCCGAGATCCCCGACTCCGCGGCGGCCATCGCCGAGCCGGCGAGCAGCCGCGCCGGCGCCGCCGCCCGCCCGGCGGACCGCTCGGCCTAGTGATCGCTCGGCTTCGCACCGCGCGGCCGTGATGACCCCACGGTCATGACGGCCACGCGGTCGCGCGCCGGCTTCGGGCTCAGGTGACGGGCTTCCGCCACCAGGCAGGACATCGCCGCGGGACCCCTCGTGAGACCACCTCACGGGGGGTCCTTCGTATTTCATGAGATCACTTTGACCGTATCCGCTATGACACCACCGCAAGTAGTACTACACTCCGTAGAGCGAATCGGGTCAGAGTCGTGCCCACACGGCTCACAAGATCGACCGAGTGCGGTGAGCACCGCCGAGATCCCCCCACTGGTGTAGCGGGGGATCCGCTGCCGGGAGGACGCGGCGGCGGGTGCCGGCCGGGCAGACTCGGGCGAGCCAGGGCCGGATTCCTGGCAGGGAGGGCAATGCCGCGCGCGCCGAAACGGGCGCCCCGTGGCCATGAGGCCCGACAAGCGAACGCACGTACGCCTGGGAGGCACCCGAGATGCGCCTGTGTCATGAGGACGGCACGCTCGTTCACCTGTCCTACAACGCGGGCGTACACCCCGCCGAGGACCTGGAGAACCTGATCGCCCACCTCACGCGGTACGCCGTGCCCGTGCGCAAACGGCTCGGGGTCGACCGGCTCGGCATCGGCATGTGGCTGGCCCCGGCGGTGGCCGACCACCTCGTCGCCGACCGCATCGAGCTGGTGCGGCTGCGCCGCTCGCTGGAGGAGCGCGGCCTGGAGGTCGTCAGCCTCAACGGCGCGGGCGGCCGGGGCATGGGGCAGGACACCCCGGGGCCCGACTGGGCCAAGCCCGAGCGCTACCGCTACACGATGTCCCTGGCGCGCATCCTGGCCTTCCTGCTCCCCGAGGACGTCCGCTTCGGCAGCATCTCCACGATCCCGATCGGCTGGCGGCGCGATTGGCCCGCCGACCTGCACGCCATCGCCTCGCGGCGGCTGGACCGGCTCTCCCGCGAGCTGCGCGGCCTGCACAGCGTCACCGGCAAGACCATCAGGGTCGGCTTCCAGCCCTGGCCGGGCTGCGTGCTGGAGACCACCGAGCAGGCGGTCGAGCGGGTGTGCGGCATCGACTCCGAGTACCTCGGCGTCTGCCTGGACGCCTGCCACCTGACCTGCGGCGTCGAGGAGCCCGGCGCGGCCCTGCGCGGGGTCGCGGCGGCCGGCGCCTCGGTGGTCAAGCTCGGGCACGTGCACAACCACACCGGCGAGGCCCCGGCCACCGAGTCGATCCTCACCGACACCCTGACCGCCATCCTGTCGGGCCCGGCGGCCGCCGGCGCCCACATCGAGGTGGAGGCGCACGGGCTGGCCAGCCCCGCGAAGGGCAAGGGCCCCGCCGCCCTGGTCGCCACCCTCGCCGACGAGCTCGACTGGACCCGCCGCAACCTCACCGCCCTCGGCCTCAAACTCGCCGCCTGACCCCGACCTCCAAGCCCCCGCCACGGGCGGGTATGCGAGCGGCCCGGCGGTCAGGCGGGCAGGCGGTAGGCGTCGCCGGGGAGGGCCTCGGCCAGGCCGTCGGCGACCAGGCCGTCGAGGGCGCGCTCGCGCTGTACGGCGTCGTCCCAGACCACGTCCAGGGCGGCCTTGGGCACGGCGCCGTGTGCCTCCCGCAGGACGGCGAGCAGGCGTCCCCGGCACTGCCGGTCGGTGCCGGCGTAGGTCTGGCCGCGGCGCTCGGGGCCCTGGTAGGCGGGGCGGCCCGCCAGGCGCCAGGCGCAGGGGGCGGCGACCGGGCAGTCGGCGCACCGGGGCGCGCGCGCCGTGCAGACCAGCGCGCCGAGCTCCATGACCGCGACCGCCCAGCGCGGCGCGTCCAGAGGGGGGAGCAGCGACTCGGCCAGTTTGCGCTCGGCGGTCGTGGTGGCCTTCGGCGGGTACTCCTCGCCGCGTACGGCCCGGGCCAGCACCCGCCGCACGTTGGTGTCCAGCACCGCGTGGCTGCCGCCGAAGGCGAAGCTGGCGACCGCGGCGGCGGTGTAGTCGCCGACGCCGGGCAGAGCGCGCAGCGACTCGTAGCTCGACGGCACCCGCCCGCCGTGCTCGGCGGTGATCGCCCGGGCGCAGGCGTGCAGGTTGAGGGCGCGGCGCGGATATCCGAGGCGTCCCCAGTGGCGCACGGCCTCGCCGGGCGGCTCGGCGGCGAGCGCCGCGGGGGTGGGCCAGCGCCGCATCCACTCGTCCCACACCGGCAGGACGCGCACCACGGGCGTCTGCTGCAGCATGATCTCGCTCACCAGGATCGCCCACGGGCCGGCGTCCGGCCGCCGCCAGGGGAGGTCCCTGGCGTTCTCGGCGTACCAGTCGAGGATGGGGGCGTGCAGTCCGGTGGCCACGGGACCGAGCCTAACGGCCCTCCCGGGGGCGGCGGCTCGCGAAGCCTGCGCCGCTAGCGCGGTGACCACAGACGTTCGCCGGGCGCGGCTCTCCACCCTCGGCCACGTGCTGCAGTGATCGGCGCCGGGTCGGCGGGTCGTGGTACGGCGATGCCGGCGCCTGCCACGGCGTCCGAGCCGGTGAACGTTCGTGGACAACGCACTCGCTAGCGCGGGGCGATTGTGGTGGTTCGCCGGGAGTGGTGCGGTAGGGGGGCCGCCCGCGTCGGCGGGTCGTTACCCACCTGAGGGTCTGAACTCACCATACTGACTGTATGGATCCGGACACGTTCCGTGGCGATGTCGGCGTCGAGGGGCCGGAGGTCTACTGGCGCCGCCGGGTGTCGGTGCTCACCGGGGCGCTGGTCGTCGTGGCCGTGGTCGCGTGGGCCTGCTCCAGCGCCTCCGGGGGCGCGGGTCCCGGCGGGCGGCCGGTGACGGCCGCGTCCAGAGATCCGAGCCGGTCCCCGAGCGCGACGGCCTGGCCCACGGCGGCGCCGGTCCCGGGTTCGGCGGGGAAGACGGCCGGAGCCGGCGGGAACGAGGGAGACTCCCGGGTGGCGGGAGCGCCGCACGCCTCGCGGCCGCGCACGCCTTCGCCGAGCCCGCACCGTCCCCGCCGCCCGGGCGACCGGTGCGGCGACGCCGACCTGGTGATCAGCCTGCGCGGGCGGTCGGAGGTCTACTCCGGGGGGCGCTTCCCCAGGTTCCTGCTCACCGTGGTCAACATCGGCCGGTTCGACTGCACGGTGGACGTCGGGCCCCGCAAGGTCGAGGTGCGCGTCACCTCCGGCTCCGACCGCGTGTGGTCGACCGCCGACTGCGTGAGCGGCGAGGGCGCCGACGTGCGGCGACTGTCGCGCGGGGTGCCGCACGTGCGCATGGTCGGCTGGGACCGGCGCCGCTCGGGGCCCGACTGCCGCGCGGCCCGCCCGCGCGCCGGCAACGGCACCTACGTGGCGGCGGCGCGGCTGGGCGCGCTCAGGAGCCGCAAGGTCGTCTTCCACCTGCGCTGAGTGAGCCCTTCGGCGTCCCGGCCGCCGAGTCCACGCGCGGGTCAGACGTAGCGTTCGAGGATGGAGGCTTCGGCCAGGCGGGAGAGGCCCTCGCGTACGCTGCGCGCTCGCGACTCGCCGACGCCGCCCACCGACTGCAGGTCGTCGGTGCTGGCCGCCAGGAGCTTCTGGAGGCCGCCGAAATGGTCCACGAGCCGGTCCACGACGCTCGCGGGCAGCCGGGGGACCTTGGCCAGCAGGCGGAACCCCCGGGGGCTCACCGGGCTTTCCAGGGCCTCGGAGCCGGTGTGGCCGAGCACGTGGGCGACCGCCGTGAGGTCGAGCAGGTCGGAGGGGGACAGCAGGTCGAGCTCCGCCAGCGACTCGCCGACCCGGTGCGGCCCGGCGGGCAGGTAGTCGCGCATGATCAGGTCGCGGTCCTCCTCGACCCCGGCGACCAGCTCGGCGAGCTGGAGCGACAGCAGCCGGCCGTCGACGCCGAGTTCGACGACGTACCCCTCGATCTCGCCGGCGATGCGGCGCACCATCTCCAGCCGCTGGACGACGGCCGTCACGTCGCGCACGGTGACGAGGTCTTCGATCTCCAGGGCCGACAGCGTGCCGGACACCTCGTCCAGGCGCATCTTGTAGCGCTCTAGGGTCGCGAGCGCCTGATTGGCCCTGGACAGGATCGCCGCGGACTCCTCAAGGACGTAGCGGACGCCTTCGAGGTAGAGGGCGATGATGCGCATGGACTTGCTGATGGTGATGACCGGGTAGCCGGTCTGGCGCGCCACCCGCTGGGCGGTGCGGTGGCGGGTGCCGGACTCGTTGGTCGGCAGCGAGGAGTCGGGGACGAGGTGGACGGCCGCCCGCAGGATCTTGCGGCCCGCGCGGTCGAGCACGATGGCGCCGTCCATCTTGGCCAGCTCGCGCAGGCGCGTCGCGGAGAACTCCACGTCGAGGGTGAAGCCCCCCGTGCAGACCTCCTCGACCGTCTGGTCGTGGCCGAGCACGATCAGGCCGCCGGTGTGGCCACGCAGGATGCGCTCCAGGCCGTCGCGCAGCTCGGTGCCCGGAGCGAGCATCGCAAGCGTGGATCTTCGCCGTTCGTCGATCCCCTTGTTGGTGTTTGCCACAGGGCCCCCGCTGGTCGCTGACGTCGCCCAGTTTACCGGCGAAGAGGCGGCCGTACCCGGACGCCGCTTCAGGTTACGTGGGTGAGCGCGTCCCATACGTTCTCGGCTTCGGTGACGTCGAAACCTTGGGAGAAGGTGGTCGTGCGGACGGGCGGGCGGGAGACGGGCACCGGCCGCAGGGACTCCTTGCCGGCCGCCGCGATCGCGGAAGGGGCCTGGTCGAGGGAGCCGGCGGGGATCAGGGCGCGGGTGAAGCCCAGGCGGGCGGCCTCGGCGACCCGCCGGCGGACGTCCCTGACCGGGCGCAGCTCGCCGGCCAGGCCGACCTCGCCCAGCACGACGAGGCCGGGCGGCAGCGGACGGTCGCCCGCCGCGCTGGCCACGGCCAGCATCACGGCAAGATCGACCGCGGGGTCGTTCAGGCGGATGCCGCCGACGGTCGCGGTGAACACGTCGCAGCCGCTCAGCCTGGCGTTGAGCCGGCGTTCGAGCACCGCGAGGATCATCGTGACGCGGAAGGGGTCGAGGCCGGAGGACGAGCGGCGGGGCTGCTGGGCCTCGGTGGGGCCGACGAGCGCCTGCACCTCGGCGGGCAGCGGGCGGGTGCCCTCGACGGTCACGGTGACGCAGGTGCCGGGGACCGGCTCGGAGCGCCGCGAGACGAAAAGGCCGCTCGGGTCGGGCAGGCCGCGGATGCCGGCCTCGTCGAGGTCGAAGCAGCCGACCTCGTCGGTGGGGCCGAAGCGGTTCTTGATGCACCTGACCATGCGCAGCCGGGAGTGGCGGTCGCCCTCGAAGTGCAGGACGACGTCGACCAGGTGCTCGAGCACGCGGGGGCCCGCGATCGAGCCGTCCTTGGTGACGTGGCCGACCAGCACCGTGGACATGCCGCGCTCTTTGGCCAGCCGGACCAGGTTGCCGGTGACCTCGCGCACCTGGGTGACGCCGCCGGGCACGCCGGTGGCCTGGGAGGAGCCGATGGTCTGCACGGAGTCGACGATGAGCAGCCGCGGCTGGACCTTCTCGACATGGCTGACCAGCGCGGAAAGATCGGTCTCGGCGGCGAGGTAGAGCTGGTCCTGGATGGCGCCGATGCGGTCGGCGCGCATGCGCACCTGGGCCGAGGACTCCTCGCCGGTGATGTACAGCACCGTCTCGTGGCGGGCGATGCTGGCCGCGGCCTCCAGCAGCAGGGTGGACTTGCCGATGCCCGGCTCGCCGGCGAGCAGGACGACGGCGCCCGGGACCATGCCGCCGCCGAGCACGCGGTCGAGCTCGCCGACGCCGGTGCTGCGCGCGCGGGCGAACTCGGCCTTGACCTGGCCGATGGGCACGGCGGGCGCGGTGACCGCGCCGCCCTGGACGACGTGGACCCCGGCGCGGGCGCCCTCTTCGTCGACCGTGCCCCATGCCTGGCACTCGCCGCAGCGGCCCACCCACTTGGTGGTGCGCCAGCCGCATTCGGTGCAGCGGTAGCCGGCCTTCTGCGTCTTGGTCATGCGGGGCACGTTATCGGCTGGGGCCGACAAACCTCACCGCGCGCGCCTCCCGTCCCTCGGCGCCCGTCGCGTCACCCGAGGTGGAGGCTCAGAACTCGCCTTCGAGGTCGGCGAGCAGGAGCCGCTTGGGCTTGGCGCCGATCACCTGGCGCACCACCTCGCCGTCCCGGTAGAGGTTCAGGGTGGGAAGCCCCAGCACCCCGTAACGGGAGGCGATCTCGGGGTGGTCGTCGAAATTGATCTTCGCCACGGTCAGCCGGTCGCCGTACTCGGCGGCGATCTCCTCCAGGATGGGGGCCACCATGCGGCACGGCGGGCACCACTCGGCCCAGAAGTCCACCAGCACGGGCTTGTCGCTGCGCAGGACCTGCTCGTCGAAGTTCTCGGCGGTCAATGTGATCATGATCGTGCTCCTCCGGTTCTCAGCGCGCATCCCGGGCACGCTTCGGCGAACTGCGCCGCCACCTCGGCGCGGCGCGCCAGCAGGGTGCGGATCTGGTCGTCTATCTCGGCGAGCTTTCGCCGGTAGACCTCGACGGACTCGGGACAGGCGTCGCCGGACCGGTTGCCGGCCCGCAGGCACTCCACGAACGGGCGGGCGTCCTCCAGCGTGAACCCGACGGTCAGCAGCGAGCGGATCTCGGTGACGAGCCTCAGGTCGGACTCGTCGTACTCCCGGTACCCGTTGGTCGCGCGCCGCGCCGCGAGCAGCCCCTGCTGCTCGTAGTAGCGCAGCGCCCGCGTGCTGACCCCCGCCCGCCTCGCCAGTTCTCCGATGCGCATCGGCCCTCCCTGATCCGCGCTCACGCTAACCCTTGACGCCAACGTCAAGGTCAAGCCCGGCAGTCCCGGCCAGGGGTCGCCGCGGGCGCGGAGGCCGGGTCAGTACAGGCGCCAGCGAAGGACGTTGGGGTAGTCGAGCTCCAGCCCGGGGGTGCGCGCGATGGCCTCCTCGGCGACGGCGGGGGCGAACTCGATGCGCAGCACCGCCTCCAGGTCGGCGCGGGAGGTGAAGACCATGCGCAGGTCGAGCTCGCGGCGCAGCCATCCCTGGCGCGACCAGAACGCCTCGACGTCCTGCGCGGAGTAGGAGGGGACCGTGCGGCTGAACCAGTCGCCGAACGCCCCGCGGGTGGCGTCCAGGTCGACCACGAACGCCGCGCCGCCGCGCCGGACCACCCGCGACAGCTCGCGCAGGCCGGGCTCGCAGCCGGGCCCGAAGAAGTAGGCCCAGCGCGCCACCGCCACGTCGACGCAGGCGTCGGGCACCGGTAGGGCCTGGGCGGTGGCCGTGCGGACCGACACGCGGTCCAGGTCGCGGCAGCGTTCGGCGGCCAGCGCGGCCAGGCCCGAGTGCGGCTCGACGCCGACGACCTTGCTCGCGGTGGCGGCGTAGCCGGGCAGGTGGTAGCCGGTGCCGCAGCCGATGTCCAGCACGACGCCGCCGGTCCACGGCCGCAGGGCCGAGATGGCGGCGTCGACCGCCCCGTCGGGATCGACGGCGCGGTTCTCCAGTTCGTAGGTGCGGGGGGAGTTCCAGATGTTCGGGCTCGGTATGGCCCCCTCGACGATCCGCGCCATGGGGACACCGTAGACCAGGCAGGATGTCCCCCGGACCGTTGTGATCCTGCTTCCATCGCGGGTTGCGGAGCGCCACCTGGACGTGACCCGGCTTAGGCTGGCAGTTGTGACCGACGTCATCCGCGTCCCGAACGCCAAGATCGCCTTGTCCACCGCGTCGGTGTATCCGGAGCGCACTCCGGACGCCTTCGAGCTGGCCGCGCGCCTGGGATACGACGGTGTCGAGGTCATGGTCGGCGCCGACCCCGTGAGCCAGGACATCGACGTGCTCGAACGGCTCGTCGACCACTACCAGGTCCCGGTGCTGGCCGTGCACGCCCCCTGCCTGCTGGTCACCCAGCGGGTGTGGGGCCGCGACCCGTGGGCCAAGCTCGTGCGCGCACAGAAGGCCGCCGAGCGTCTCGGCGCGCAGACCGTCGTGGTCCACCCGCCGTTCCGGTGGCAGCGCGACTACGCCCGCGACTTCGAGACGGGCCTGGCCCGCATCCGCGAGGAGACCGACGTGGTCTTCGCGGTGGAGAACATGTTCCCGCTGCGCGCCCGCGGGACCGAGGTGGTCCCCTACTCTCCAGGCTGGAACCCGATCGACCAGGACTACCCGCAGGTCACGCTGGACCTCTCGCACACCGCCGTCTCCGGTTCCGACGCGCTGGAGATGGCCGAGAAGCTCGGCGACCGCCTGGCGCACCTCCACCTGGCCGACGGCGTCGGCACCACCAACAAGGACGAGCACCTGGTGCCGGGCAGGGGTGCCCAGCCCTGCGCGCGCATCCTCGAACGCCTGGCCACCGCCGGGTACGGCGGCCTCATCGTCCTTGAGATCAACACGCGCAAGGCGGCCGGGCGCACCGAGCGCATCGACGATCTGGCCGAGGGCCTGGCCTTCGCGCGGCTCCACTTCGCCGCCTCCTCGAACGCGTGATGGTTCCATGGGGGGCATGAGTCACAGAACGTCCGGTCACCCCCGCGGGGGGCCGAGGTGAGCGTGGCCGGCGAGGTCGGCGCGGACGGCAAACCCGCGGGCGCGCGCAAGCCGGGCGCCGAAAGCGCGCGGAACCCGGGCGCCGAGGGCACGCGCAAGCCGGGCGCCGAGGCCACGGGCAAACCGGGCGCCGTGGGCGCGCGGAAGCCGGGTGCCGAGGCCACGCGTAAGGCGGGCGCCGAGGGCGCGGCCTCCGGCGGCCGGCGGCCGGGCCGGCGGCGCGGCTCGGCGGACACCCGCGGCCAGATCGTGGCCGCCGCGCGGAAGATCTTCGCCGAGAAGGGGTACGACAAGGCGACGATCAGGGGCATCGCGCGCGAGGCCGAGGTCGATCCGGCCCTGGTCCACCACTACTTCGACACCAAAGAGGGCATTTTCGTCGAGGCGATGCAACTGCCGGTCGACCCGGGCACGATCATTCCCCTCATCCTCGAAGGGCCGCGCGAGGAGATCGGCGAGCGGCTGGTGCGGTTTCTGCTGACCATGACGGCCGACCCCGCCAACCGCGAGCCGATCCTGGCCATCCTGCGCAGCGCGATGACCAACGACCAGGTGCTGGTGACCATCCGCGAGTTCATGACCATGGCGGTGTTCAACCGGGTCGTGGAGAGGCTCGGCATCTCGCCGGTGCGCATGGAGGTCGGGTTCGCGCAGATGTTTGGCGTGGTGCTGATGCGGTACGTCCTCCGGTTGGAACCGCTGGCCTCGGCCGAGATCGACGAGCTGGTGGAGATCCTGGCCCCGACGCTCCAGCGCTATCTGGGCGACGACTGACCGGCGATCGGCAGAGCATTATCCAGAGCATTGTTCTAGCATCGGGTCCACCAAGGATGTCCGGCCCCTGCGTACCGGCGGTAAGTTACCGGCGAGTATCATTCGGGTTGGCCATGCCGTCACCGTGGATGACCGGTGTGTCTACGCTGGGCAGCCGACGCCATAGTTTGGAGGACCCGTGCTCCTTGTAGCGATCATCGGGCTGGTGATGACCGCCGTGGCGGTCACGCTCGCAGGTCGCCGCGTGCGCTGGCTCTACAGCCTCGCCACCAGCGGCCAGCCCGCGCCGGAGCGGGTGCGGTACGCCAAGGAGAACCTCGGCGCCGAGCTCAGGGCGCAGCTCGTCGAGGTGTTCGCCCAGCGGAAGCTGCTCAAGTGGACGCCGTCGGGCGTCGCGCACTTCGTGGTGTTCTGGGCGTTCGTGATCCTCGCCACGGTCTACCTGGAGGCGTACGGGGCGCTCATCCAGGGGGCGGTGACCGGCAGGCCCGACTTCCACATCCCGCTGGTCGGCACCTGGCCGGTCCTCGGCTTCCTCCAGGACCTCATCGCCGTCGCCTGCCTGGCCGGCCTGGCCGCCTTCGCCGTCATCCGCGTCAGGAACTCGCCGAAGAAGCTCGGGCGGGAGTCGCGCTTCTCCGGCTCCCACCTCGGCGGCGCGTGGCTCATCCTGTTCATGATCTTCAACGTGATCTGGTCGCTGTTCCTGTTCCGCGGCGCGGCGGTCAACACCGGCAACTTCCCCTACCGGTCGGGGGCCTTCGCCTCCGACGCCGCGGCCGCCCTGCTCCGCCCCCTCGGCGCGGGCGCCAACGAGCTGCTGGAGAAGGCCGGTCTGCTGCTGCACATCGGCGTCATGCTGGTGTTCCTGGTCATCGTGGTGAACTCCAAGCACCTGCACATCTTCACCGCCCCGCTGAACGTGGCGTTCTCCCGGCGCCCCGACGGCCTCGGCGCGGTGCCCGAGATGCGCAGCAACGGCAAGGCGCTCGACTTCGAGGAGGCCGACCCCGACACCGACGTCTTCGGCCGGGGCAAGATCGAGGACACCACGTGGAAGGGCTTCCTCGACTTCTACACCTGCACCGAGTGCGGCCGCTGCCAGTCGCAGTGCCCGGCGTGGAACACCGACAAGCCGCTCTCGCCCAAGATGCTGATCCTCGACCAGCGCGACCACGCCATGGCCATCGCCCCGTACCTGCTCGCCACCGAGGAGGAGCGGGCGAACCTGCCCGAGGACGTCCTGGCCCTGGCGGGCAAGCCGCTGGTCGGCGAGGAGGGCGTCATCCACCCCGACGTGCTGTGGTCGTGCACCAACTGCGGCGCGTGCGTCGAGCAGTGCCCGGTGGACATCGAGCACATCGACCACATCATCGACATGCGCCGCTACCAGGTCATGATCGAGTCGAGCTTCCCCTCCGAGGCGGGCGTCATGCTCAAGAACCTCGAGAACAAGGGCAACCCGTGGGGCGTGTCCGAGATGAAGCGCGCCGAGTGGATCGAGGAGCTGGCCGCGCGCGAGGTCGACCCCATCGAGGTCCAGGTCATCGACGAGAAGGTCCCCGACGACCTGGAGTACCTCTTCTGGGTCGGCTGCGCCGGAGCCCTTGAGGACCGCGCGAAGAAGACCACCAAGGCGGTCGCCGAGCTGCTGCACATCGCCGGGGTGAAGTTCGGCGTGCTCGGCCCGATGGAGGCCTGCACGGGCGACCCGGCCCGCCGCCTGGGCATGGAGTTCCTGTTCAACATGCTCGCCCAGCAGAACATCGAGACGCTGAACGAGGCCGGGGTCAAGAAGATCGTCGCCACCTGCCCGCACTGCTTCAACACCCTGGCCAACGAATACCCGCAGCTCGGCGGCATGTTCGAGGTGGTGCACCACACCCAGCTGCTGGCCAAGCTGGTCGAGGAGGGCAGGCTCACCCCGATCACCCCGATCGAGGAGAAGATCACCTACCACGACCCGTGCTTCCTCGGCCGCCACAACAAGGTGTACGCCCAGCCGCGCGACATCATGGCCAAGGTGCCGGGCGTCCAGACCCAGGAGATGCACCGCTGCAAGGACCGCGGCTTCTGCTGCGGCGCGGGCGGGGCGCGCATGTGGATGGAGGAGCGCATCGGCAAGCGCATCAACACCGAGCGGGTGGACGAGGCGCTGACCACCGACCCCGACACCGTCTCGACCGCGTGCCCGTTCTGCCTGGTCATGCTGGGCGACGCCATCAACGAGAAGAAGAACAACGGCCAGGCCAAGGAGTCCCTTGAGGTGGTCGACGTCGCGCAGCTCCTCGTCACCTCCGTGAAGGGCCGGCCGGTCACGGCCTGACGCCGCTCGACCCGGGACGTGACCTGCGGAAACGGCCCTGCCCATCCGGTGGTAGGCGGGGCCGGAAAACCTTTCTCCACATAACGGGGAAATCACGGTAACCTCAACGCGCGGGGCTCAATCGACGGGGAGGGGCTACGGTGCGCGTTGTCGTTACCGATGCCGAGGTCACCTTGGCCGACGTCCTCTCCCTCCGCGTGTCCATCGAGCACCCCCTCCCCGAGGGCACGCGGCTCGTCCTGCGCCAGCGGGGCACCGGAAGCGAGGCCAAGGTCGTGCTCGGCACGCCGGGAGCGGAGGCGCGCGAGGCCTCGGTCGCGGTGTCGCTGACCCCGCTCGGCCTGGCCCCCGGCCGGTGGGACACCTACCTCGAGCACGACGGCGGCCCCGGCGACGGCGAGCCCGCCCGGCGCACCCGCATGCACTGCGTCGATCCGGGCTTCTCACTAGACCGGCTGGACGCCTACGCGCTGAGCCGCCGCACCATGGCCTACCGCGCCTACCGCACCCTCAACGGCTACCTGGCGCTGAAGATCTCCCCCGCCGAGCCGGTCGCCGACGTGCGCGCGGTGTGGTTCCGCGAGGGCCGCTTCGAGGTCACCGGGCTGCTGGCCTACACCGGCTTCGACGACGACGACGCCCACCGCACCGCCCGCCTCGCCCTGCGCAGCACCTCCGGCCCCGACACGGCCGTGACCGCCGCCGCCACCGTGCAGGGCGTGCGTTTCCACGCGGCGCTGTCGCTGTGCGACGTGATCGCGGCCACGCCCGAGTACGAGGGGCTGTGGGCCCCGTCCCTGGAGGTGGACGGGCTGGAGACGCCGCTGCCGCTCGGGGCGCGCATCGACGATGTGGACGGCAAGCGCCGCCGCGTGCAGTATCCCGACACCAGCGTCGACGGCGTGCCGGTCCGGCCGTGCTACACCGTGGACGACGAGCTCCGTCTCGAGGTGGGCGGGTGAAGATCTGCTTTCTGGTCCCCTCCGCGTACGGCATGCGCGGCGACACGCGCGCGGTCCTCAACCTCGCGACCGAGCTGGCCGGCCGCCACGAGGTCGAGATCATCAGCGTCCGCAGGGTGCGCGAGGCGCCGTTCTTCCCGGTGGACCCGCGCATCGCGCTGCGCTGGCTGATCGACGCGCGCCCTGGGGTGCGCCATCTGCTGCCCCGCGGCCAGATGCGCACCGAGGTGGCGCTGTGGCGCACTCTGCGCGGCCTGCGCGGCGATGTGCTGGTGACCACCAGGCCCGGCCTCAGCGTCCAGGCCGCCCGGCACGTCCCCCGCGAGACCCTGCGCATCGCCCGCGAGTGGAGCCGCCCCGCGGTGCCCGCGCCCGTGCGGCGGTTCTATCCCAAGCTGGACGCCGTGGTGGCCTCCACCGAGGCGACCGGCGAAGAGATGATCCGCCTGCTGGACGGCGCCGGCGATCCGCCGGTGCTCGTCGTCCCCGACGCGCTGCCGCCGGCGCCCTGGCCGCGCTCGCGCATGGACAACCGCATCGTCTCGGCCGGCGGGCGGTGGCTGCCGGGCAAGTCGTTCGACCGGCTCATCCGCGCGTTCGCCATCGTGGCCGACAAGCGCCCCGACTGGCGGCTGCGCCTGTACGGCGGCGGCCCCGAGGAGAAGCGGCTGCGGGCGCTGGTCGGCGAGCTGAACCTGCACAACAACGTGTACTTCATGGGCACCACCCCTGATCTGCAGGGGGAGTTCGCCAAGGCGTCCATCGTGGCCGTCACCTCCCATGCCGAGACGCCGGGCATGACGGTCATCGAGGCGCTCGCCTGCGGCGTCCCGGTGGTGGGATTCGAGGGCGCCCGGGGGTTCGGGGAGTTCGTGACCCCCGGCCGCGACAGCGTGCTGGTGCCCTCGGGCGAGGGCGAGATCGGCGCGTACGCCTCGGCGCTGCTGGCGCTGATCGACGACGAGCGCCGGCGCATGGTGCTGGCGGCGGGGGCGCGCGAGTCGGCCGCGGAGCACGCCGCGCCGGCCATCGCCGCCCGCTGGGAGTCGCTGGTGGAGGGCCTGAGAGCCCGCGTCTGAGCAGCGCGGGAGCCATACCCCGAACAGGTATCGTGGACGGTATGCATGGGTACAGCGGTGACAAGCAGGCCTATCTGACCAGGCTCCGGCGCATCGAAGGCCAGATCCGCGGGTTGCAGCGCATGGTCGAGGAGGACTCCTACTGCATCGACGTCCTCACCCAGGTGTCGGCGGCCACGCGCGCTCTGCAGGCGGTGGCGCTGGGGCTGCTGGAGGACCACATCGGGCACTGCGTGCGGGACGCCATCGACGCCGGGGGGCCGGAGGCCGACGAGAAGGTCAAGGAGGCGTCGGCGGCCATCGCCCGGCTGGTGCGCTCCTAGCCGGGCCGGCGACCGGCACGCGCCGCCGCGCAAGGGCCGCCCGGTCCAGGGTGGGGGAGCCCGGCCGGAGGCGCCGCGCGTCGTCCACGCGGCCGTCCGCGGGACGGGTGAGGCTAGTGCGGCGGGTGGGCGCACGGCCCGGGTGGACTAGTCCGCAGGGGACGCGTGAGGGGGGCTCGAGGGGCCCGCTCACAAAACCGTCCCGAACTCCGGGGGAGTCCGGGACCAGTTCTGAGAGCTACTTCAGTGGCTCACCGAAGTCCGCAACCCGAGCGCGTTGTCGAGCTCATCCAACGTCAGCTCTCGCTCGCTGACAGCGACGGCGCTGAGCACCTCCGCGTAGAGCGCGATCTCGTCCAACGCGACACGGTCATGGACCCTTGAGTCCAGATAATCGTGCCCCACCGCGTCGTCCTTCCTTCCGCAGCCCACACCCTCTTCGAGGTTACGGCCGGGTGGCTTTCCACGACATGGCCCATCGGGACCATTCGTCACACCCGCCCGTGTCCCCGTGGAACCATTTCCCCGTTCCGAGATCACAATTCCGTCAAATCCGCAGATCAGGGGGCGGGGAATGATATACGCGAGGTAAGCAGGAAATAACCCTATAAACCGTTTAGATCTGGCCCGCGGGATCAGGAGTGGCGTATCCATTCCGCTGAGGTCGCTGGGACGGAGGGCGCCGGGTCGTCCCGCTCGTGGATCAGGCAGGTCACCGTGGCCGAGGACGTGGGGAAGCCGCGCGGCGGCGGGGCCGTTCCGGTGACACGGCACCAGGCGAGCCCCGCGGCGTAACCGGCTCCCAGCAGAGCCGCGGCCGAGGCCCGGTCGGGCGGACGAAGCGGGGCGGGCGGCTCGCCGTCCCGCGGCCAGCAGCCCCGCAACGGGTGACCCGGATCGGTGAGCGCCGCGTGGAAGGCGCGCCGCAACTCCGGATCCAGCCACGGATAGAGCTGTGGCGCCACGCCCGGCGCCACGGCCTGGACGTCCGCGGCGAGCAGCGAGGCGGCCACCGCCCGCGGGTCGGCGCCGTGGACCTCCACGAACGACAGCGCCTCCACCAGGTCGTAGAGCATGTGGCGCAGGTGCCGGCCGGGCGAGGACTCCGCCTCAAGGGCGCCCCCGAGATGCGGCGGGCAGCGCGCGAGCCACGCCCGCCGCGCCGCCTCGGCGTCGCCTGCCGGGTGGTCCAGCCACGGCCGCGCCCGCAGCGGCTCCACCATCGCCAGCAGCGCGGCCGCGCGGGGTGCGAAGCGGGGGTCGGCGAGCAGCACGCGGGCGGTGCCCGCGAGCTGCCCGGCCACGCGCACCGCCGCGCCCGCCCCGCGCGCCAGCCGCTCGATGTAGAGGGCGGTCAGCGCCGAGAGCGGCATCGCGGGCAGCCAGCGCACCCAGTCGTCGCCCGGCAGGGGGCGGGAGAGGAACTCCCCGAACATCGACAGCAGCACCTCGTTGCCGTCGAACGCGGGGGCGTACGCGCACCACATGATCGTCCCCCACATCGCGGCGACCGGGGCCGTGACGTCGGGGTGGAACACCTCGCGCAGCGGCCCCGTGGAGAAGGGGGCCTCCTCCTCCCTGGCCGCGCGGGCGACGTCCAGCAGAGCCCGTATGCGCTCGGTCATGTCGCGCGGCACGTCGGGGCCGACGAACGCCTGCGTGGAGCCGCGGTCGAAGGCCAGGTCGGCGGCGGAGGGCAGCAGGTCCTGCGGAACGGGCGGCGCCGGGTGGGCCGGGGTCGCGGCGGCACGGACGCGCGGGGCGGCGGGCGGGGCCGACAGGTGCCACAGCCCGTCCTGGGCGTCGTGGCGGTGCCAGCGGGCGTGCGTCCCGAACAGCCAGCAGGCGCCGTCGGGGGTGCGCAGCAGGCGCGCGGCCATCGCCTGCGCCTGCGTGGGTGCGGGGACGTCCGCCCACCGCGGGTCGGCGACCATGGCGCGGACATCCCGCTCGATCGCCTCGAAAGGGTCCCACTGCACGGCCGCCATGCTACTGGGGGCAGGTCACGGGGACCCGGGTGTCGCACCCCGGTCCGCCCCCGGCGCGACGAGGCCGGCTCAGGCTCCGGGGGGCAGAGGAGAGGCGGCGCGGTGGCGGGCGGCCTTGGCCATGTAGGTGTCGGGCGTGCGGGCGAAGCCCGCCCGGTCGTCGTCGGTCAGCTCGCGCACGATCTTCCCCGGCACCCCGGCGACCAGCACCCCGGCGGGGATCTTCTTGCCGGGGGTGACCACGCAGCCCGCCGCGACCAGCGAGCCCGCGCCGATCGTCGCGCCGTTCAGCACGACCGCGCCGATGCCGACCAGCGCGCCCCTCTCGACGCGGGCGCCGTGCACGACGGCGCGGTGGCCGAGGCTCACGCGGTCCTCCAGCACGGCGGGCAGGCCGGGGTCGGCGTGCAGGCAGCACAGATCTTGGATGTTGCACTCGTCGCCGACCTCGATGGCCTCGGCGTCGCCGCGCAGCACCGAGCCGTACCAGACGCTGGTGCCCCGCCCGAGCCGGACGCGGCCGACCACCACGGCCGTCGGGGCGATGTAGGCCTCGGGGTGGACGGCGGGCACGGCCTCGCCGAGCGCCGCGATGTAGGGCGCGGCCCGGGAGGTGCCCGGACCGGAGAGGGGCCGCTCGCTCATGTCATCGATGATCTCACGTGCGGCTCGGCCGGTTTCCCGCCTTACCGGCGACAGGCGCTCATCAGACCGCAACAGGTCAGGCGTTCGGGTTGCGGACTTGGGCAGATGGCAGGAAAGTCGTGTCCTGACGTGACGTGACCGAAGCACGACCCCCACTCGATTCAAGACCCCCAGGGCTCAGCCATGACGAACCAGCACGACAGCTTCCCCGACATGATGCACGAGGACCTCGGCTTCGAGGTGGTGATGCGTGGATACAGCCGCCGCCAGGTGCACGATCACATGGTCCGAACGCGCAACCAGATTCGTGACCTGGAGGAACGGCTGGCACGCGCCATCGATCAGGCCGAGCAGGGCCGCGTCGAGCTCGCCGAGGCCCGCCGCCGCCTGGCCGAGGCCCCGCAGGACTACGACGAGCTCGGCCAGCGGCTGAGCCAGATCCTCAAGCTCGCCGAGGAGGAGGCGATCTCCAAGCGCGAGACGGCCGACACCGAGGCCGCCAAGGTGCGCGAGGAGGCCGCGGCCGAGGCCGAGCGCATCCTCACCGCCGCCCAGGCCGAGGCCGAGCGCCGGGTGGCCGAGGCCACCAACGCCGCCGAGCGGCTGCTGGCCCAGGCCGGGTCGGACGCCGAGGAGACCCTGGGGGCCGCGCGCGCCGAGTCCGACGAGACGCTGCGCAACGCGCGGGCCGAGGCCGACCGCGCGCTCACCGCCGCGCAGCACGAGGCCGAGCGGCTGGTGTCGGAGGCCAATGCCCAGGCCGAGGCCACGCTCGGCTCGGCCAAGGCCGAGTCCGAGGCCACGCTGAAGGCCGCGCGCCAGCGGGCGGCGTCGCTGGACGAGCACACCGGCACGAGGGTGACCTTCCTCACCGACACCCACACCGAGGTCATGCGCCGGCTCAACGAGATGGGCTCGGTGCTGACCGACCTGCTGCGGCGCGAGGCGAACGCGGGGGCGCTGATCGACGAGGCCGCCGTGCTGCCGCCCGCGCCGCCGGTGGGTTCGGCCGAGGACCTTCACCAGAGCGGGGCCCCGGCCGCCGAGGAGATCGACGCGGTCCGCGTCGTCCTGGACGACGCCGACGGCCCCGACGGCCCCGCGCGGCCGGGAGGCGCCGCCGAGGGTGAGGACGCCCAAGCGGGCCACAAGAGCGCGCAGGACGGCTCCGAGGGCGCCGGCGAGCATGACAAGGGCGACGAGCGTCACGGGCGCGACGAGGACGGCCTGGGCGCCGAGCAGGGCCCGCCGGCCGAGCAGGGCTCGCGGGACGTCTTCGCGTCGCACTCGGGCCCGCAGGACGCCTTCGCTCCGCGCGGCGGCTCGCGTGGCGGCCTCGTCGGGCACCATGGCGACGATCAGCCGGAGGACGCCGTGTTCGGGCGCCCGGTCTTCGACGCCGACGGCGGCGTCCGGGACGCTCAGCAGAGCGTTCAGGTCGTGGCGGGGGACGATGACGCGCACGACGCCCGGCGCGGCAACGACCACGAGACCTCGAAGGGCCGCATCCGCGGCTTCTTCGAGGACTCCGACGTCCACTCCGGCGGCGGTCACCAGCGCTGAGGTGGCGGAAACCTCCGCCCCCGATCGGGTCGGAGGTTTCCGCTTCCCTCATGCCGGCGCCCGCCGATCAGCTCTCCTGGTCGGCGGCGCCGGCGGCCGTGCCCGGGTCCCCTTCGCCGGGGGCCCCGGGCGGTCCTGATCCCCACGCCGGGGAGGCGCCCGGCTCGCCGGTCCCTCCCTGGCCGGTGGAGGCCCGCGTCGGTCCCGCCTCGCCGGTGAGGCCGGACCGCTGGTCGAGGCCGGGGATGAGCCGGCGCTGTTCGAGCAGGCGCTCGCGCAGGCCGGCGGGGTCGTCGGCGTCGATGGTCATCGCGCCACCCGCGTCGCGTTCATGTTCGGTGAGCAGGTGGTGCCGGGTGGCCCACCACCTTCCCGCGTCGCTCCTCCAGATCGTCCAGTCGGGGAACTCCCGGGCGATTTCGGCGAGGTGCCGGTCGAACGACATCCCGTCCACCCTTCCCGCGGCGAGGGGCCAGGTCGGTACCTTTCCCCTTCACGTTGCGGGACATCTCTAGAGAAATCAATGTTCGGGTGGGACAGGTCAACCTAACGCTTGACATTTCACCTTGACTCAGGCGTCGAAGTCGTACTGAAGTACGTACGACGCGGCGTCCATGATCATGGTGTTGAGCTCCACCGCTGCGCCTCCGGCGGCGTACGCGGTCCGGCAGACGACGATCACCGGCGTCCCGGCGGACAGGGAGAGGCGGGCCGCCTCCTCCGGCGCGGGCATCCGGGCGCGCACCTCCTCGGTGAAGTGCACCGGCGCGTGCCCGAGGTCGCGCAGCCGCGCGTAGACCCCGCCCGGGCCGGTGTCCGGCTCCGTGATCGCCGACCCGGCGACCAGTTCGGCCGGAAAGCAGGAGGCCGCGAGCTGCACCGGCCGGCCGTCGACGGAGTAGCGCCGTCGCCGCACCCAGACCTCGTCGCAGCCGAGCGCCCGCGCGGCGTCCTCGTCCGCCGTCTCACGGGCGACCGTCAGATCGTCCACCGCGTACGGCCGGCCGCCGGCGTCGCCGTCCCAGATGGCCCGGCCCGTCCCCCACTGCTCGCGGGACAGCCGGCGCGAGCCGTGCCTGCGGATCGGCCGGAACTGCCGCACGTACACCCCCGAGCCCCGGCGCGGCACGGCCATGCCCTCGTTGATGAGCACCGACAGCGCCTGCCGTGCCGTCGCGCGGGCGATGCCGTACTCGGCCATGAGGGCGTTCTCGCCCGGTAGGCGATCCCCATCGCGCAACTCGCCCGCCTGGATCGCCTGGCGCAGGCGATCGGCGATGCGGCGATAGATCGGGGGGTCGTGAGGTACCGGGGATTGCATCACGCTCTATCACCCTCAGTCACCAACGCGGTCCGCGTCTCCAGAGAACTTGCCCCGCCTTGTCCACGATCGCACAGATACTCAGGTTGGTCCCGTGCTTCTTTTGAGCGGATCGTGCCCGTGTGGTGATCTTCGGGGTCTTTCGTGCCTCGTTTACCGTGGACCGGTCCCGGCCGCCGTCCGGCCGGCCCGCCACGGCCGCGTCGCCAGCGCGGCCAGCACGGCGCCCGCGGTGTTGAGCAGGACGTCGTCGGCGGAGGAGACTCGGCCGAGGCGCAGGCCGTACTGCAGCGCCTCGACGGTGAGCGACAGCGCGGCGGCGAGCAGGCCGATCCGCCAGAGGGGGGCGAAGCGCGCCGAGCGGATCGGCAGCAGGGCGCCGAGCGCGGCGAACACCAGCAGATTGCCGCCGACCTGCGCGAACATCGCTCCGAACGGCCCGCGCGCCAGCTCGGCGAGATCGCGCAGCGGCACCAGGCTGACGCCCGGAGCGGTGCCTGGGGTGAGGATCATCCACACCCAGGGGAGGGTCCCGGCGACGATGAACACATCGGCGCGGGCCGTCCGCGCGGGGTGGGGATGCCCCTGACGCGCCCGCCGGCGGGCGAGCAGGTGAGCCGCGGCGACGGCGGCAGG
This sequence comes from Sphaerisporangium sp. NPDC005289, assembly GCF_040607455.1. Taxonomy (NCBI): domain Bacteria; kingdom Bacillati; phylum Actinomycetota; class Actinomycetes; order Streptosporangiales; family Streptosporangiaceae; genus Sphaerisporangium; species Sphaerisporangium sp. NPDC005289. The sequence continues at coordinate 214,491 of NZ_JBEXGS010000011.1, forward strand.
CAGCAATACAAGTGTGGCTACTACGACATATCTCCAGAGCTGCCATTCGAGCCGCATGAGAGCCATTTTCCCGGATCGCGCGCCGCGGCGGGCGCCTGATCGACGGGCGCGGCGGGTGGGCCTGAGTAACAGGAAGGTGGCTCCGGAGCAAGGAGCGCGCGCCCGCACTCCAGCCGTGCGAGGCCCGCCGGGCGTCACACAGGGTGACCCGCCGGGGGTCACCCAAGGTGAGACGCGGCAAGGCGGAGGCGTCGCCGGGGCGTATTGACAGCGGCCCACCTGGGACGCAGTCTGTTGCGCATAGTGAGTTCCGTTCCGTCATCATCAACTTCAGGGGTGACCGCGGTGATTCCCGCCTGCCCCCTCGCGGCACCGTCGCGGGGCGAGGCCCACCGGCTCGACATCGGCGCACCGGCAGCGGCCCGGCGGACGGGGAGCGGCGCGTGACCACCCCCAGCCTGCTGGCCACCCTGCCCGGCCGCTTCTACACCGACCAGGACGTCTTCGCCCTGGAGCAGCGCCGGATCTTCGAGACGATGTGGTTCTGCGCGGCCCGCGCCGACGACCTGGACGGGCCCGGGGCCTTCCGCACAGTGCAGGTGGGGCGCGAGAGCGTCATCGTCAGCCGCGCCGAGGACGGATCGGCGCGCGCGTTCCTGAACGTCTGCCGGCACCGCGGCGCCCGGCTGTGCACCGAGGAGTCCGGCCGGGTCCGCCGGGCCTTCCAGTGCCCCTACCACGCCTGGGCCTACGACCTGGACGGCACGCTGATCGCCGCCCCGAACCTCAGCACGATGCCCGACATCGACCGCGTCGAGTACGGCCTGGTCACGGCGCATGTGCGCGAATGGCTCGGATACGTGTGGGTGTGCCTGGCCGACGAGCCGCCCTCCTTCGAGCAGGACGTCCTCGGCGCGGTGGTGACCCGGCTCGGCGACCTGGCCTCGATCGAGAACTATGGGGTGGAGAAGCTGAAGGTCGGCCGCAGGATCGTCTACGACGTCCGGGCCAACTGGAAGCTCATCGTCGAGAACTTCATGGAGTGCTACCACTGCGCGACCATCCACCCCGAGCTGACCGCGGTGCTGCCGGAGTTCGCCGACGGGTACGCCGCCCAGTACTTCGTGGGCCACGGCGCGGCGTTCGGCGGCGGCGTCGAGGGGTTCACGGTGGACGGCTCGCCGGGGGTCGACCGCATCCCGACGGTGAGCCGGGAGCAGGACCGCCGCTACTACGCGATCACCATCAGGCCGCAGGTGTTCGTCAACCTCGTCCCCGACCACGCCATCGTGCACCGCATGTTCCCGCTGGCCGCCGACCGCACGGTGGTGGAGTGCGACTGGCTGTTCCTGCCGGAGGTCGTGGCCGGCGGCCGGGACATCGGGCCGTCGGTCGAGCTGTTCCACAAGGTCAACGTGCAGGACTTCGACGCGTGCGAGCGCTGCCAGCCGGCGATGGGCTCGCGGGCCTACGCGCTCGGCGGCGTCCTGGTGCCGAGCGAGCACCACATCGCCGAGTTCCACCAGTGGGTCGCCGGGCGCCTCGAGCCGCCGGGCCGGCCCGCCGGGTAGGCCCGGCCCGGGGCGCCTGAAGATGCCGATCTGGCCGCGTCGCCGGACGAGCCGAGCGGGGCCGGCCCGGGTCAGCCGGAGAAGCCGAGCCGGTGGCTGATGTCGGCCGCGCCGCCGACCAGCACCGGGGCCACCTCGTGCATGCGCTCCTCGCTGAACCGGTAGGCGGGCCCGGACGCGCTGACCGCCGCCACGACCTCCCCGTCATAGGAGCGGACGGCGGCGGCCATGGCGTTCAGCCCGATCTCGTACTCCTCCACGGTGACGGCGTACCCGCGCGTCCTGGCCTCGGCGAGCTGGGGCAGGAGCTCGTCGGCCGAGGTGATGGTGGCGGGGGTGTAGCGGGCCAGGCCCGCGGCCGCCAGCAGCCGGTCGCGGTGGCGCTGGTCGAGGTGCGCGAGCAGCATCTTGCCGCTGGAGGTGGCGTGCAGGGGGGTGAGCTGCCCGACCCAGTTGTAGGCGGTGACCGCCGACGGGCCGCGCACCTGGTCGAGGTTGACCGCGTAGTGGGAGCGCACGACGGCGATGTTGACGGTCTCGCCGATCTCCTCGGCCAGGCGGCGGCAGACCGGGCGTCCCTGCTGGGTGAGGTCGAGCCGGGAGGCGACGCCGCCGGCCAGGCGGATGACGCCGAAGCTCAGGCGGTACTTGCCGCGATCCTCGGCCTGTTCGACGAGGTTCCTGGCCTCCAGGGCGCCGAGCAGCCGGAAGGCGGTGGACTTGTGGACACCGATCTCGGCGGCGATCTCGCTGACGCCGGCCTCGCCGCGCTGGGAGAGGATCTCCAGCACGCTGATGGCCCGGTCGACCGACTGCACGCCGGCCGAGGATTCGTTGCCCATAGCCCCGGACTGTAGGGGGTCGGCGTACCGCCGTCCATTTACGCCGCCGCCCGACGATGGTTGCGCAGGCCGCAACCTTGTGCGTCAATCGCTACAACGCAACGCGCGCCATTTCTCCGCATATGCCGGGATATTGGCGCTGAGAGCGAGACGAGGGCTTACATGTACGACTTCGTCATCGTCGGTGGTGGCTCGGCCGGATGCGTTCTCGCGAACCGGCTGTCCGCCGACCCGTCCGTCCGGGTGCTGGTCCTGGAAGCCGGACGCTCCGACTTCCCCTGGGACGTCTTCATCCACATGCCCGCCGCGCTGATGTTCCCCATCGGCAGCCGGTTCTACGACTGGAAGTACGAGTCCGAGCCCGAGCCCCACCTGAACGGCCGCCGCGTCTACCACGCGCGCGGCAAGGTGCTGGGCGGGTCGAGCAGCATCAACGGCATGATCTTCCAGCGCGGCAACCCCCTGGACTACGAGCGCTGGGCGGCCGACCCCGGCATGGAGACCTGGGACCACGCCCACTGCCTGCCCTACTTCAAGCGCATGGAGAACTGCACCGCCGACCCCGGCACGGCCTTCCGCGGCCATGACGGGCCGTTGGCGCTGGAGCGCGGCCCGGCGGACGGCCCGCTGTTCACCGCCTTCTTCGAGGCCGTGCGGCAGGCCGGGTACCCGCTCACCGACGACGTGAACGGCTACCGCCAGGAGGGCTTCGCGCCGTTCGACCGGAACATCCGCCGCGGGCGCCGCCTGTCGGCCGCGCGGGCGTACCTGCACCCGGTGAAACGGCGCCCCAACCTGACGGTCAGGACCCGGGCGCTGGTCACCCGCGTGCTGTTCGAGGGCGGGCGCGCGGTCGGCGTGGAATGCGACGGGCGCACCGTGCGGGCCGGCGAGGTGATCCTGTGCGGCGGCGCCATCAACACCCCCCAGTTGCTCCAGCTCTCCGGCGTGGGCGACGCCGGCGAACTGCGGGCCGCGGGCGTGCGGCCCGTCCACGACCTGCCCGGCGTGGGGGAGAACCTCCAGGACCACCTGGAGGTCTACGTCCAGTACGGCTGCCGGCGGCCGGTGTCGATGCAGCCGGCGATGAAGTGGCGCAACCGGCCGTGGATCGGCGCGCGGTGGCTGTTCCTGCGCAGCGGACCGGGCGCCACCAACCACTTCGAGGCGGGCGGCTTCGTCCGGGGCAACGACGAGGTGGCCTACCCCAACCTGATGTTCCACTTCCTGCCGGTCGCGGTGCGCTACGACGGCTCGGCCCCGGCCGGCGGCCACGGCTACCAGGTGCACATCGGGCCCATGTACTCCGACGCGCGCGGCTCGGTGAAGATCAAGAGCCCCGACCCTCGGGTGCGGCCGGCGCTGCGCTTCAACTACCTGTCCACCGGCCAGGACCGCCGTGAGTGGGTCGAGGCCGTCCGGGTGGCCAGGGACATCCTCAACCAGCCGGCCATGGAGGAGTTCAACGCGGGCGAGCTGTCGCCGGGGCCGTCCGTGCGCACCGACCAGGAGATCCTCGACTGGGTCGCGCGCGACGCCGAGACCGCTCTGCACCCCTCCTGCACCGCCCGCATGGGCGTCGGGGAGGGCGCCGTGGTGGACCCGCTGAGCATGCGGGTGCACGGCCTTGAAGGACTGCGGGTCGTGGACGCCTCGGTGATGCCGTACGTGACCAACGGCAACATCTACGCGCCGGTCATGATGGTCGCCGAGAAGGCCGCCGACCTCGTGCTCGGCAACACGCCCCTGCCGCCGGAGCGGGTGGAGTTCTACCGGCACCCCGGCCGCGCCGGCGCGCCGCCCGGCCCCGCGCCCGCTCCGTCCGGATGACCAGGGCCCGATGACCAGGGCCGGGTGACCAGGGCCGGGCCGGAACTCACGCGCGCGGCCGGGTGGAGGTGCGTTTTCCGGTCGCCAAGCGAAACGCGGCAAGCCTTGACCGGGGGGGCGTGCGGGAGGGACGATCTGTTCCTCGTTGAGCATTCTGATGCGCGATACGCAACCAGATACGCGAACGGAGAGGTCCGTGCCGGAGCCCTGTTCCGTCGTCCGTCCCCGGAAGCCGGCCCTCGCCCCTCGAACCGCGAGGTGACCATGACCGCGACGTCGCAGGCCGAGCCCTCCCCGCCCCCGGAGGCGGTGACCCTCGACGTGCGCGGCCTGTGGAAGGTCTTCGGCCCGCGGGCCGGCCGGGTGGCGGGCACGCCGCTCGCCGAGCTGTCGCGGGCCGAGCTCAAGGAGCGCACCGGCTGCGTCGCCGCGGTGCGCGACGTCTCCTTCTCCGTGCGGCGCGGCGAGGTCTTCGTCGTCATGGGCCTGTCCGGCTCGGGCAAGTCGACGCTGGTGCGCTGCCTGACCCGGCTGGTCGAGCCGACCGCCGGCGAGGTGCTGCTGGACGGGCGGGACATCCGCAAGGCCGGCGACCGGGAGCTGCGCGAGCTGCGCCGCCACCGGTTCGCCATGGTGTTCCAGCACTTCGGCCTGCTGCCGCACCGCCGGGTGCTGGACAACATCGCCTACGGCCTGGAGATCCAGGGCCAGGGCAGGCAGGGGCGCTACGCGCGCGCGACGCGGATGCTCGACCTGGTAGGGCTGGCCGGGTACGGCGAGTCCTACCCCGACCAGCTCTCCGGCGGCATGCAACAGCGCGTGGGCCTGGCCCGCGCCCTCGCGGTGGACCCCGAGGTGCTGTTCTTCGACGAGCCGTTCTCGGCCCTCGACCCGCTGATCCGCCGCGACATGCAGAACGAGGTCGTCCGCCTGCACCGCGAGGTCGGCAAGACGATGATCTTCATCACCCACGACCTGAGCGAGGCGCTCAAGCTCGGCGACCGCATCCTGGTCATGCGCGACGGCGAGATCGTCCAGATCGGCACCCCGGACGAGGTGGTCGGGGCGCCCGCCGACGACTACGTCCGCGAGTTCGTGCGGGACGTGTCCCGCGCCGACGTGCTCACCCTGCGCTGGATCATGCGCCCGCCCGAGGACGGCGACGCGCTGGACGGCCCCGAGCTCGGGCCGGACGTCGTCATCAAGGACGCCGTGCGCACCGTCCTGCGCGCCGACCGGCCCGTGCGGGTCGTCCAGGACGGAGCGCTGCTCGGCCTGGTCGGCGGCGCCGAGATGCTGGAGGTGATCGCCGGATGAGCGCCGGCGAGGTGACCGCGCGATGACCGCGACCACGGCGCCCCGCCGCCGGCCGGCGTGGTCCCGGCCGTACCTGCTGCTCGGCATCCTGGCCGCCTGGGTGGCGCTGTGGGCCGCCTTCCGCGGGCAGGCCACCCTCCCGCTGGACGGCGCCGAGCTCACCCCGCTGCACGTGCGCGTCGGCCGGATCGCCGAGGCCGTCGACAACGGCCGCAACGAGAGCCCGCTGTTCCTCTACTTCGTCAACTACGTGCGGCTGTTCATCGACGAGCTGGTCACCTTCGTCCAGGCGCTGATCAGCCGGCCCTCCTTCGGCCGCCCGGTGCCGGTGGTCGGCTGGCTCGGCGTCACCGGAATCGCCGGGGCGCTCACCCTGCTCTACGGCAACCTCCGGGTGGCGGCGCTGACCGTCGCCGGGTTCGTCTCCTTCGGGCTGCTCGGCCTGTGGGAGGAGAGCATGGACACGCTGGCACTGACGCTGGCCGCCGTCCTGCTGTCGCTGGCCGCGGGCATCCCCCTCGGCGTCTGGGCCGGGCTGAGCGACCGGTTCGACCGCCTGGTCACCCCGGTACTGGACTTCATGCAGACCATGCCGACCTTCGTGTACCTGGCGCCGCTGACGCTGTTCTTCCTGATCGGGCCGGCCAGCGCCACCGTGGCCACGATGATCTACGCGATCCCGCCGGCGATCAGGATCACCTCGCACGCGATCAGGCAGGTGCCCCGCGAGAGCGTCGAGGCCGGTGTCTCGCTCGGCTCGACGCCCTGGCAACTGCTGGCCAAGGTGCGGCTGCCGCTGGCCAAGCGCACCATCATCGTCGGGGTCAACCAGACCGTCATGGCCGCGCTGTCCATGGTCACGATCGCCGCGCTCATCGACGCGCCCGGCCTGGGCAAGACCGTGCTCAAGGCGCTGGAGACGCTGGACGTCGGCACGTCGTTCAACGCCGGCCTGGCCATCGTGGTCATGGCCATCGTGCTGGACCGCGGCGTCTCGGCGGCCGGGCGCCGCGTCGAGGCGGCCCGCCGCGCCGGGCGCGCCCGCCGGCCGCTGTGGCGCAGGCTCCAGGTGGCGGCCGTCCTCGCCGTCACCGCCGTGCTGGTCTACCTCTCGCACGTCTACGTGTGGGCGGCGGAGTTCCCCGGCGAGGCCGACCTCGGCTCCTACGTCCGCCGGGGCGCCGACGCGGCCGGCCGGTGGGCGCAGGCCGACCTGTACGCCTCCACAAACGGCCTGAAGAACCTGATCACCTACAGCCTGCTGAACCCGTTCGAGGCGGTGCTCACCGGGTCGCCGTGGTGGCTGGTGCTGCTGGTGGTCACCGCGGTCGCGCTGGTGGTCGCCACCCCGCGCGTCGCGCTCGTGTGCGCCGCCTGCCTGGTCCTGCTGGTGGCGCTCGGCCTGTGGCAGGACGCGATGGTGACGCTGGCCTCCACGCTGGTCGCCACCGTGCTGGTGATGGCGCTGGGCATCGTGGTGGGCGTGTGGATCGGCCGGGACGACCGCGCCGACCGGGTGATGCGCCCGCTGCTGGACGCCGGCCAGACCATGCCCGCGTTCGTGTACCTGGTGCCGATCCTCGGGCTGTTCGGCGCGACCCGGTTCACGGCGATCATCGCCGCGGTGGTGTACGCCGCGCCCGTGGCGATCAAGCTGGTCGCCGACGGCGTCCGGGGAGTCCCCGCCGGGGCGGTGGAGGCCGCGACGGCCGCCGGGTCGAGCACGTGGCAGATCATCTCCAAGGTGCAGGTGCCGATGGCGCGCGGCGCGGTCGCCCTGGCCGCGAGCCAGGGCCTGTGCTACGTCCTGGCCATGGTCGTGGTCGGCGGCCTGGTCGGCGCGGGCGCGCTCGGCTACGACGTCGTGTCGGGGTTCTCGCAGCTCCAGCTGCGCGGCAAGGGCCTGGCCGCGGGCCTGGCCATCGTCGTGCTCGGCACCATGCTCGCCGCGATCACCAAGGGGTCGCGGCGTCGGGGAGTTCACCAGCCGCCCGTCACGGGTGCACGATGGCCGCTCCGCGCGGCCCTGCGATCAGGAGGACCCTGGTGAGTGTTTCGGTTTGCGGATCCGGGCGGCCGAGGGCGGCCCTGCTGCTGGCGGCGGCCGGCCTGCTCGTCTCCGCGTGCGGCGGGGCGAAGGTCGGCGAGGCCCCGGCGGCCTCGGGGAACGCCGCCGCCCCGGCGAAGAAGGCGTGCGGCGCCGTCAACCTCGCGGTCAACCCCTGGGTCGGGTACGAGGCCAACGCGGCCGTGATCGCCTACGTGGCCGAGAAGGAGCTCGGCTGCCAGGTCACCAAGAAGGACCTCAAGGAGGAGGTCGCCTGGCAGGGCTTCGCGACCGGCGAGGTCGACGCGATCGTAGAGAACTGGGGCCACGACGACCTGAAGAAGAAGTACATCGAGGACCAGAAGGTCGCCGTCGAGGCGGGCCCGACCGGCAACAAGGGCGTCATCGGCTGGTACGTGCCGCCGTGGATGGCCCAGAAGTACCCCGATATCACCGACTACAAGAACCTGGACAAGTACGCCTCCCTGTTCACGACCTCGGAGTCCGGCGGCAAGGGGCAGCTGCTCGACGGCGACCCCTCGTTCGTGACCAACGACGCCGCGCTGGTGAAGAACCTGCATCTGAACTACAAGGTCGTCTACGCGGGCAGCGAGGCGGCGCTCATCACCGGGTTCCGGCAGGCCGAGGCGCAGCAGAAGCCCATGCTCGGCTACTTCTACGAGCCGCAGTGGTTCCTGTCGGAGGTCAAGCTCGTCAAGGTGAACCTGCCGCCCTACACCGACGGCTGCGACGCCGACGCCGCCAAGGTGGCCTGCGACTACCCGCCGTACGAGCTCGACAAGATCGTGAGCAAGAGGTTCGCCGACTCGGGCGGCCCGGCCTACGAGCTGGTGAAGAGGTTCACCTGGACCAACGACGACCAGAACCTCGTGGCCAAGTACATCTCCGAGGACAAGATGTCCGCGGAGGACGCCGCGAAGAAGTGGGTCGCCGACAACCCCGCCAAGGTGAAGGCCTGGCTGCCGACCGGCTGACCCGCTCTTGACACCCCCCGGGCCGCCGGTCACGCTTGTTGCGGAATGCGCATTCGATCTCGGCATGCGCAACAGAGGAGCGGCGTATGGCAGGCCCGCGGGTCGTGGTCATCGGAGCCGGTGTGGTGGGCGCGGCCCTGGCCGACGAGCTGTCCACGCGCGGCTGGGACGACATCACCGTGGTCGACCAGGGAGCGCTCCCGGCCGCCGGCGGGTCCAGCTCCCACGCGCCCGGCCTGGTGTTCCAGACCAACCCGTCCAAGACCATGACCGAGATGGCCCGCTACACCGTCGAGAAGCTGCTGGCGCTCGGCTGCTTCCTCCAGGTCGGTGGGCTGGAGGTGGCCACCACCCCCGCACGCCTCGCCGACCTGCGCAGGCGGCACGGCTGGGCCGCCTCCTGGGGCCTCGAAGCCCGCCTGCTCACCCCCGAGGAGTGCCTGCGGCGCCACTCGCTGCTCGACCCCGGCCGGGTGCTGGGCGGCCTGTACGTCCCGACCGACGGCATCGCCAAGGCCGTCCCCGCCGTCGAGGCGCAGCTCGCCCGCGCCCGCGAGCGCGGCGTGCGCGTCCTGGACCGGCACGAGGTGCTCGACGTGCGCGCCGAGGACGGCCGGGTGAGCGCCGTGCTCACCGACCGTGGCGAGATCCCCGCCGACGTCGTCGTGTGCTGCGCGGGCATCTGGGGTCCCAAGGTGGCCGCCATGGCCGGCATGACGCTGCCGCTCACCCCGCTCGCCCACCAGCTCGCCTGGACCGGCCCGGTCCCCGCCCTCGCCGCGAGCGAGGTGGACCGGCCGTCCAGGGAGGCGACCCGCCCGATCCTGCGCCACCAGGACGCCGACCTGTACTACCGCGAGCGGCACGACCGGCTGGCCGTCGGCTACTACGGCCACCGCCCGATGCCCGTGCGCCCCGAGGACATCCCGGCCGTCGCCGCCGCCGGGGTGATGCCCTCGGTGACCCCCTTCACCCCCGCCGACTTCGCCCCGGCGTGGGAGGAGACCCGCGCGCTGCTCCCCGCGACCCGCGAGGCCGAGATCGAGCGGGGCATCAACGGGCTGTTCTCCTTCACCACCGACAACATGCCGCTGCTCGGCGAGTCGGCCGAGGTCAAAGGCTTCTGGGTGGCCGAGGCCGTGTGGGTCACCCACTCGGCGGGCGTGGCCCGCGCCATGGCCGAATGGCTGGTCGACGGGCACTGCTCGTCGTTCGACCTGCACGAGTGCGACGTCAACCGGTTCGAGCCGCACCAGCTGGCGCCCGAGTACGTCCTCACCCGCGACTGCCAGAACTTCGTCGAGGTCTACGACATCATCCACCCCCTTCAGCCGCCGGAGAACCTGCGGCCGCTGCGGGTCAGCCCCTTCCACGCGCGGCAGCGCGAACTGGGCGCGGTCGCGCTGGAGGCCGCGGGGTGGGAGCGCCCGCAGTGGTACGCCGCCAACGCCGCCCTGGCCGGGGTCGGCGACATCCCGAGGCCCGGCGACTGGGCGGCCCGCTACTGGTCCCCGATCGTGGGCGCCGAGGCCCTGGCGTCCCGGCAGGGCGTCGCGCTGTACGACATGACCGCGCTGAAACGGCTGGAGGTCGCCGGCCCCGGCGCCGCGGCGTTCCTCACCCGCCTGTCCACCGGCGAGGTCGACAAGGCGGTGGGCACCGTCACCTACTGCCTGCTGCTGGACCACGACGGCGGCATCCGCAGCGACATCACCGTCGCCCGGCTCGGCCGCGAGCTGTTCCAGGTCGGCGCCAACGGCAACCTCGACCTCGACTGGCTCCACCGCCACCTGCCCGCCGACGGCTCGGTCACCGTCAGGGACATCACCCCCGGCACGTGCTGCGTCGGCGTCTGGGGGCCGCTCGCCCGCGACGTCGTCGCGCCGCTCACCACCGCCGACTTCTCCGCCGAGGGCTTCGGCTACTTCCGCGCCAAGCGCGCCTATATCGGCGCCGTGCCGGTCACCGCGCTGCGCCTGTCCTACATCGGCGAGCTGGGCTGGGAGCTCTACACGACGGCCGACATGGGCCAGAAGCTGTGGGACACGCTGTGGGAGGCCGGGCGGGCGCACGGCGTCGTCGCCGGCGGACGCGGAGCCTTCACCAGCCTGCGCCTGGAGAAGGGCTACCGCTCCTTCGGCACCGACATGACCTACGAGCACGACCCGTACGAGGCCGGGCTCGGCTTCGCCGTCAAGACCCGCAAGCCCGGGTTCATCGGCAAGAGCGCGCTCGCCGAGCGGGAGGCGTCGGTGCGGCGCCGCCTCACCTGCCTGACCTCCGACGACCCCGCCGACGTGGTGATGGGCAAGGAGCCGGTGTACGACGGCGACTCCTGCGTGGGATACGTCACCAGCGCCGCCTATGGGTACACCGTCGGCAAGGCCGTCGCCTACGCGTGGCTGCCGGCCGAGCTGGCCGTCCCCGGCCGGCAGGTGCACATCGGCTACTTCGGCAGGCGCGTCCCGGCCGTCGTCGCGCGGGAGCCGCTGTTCGACCCCGCGATGAAACGGCTGCGCGCGTGACCCCGCACGGGAGGACCATGACCGACCCCGACCGCCTGGCCGGTCCCGGAGACGGCGCCGCCCTCTGGCGCGGCCCCGGCGAGCCCGACCGGTCCTACGACGTCGTCATCGTCGGCGGCGGCGGGCACGGCATCGCCACCGCCTACTACCTGGCCAGAAACCACGGCATCACCAACGTGGCCGTCCTTGAGCGGGGCTGGCTGGCCGGCGGCAACATGGCGCGCAACACCACGATCATCCGCTCCAACTACCTGTGGGACCAGAGCGCCGGCATCTACGAGCACGCGCTCAAGCTGTGGGAGGGGCTGGAGGAGGAACTCGGCTACCGGCTGATGTTCAGCCAGCGCGGCGTGCTCAACCTCGCCCATAGCGCCCAGGACGTGCGCGACGGCGTGCGCCGCGTCAACGCCAACCGGCTGAACGGCGTGGACGCCGAATGGCTCGGCCCCGAGCGGGTCAAAGAGATCTGCCCCATCGTCGAGGTCCGGCCCGACGCCCGCTACCCGGTGCTCGGCGCCACCTACCAGCCCCGGGGCGGCATCGCGAAGCACGACCACGTCGCATGGGGCTACGCCCGCGCCGCCTCCGCGATGGGCGTCCACTTCATCGAGCACTGCGAGGTCACCGGCATCGAGGTCGCCGGCGGACGCGTCCAGGCCGTCCGGACCACCCGCGGGCGGGTCGCGGCGGGCCGGGTGGCGCTCAGCGCGGCCGGCCACTCCTCGGTCGTCGCGGGCCTGGCCGGGGTGCGGCTGCCGGTGCAGAGCCACACCCTGCAGGCGCTGGTCTCCGAACTGCTCGAACCGGTGCACCCGACGGTCGTCATGTCCAACGCCGTCCACGTCTACGTCAGCCAGGCCCACAAGGGCGAGCTGGTCATGGGCGCCGGCATCGACGCGCCCAACTCCTACCGCAGGCGCGGCGCCTTCCACATCATCGAACGGCAGATGGCCGCCGCGCTCGAACTGTTCCCGATCTTCGCCAGGGCGCACGTCCTGCGCACCTGGGGCGGCGTGGTCGACGTCAGCCCCGACGCCTCGCCGATCGTCGGGCTCACCCCGGTCGGCGGCCTCTACGTCAACTGCGGCTGGGGCACCGGCGGCTTCAAGGCGACGCCCGGCGTCGGCTGGTGCTACGCGCACACCATCGCCCGCGACGAGCCGCACCCGCTCAACGCGCCCTTCGACCTCGCACGATTCACCACAGGCGCGCTCGTGGACGAGCACGGCGCCGCCGCCGTGGCCCACTGAAGGAGCGCCCTTTCCCGATGCTGCTGATCCCCTGCCCGTGGTGCGGGCCGCGCGACGAGGCCGAGTTCCGGTACGGCGGGCAGGCCGGCGTCGCCTACCCCGGCGACCCAGCGGCGCTCACCGACGAGGAGTGGGCGCGCTACCTGTTCTTCCGCGACAACCCCGAGGGCCCGTTCCGGGAGCGCTGGCACCACGCCGCCGGCTGCCGCCGCTGGTTCGCCCTCACCAGGGACACCGCGACCGACGAGATCCTCGGCGGCGGCGATCCCACCCCCGGTGGCGATCCCGCTTCCGCCGACGCCTCCGTTCCGGGAGGCGGGCGATGACCGGGCGGCGCAGGGACGAGCACGCGGGGGAGACGCTGCGGTTCACCTTCGACGGCCGGCCCTACGAGGGCCGCCGGGGCGACACGCTGGCCTCGGCGCTGCTCGCCGCCGGAGTGCGCCGGGTGGCCACCAGCGTCACCCTCGGCCGCCCGCGCGGGGTGTTCGGCTCCTGGACCGAGGAGCCCAGCGCGGTCGTCCAGATCGACCGGCCCTACTCCGAGCCCATGGTGCAGGCCACCACGGTCCCGCTGCTCGACGGCATGGCCGCCTCCGGCCTGGCCGGACGTGGACGGCTGTCCGCCGAACCGGACACCGCGCGCTACGACGCCACCCACGCCCACTGCGACGTCCTGGTGGTGGGCGCCGGACCCGCCGGGCTCGCCGCGGCGCGGGCCGCCGCGGCCACCGGCGCCCGCGTCGTCCTCGCCGACGACCGCCCCGAGCCCGGGGGCACCCTCGCCGACACCGGCGGCGCCGTGGAGGGCCGTCCCGGCGCCGCGTGGGCGCGGGCCGTCGCCGGGGAACTGCGTGCCCTGCCGGACGTGCGCGTGCTGTCCCGCACCAGCGTCCTCGGCTACTACGACCACACCTACCTGGTCGCCGTCGAGCGCCGCGGCGAGGAGGCGGTCACGCGGGAACGGGTCTGGCGCATCCGGGCCCGCAGGGTCGTGCTGGCCACCGGCGCGCACGAACGGTCGGTCGCCTTCCACGGCAACGATCTGCCCGGCGTCATGCTCGCCTCGGCCGCCCGCGCGTACGCCAACCGGCACGGCGTGCTGCCCGGCCGCCGCGCGGTGGTCTTCACCTGCGGTGACAGCGGCCACGACGCGGCCCGCGACCTCGCGGCGGCCGGCGTGGAGATCGCCGAGATCGCCGACGCCCGGGAGGGCGGGCTGGTCACGGGAGCGCTCGGCGCGGACGGCCCGGGCGGCGACGGCGGCGTGCGCGCCGTACGGGTCGGCGCCCGCGAGGTCGAGGCCGACCTACTGCTGGTCTCCGGCGGCTGGAACCCCGTGGTCCACCTGTTCGGCCAGGCCGGCGGTGCCCTTACCTACGACGACCACCTCGCGGCCTTCCGCCCCGCGGAGCCCTTCGCCGCCGGCGGCGCCGTGCGGGTGGCCGGGGCGGCGCGCGGGCTGTTCACCCTCGCCGGATGCCTGGCCGACGGCGAGGCCGCCGGCTCCGGCGCCGAACCGCCGCCGCTCCCCGTCCCCGCCGGGCCGCCCCCGGAACACGTATGGATCGTGCCGCCCCTCTCCCCGGCCACCATCGTCCCCCCGGAGCCGTCCGACGAGCGGGAGCCGTCCGGTGTGCGGGAGCCGTCCGACGAGCGGGTGCCGTCCGACGAGCGGGGGCCGTCTGAAGTGCGGGGGCCGTCCGACGAGCAAGAGCGGTTCGGTGTGCGCGGGCCATCCGGTCCTGGTGCGCCAGAGCCGGCCGATCCCGCGGGCGCGGGGGATTACACGCGCCACTTCGTCGACCTGCAACGCGACGTGACCGTGGCCGACATCGCGCTGGCCACCACCGGGGCCGGGCTGCGCTCCGTCGAGCACGTCAAGCGGTACACCACGGCCGGGACCGCCCACGACCAGGGCAAGACCTCCGGCACGCTCACCACCGCGGTCCTCGCCCACACGCTCGGCGCCGGGCTGGCCGAACTCGGCACCACCACCTTCCGCGCCCCCTACGTCCCGGTGTCCTTCGCCGCCCTCGCAGGGCGCGACCGCGGCGCCCTGCACGACCCCGTGCGGGTCACCGCGCTCCACGACTGGCACGTCGAGCACGGCGCGCGGTTCGAGGACGTCGGCCAGTGGAAACGGCCCTGGTACTACCCGCGGCCGGGGGAGGACATGGCGGCCGCCGTGCTGCGCGAATGCCGCGCCGTGCGTGAGGCGGCGGGCGCGCTCGACGCCTCCACCCTCGGCAAGATCGACGTACAGGGACCGGACGCGGCCGAGTTCCTCGACCGCCTCTACACCAACCTCATGAGCGGCCTGAAGGTCGGCGCGATCCGGTACGGCGTCATGTGCCGCGCCGACGGCATGGTGTTCGACGACGGCACCGTCATCCGCCTGGCGCCCGACCGCTTCCTGGTCACCACGACCACCGGCAACGCGGCCGCCGTCCTGGACTGGATGGAGGAATGGCTGCAGACCGAGTGGCCGGGCCTGCGGGTGCGCTGCACGTCGGTCACCGAGCAGTGGGCCACGGTCGCCCTGGCCGGTCCCGGCTCCCGCGCCGTCCTGGCCGGGCTCGCCCCCGGGCTGGCGGTGGACGCGCGGAGCTTCCCGTTCATGACCTGGCGCGACGCCGAGGTGGCCGGCATGGAGGCCAGGGTGTGCCGCATCAGCTTCTCCGGCGAGCTCGCCTACGAGATCAACGTCGCCTGGTGGCACGGGCTCGCGCTCTGGAAGGCCGTCATGGGCACCGGCGCCGTCACGCCGTACGGCACCGAGACCATGCACGTGCTACGCGCCGAGAAGGGATACCCCATCATCGGCCAGGACACCGACGGCACCGTCACCCCCGCCGACCTCGGCATGAGCTGGATCATCTCCAGGAGCAAGGCCGACTTCGTGGGCAGACGGTCCTTCACCCGGCCCGACACCGCCCGTGCCGGCCGCCGCCATCTGGTGGCCCTGCTCCCCGACGACCCGGCCGAACTGCTCCCCGAGGGGGCCCAGGTCATCGCCGCCGACCGGCTCCCCAGACCGCCGGTCCCCATGCTCGGCCACGTCACCTCGGCCTACCGCAGCGCCGCCCTGGGGCGCGCCTTCGCACTCGCGCTCGTGGCCGGCGGCAGGGACAGGATCGGCGAGCGCCTGCACGCCTACACCGGCGCCGGCCTGGTCCCGGTGACGGTCGCCCACCCCGTCCTGTACGACCCCGAGGGGACCCGCCGTGACGGTTGACCGGACCAGCCCGCTCGCCGGATTCGACGGTATCTTCGACGGCGTCACGGGCCCGCGGCTCCAGGTGCGGGAGATCCCCTTCCTGCGGCAGACGAACCTCCGCGTGGACCCCGCGCGGGTTCCAGCCTCGCTGGGGGTGAGGCTGCCGCTGGAGCCGGGCACCTGGCTGCGCTCGGGGGAGGCCGACGTGGTCTGGCTCGGGCCGGACGAGTGGCTGGTGATCGGCGAGGCACCCCTGTCGCGCTCGGAGGAGGTCGCGGCGACCGACGTCTCGGCGCAGCGCACCACGATCATGGTGGCCGGCCCGGGCGCCCGCGACCTGCTGGCCCACGGGTGCGCCCTGGACCTGCACCCCTCGGTGTTCGGCTCCGGCCGCTGCGCGCAGACCATGCTCGCCCGCGCCCACGTCGTGCTGATCGCCGGGGAGGAGGAGTTCCGCGTCCTCGTCCGCGCCTCCTACGCCCGCTACCTGGCCGCCTGGCTCGTCGACGCGGCCGTGGACTACTGATCTCCGCCGCCGCTCGTCCGCCGCTCCGCCGTTTCGCCTCCGGTCATGGACGGCGGGACGGCGGGACGGGGGGCGGCGGGACGGGGGACGACGCGGCGGCGGGAGTGGCGGCGCGGCGGCAGGGACGTCAGGAGATGGTGGCGCGGTCGCGGCCCTCGGCGAAGAAGCCGGTGATCGCCGCGACCACCCCGCCCAGCTCGCTCAGCGGGCGCGCCGCGCCGAAGGGCGCGTTCCAGAAGTCGCCGCCGCGCGGCTCCCAGGGGCCGACGTACGCGTACGGCACCGCGAGGTAGGCGTCGCCGGGTGAGACGCCGTAGTTCACCTTGTCCACGGTGATCGCCAGATCGAAGTGCTCGGGCCAGAGCACGGGCGTCGCCCCGGGGGACAGGGCGCGCAGCGCCTGGTCACCCAGCGTGAGAGCGTGGGCGAGCTCCGCCGCCGCGACGGGGTCGACGCGCAGCACCTCGTCGGGGGAGACCCCCGAGCCGTCGGAGTAGAGGTTCTCCGGCGCGCCCGCGTCCGTCCCCGCCGCCGCGCCCAGCGCCGCGCCGACGTGCCGGAGATCGGCAGGCGAAGCTCGCCCGCCACCAGGTCGGCGCCCTCGACGCGCAGGTCGGGCTCGGTGACCGTGGCGAAGCCGCCGGGCGTGGCCCGCAGGCGGATGGTGCCGCTGCGCCGGTGCTGCGGCCCGGCCAGCAGCAGCTCGGCGACGCCGTGCAGGGACCTTCGTGTCGTGGCCGACTCGTTCGCGTTCATACCCTCAAGCTTGAGGGGTGTGGCCGATGTAGGCCAATGCCGACCCGATTACGTTGTGTGATTGAGCGAATACGAGTCGTTGACTAGCCTTGACGCATGCCCTCCCCCACCGTCACGGCCCGCGGTTTCGCGCCGGCCCCGTCCGCTCCTCGCCCTCCGTCCTCGGCGGGTGCCCGGCGATGGCTGTGACGATCAACGAGCTGAAAGACCGCTACAGCAAGCACTGGCTCGTGTCCGACGCCGTGGGCGGCGGCTGGTACGCCGTCCGCCGGCACGGCGTCTCGCGTGGCCTGCTCTCGCGCGGCCTGTCCAACGTCCGCTGCGCCGCCACGCTCGACGAGCTCGCGGCCTATCTCGCCGCGGAGGTCCAGCTCGAAGAGCGCCTGCTCCGCGGCGACGAGACGGCCGTCGTGGCCGGGTGAGAGCCGGCCCGGACGGCCCGCGGGCCCGGGGCGTCGGAAGCTGAACGGCCGGTGTGCCGTGCCGGGTGTTCGCCGTCTGGGTCGATGGTGGGCTGGGTGAGGCCGATCGGTGGTTCCTCCGCATCCGACCTTGTGGGATCGGACGAGACTCAGCCGACGGATCTCCGGCGCAGTGCACCGGCCGGCGCGGTGTCCACGTCCGTTCAGCGGGCGCGGCTTCGCACCCCGGCCATGTGCTGTGGGTGATCGGCGCCGGGGCGGCGGGTCGTGGTACGGCGATGCCGGCGCCGGTCACGGCGCCCAACCCGGTCAACGTTCGCGGATGTCCCGCTCGCGCCCGGTGACGCTCCGGGCCTCGCGCACGATGTCCAGCACCTCGGCGAGCACGCCGGGGGCGGCGCAGACGGTGGCCGTCGAGCGCATGGTGTGCGGCGTCCCGTCGCGGTCGACGACCAGCGCGCCCGCCTCGCGGGCGATGGCGACGCCGGCGGCGGTGTCCCACGGCCGGTTGTTCATCATCAGGCAGGCGTCGGTTCTGCCTTCGGCGACCCAGGCCAGGTCGATCGCGGCGGACCCGAACATGCGGACGCGCTGGGCCCGCTCCGCCAGCAGGCCGGTGATCGCGAGCCGGAGCCGGTTCGCCTCCGGGGCCCCGTCGCCAACGGCGAAGTCCCCGACGGAGACCAGCGCGGCCGAAAGCGCCACCGCGCCGCTCGCCTTGATCGGCCGGCCGTCCACGGTGGCGCCGCACCCCTCGGCGGCGGCATGGCGGGAGCCGAGGAACGGCAGCTCGATGACGCCGAGGACGGGGACGTCCCCGCGCACCAGGCCCAGAGATACGGCGCACAGCGGAAGACCGTGGACGAAGTTCACCGTGCCGTCCACCGGGTCCAGCACCCAGCGCAACCCAGCCCCCGGCTCCCATCCGGTTCCGGCCGCCTCCTCCTCGCCCAGGAAGCCGACCTGCGGGGTGCGCTCGCGGAGGTGGTCGCGGACCGCCCGCTCGACGGCGTAGTCGACCTCGGTCGCCATGTCCCGGTCGCCCTTGGCCGTGACGGCGCCCGGCAGGCGCGTCCTGACCAGCTCGCCGGCGACGCCGGCCGCCTCCAGCGCGACGGAGAGAAGAGCCCGCGCGTCATCGCTCATGTCCCGCAACCACTCCCCATGCCGAATGCCGCTTCGCCGAGGATGCCCCATGCGGCCGGGGCCGGCGTCGGCTCCGACTCTAGGACCACCTCCGGCCGATCACGGGCTCAGCCGGCGACGGGCGGCGCGGAGGCGCTCCCGGAGTGCGTCCGCGCCTGCTCCCCGGCCTCGGCCAAGAGCTCGCCGTGCCAGAGCCGCCGCATCTCCGGGCAGCTCGCCAGCAGGCCGGCGAGCGTGCCGCGTCCGGCGACCCGGCCGCGGTCCAGCACGACCACCTGGTCGGCGCGTTCGAGCGCCGCGCGCCGGTGCGACACCACCAGCAGCGTGCCCGGCCCGTCGCCGTCGCGCGCGGCGGCGGCGACGCGGTCCCACAGCGCCCTCTCGGTCTCCGCGTCCAGCGCCGAGGACAGGTCGTCGACGACGAGCAGGTCCGGCGAGCGGACCAGCGCGCGCGCCGCGGTCGCCCGCTGGACCTGGCCGCCGGACAGCCGCACCCCGCGTGGTCCCATAACGGTGCGCAAGCCGTCCGGCATGCCGGACACGTCCTGATCCAGCGCCGCCAGCCACAGCGCGGCGGCGATCCGATCGCCGTCCGCGGGCAGGCCGAGCAGGAGGTTCTCCTCCAGGGACTCCGACAACAGCCGGGGGACCTGGGCCGCGTAGGCCGCGCGGCCGGGCACGAGAAAGGTGCCCGGGTCCTCGACGCGCCGGCCGTTCCAGGTGATCGTCCCGGCGTCCGCCGGCACCAGGCCGAGCAGGGCGCGCACCAGGGTCGTCTTGCCCGATCCGACCGCCCCGGTGATCACCGTGAACGATCCCCGCTCGACCCGCAGGTCGATCTCGTACACGCCCCGGCCCAGAAAGCCATCGCCGTCCCCGTCACCGTCCGCGAGCCCGTCTCCCACGGCCGCCCCCGCGCCGGCCGCGGTGTCCGCGCTCGTCGCGCTGCTCGTGTCCGCGCTCGTCGCGGCGCCGTCGCGGTGGACGGGCCGGTGGCGCACGGACAGGCCGCGGACCGCGAGGACGCGCAGCGGGTCCTGGTGGCCAGGAAGCGGCGCCGTCGCCGGCGGCTCGCGTCCGAACCACACCTCGCCGGCGCGTGCCAGGTCACGGGCGTCCTCGTGCGGGGCCAGCAGGCGGCCGAGCCGTTCGATGGCCACCGCGGCCTGGGGCAGGCGCGACAGCAGCGAGCCGATCGTGCGCGGGAGCGCGGTCAGCCAGCCGGCGTAGCTGGTGAACAGCGCGAGGTCGCCCACGGTGAACTCGCCCCGTCGCATCGCCGGCGCGGCCAGCAGCAGGACGAGCCCGACGCTGATCTCGACGGTCGCGCCCAGCGCGGTGTCCAGCGTGTCGGTCGCCAGCCGGTCCGCGACGGCGGCGTCCCGCCGCGCCCGGTTCCGCGCGCGCAGGCGCTCCAGCACCGCCTCCTCTGCGCCCGCCGTCTTGATCGCCAGCACGCCGGCGAAGATGTCGCCGATGGAGGCGGTGACGGCCGCGCCGAGCGTCCGGGCGCGCCGGTGCAGCCGCTGGATCAGCCCGCGCAGCGTCCGGGTCAGCACGCCGAGGACGATCATCGGCACCACCAGGACGAGCGTGATGAGGGGATCGATCGCCGCCATGATCACCAGCGCGGCGCAGCTGAACAGCGTGGCCCCGGCCAGGGGGACGATGTCGTCGGTGAGCTGCACCAGGTCGCCCACGTCGTCGCGCAGGCGCGCCATCGCCTCGCCCGACGAGTGCGGCAGCCGGCGGGCCGCCGCGCCGCGCGCGGTCAGGAGCGAGCGCAGCACGTTCGCGCGGAGCAGGGTCGCGGCGGCGTCCCACCAGTAGGTCCCGTAGACCCAGGCGACGACCATGACCAGGCCGCGGACGACCTCCACGCCCACCAGCGCCGCGCACAGCCACAACGGCTCGGTCAGGGCGACGCCGCGATGCGCGCCGATGAGGTCGAACAGCCGCTGCAACGCGAGCCCGCCGGCGAGCGGCAGGACGCTGACCGGCGCCCACAGCAGCCCGCCGACCACATACCGGCGAAGGCCGGCGATCGCGGTCAGCCGCAGGACGAACGGAACCGGCCTCATCGGCGCACCCCCGCGGCGGTGAGCAGGGCGGAGAAGCGGCTGCGCGGGTCGGCGGCCAGCTCCTCGCGGCGGCCGTACTCGACGATCTCGCCGCCGTCGACCACAGCGATCTTGTCCACGCGGGACAGCGAGGAGAGCCGGTGCGCGATGAGCACGGCGGTCCGCCCGGCCAGCAGGCGGCCGGTGACGTGCTCGACGCGCCGCTCGGTCGCCGGGTCCAGCCGGCTTGACGCCTCGTCCAGCACCACCAGCCCCGGATCGGTGAGGAACGCCCGGGCGAACGCGAGCAACTGCGCCTCCCCGGCCGACATCCCGGCGCCCTGGGCGCCCAACTCGGTGTCGAGCCCGTCGGGCAGGCCGGCCAGCCACTCGGCGAGCCCGACTCCGGCCAGGACGGCGCGGAGCCGGCGGTCGTCGGCGAGGGCGCGGAACAGCGTGAGGTTGTCCCGGACGCTCGCCGCGAACAGCTGGACGTCCTGCGTGACGACGCACACGCGCCGGCGCAGCGATGCCGGGTCGGCCTCGCGCAGGTCCAGCCCGCCGACCTCGACGCGGCCCTCGGCCGGGTCGTACAGGCGCAGCAGCATCCGCGCGATGGTGGTCTTGCCGCTGCCGGTGCGCCCCACCAGGCCGAGCGTCTCGCCGGGCGCCAGGGTGAGGGTGACGCCGGACAGCACCCGCTCGCCGTCGTCCGGGTAGGCGAACCCGACCCCGTCCAGGCGCACGCCGAGCGGCCCGGCGGCCGGCAGCGGTCGCGGGTCGGCGGGGTCGGGCAGCGTCCGCCGCTCGGCCAGCAGCCCGGCGACGCGGGCCACGCCGGCCAGCGCCGCCTGGTACTGCTTGAGCTGGTCGATCAGCCGCTCGAGCGGCGCGCGCACCATCTGCGTGTACTGGAACAGCAGCACGGCCGTGCCGACGGTGAGCGCGCCCGACTGCCGGCTCCACACGGCAAGACCCAGCACCAGCGCCGTGCCCGCCGCGAACACCACCGACGTGCCCGCGAGCAGGCCGCTGCGCGTCACGTCCGCCCGCGCCTCGGCCCGGTACAGCGCGGCGCTCACCTGGTGGAACCGGGTGACGGCGTGCTCGCCCGCGCCGTTGGCCCGCAGGTCCTCCACGGCGGCCAGCCGCTCCTCCAGGGCGCCGGCCACGACCGCGCCGGCCGCCCGCGCACGGATCGCCGACGGGACGGCCAGCCGCTGGGCGCGCGCAATGACCAGCCCGGCGAGCACGCAGTACAGCAGCAGCACGCCGCCGAGCCGCACGTCGGTGGCGAGGACCACGGCCAGCACCCCCGCGAGCAGCAGGAAGCCCACGACGACGTCCATCACGAACGCGACGACGAAGTCGGCGACGGCGACCACGTCGCCGTCCACCCGCTCGATCATCTCGCCGGGGGTGCGGTTGCCGTGGAAGGCCATGTCCAGGCCGAGCGCGTGCCCGGCGAGGTCCTCCCGCAGGCGGTTGGTGCCGTCCCAGGCGAGCCGGCTCGCGAGCCAGGCGGTGAGCATGCGCGCCGCCTGGCCGGCGATGGCGAGCGCGAGGTAGCCGAGCGCGACGAGCGTGAGGTGCCCGGTGGCCGAGCCGCCGATCGCCTCGTCGACGAAGCGCCGGGTGAGCTGCGGCGCCGGCAGCGGCAGCACCGTGGCGGCGCCGGTGGCCGCGACCAGTGCGGCGCCGGCCCGCCGTCCCGGCCGGAACGCCCGCAGGATGGCCCGCCGTCCGGAGGAGTTCATCGGCGGCCGCCCTCGACCTGGCGCATGAAGCGCAGCAGGTACTGCTTGCGGTCCAGCGGGTCGTGGCCGGTGCGCGGCCGGGACGGCGCCTCGCCGGCGACCGGGTGGTAGCGCTCGAACGCCGACTCCAGCACGCCTTCCCCGCGGGTCGCGCCGGGCAGGTGCCGCTGCAACTCGTGCACCCGGGCCGCCGGGATCTCGCCCTCCACCACCCACACCGGGCCCCGGGTCGCCGTCGTCCGCGGCACGGCCCGCAGGCGGGCCAGCACCGGCAGCAGCGGGCGGAGCGTGTCGGCCGGGATCTCCAGGCGAAAGCGGTGCAGCGGCTCGTGCACTCTCGTGCCGGCGCGTCGCAGCGCGTCCATCAGCACCAGCGGCGTCAGGCCGCGGAAGTCCGTGCCGGTGCTCGACATGCTCTTGTCGAAGGTGGCGTGGGCGTGGCTCTGCCGGGGCGCGTAGCCGGAGTGCGTCAGCGTGACCGCGCAGTCGATGACCTGCCATCCGCGCAGCCCCTGGCGCAGGGTCTCGCGGACGGTGTCCTCGACGGTCCTCATGAAGGTGAACGGCATCGACCCGAGCTCCACCTCCAGCCGGAACTCGACGCCCGCGCCGGCCGGGGCCGGGTCGACGCGCAGGCCGACGGTCGCGAGGAACGGGTTGGGGTCCTTGTGCATGAACTCCACGGCGGCGCCGGTGCCGGCCGGCCGCTCGACGCAGATCGTCGTCGTCTCGCGGAAGTCCACATCGAGGCCGAAGTCCTCCGCCAGCGTGGCCTGGACGACCTCCTTCTGCACCTCGCCGTACAGCGAGACCGACACCTCGCGGCGCACGTCGTCCTGCCGCACGCCGATCAGCGGGTCCTGCTCGGCGAGCTGGGTGAGCGCGACGTGCAGTCTGCCCATGTCGGCGGGACGGCACGGCACGACGACGGTCTCCAGGGTCGGCGGCGCGAACACGCGCCGCGTGGGCGCGCCCGTCCCCGGGACGCCGAGCGTGTCGCCGATCTGGACGTCAGGCAGGCCCCAGAGCCTGCCGATGCGCCCGGCGGTGACCGCGTCGCGGCGGACGGCCGAACCATGCTCGAACACCTCGACGGCGGTGACCTTGCCCTCGCCGTGCACGTCGCCCTCGCCGTGCACTTTGCCTGCGGCGTCGCGCGTGAACGGCAGCCGTTCGCGCACGCGCACCGACCCGGAGAACAGACGGGCGTAGGCGATCTTCTCGCCGGCGGGTCCTCGTTCGACCTTGAAGACCGTGCCGGACAGGGGGCCGTCCGGGTCGCCCTCGGCCGAGGGCAGCAGCTCGGTGACGCCGGCGATCAGCGCGTCGACGCCGGCTCCGGTGATCGCCGACCCGAAGTACACCGGGTGCGCCAGCGCCCGGCGGGTCTGCGCCGCGAGCTCGCGGCGGAGCCGCCGGTAGGAGATCGCCGCGCCGCCGTCCACGTACGAGGCGAGCAGATCCTCGTCATGCTCGGCGAGCACCTCGGCGAGCCGGGCGGTGAAGGCGGCGTCCACGGCGGTGTACGGGACGAAGGCGGGCTCGCGCGTGCCGAGTCCGTGCGCCGTCCCCATCGGGACGATCGCCGGCGTCAGCCGTTCGGCGATGCCGCCCAGCGTGCCCTCGTAGCGCGCGCCGTGCCGGTCGATCTTGTTGACGAAGATCAGCGTGGGGATGCGCAGGCGCCGCAGCGTCCGCATCAGCACGCGGGTCTGCGCCTGCACGCCCTCGACGGCGGAGATCACCAGCACCGCGCCGTCGAGCACGCTCAGCACCCGCTCGACCTCGGCGATGAAGTCGGGGTGCCCGGGAGTGTCGATCAGGTTGACGGTGACGCCGCCGACGACGAACGACACGACGGCGGACTTGATGGTGATGCCGCGCCGCCGCTCCAGGGCAAGGGAGTCGGTCTGGGTGTCGCCGTCGTCGACGCTGCCGAGTTCGTCGATGACACCGGCGGCGTGCAGCAGCCGCTCGGTCAGGCTGGTCTTACCGGCGTCTACATGGGCCAAAATCCCGAGATTGAGCATTCTCACGAAGCGTCATGTCCTCTGGGCGAGCGGAAACTTCCTGGTGGATGGACATGAACGCTGCAGACATGTTCGCCTCCTCGGTGGGCCGGTCGTCTCCCGGAGTACAACAGAACGGCCTCGGGCGGACAACCGAATTACCGCCGCCGCGCGCCCCCTGCGGACGGCGGGCGGGACGGCGAGGGTCTTCCTGGGTGTGGCGCACCCAGGAAGACACGGCCTTCCTCCGCGCGGGCGACGGCCACAGGGTGGACGCGGCGCACCTCCGCGTCTTCCATCTCTGGCAGGAGTCCACATGAGCAGCATGAACGGCCCGTCGCCCGTCGACGGCAAGATCGTCCTCATCACCGGCGCGAGCAGCGGCATCGGCGAGGCGACCGCCCGCCGGCTGGCCGCGGACGGGCACCACGTCGTGCTCGGCGCGCGGCGCGTGGACCGGCTCGCCGTCCTCGCCGAGGAGCTCCGCGCGGCGGGCGGCCGCGCCGACCACGGACACCTCGACGTGACCAGCCTCGACAGCGTGCGCGCCTTCGCCGGGCAGGCGCACGACCGGCACGGCCGCGTCGACGTGCTCGTCAACAACGCCGGCGTCATGCCGCTGTCCACCGTCGACGCGCTGCGCGTGGACGACTGGAACCAGATGATCGACGTCAACCTGCGCGGCACCCTGCACGGGATCGCGGCGGTCCTGCCGCTCATGCGCGCCCGGGGCGCCGGCCACATCGTCAACGTCGCCTCGACGTCGGCGCACCGGGTGGACCCGACCGCGGCCGTCTACTGCGCCACCAAGTACGCCGTCCGGGCGCTGTCCGAAGGGCTGCGGCAGGAGAGCCGGGACATCCGGGTGACCCTCGTGTCCCCGGGCTACACCCGGACCGAGCTCACCGACCACGGCGGCGACCCGGAGGTGCGCGCCGCCGTGCACGAGATGTCGGAGCGGCTGGGCATCCCCGCCGCCGCCGTCGCCGACGCCATCGCGTACGCGATCGCACAGCCGGACGGCATCGACGTCAACGACCTGATCATCCGTCCCACCGGCCAGGGCTGATCCGCGCACGCCGGCGCTCAGGGCCGGCGCTCAGGGCTGACGCTCAGGGCTGACGCTCAGGGCTGACGCTCAGGGCTGACGCGGTACCACGAGTCTCCTCCCATCTACTGAAATCAGCAGGGGTGCTGCCGCATCCTGGCATCATGCTGTACCGCGTCCTTGCCGACAGCCTCCGGCGCTGGGTCGACGTCACCGCGACGGACGAACAGAAAGACGACCCCTCCGGCACCCGGCTCGGCGGCGCCTGGGTGATGGCCGGCGGCAATGCCGTCCTGGGCGACCTGCCGATGCCGTACATCGAGAACCGGCGGGCCAGGTTCTGGTTCACCGAGGAGGGCTGGCGGGTCTACGGGAGAGACCTCGCGGCGGGCCTGCGGGCCCGTGGGCACACCATTCGCGTGATCCGCGTCAAGAACCCGGCGAAGTCCCAGGTGATCTACCGCGACCGCTACCAGGTGGCCCTCCTGCCCTCGAAAGACCGCCCCGCGCTCCGTCGAAGGCCGGCGGCCGGGCGGTGATCGTCCTCAGCGTGCCGATGGGCGCGCCGCCGTGCGCCGGTGATCCGTTCCCGCCGGCCCCACGGACGTCGTGGATCGCGACGGGGGATGTTCGCCTGATCCGTTCCGGCCGGCCCACGGATGTCATGGATCGCGACGGGGGATGTTCGCCCAGGCCGGTTTGCCGCTCGCCGTTCCCTGAGCTAGCTTCGCGATCGCACGAGACCGTGCCCCCAGGGGAGGAGGACGCATGACCGTCGTCCTGCATGCCGCTCCGCATGGACAGGGTTCGTCTCTGGTGCTTCGGCCCTGGACGGACCAGGACATCCCCGAACTGATCGCGGCCTACCGCGATCCGGTCATGCGCCAGTGGACCAGGCTCCACGTCACCGATGAGCAGGACGCCCGGCGCTGGCTGGAGATCCAGTGGAAGGGCTGGAGCGAGGGCCACCGGCTGAGCTTCGCGGTCGTGGAGGCGGAGCCGGAAGGCGGCTCCCGTCTGGTGGGCAACGTGGCGGTGAAAGGGCTGGTCGCCGGCGGGCACCACGCCGACGTCGGTTACTGGACCGCTCGCGCGGCGCGCGGCCGGGGCGTCGCCGGCCGGGCCCTGGAGGCGCTCACCGCCTGGGCCTTCGAGCGTTTCGCCCCCCAGGGGCTGCGTCGCCTGCGGCTGCTGCACCTGGTGGACAACCTCGCCTCGTGCCGGGTGGCGCAGAAGTGCGGATACGCCCTCGACGAGATCGTCCCCGCCCGGCCTCCGTTCCCCGGCGACGGCCATGTCCACGTCCGGCACGCACCTCGGCGGCCGCTTCCCTGAGGCCGGGCACCAGAGCCGCGGACCTCTTTTCTGAGGCCCGGCACGAGAGCCGCGGACCTCACACGGCGAACAGCAGGGCGGCGCTGATCAGGACGATCACGGCGGTGGCGAAGTGGATGCCGAAGGCGACCGCCCTGGTGCCGCCGTTGCGCAGCACGATGAGGGTGTCGCCGAGGGGCGCCAGGGCGACGACCAGCATGAACCATGCTTCGGCGCGGGCGCCCGCGAAGGCCAGCAGGGCCAGGCCGAGCACGCCATAAGTGAGGTCGCGCAGGCCCTTGATGGAGAGGTAGGCGGGGTCTCCGTCCTTCCGGGCCGGCACGCCGTAGCCGGCGGCCGCGGCGTGCGGCGCGAGCAGGAAGCGGGCGCCGATGAACAGGATGAACACGTCCAGCACGATGGCCAGTCCGTACGCGATGGGGGTGAGCACGACGTCTCCTCGCTAGCAGTGCTAGATACAAGAGCGACACTAACGTATCGATGGCAGACGCGCTAGCGGCGCTAGAATGTCGGTCGTGTCCATCCAGGAGCGCCGGGAGCGCGAACGAGCGGAGCGGGAACGGCTGATCGTCACGGCCGCGCGCGAACTGGCCGAGTCGGAAGGCTGGGAGGCGGTGACCACACGGCGGCTCGCCGAGGAGATCGAGTACAGCCAGCCGGTCCTCTACAGCCACTTCAAGGGCAAGGACGCCATCATGGCGGCGGTCGCGGTCGAGGGCTTCGCCGACCTCGCCGCCGCGCTGCGCGCGGCGCGCACGGCGGCGGCCGATCCCCGCCAGGCCCTCGCCGACGTCGGCGCCGCGTACGCGCTCTTCGCCGCGCGGCGGCCCGCGTTGTACGACGCGATGTTCACCCACGCCGTCGACCTGCCGTTCGCCACCGCGCAGGCGCCGCCCGCCCTGCGGGAGGGCTTCGGCGAGCTGCGCGAGGCCCTGCGCCCTCTCGCGCGGGACGACGACCTTGAGACGCTCACCGAGACGTTCTGGAGCGCGTTGCACGGGCTTCTCACGCTCATGCGCAACGGCAGGCTCCGCCGCGACGACCACGACCGGCGGCTGACCCTCCTCCTCGCCCGCTTCTCGCGCTGATCCGGCTTCTCGCGCTGACCCCGCTTCTCGCGCTGCCCGGCGGATCGTCGCGCTGACCCGGCGGCGGTCGGCTCGCGAACGTCCCGCCGTCGCCAGGGCGTGGCGACGGCGGGACGCCGGTGGTGGTTCGGGTACCGACGGGACGCCGGTGTTCGTTCGGGTACCGCCTGCTCAGCTCTGTGCGGCCAGCCGGAAGGACTGGGCGGCCGTGCCGTTGCAGGCGTACTGGACGAGCTGGACGCTGTCGGCGCTCGAGGCGGCCGGCACGTCGAGGCACTTACCGCTGTTGCGGTTGACGAAGTGGTAGTAGCCGCCGCCCTCGGACACCGGCTGCCACTGCTGGTTGTTGCCGCCGCTGTAGGTCCAGGTCTGGATGGGGGCGTTGTCGGCGGTCGACACATCCTTCACGTCGAGCACCTGGGCGCTGTTGCCGCGGTTGTTCACCCGGACGAAGCCTCCGCTCGTCGGCGCGAACTGGTACTGCTGCGCGTTGGTCGCGTTGCAGGTGTACTGCTGGATCGCGGTCCCGTTGACCGTCCCGGCCGCGCGGGCGTCGACGCACTTGCCGCTGTTCTTGTTGGCCACCGAGTACCACGTGGTGGGGGAGATCGTGTCGGTCGGGGGAGGCGTGGTGCCGCCCGCGCCGGCCAGCCAGAGCAGGCCGTTGATCAGCCACTGGTTCTGCTGGGGACTCGCGAAGGTCGAGGACGTGCGCGTGTTCGTGGAGTAGTTCATCCCGTTGTGCCCGAAGTTGGCGTACAGCATCTTGTAGTTCTTGTTGGTCCACAAGATCGGGTAGAACCCGCTGCGCCATTGCTGGTTCGGGTCGTCACCCACCGGGAAGCTCGAGGCGTCGATCGACGCCAGGATGTCGATGTCGGGGTTCTGCCGCAGGTCGCGGCTCCAGGAGTACCACTCGCTCACCGACGACTGGATGGTGGCCGGCAGCCCCGCCGTGGACGGATGGCCGCGATCCTCGACCTTCAGGGTCTCGGCGGTCGGCCCCCAGGTGTTGGTCTGGAACGCGCCCGAACCGAGGAAGGTGTTGTAGTACCAGCTCCACGAGCCGGGGTTGTCGGTCCACGCGCTGACGTGGAAGCCCATCCACGCTCCGCCGTTCTGCATGTAGGTCTGGAACGCGGCGCGCTGGCTCGCGGGCGGGGCGTCGTCCAGGAACATGATCACCTTGTACTGCGACAGCCCTGTGGCGCTGAGACGGCTCCAGTCGGTGGTCGCCTCCCAGGTGAAGCCGTTCTGCGCGCCGGCCGCGGGGAACCAGTCCCTGGCCTCTTTGTCGAAGTCGATGTGGGCGGCGTCCCAGGTGCCGTTGTAGAAGGCGAGCACCTTGAACGGGGCGGCGGCCTGCTGGGTGGCGGCGCTGCTGGCCGGAGCGGCCGGAAGGCCGAGGCAGGCCGCGACCGTGACGCCGAGCAGTGCGGTGAGAGAGCGTTTCACGAAGCTTCTGGGCACAGTGGATCCTTCGCCGGTGGGGGGTGGCTGGTGCCGAGAGTGGTGATGGCCGCTGGTGCCGTGCCCTGCCATCGCGTACGCGCCGACGGGGCGACCGCGCCACCGTGCCATCGTGGGGACGAGCGGGAGCCCTCAGACCGCCGAGAAGCCCTTTCTTTAAGAAAGTTTACTAACAATGGGCTCGCGCCGAGGCTACGATCAGCCGGGTCCCCCTGTCAATGCCCCAGTCAGAACCCCGCCCGCCAACCCCGAAGTACGCCGGTTCACTCATCTCCCACACCACCACCCGACCGCCGATCTCACCTTCCGCCGCCCCCCGCATGCCCCCGTGAGAACGTGCCGAACGAATGTGCCTACGGCTTCGCGATCTACGTGCCGAACCGTGAATACACAACGGTTAGTTGTGGCTGGCTGTCCTTCTAGTTGTTTGATCTGCATTCCCTGGCTTGCTTTGATCGGAGCGATCAACCACCGGTTGTCTATAGCGGGAGGCGGGGGAGCTTCGTGGCCAGACGATCTCTGGGGCGGCGGTTCGGGTGGCTGTGGGCCGCCTACGCGGTCAGCGCCTATGGCTCCGGGCTGGGGTTCGGGGCGATTCCCCTGATAGCCGTGCTGGTGCTGCACGCCGGCCCCGCTCAGGTGTCCGCGCTGTCCGCCGCGGGACCGGCGGTGGGCATGCTGATCGCGTTGCCGCTCGGACCGTGGGTCGAGTTCCGCCGTAAACGGCCGGTCATGATCGCGATGGACCTGACCCGGTTCGGGGTCATGATGACCATCCCGGTCGCCTACGCCTTCGGCCTGCTCGGGTTCGTCCAGTTGCTGATCGTCTCCGCCGTGGTCGCCGCCGCCAAGATCACCTCCAATGCGGCCGGCGGCGCCTACCTGCGGGCCCTGGTCCGGCCGGACGATCTGCTGGTGGCCAACGCGCGGTTCGAGTCGACCACGTGGAGCTCGATCGCGGTCGGCCCGCCGCTGGGCGGAGCGGCCATCGGCCTGTTCGGGCCGGTGACGACCGTGGTGGCCGATGCGCTCAGCTACCTGTTGTCCGCGCTGAGCATCACCGCCATCCGCGGCCGGGAAGAGCCTCCACGGCGAAGCGGCAAGAACCAGGTCGGAGCCGGCGAATTGCTCGACGGCTGGCGGCACATCCTGACCCATCCCGGCCTGCGGGCCCTCTACTTCAACAACCTTCTCGTCAACGGGCTGATCATGGCCACCGAGCCGCTGCTGGCCGTGCTCCTGCTGCGCCAGCTCGGGTTCCCGCCCTGGCAGTACGGCCTCGCCTTCGCCGCTCCCTGTGTCGGCGGACTGATCGGCTCACGCCTTGCCCGCCGGGTCGTGGCGCGCTACGGCCAACACCGGGTCCTGCGCACGGTCGGCACGCTGCGCGCCGTCTGGCTGGTCGGCCTGGCCTTCGTCCGTCCTGGTGTCGCCGGCCTCGCGATCGTGATCGCCGTCGAGCTCGCGATCATCATCAGCATGAGCCTGTACACCCCGGTACTGGCGACCTATCGACTTGAGCACACTCCCCAGGACCGCGTCGCCCGCACTCTGTCGGCCTGGTCGATCAGCGGCAACGCCTCCATCGCCGTCTTCAGCGCCCTCGGCGGACTGCTCGCCGACGCCACCAGCCCACGCACGGCCATCACCGTCGCGGGCCTGCTCATCCTCGTCAGCCCACTGCTGCTCCCCCGTCACCCGGCCCCCGAAATCGTCCGCGCCCTCGAGCCGGCGACGACCGGTCCCCCACCACAGGCAGCAGGCGCTCCCGACGAAGCCGGGTAACGGGAGGGCGGCACCTGGTCGAAGGACGGGTCCACCGGCCTCGCCCGTCCACCTGCATTTGGCGCCTGCAGGGGAATGTTACGGATGTAACATGAAGACGTGACGGACGATACGGAGGATCGTGGCTGGTTGCTGGTCAGCGTGTCCACCGCCGGGGCCGCTCCGGCCCTGCGCGTGCAGGTGTGGCGAAAGCTGCGCTCGCTCGGTGGGCTGTACCTGCAACAGTCGGTATGCCTGCTGCCGGAGCGCGAGCAGACCCTCCGGCAGGTGCGCCGTCTGCTGGACCGGGTGCGCCGGCAGGGCGGCACGGCCCGGATGCTGCGGATGGCGCTCACCGACCCGGCCGAGAAGCGGCAGATCATCGGCGAGTTCAACGCCGCCCGCGATGCCGAGTACGCCGAGGTGATGGAGCGTCTCCCCGCCTTACGCGAGGAGCTGGCGCGCGAACGCGAGCGAGGCCGGGCCACCTACGCCGAGGTGGAGGAGTCGGAGGCCGACCTGGAACGCTTCCGCTCCTGGCTGGCCAAGATCGCCGCACGCGACTACTTCGCCGCCCCCGCCGGCGCTCTCGTACGCGCCGCGATCGCCGACGCCGAAACCGACCTCGCCGACTTCGAACAGGCCGCACTGGCCGCCGAGACCGGCATCGCAGTGCCCGCGGTGGGCTCAGAGGAGCCGGTATGACCGGGCCATGGTGGTGGGACCTGCTCGGCGGCATCGCTGTGGCCGAGATGGGCGAAGGGGGGCCGGTATGACCGGGTCATGGGGATGGGACCTGCTCATCGGTATCGCGATCGCCCTGGCGGCCGCCTGGCTGGTCCTCATCGGCGCGCTGGCCCTCGTCCGGCCGCGCGGCGGCCTGCTGCGCGAGGCGCTGCGGCTGCTGCCCGACGTGCTGCGCCTAGTACGCCGCCTGGCCGCCGACCCCGACCTGCCCCGCGGCGTCCGCGTCCGGCTCGCGCTGCTGCTGGCCTACCTGGCCTTTCCCATCGACATCGTCCCCGACTTCATCCCCATCCTGGGGTACGCCGACGACGCCATCATCGTCACCGCCGTCCTGCGCTCGGTGGTACGCCGCTCCGGGCTGGAGGCCGTGCGCCGGCACTGGCCCGGCACCGACGACGGCTTCACCGTCCTCACCCGCCTGACCGGCCTCGACAAGCCGCAGCCTCTCCCCGAACAGTGACAAAGCCGCTCGGACACCCCGCGCCCGAGTTGACACGAACGCCACGTCGCCATGTGATGCTCACGCTGTTGTCGCCCATTGCGCATCAGGAGCGGGCGTGGGTGAGGGCGGCTATGCCGTCCAGGACGCGGTCGAGGCCGAAGACGAACTCGGTGTCGCCGTCGTCCCACTCGTCGTTGACGGCACCGGCGGCCATGGCGGCGCAGACCGCGGGGAAACGGACCGGGTCGATGACGCGGGCGAGCGTCTTGGCGTACCGCGCGGCCTGGTCAGGCCCTGCCGCGCCGACGGCGATTGACAGGCCCGCCCACTGCCGGACATAGCCGGACAGCAGCATGACGACCGACAGCTTCTCGGACTCGGCAAGGCCCGTACCGCTCAGGCATGTGAGTCCACGCTCCAGCCAGGTGATCTGGTTGGGCAGCAGCGGAGCCCCGCTGACAGGGATCTGCAGCACCCACGGATGCCTCCTGATCGCGTGCAGGATGGCCCAGGACCACTCGGTCAGCCCAGCACGCCAGTCCTGGTCCGCAGTCGCCTCAGGCGGCGGCCCGTAGGCGGCGTCCTGCATGAGTTCCAACAAGACGTCCTTGGCCGCGACATAGCGGTAGAGAGCCATGGTCGACACGCCGACCTCCTTGGCCACGCGTGCCATGGACACCGCCGCCAGCCCGTCGGCGCGGGCGACGTCCAAGCCTGCCTGGACGATCCTGGGCAGGCTCAGGGCAGGTTTGGGGCCCTTGCCAGGACGGTCCCGCAGCCCCCAGGCCACCGCGATGCCGACGGGGATCTCCGATTCCTCGATCTTGCCCACATCCATGCCTCTGTGTATAGCATACGCAGTAAGGTATACGTCATACGCAATAGAGCGTATGGCATACACAGATGGAGGGTTCATGAACGTGCTCATCTCTGGCGCGAGTGTCGCCGGTCCCGCCCTGGCGTATTGGCTGCGCCACCACGGCTTCGAAGTGACTGTGGTGGAGCGGGCCGCCACGCCGCGCCCCGGCGGTTACAAGGTGGACCTGCGCGGGGTGGCGGTGGAGGTGGCGCGGCGGATGGGGATTCTCGACGAGGTGCGGCGCCGGTCGACCGATATCCGGGGCGGGACGTGGTTGAACGGGGCGGGCAAGACCCTCGCGACACTCGGTCCGGACATGATCGGGTTTCGCGACCCGGGAGACCTGGAGATCATGCGCGGGGATCTGGCTGAGATCCTTCATGCCCGCACCCGAGGCGAGGCCGAGTACGTCTTCGGCGACACGATCACCTCGATCACCGATGAGGGCTGCGGAACGCGCGTGACGTTCCGCGATGCGGCACCGCGTACGTTCGACCTCGTAGTGGGGGCCGACGGCCTGCATTCGGGCACTCGCGCGCTCGTCTTCGGCCCGGAGGAGCGGTTCACCGAGGGACTCGGCCTGGGCGTGGCGGTCTTCGGCGTCCCCAACCACCTGGGCCTGGACCGCTGGGAGATGGTCCTGTCGGCCGCCGGGCACGTGGTGAACGTCTACAGCGTGCGGGCGGCGACGGCGGCCAAGGCCCAGTTCTTCTTCCCCGCGCCGCAACGGCCCGTCGACCGGCACGACGTGGCGGCCCAACAGCAGGCCGTCGCTGAGGCGTTCACCGGACACCGATGGGAGGTGCCGCGGTTGCTGGCCGCGATGCCGGAGGCGGGCGACTTCTACTTCGACACCCTGGCGCAGGTACGGATGGATTCCTGGTCGCGTGGGCGCACAGTGCTGCTGGGCGACGCCGCCTACTGCCCCTCACCCGCGTCCGGACAAGGCACCGGCATGGCCCTCGTTGGCGCCTACGTGCTCGCCGGAGAGCTGGCCGCCGCCCAGGGCGACCACCGGGTCGCATTCGTACGGTACGAGGAGGAGATGCGCGGGTTCGTCGAGCTGAACCAGCGGCTGGGCCGCACCGCCGCCAAGGGCATGGTGCCCGCCTCCCGGACCCGCGCGCGCCTGCAGGGCCTCATGCTGCAGATGGCGCCGCACATGCCGGGCAAGGCACGAGTGATGGAAGCCATTATGAAGCCGATCCGGAAAGCGGCCAACGGCATCGAATTGCGCGACTACCCCACCGCGGCACAGCCGACGGCGCGGCCGTAGAAAGGCACATGCCGTTCAACGCGACTTCACAGAGCGATCCGCGCTCGGCGAGGGTCGATCGTCGCCTGCCAGTCGGGCGAGGGCCAGGGCGTGCGCCTGGTCGAGGGATTCCGCGGCGGCGCAAGGGACGTCGGGCCGCACACCGGTGCCTTCCCAGTTCGTGCCGGAGACGGGGTTGATGGCGCGGCCGGTGGGGACCGTGGCTTCCAGGTGGGGGTGCACGGTCCACCCCTTGCACGGGTGTGCGCCGCCGCGGGTGGGCTCGCCGACGACAACTGCGCGGCCGAGCTGTTGCAGGTCGTAGGCCAGTTCTTCAGCGGCGGAGAAGGTGCTGTCGCTGGACAGCACGTACAACGGTTTGCTGCCGCCGAAACGCGCGCCGGGAACGTGCGGCAGGCTCCAGGACTGCTCGCTGCGCTCGCCGTCGCGCCAGTACATGGTGTTGAGGTGAGTGCGCTCGTCCAAGAGGTAGCTGCAGATGAAGGCGACGGTGTCCGGGTCGCCGCCCCGGTTGCCGCGAAGGTCCACGATCAGCGCCTGGGCGCGGGAGGCCAGGGTGAGCGCGGCGCTCAGCGGTTCGGCGGCCCAGTCCAGCGGAAACAGCATCGGCGCCAGCTCCACCACGGCGATCCCTCCGTCCAGCAACTCCACCCGGGGCGCACCGCCCAGCGAGGTGTCGAAGTCCCGGCGGATGGAGGCCAGAGTCGCCTCCATCTGCTTGGGGGGCACCGGGTCGGCGTGGTGCTTCAGTCTCAGATGTTGGTCGTTGTTGACGGACTGCAGGTCCGCGGTGACCAGACGGGCGAGCTCCTCGGCGCCGTCGACGTCATAGGCGCCCTTGGCCAGACGTCGTTGCAGCACGCCGGTGAGCTGCTCGGCTATCTCAGGGAAAACGTAGTGCTCGGTCAGCAGCCGCGCTATCTCGTCGATGACAGGGGCAGGCTGAACCTTCGTCAGAGTCGTCATGGGCAGGGAGTAGATCACTGTCCGCGCGAAAACGTCAAAGACGTTCGGACGTTCTCGGTAAGCGTGATCAGCCTTCCCACATGCCATCTCCCTGAGGATGTTCCGCTCGGCGATGAGGCGGAGGATGCCGGCGTTCTCGGCGAGGAACAGGCCGCTGTAGACGAGGATGTGGCGGGGTGTGGCACGGGTGTCTGCGGCCTTGCCCTGCGAGGTGCCCTACACCCACGCGACGTCCAAGCCGGCAAGCAATGTGGCGGCTCGGATCGGCCGGGCGCTGTGGGATGACTGAGGCCGGCGACTGCAACCCCGTGCTGACAACTGCAACCCGGACTGCAACCCCGGACAGGCTTGCCGATCAGGAGATCTGGGAGTCTGCCCAGGTCATTATGGGTGTGCCGCCAGGAACTCGAACCCTGAACCTACGGATCAAAAGAAGACGCTTCGATCAAGCTCCGAGGCTCCGACCTGTTGGTCCGGTGTCCGTGGTCGTTCGCCGACTTCCGCCGTCGCCCGCCCTCTTGGCTGTAGCTGTGGCTGTACAGCCATCGCTCCAATCCCAGGGAACATATGCTCAATAGATGTACCTCGACACTGTCATCCCCGCCATCTTCATTGGGCTTTTCGCCTGCTTCCTTGTCTTCTTCGTCCTGACTCTGATCAAGACGCTGAGGCAACGCCGTGTGCTGAAGTACACGGACCCAATGAGAGCGATGGACATCGTCGGCCGCGTACGCCAGCTCAAAGTTCGAGGTCAGGAGGAGGCAGCCGTGCTTCTTGTCCAAAACGAACTCGCGATGCCTGCCGATAAGGCCCGCTCTTGGGTGAAGTCGATTCAAATGAAACCGTAGCTCCTGTACGGTCGAATCACTGTATGACATCCTGCTTGCAAATCGGCCTGATCACCTGGGGGAACGTGCCTGACCTCGGGGGCAAGCCTCCGCTGGGTCCCCGTGACTCCCCCCTGTTCACCGCCCTTAATGGCACGCTAATGACACGCGATCAAACCCAGTGGCCTGCGCGGACGCGCACATCTCCCCCGCCTGATCTCCCCGTCTGCCTCGACCCACCGCGAAGCGGCAGCGGGCCGGGGACGGAGGGTCAAGCCCGTCTTCGCGTGTACGTCGACCGGTCGCCATTCCTCGGTCATCGGATGCCAACGGTCACAAACGGGCTTGATCGTAGGAGCCGGTCTGCTGAGCTTGCCTGGGTCGTGGCGGGCGGGGAGATCAGGCTTCCACCTCAGCCACCTACGGCTCTACAGGCTCGTTCGGGTGATCACCCCGGAGCCGAGCGCCCCCGCCGGAGGCATGATTTTCATCTTTGAACCGCTGGATGAGTACGGCCATGATGCCGCACAACATCAGGCCGACGCCGAACAGAGTTGTGGTGATGCCCATGCCTGCCCAGCGGATCACTGCCGCTGTGGACGCCGTATCCCCAGGAACAGTCAGCCCCGTGTATAGAGGGCCGATGCAGAGGATGATGGGTCCGAACACAGGGAAGAACTTGAACCGGTGCATGGCGGCCGATTTTAGGACGCGGGCCTGGACAAGCGACAGCGCTCGATCGGTGGCGTGGAGCGATCAACACTGATGGCGAACACCCCGTGCTCGGCGGCGGCGCGCCCCGGTCGGCGGGTGCGGCTTGGTGCGGCTTGGTGCGGCGGGCGCGGTGGTCGGCGGGCGGCCCGCGTTCCCGCCGCCGGCCGGGACCGGCGTCCACGCCGCACGCCCGGCCGGGCGGAGCGGGCGGCGGGCCGTGCGGCGGCGCGGAGCGCCGTCGCCTTGGTCGATTTGGGCTGGGTGAACGGCAAGCGGATTCGCAAGACGGTCTACGGGAAGACCGAGAAAGAAGTTCTCGGCAAGCTCGCCGAATTGAAGGATGCCCAGCGTAAGGGGCAGAACCTCGCCGCTCGACCTCGGAAGTTCGCGGAGTGGCTGGATGAGTGGATCGAGATGAAGAAGCGGCAGGGCACTCGCCCCCTCACACTTCGCGGGTATCGACAGCTCATCCACGATCACGTGAAGCCGGCCCTTGGGCGGAAACAACTCGACAAGCTCACCCCGACCGATGTCCGGCGGCTGGTCGAGGCCAAAGCAGAGTCCGGTCTCTCGGCGGCGACGGTCAAGCAGGTTCACGGGTTGATCCGCAATGCGCTGGCCGATGCGGAACGTGAGGAGTTGGTTCACCGCAACGTGGCGAAGCTCGTCAAGCCTCCGTCCGTCAAGCGTGACGAGGTCCGGGTGCTGACGATCGAAGAGGCCAAGACCCTCATCAACGCGATCAAGGGTGACCGGCTCGAAGCATTCTGGATCTGCGCTCTCACTCTCGGCCTGCGGCGTGGGGAACTTCTCGGGCTCCGATGGCATGACATCGATTTCGGCAATGGGCTTCTCACAGTGCGCCAGAGCCTCCAGCGGGCGGACGGGTCGCTTCAGCTCGTTGACCCCAAGACCAGCCGGTCACGTCGCGTCGTGCCCGTCCCTGAGCCGACCCTGGCCGCTCTGCGGAAGCACAAGCGAGAGCAGGCCGCCGAACAGCTCGCCGCGGGGGAGAAGTGGAAGACCAGCGGGCTCGTGTTCGCCTCGACCATCGGCACACCGATCGAGCCGGGAAACCTGAGCACCAGGTGGCGGAAGACCAGGGCCAAGGCTGGGCTCGACTGGCTGCGGCTGCACTACCTTCGTCACGCCTGCGCCTCGTTCCTGATCGCCTGCGGGGCCTCCCCCCGAACGGTGATGAAGACGCTCGGACACAGTCAGATCGGGCTGACGATGAACACCTACGCTCACGTCCTGCCCGAGGTCGAGCGGGAGGCCGTCGATGCGGTCGCGAAGAAACTTTTCGGATGAGCGCAGAAGCGCAAGGGCCGGCTCCCAAGACGGGGTCCGGCCCTGTTGGCTGTAGAGGATGGCTGTAGTGCGGGCCGAAGCAAGGCCCAACACGCCTGTTCTCGCAGGTGGGCCGCCAGGGACTCGAACCCTGAACCTACGGATTAAAAGTCGTCCGAAGAGCGTCTACCCACGTCTCCCGGTGTCACTACATGCCTGGTCGAAGCGCAATCATCTTGATCAACTTCTACCAGCGTCTACCGCCGTCTCGGGAGGCAGTTAGCATGCGCGTTAGCAAGATCGTTCTTGCTGTTGCGTTATCAGAAGTCGCTGAACAGCAAGTACAACAAGAGAAGCTGGACCGCGATCGCGGCCATAACTTTCAACACAAAGGGAGCGGGGCGCACATATTGCGGTTCCTGATCCGGATTGTTCAATGCATGAGAGGCGGCCTCCCTGATCTCGTCACCTTGGCCCAAGGTTCCCGCTAATAGAGCAATCATCGCTACGACATAGATCGCCATCCACTTAGCTGGCGATGAGTGATCGGTAAAGAAGGCATACTTAGCTACTAGGCCAGCTAGAGCAACGAGAAATCCGATGGCGACCCTTGCCCGATAGCCCCAGGTAGGCATCAGGAGACTTAATCGCAGTAATGGGAACAAGGTCGATAGTCCCACTAGTAACCACAAGTAGCGAGAGTCTAAGTCGGCAAGCGCCACGAAAGGACCTCCTCATTGTGCAAGCCTAAAGAGAGTACTTCGCCGCTGGTCTAGTAACAAGATCTTCGTCCACTCCTCCTCTGCTGAGCTGAGCAGATCGGACGAGAATTGGACTCCACCTCGAATCGCTGGCGAGGTCACGTCCATGCCTGTTCGCGATCCGGCCTGCCCCGTCAGATGATCACCAGGTCACTCGTTGGCAAGCGGACCCGGAGCGCAGGGCCGCCAGGCCCGAGCACCGGAAGCCGCGCGGCAGCCGATCGCCCCGACCGCGTGTGGCGAGGACCGAAGTGAGCGATCGTCACGGCCTTAGGTGGTCACTGTGCTGGTTCTGCGGGCGCGTGGGCGGTGCGTGCCCGGACCGGCCGAGGGCCGCAGCCGGGCACGCAGACCGACCGGCGCGCCCGGCGGACCGCGCAGCGGGCCGCCTTTAAAGACGTAGAGAAAGTCCTCATCCGGAGGAACGCGGACTCGGATGATCTTGAATGTCGTGGCCTTCGCGGTGCCTCTGGTCTGGTGCTTTGCCGGTTGTTGCTAGGCGTCGCTCATTGCCGTGGTTGGGGTCTGGTCAGGCGTTGGCGTACTTGGTGGCGGACGATGCGTTCGGCGAGTTCTTGGGGGGTGTCGGCGGTGAGGGTGGTGGTGCGGCCGTGGAGGGCGTGCCAGCGGTAGGCGAAGGGGTTGTAGAGGAAGGCCCAGTGGGGGAAGCGTTCGCGGAGGGCGCGTAAGGCCGATGGTGTGTCGTTCATGGGGTGGGTGGGGGTAGCTGGGCCCAGACGGTGCGGCCGGCGGCGTCGCCTTTGACTCCCCATGTTGTGGTGAGGGCGGTGACGAGGTGGAGTCCTCGCCCGCCTTCGCGGGTGGAGGTGCGGGCGCCGAAGGCGATGGGTCCGCCTTGGTCGGCGATCTCGATGTAGGCGGTGCCGTCGGGGTGGTGCTTGACGGTGGCGGTGAAGGTTCCGCCGGGTTGTCCGGTGTGGGTGTGTTCGACGGCGTTGGTGGCGAGTTCGCTGGCGATGAGATCGGCGTCGGCGTGGTCGGGGAGATGGGTCTTGACGAAGCGGCGGACCGCGCGCACCTGCTCCGCTCGTCCGAGGAAGGTTTGTTGCCATTCTCCGGTGCCTTTGCGGCTGTTTGTGGGTGCGGTCACGTGGGCTCACCTCGCGATCAAGCAGGTCAGGGGCACTGCATCTATGCCTGATACTTAAAGTACGAGTACAGTACTTAGAGTGCAAGCCACTTGCAGTACTTGCCACGCACAATAAGTACTGCTCTGGTAGAGGCTGCGACGAAGGAGGAGTTCATGTTCGGTCTGGTGGTCCGATTCACGTGTAAGGACGAGGCGAGCGCGGAGGCGTTCGATCAACTGGTCGCTGAGACCATCGAGAAGATCCGCACGGAAGAGCCCGGGACGCTGGTGTACGCGTCCCACCTGGTGGAGGGCCAGCCGCTTCAGCGGATCTTCTACGAGCTGTACCGGGACCGGGCGGCCTTCGACACCCACGAGGAGCAGGAGCACACTCGGCGGTTCCTCGGGGCGCGCGATGAGCTGCTGGCCTCGGTCGAGGTCGACTGGCTGTCGCTCCAGACCGGCAAGGGAACGGCAGGGTGAGCACCGAATACCAACGGGCACTAGGCCGGCGGATCGCCCAAGAACGTAAACGGCGCGGCCTGTCGCAACCGGAGTTGGCGCGGCTGGTCGACCGGTCGGTGGCGTGGATCTCCCAGGTAGAGCGCGGCGTCCGCAAGGTCGACCGCATGTCGGTCCTGGAGAAGGTCGCCGAGGCTCTGGACATCCCGTTGTCGGAGCTGGCGGCGGAGGCGCCGGTCGTCGCGGCCTCCGCTGAGGAGATCCCAGGAACGGCGAGTCTGCGTCTAGTGCTCTCGGGGGCCCATTCCCTGCGGGCCATGCTGCACTCGGCGCCCGTCCCGCCTACATCGGAGATCAAGCCGCGGGTCGACCGAGCGTGGGAGCTGACGCACGAGAGCCGGTATGTCGAGCTGGCCGACCTACTGCGCGGGTTGGTACCCGCGTTGGAGACCGCTGCCCGCTCGGCTCCCGAGGAGCGGCGGGCGGAGCTGTTCCAACTGCTGGCGGTGACCTATCAGGCGTGCTCGGCGGCGCTGGCCAAGCTCGGCGAGCCGGAGGCCGCGTGGATCGCCGCCGACAGGGCGATCGTGGCAGCGGAACGAGCGGGTGACCCGCTGATGATGGCGGCCGGCGCATTCCGGCTCGGCTTCGTCTTCTTGGGCGCGCGCCACTTCGACCAGGTGGAGGAGACGGCTCGGACGGCTTCCGAGGCGCTGTGGTTCCTGGTCGATGAGGGCAAGCCCGAGGCCATGTCGTTGTGGGGCGGTCTCACCCTGCAACGAGCCGTGGCCGCGTCTCGATTGAACGAGGCCACTACCGCCTATGAGCATCTGGCGCGGGCTCGTGAGGTCGCGGAGCGGCTGGGAGAAGGGCGCAACGACTACAACACCGAGTTCGGGCCGGCCAACGTCACGCTTCATGAGGTGGCCGTGGGCGTCGAGCTGGGTGACGCCGGTCATGCGCTTCGGGTCGGGACGGCGGTGGACACATCGGCGCTGTCACCTGAGCGGCGTGCCCGGCTTCATGTCGACCTGGCTCGCGCTCATGCGCAGCGCCGTCAGGTCGAAGAGGCCGTGTCCGCGCTGCTGGAGGCCGAGACGATCACACCGGAGCAGATACGGAACCACCGAATCACCTACCAGTTGGTGTCCGATTTGCTGACCATGCAAGACCCGCCATCCCCTGAGCTGCGGGAACTTGCCGACCGGATCGGCGTGTAGAAAAAGTACGTGTACTAATACTAAAAGTACTAGCAGATACTCGCGGTGCGAGGTAGCGTTTGTGTTGTCGCTGAAGCTCTCCTGGACAGGAGGTGACAGCCCAACACAAACGCTCTTCTGCGTTTCAGGGCCAGAAACGAAGCGACCGCTCACCCCGGAGCGGTACAGGCCACACATGAAAGTGGCCTGAGCGGGAGATCCCGCCCAGGCCGGATGCGGTCAGCACCCTAGTTGGCGCTTCGATGCTATCGCCTCCGCATTCTGACGGCGCGTGATCTCCCTCGTCCCCCACGCCTGCTCAGCAGGCAGACGAGAGGTGTGTTCAGCATGCGCAACATCCCCATCCCGGTCGACGTCTCCCGGCTCCAGTTCATCTGCGTGAAGGCTCCGTGCCCGCGCATCTTGAACAAGGAGACCGGTGAACTCAAGACCGACAAGACCACCGGTCAGACCGTCTATGAGGTGCTGTTCTCCGTGGAGGACGCCTTCGGCAAGATCGAGCTGGTCAAGATCGGCGTCGTCGGGGAGCCCTCGGTCGTCCCCGGCAACGAGGTCAAGCCTGTCGGCCTGGTCGGCTACGTGTGGGAACTGTCGGGACGCTGGGGCATCGCCTACCGCGCCACCTCACTCCTGCCCGCCGTCACCGCGGAGGCGCGCGGTGTCTGACCATCTCCTCCTCTCCCTCGGAGTCCTGGCCGCCTCGGCGGCCGGGCTCTGGGCCTGGCGCCGCTGGCACTACCGGTCCTTCTGGCTGTGCCTGCGCTACCCGCTGACCGCCATCACGGTCCGCCTCACCTGGCGCAAGGTCGCCCTCGGCTGCGGCCTGACAAAGAAGCGGCAGCGCTTCTGGTTCACCACCGTCCCCGGGCTGATCTCCTCGACCGGCCTGGTCCGCGTCAAACGGCGGTTGCAACGGGTCGCGGTCGACACCAAGCCGTGGATGTGGCTGCCCATGCCGACCCGTCACGGCTGGCGCGTCACCATTCGCCTCCTGGAAGGTCAGATCCCGGAGGACTACGCCCAGGTCGCCGAACGGCTCGCGCACTCCTGGCGCGTCCACGCCGTACGCGTCTCCTCCAAGAAGCGCGGTCGCGTCACCCTGGCCGCGACCATCCGCGATCCGCTGGTCAGAATCGACCGGCTCCCCGTCTCGACCGAACTGCTCAAGGTCACCGTCGGCCGACTGGAGACCGGCTCCCCCTGGGTCATCGACTTCCGCACCGTCCCGCACTGGCTCAACGCCGGTGCCACCCAATCCGGCAAGTCCAACCTTGCCAACGCCCTGATCATCGGACTATCCCCGCAACCGGTGGCAATGGTCGGCTTCGACCTCAAAGGCGGCGTGGAGTTCACCCCGTACGAACCCCGCCTGTCGGCCCTGGCCACCTCGCGCGCCGAATGCGTCAACCTGCTCGATGACCTGGTCTCGCTGATGGTGGACCGGATGGCCGCCTGTCGTGCAACCGGAGCGCGCAACATCT
The DNA here is from genome assembly GCF_040607455.1 of Sphaerisporangium sp. NPDC005289. Classification (NCBI taxonomy): domain Bacteria; kingdom Bacillati; phylum Actinomycetota; class Actinomycetes; order Streptosporangiales; family Streptosporangiaceae; genus Sphaerisporangium; species Sphaerisporangium sp. NPDC005289. The sequence goes on from NZ_JBEXGS010000011.1 coordinate 257,604, forward strand.
GGCAGTTGCCGGGCGACCGGCGACCGGTCCCCGTGGTGGTCCTGGTCGATGAGCTGGCAGAGCTGTACCTGATGGCCGACAAGTCCGAGAAAGACGAGATCGCCAAGACCTCCACAGCGCTGCTGCGGATCGCCCAGCTCGGACGGGCGTTCGGGATCTACCTGTTCTGCTGCGGCCAGCGCATCGGCTCCGACCTCGGCCCCGGAGTGACGGCCCTGCGCGCTCAGTGCTCGGGGCGGATCTGCCATCGCGTCAACGATCCCGAAACCGCGACCATGACCCTCGGCGACCTCGACCCCGCAGCCCTGGTCTCCGCACGGGCCATCGCCTCCGAAACCCCCGGCGTCGCGATCGTCGCCGGCCAAGACGGCCAGTGGTACCGGGCGCGCTCCTTCTACGTCTCCGAGCAAGCCGCCGAAGCCGCCACCCGCACCTACGCCGGTCTCACTCCGTCATGGGCCGAAGTCATGGCCGGTACCCATTGCGCCGAGTTGAGCGATGCCGACCTCGCCGACTTCCTCGCCCCTGAAACCGCCGTCCTGGAGGGCTGACCGGCATGCGACGCCTCGCCTCCTGGCTGCTGGACTCCGGTCCCGTCATCGTCCTGGCACTGATCGCCGGTGCCGGCTCCTTCTCCCACGTACGACAGACAGCGGTGGAGCACGGGCAGACGGGCCCGATGGCCTGGGCGGTGGCCGTGTGCGTCGATCTGACCTGCGTCATGGCCGCCCGCGAACGTCAACGCGACAAGAAGACCGGCCGCCACCGGACCGGCCCGCTCTCCTGGCCCACCTGCGTCCTGGTCGCCGGAATCATCCTGTCCCTGGCCGCCAACCTCCACCAGGCCGAACCATCGGTGTGGGGCTGGCTGACCGCCGCGACACCCGCGGCAGCGTTCCTCGTCGCCGTCTCGATGCTGGAACGACGCGCGACCGGCCCCCACCCCGAACCATCCCCGGCCTCGGCCGTCGCCGCGCCGGCCACCGTGCTACCTGCCTTCGACCGCGCCCAGCGCGACGCCACCGAACCCTCTCCCGCGCTCCTCGACTACGCCCGGCGCGTGGTCGAAGAGCACAGCGCCAAGCACGGCAAGCCCATCACCCTCGACCTGCTGCGCGCCCGGCTAGGCGTATCGAGCCAACTCGCCACCGACCTACTCCACCACCTGCGCACAACACCGGAAACACCGTGAAGGGAGCACCATCCATGTCTGTCGACCCCGACCACCGGACGGCCTTCATCACCGGACTACGACGGCTGGCCACCTTCCTGGAGGCCAATCCCGAAGTCCCCGTGCCTAGGTACTCCACCACCATCGGCTACTGCGCCGAGCGCACGGCCGATGCGGAGATGTGCGCTGAGATCGACCGGATCGCCGCGTTGTGCGGCACGAAGATCGACTCCGGCGCCCTGGCTCACGACCACTACATGACCGCTCTGCACTTCGGGCCGGTCCGCTACGAGGCGTTCGCGATCCTCGCCGACGCCCGCGCCAGGCACGAAGCATTCAGCAGCTACCACGGCTGCGTCATCCCCGACCACACGGCCGTCTCCACCGCCTGACCAAGGGACCACCACCATGGGCGCCCATCTCGACGACCACCCACAGCACGCCCCGGCTCAGGAGATCCAAGAACGGACGATGACCGAACCGCTTCCGGTGGTCCGCTACCGCTGCGCGACCTGCGGCGGGACCGGCGTCGACAGCATGGCCGACACCTGCCGCGACTGCGACGGAACCGGAGCAGACAACCACGGGGCTTAACGCCTCGGCGCCCCCGGCGTGGCCACACAACCGCCAAGTTCCGCGCCACGTCGGGGGCCATCCCCAACCGAACCCGAAAGACCCGGAAGGGACACGCCCCATCATCCCCAACCCCCGCGCTCAGCACGCGGTAACCGGCATCATCGCCCGGCTCCACGACCCCCAATACGACCGCTGGGCCGCCCAGATCCGCGCGACCGGCGGATGCCGCCAACCCATCCACCTGCGCGGACGCGTCCGGCACATCGACGCCGCGACCGGCCACGTCCTGCACACCTACAACACCAACCGCGAACCCGGCGGCGTGCTGCGCGTGCAGTGCAAGACCCGGCGCGCCTCCCGCTGCCCGGCTTGTGCCGAGATCTACCGCGCCGACACCTACCAGCTCATCCGCGCGGGCCTGGCCGGCGGCAAAGGCGTCCCCGACACCGTCAGCGCACACCCGGCGCTCTTCGTCACTCTCACCGCCCCCTCGTTCGGCGCGGTCCACACCCGGCGCGAGCACGGCGGCAAGGTCCAGCCCTGCCACCCCCGGTGCGACGCCGACAAGTGCCCGCACGGGCGCGTCATCTCCTGCACCGCCCGGCACGGCGACCAGGAAAACCGCCTCGGCGAACCGCTCTGCCCCGACTGCTACGACTACGCCGCGAGCGTGCTGTTCAACGCCCTAGCCCCCGAACTGTGGCGCCGCTTCACCCTCGCCCTGCGCCGCAACCTCGCCAAGCTCCACGGCCTGACGGTCAAGGAACTGGGTGAACACCTGGCCGTCTCCTTCGCCAAAGTCGCCGAGTACCAACGCCGCGGCGTCGTGCACTTCCACGCGGTCATCCGACTCGACGGACCCGGCGGACCGCACACCCCGCCTCCGGCCTGGGCCGAGCGTGACGCCCTGGCGCTGGCCGTACGGCATGCGGCCGGTGCGGTCAGCGTCCCCGTTCCGTCCCTGGCTGGTGAGCCTGCCCGCGTCCTGCGCTGGGGGACACAGCTCGACGTCCGGCCCATCACCATGGACGGAGAACTGACAGAGCAGGCGGTCGCCGGCTACATCGCCAAGTACGCCACCAAAGCCGCCGAATGCGTCGGCACCATCGACCGGCGCATCAACACCCCAAACGAGGTCACCGGTCTCGGCCTGCGTGAGCATCCCCGGCGGCTGATCGCCGAGTGCTTCCGCCTGGCCGAACTCGACCAGCTCAACGAGCTACGGCTCGCCCAATGGGCACACATGCTCGGCTTCCGCGGCCACTTCTCCACCAAATCCCGCCACTACTCCACAACCCTCGGCGCCCTACGCGCCGCCCGCGCCGACCACATGCGCGACGAGGACATCAGCACCGGACGCCTACCCCTGTTCGACGAGGACACCGTCCTCGTGATCGCGCACTGGGAGTACGCCGGTAAGGGCCTGTCCGCCGGAGAACAGGTCCTCGCCGCCGCGATCACCGGCCGGCCGATGGCTTCCGACGAGGAGGTGAGCGCATGGCCAAGCTCCTCCTGAGCGTGCCTGAGGCCGCCGAAGCGCTCTCGATCTCCCGCGCCAAGCTGTACCGCCTCATGGGCGACGGCGAAATTCCTTACCTCCACATCGATCGATCCCGCCGCATCCCCTTGTCCGCTCTTGAGAACTACGTCTCCGACCTGCTGGCGAAAGAGAGGGCAGCGTGACAAAGATCCTTCCGCCCTCCGCCCCAGAGGGCTCCGATCGCAAGAGGACAGGCAGCAAGCCCGCGCCGAAGCTCCGCGACGGCGTCATGAAGCGCGGCAAGACCTGGTCATACGTCATCAGGGTCACCGACCCGGAAACCGGCGTCAGCAAGCCCAAATGGGTGGGCGGCTTCACTACCGAGGACGAGGCCAAAGCCGCGCGCGACGAGGCCCGTGTGGCAGCTCGGCGCGGTGAGTATGTGGACCGGAGCGCCATCACCGTAGGGGCGTACCTGGCCGAATGGATCGAGTCCCACGCGATCGAGATCAAGCCCAAGACGCTGCACGGTTACCGAATGCTGATTCGGCTCTACATCGCTCCACATATCGGATCATTGCGGCTACAGGCGGTGCGACCGAGCACGATCACCAAGCTCTACTGGCATCTAAGCACTAAGGGCGGTAAGGGCGGTCAGCCGCTGTCCACGCGGTCAGTGAGCCATGTTCACGCGGTCTTGCGTAAGGCATTCGGTGATGCCGTGAAGGTCGAAGAGCTTCTGACGTCGAACCCCGTAGAGCGGGCCAAGCGGCCGAAGCACGTCTACGCCGAACCGGGGAGCGTGTGGACTCCTGAACAGCTCCGCACGTTCCTGTCGCTAGCCAGATCGCATCGGTTGTTCGCCTTCTTCCATCTCGCCGCCTATACCGGCGCCCGGCGCGGTGAGCTGGTCAATCTGCGCTGGTCGAATGTCGATTTCGCTGGAAAGACGATCACCATTGCCGGGTCGGCCGGTGTCGTGGATGGTGAGCGCATCGAGGGCACCACGAAGAGCGGGCGGATTCGGGTGGTCAGCATCGACGACGAGACCGTTGCCGTCCTCAGGGAGCACCAGGCGCGGCAGGAGGCCGACAAGGCGGCCGCGGGGGAGGAGTGGAGCGGGCAGAAGGATCTCCACGTCTTCACGACGGGCTTCGGGCGGCCGATCTACCCCGACACCGTCACACAGTTGATCCGGGACCTCGTGAAGGCGCACAACGCCGCACAGCCGTCCGCAGAGCGGCTGCCGTTCGCGCGGCTGCATGACCTACGACATGTCCACGCCACCACGCTCCTGCTGGCCGGCGTCCCGGTACATGTGGTCGCCGCGCGACTCGGGCACGCGGACCCTGCCATCACGCTCAGGGTGTACGCCCACGTGATCCGGTCGGCGGAAGCATCCGCGGCCGATGTCTTCGCGCAAGCGCTGAAGGGGACACCGTAGGGCCGCTGTTAGCAAAGGTGTTAGCAAACACCCTCGGACGCATGGCGCTCCGGGGGTGTTTTCGCAGGTGGGCCGCCAGGGACTCGAACCCTGAACCTACGGATTAAAAGTCCGCAGCTCTGCCATTGAGCTAGCGGCCCGGCATGGATTGCAGGGTACTGAGCGTACCGCGCCTTGCGCGACCGCCTACCACCTCTCGCGGGGCGGCAAGGGGCCGTGTGCCGGGCGACGCTGCCTTCACCTTCAGGTGGTGCCCTGTCAGGGTAAGGCTCAAGCAGCGGCTTCAGCTCTCGTGGCTTCAGGGCGTCACCAGGGTCGGGCCAGGGGGAATCCCGATGTGCGAAGAGGGGCCCCGGGGGCAGTCTTGAGACATGAACGAGATGAACCTCCACGGTCACTCCACCAAGGAACTCCGCCGCACCCGCGAAGGCAGGATCGTCGCCGGCGTCTGCTCCGGCGCCGCCGAGTTCACCGGCATCGACGCCAACATCCTGCGCCTCGCGCTCGCCGTCGCCACCTTCTTCGGCGGCCTCGGCGTCGGCATCTACGCCGTCGCCTGGCTGCTGATCCCCGAAGAGGGCAAGAACGGCTCGATCGTCCAGGACCTCATCAACAAGCAGAAGAGCGACAGCGGGTCCGCCTGGCACCAGGTCTCCTCGTACTGGCAGCCGTCGCAGGCCCCGCAGGACGGCCGCGCGCCGTACGGTGACCAGCCCACCGGCCAGTCGCCCTACACGGCCCCCTCCGCCGCCCAGCCGCAGTCGCCCACGAGCCGGCCGCAGTCGCCGGTGGACGAGCCCCCCGCCACCATCTAGCTCACCTGGGTGCGGACCCTGGTGATTATCTCGGTGCGAGTCTCGGTCCAGAGCATGGCCAGCAGTGCGGCGACGCACAGCCCGGCCGCCCCCGCGAGGGCGACCACCGGCTCTGGGCCGAGTGCCTGCGCGGCTGCGCCTCCGATGAGGATGCCCAAGCCCTGGGCGGCCAGCAGGCCGGACTGCACCAGCCCGAAGGCCTGGCCGCGGCGGCCGGGCGGAACGCATTGCACGAAGGCGGCGTTGGCCGCGAGCTGGTACGCCCCTCCGAGCCCCGCGAGCATCCACAGGACCAGGACGACGGCCAGCGGAGGCCGCGTCGCGCAGCCGATGAGCGGCGCGCAGCTCAGCATGGCCATCCACCCCATGGCGCGCAGGCGCCCGGTGGGGGCCACGAACCGGCTGAACACGAAGGCTCCGATGACCGTGCCGGTCGGCATGGCGGCCATGAGCAGACCGGTGATCAACGTGACCTCTCGAGCATCGTGGCCCAGCGTGACGGCGTACGGCACGGCGATGCCCTCGGGGAGTACGTAGAAGCCGCAGAGCCACGCGAACAACACCAGAGTGCGCAGCCGCCGGTCGCCGAAGACCAGCCGGGCGCCCGACTTGGTCATGGCCCACATGGACGCGTGGACGCCGTCCTCGGGAGCCGGCGGGGGACGCCGGCGCAGCCCGAGCGTGAGGATCAGCCCGGAGGCCAGGAAGGTCGCGGCGTTCAGCGCGAGCCCTTCGTAGGCGCCGATGGCGGCGATCATTCCGGCGCCCGCGGCGAACCCGAGCATCTGGACCACCTGGTTCGTCATGTTCTGCAGTGCCGACCCGGCGACGTACCGGTCGCCCTCGAGGATCTCGGGCAGCAGCGCGGCGCGCGCGGCCGTGAAGGGCGAGCTGAGCAGGACGACGCAGAACACCAGAACGCACAGCACGGGGAACGGCGTGCTCGGCACGGCCATCAGACCCACCAGCACCGCTCGCGCCAGATCGCACACGATCATGATGCGGCGGCGCGCGAACCGGTCGGCGAGCCCGGCCAGCACGGGACCCCCGAGGATGGGCGGGAGATAGGTCAGGGCGTACACGGCCGCGGTGGCCAGCGGGGACCCTGTCCGGTCGTAGACGAGGAGCGCCAGCGCCACCTGGGCGAGCTGGTCGCCGAGCAAGGACAGGCACTGGCCGAGCCACAGCGCACGGAATTCGCCGATGGCGATGACCTCGCCGTACGTTGCCTGGCTTTCGGGCGAGCGGCGGTGCCGCCCGGGCAGCCGGCTGGGCCTGATGGCCGCCATATGACTCCGGTGGGCTCGCTGGGCCGTTCTGACAGTCCGTGTTCAGTATGTCACCTACGGTGCCCGGTCTGCCGCTGGTTTCGCAAGGCCGATAGCGGCACGAAGGGCCGTGACCAGCCCGCCCTCGTGCGCTACGTCCGGATGACGTCAGGTATGGGATGGACGGCGGCATCCCGGGGTGACGGGTACGCGGTAGACGTCGAGAGTGGCCGGGCGCCTTGGCGCCGGCGGATCCGCGCTGTGACGGGACGAGAATCGGGCTTCAGGCAGGGGAGGGTCTACCAGCCCAGCTCGTGCAGACGGTCATCATCGATCCCGAAATGGTGGGCGATCTCGTGGACTACGGTGATCTGCACCTCTTCCACGACCTCGTCCTCTGTCTCGCAGATTTCGCAGATCGGGTTCCGGTAGATCTCGATGCGGTCCGGGAGGACCCCCGCGTACCAGTCGCCCCGCTCGGTCAGGGGGATGCCGGTGTACAGCCCGAGCAGCCCCGGCTCGGGCGGATCGTCGACGACGACCATGACGACGTTCTCCATGACCTGGGCGAGCTCGGGCGGGATCGTGTCCAGCGCCTCGGCCACGAGCTCCTCGAACTTTTCCCGCGAAACCTCCACCACCGGTCAATCGTGTCATTGGTGCGGGACGTCGCGTAACCGCGATCAGACGTCTTGACTGGCGCCGACACGCGGGCTGACTCGTCGTGGCTATGAGTGGGGCCGGGTTTTCGGGTAGGCAAGACGGCGATGAATCTGATGCGCTGGAAGGCGACCGCTCAGCGGCTGAACGAACGGCGCGCCGTGCGCCGCAGTGTGAACGCCCTGCTCATCGCCGTCGTCGCGTTGGCGGGGGCATGGCTCGGCCTCGCGATCGGCGCCCATGTCCGCACCGCCGTGGGCCCCGCGGAGATCGGGATGAGCCTGCGGCCCTCGTGGGGCGGCCAGACGGTCGTGGACATCCGTCCCCTCGGCACGCTGCGCTTCGACTCCCATCACGGGCCCATCCAGCTCGGCCTGAGCTTGGACGGCATCCGCGCGGACGTGGCGCAGCGGCTCCTGGAGAGTCCGCGCTGGGCGGAGACCCTTCCGGACCTGATCGAGGCGGACCTTCAGGAGGGCCTGCGCGAGCTGGTGATCAGGGCCACGCTGTTCGCGGTGGCAGGAGGGGCGCTCGCGGGGCTCATCGTGTTCCGCCATTGGCGCAGCGCTTTGTGGACGGGTCTGGGCAGCCTGGTGGCGATGGGACTCGTCGCGCTGCTGGCGGTGCTGACCTTCAACCCCCGATCCATCGCCGAGCCGCGCTACACCGGCCTGCTCACCGGTGTCCCCTCGCTCATCGGCAGCGCCGAGTCGATCGTGACCCGCTTCTCGGAGTACCGGACGCAGCTCGCCAAGCTGGTGACCAACGTCTCGCAGCTCTACCACGCGGGCGCCACCCTGCCGGTGTACTCGCCGGACCCCAACACGTTGCGCGTTCTGCATGTCTCGGACATCCATCTCAATCCCGTCGCCTGGAGCACGATCCGCTCACTGAAGGATGAGTTCAAGATCAATATGGTGCTGGACACGGGCGACATCGCCGACCACGGGACCAAGGCCGAGAACAAGTTCGTCGAGGAGATCGGCGAGCTCGGCGTCCCGTACGTCTACGTGCGCGGCAACCACGACTCCATCGGCACGCAGCACGCCGTCGCCCAGCAGAAGAACGCCGTCGTCCTGGACGGCGGTGAGAAGACCGTGGAGGGCCTGCGGATCTACGGCGTGGGCGACCCGCGGTTCACGCCCGACAAGTCGGTCGACGTCAAGTCGGACGCCCAGCTGCTCACGGATCTCGGACGCTTCCACGCCGAGCGGGTGACCTCCCCCGCGAACGCCGCGCCCACCGGCAGGAAGCCGCCGCACGCGGCGGCCAGACCGTCCCGGTCCCCCGGCCACGGCTCCCCGTCCCCGTCCAGGCGGCCATCGCCGTCCCCCTCCCCCTCTCCGGCGGCGACCACGGGGCCCGCTGGGGCCGACGCCGCCAAGAAGATCACCGTCGATCTCGTCGCCGTACACGACCCCACCATCGGACGGGCCTTCAGCGGGGCCGTCCCCCTCGTCCTGGCCGGCCACGTGCACGAACGCTCCACCGAGATGCTCAAGTCCGGCACCCGGCTCATGATCCAGGGCTCGACCGGCGCCGCGGGCCTGCGAGGGCTGGAACACGACGAGCCCACGCCCATCCAGGCGTCCGTGCTCTACTTCGACAGGAAGACCCATCGCCTCCAGGCCTGGGACGACGTCACGCTCGGCGGCTTCGGAGAGCAATGGGTGCAGATTCAACGTAACGTCGAGCCCGAGCCTGGACGTACAATTCTTCCGGAGCCGCTCGTCGCCTCGTCGCCAGCGAAGCCGGTCGACTCCACCGCGACACCATCCAGAAGATGACCACTTTGGCATCTGGGGCGCAGTCCCCTATGCTTCAGGAGTCCCCGACGGAAGGCGTCACGGATCCAGGGCGAGAGTCCTGAGCCCCCATCGTCTAGCGGCCTAGGACACCGCCCTTTCAAGGCGGCGGCACGGGTTCGAATCCCGTTGGGGGCACGCGCGAGCACGGCTCGCCAGAACGACGGAGGTCGAAGATCTCCGAAGAGCTGGTAGGCTAAGCGAGCGCAAAGGCCGAGAGCCACAAGCTCCCGGCGACAAGCAAGGCAAGCAAGGTCCTGTAGAGCAGTTTGGAGTGCTCGCCACCCTGTCAAGGTGGAGGTCGCGGGTTCAAGTCCCGTCAGGACCGCTCTGGTAGGTGTCATCTCACCACCGGGTCAGGTAGCTCAGTCGGTACGAGCGTCCGCCTGAAAAGCGGAAGGTCGGCGGTTCGACCCCGCCCCTGACCACACCATCTGAACAGCCAAAACGCCCCGAGCATCCGTGCTACGGGGCGTTTTTGATCTCCAGTGACGGCGACACTGACAGCAACGGCTCTCTGTGAGAACCGAGTCGGCTCTAGGCGGCTCTCGCAAGGTCCGCTCTCGCACCGGCCACTCCCTATGGCACGACGCCCTCTCCAAGATCTGGCAGGCCTCACAGCCTGCCAGCAGTTCGCAAGGAGAGCGGTATCCACCGTTCGGTGGATTTTCCGGTCAGCATCATTCGTGGTTGATCATGGCTGGCAGGTCGATTCGCCGCGAAGGCGAGCACAAGATGCTTGAGCCATGGCAGTCATCGAGGTCACAGACCTCCGCAAGAGGTACGCAGATCTGACAGTTCTGGACGGCGTGTCGTTCTCCGTGGAGGAGGGCGAGATCTTCGGCATCCTCGGGCCGAACGGCACCGGTAAGACCACCACCGTGGAGTCCGTGGAGGGCCTGCGACGCCCGGACAGTGGGTCGATCAAGGTCCTTGGGCTCGACCCGTTCGAGGACGGGCCCAAGGTCCGTGAGCTGATCGGGGTGCAGCTCCAGCAGACCCAACTGCCGGAGAACCTGAAGGTATGGGAGGCGCTCGATCTGTATGCCTCCTTCTACGCCAAGCCCCATGACTGGCGGGAACTGCTGGAGGAGTGGGGGCTGGCCGACAAGCGCAACGCTCGCTTCGGGAAGCTGTCGGGCGGTCAGAAGCAGCGCCTGTTCATCGCGCTGGCGCTGGTGGGCGACCCGCGGGTGGCCTTCCTGGACGAGCTCACCACGGGCCTGGACCCGCAGGCTCGCCGTGCCACCTGGGAGCTGATCAAGCAGGTCCGGGCGAGCGGCTTGACCGTGGTGTTGGTCAGCCACTTCATGGACGAGGTCGAGGAGCTGTGCGACCGCGTCGCGGTGTTCAACCACGGCAAGGTCGTGGCGATCGACAGCCCGGCCGGGCTGGTCGGCGGAGAGCACCAGATGCGGTTCACGCTGATGGCAGGGGACATGGTCGGCCTGGAAGGGCTGCCAGGGGTGACCGGTGTGTCCAGAGAGGGGGACCGGGTGGTCGTCTCGGGCAGGGGCGACTTCGCCACGGCGGTCACCGCGCATCTGGCCCGCCACCAGGTCCTGGTCAGTGATCTCCGCCTCGACAGGCGCACTCTGGAAGACGCGTTCACCGCCCTGACCGGCCGGTCCTTCGGCTGAGGAAGCAGATCATGATGAAACTCGCCATTGTCGAGACCAAGCTGCTGACACGCGAGCCCGGGGCGCTGTTCTCGCTGCTCATACCGTTGTTCATCCTGGTGGTGTTCGGCAGCTCGATCGAGCCGGGTGACACCGTGCTGCTGCCTATGGCGCTGGCCATCGCCGTCGGGCTGGTGAGTCTGTACCTGCTGCCCACCACTCTGGCGACCTACCGCGAGCGGGGCATACTGCGCAGGCTGTCCACCACGCCGGTGCGTCCGGGGAACCTGCTGATGGTGCAGCTGCTCCTGCAGCTGGTCCTGGCGGTGACCGCGTGCGGGCTGCTGATGGCGGTCGCGGGCACCGTCCTGGGCGCTCATCTGCCCAGCCGGGTGCTGTCCGGTGTGCTGGTGTTCCTTGTCGGTACGGCGAGCATGTTCGCCATCGGCCTGCTCATCGCGGCGCTGGCGCCGAACGGCCGGGCCGCCAACGGGATCGGGGTGCTGCTGTACTTCCCGATGGCCTACCTCGCCGGGCTCATCCAGCCGACGCATCAGATGCCCGCTATCGTGGCGGCCATTGGGGAGTACACCCCGCTGGGTGCTTTCGGGCGAAGCATGCGGGATGTCTGGGCGGGCAGTGCTCCCAGCCCCTTGCTGCTGGGGGTGATGGCCGCCTATGCCCTGGTCATCAGCCTCGCGGCGGCCAAGTTCTTCCGCTGGGAGTGAAGCATGACCGGGCGGCTCGACCGATGGGAGCACCTGCTGGAGCGGCAGCTGGCGGCCGCGCCGTACGTGCTGCTGGCGGTCTCCATGGTGCTCTCCCTGCTCACCGGCAGCAACCCGTGGGTCACGTCCGGCGTGGCCGCGCTCGCCGCCGCCTGGATGTGGTCGGCGCCGCGGGGCCCGGTCTATGTGGCCGGGCTGGTGGTGCTGATCGGCGCGCTGTGTACGCAGGGCATATGGTTCGCGAGCTTCTTTGGCTTCGTTGGATATCTGCACTCTTGGCAGTACCTGAAGGGGAAGTGGCGTTTCGTCGGGTTGACCGCTACGGCGGCGATCTGCGTCGCGACCTACCGTGGGGGCCTGCCCGAGCCCACCGCGTCCGCAACCCTCACCTACCTCTTCTTCACCGCCGCCATCGTCGCGGCGGTGGGCCTGTTCAGCTTCGCCGGCGAGATCACCGCCGAGCGGAGCGCCCAGCGCAAGCTGATGGTGGCGCGGCTGGAGGAGGCCATGCGGGAGAACGCGGGCCTGCATGCCCAGCTCCTGGTCCAGGCCCGAGAGGCGGGCGTACTCGACGAGCGGCAACGCATGGCGGCTGAGATCCACGACACCCTCGCCCAGGGCCTGACCGGCATCATCACTCAGCTTCAGGCGGCCATGGCGGCCAAGCAGGCCGAGGACTGGCACCGCCGTGTGGACAACGCGATCGGGCTGGCGCGGGAGAGCCTGGCCGAGGCCCGGCGCTCCGTGCACGCGGTGGGCCCGGGCCAACTGGAGGCGGCACCGCTGTCCCAGGCACTGAACGACGTCGTGACCCATTGGGGCGAACTCAACGGGGTGCGCGCTGATTTCACCGTCACTGGTACGGTCCGTGCCATGCATCCGGAGGTGGAGGAGACGCTGCTGCGCACGGCGCAGGAGGCCTTGGCCAACGCGGCCAAGCACGCCGGCGCGTCCCGGATCGGTTTGACCCTGTCGTACATGGAGGACGTGGTCACCCTGGACGTCCGCGACGATGGCGCCGGATTCGACCCCGAGCGTGTCCGCGACGGCGGCGGCTTCGGTCTGACGGCGATGCGCAAGCGGGTGAGCCGGCTGGCGGGCACGCTGGAGATCGAGTCGGAGCCCGGGGCCGGCACCGCGATCTCCGCGAGCGTTCCGGCGGTGGTACGTGGCTGAGACCCCGGTCAGGCTGCTGATCGCCGACGATCACCCCATCGTCCGCGACGGCATCCGCGGCATGTTCGCCGGCGACCCGGACTTCGAGGTGCTCGGCGAGGCGGGGGATGGCGCGCAGGCCGTGGAGCGCGCCCGGGCACTGAACCCCGACGTGATCCTCATGGACCTCCGCATGCCCGGGATGGACGGCGTCACGGCCATCAAGGAACTGGTCAGGCTCGGCATCGCGGCCCGCGTGCTCGTCCTGACCACCTACGACACCGACCGGGACGTCATGCCCGCCATCGAGGCCGGAGCCACCGGCTACCTGCTCAAGGACACCGGCCGCGACGAACTCGTTCGCGCCGTACGTACCGCGGCGCGGGGTGAAGCCGTGCTGTCCCCGTCGGTCGCCACCCGCCTCCTCGGTCAGGTCCGCGCCCCTGCCGACCCGCTGAGCGCGCGGGAACTGGAAATCCTCCAACTCATCGCCGACGGCGCCACCAACCGCGAAGCCGCCGCACGCTTGTTCATCAGCGAGGCCACGGTCAAGAGCCATGTGCTGCACATCTACGCCAAACTCGGCGTCAACGACCGCGCGGCCGCCGTCGCCACCGCCTTTCGCCGCGGCCTGCTCACCGTGGAGAACGACCGCTGACGGCGCGTGGAGATCTCCACCTGACCACATTCTCGAACAGCTGAAACGCCTCGAGCATCCGTGCTACGGGGCGTTTTCGATCTCCAGTGAGAGCAACCCTGACGTGAGTGTCGGGACGGTTGAGGTCGACCGGTTCTCGCGCCTCCCTCGTGTTCATGCAATATCGACTCATGGCAGTTGAGAGGAGCGACAAGGATGGGGAACGCCAACCCGTACGAGACGATCGGCCTCGGTTACTCGCATCACCGCCGCCCCGACCCTCGCATCGCCGGCCAGATCGACCGGGCCTTGGGCTCCGCCGCGACGGTGATCAACGTGGGCGCCGGAAGCGGCTCCTACGAGCCCCGCGGCAGGCAGGTCATGGCCGTGGAGCCGTCGGCGGTGATGATAAGCCAGCGTCCCCCCGGCTCGGCGCCGGTCATCCAGGGGTACGCCGAGTCCCTCCCGGTCCCTGACAAGTCGTTCGACGCCGCGATGGCCATCCTCACCGTCCACCATTGGACCGACGCGGCCGCCGGCCTCGCCGAGCTGCGCCGAGTGTCCGACCGGCAGATCGTCCTCACCTGGGACCCCGCCGTCACCGCACGATTCTGGCTGGTCGATGAGTACCTCCCGCAGATCGCCGACGCGGAGGCCGGACTCGCCTGTCTCGACGTCGTCCAGAGTTGGTTCCGGCGCGAGGGCGCACGAGTGAGCGTCATCCCCGTGCCGGTGCCGGCCGACTGCACGGACGGCTTCCTGGGCGCGTACTGGAGCCGGCCGCACCACTACCTCGACCCCCACGTCCGCGCCGCCATCTCCGCCTTGGCCAGACTCGACCAGCACCTTGTCGAGCGCGCGATGCGACGCCTCGACATCGACCTCACCACTCGACGCTGGCATGAACGACACGAAGATCTCCTCGACGCCGACACCCTCGACCTCGGCTATCGCCTCGTCATGAGCACCTGACCGCCCCGTGGTCACACGGGGCCGGGTTGAGATCGCCCTCCATCGCACCGGGCGCCGCGAAAACGTCGGCCTCCGGTTCCTCATCGCTTTCTGGGCCTGCTCATCGGTCCTCGGTCAATGACGGAACAGGCCGTTGAGTTCGCTGAAGTCCAGTGAGCCGTCCAGGGCCGTGAGGTTTCCCGTGCCGAGGAGTTCGGCGGCGGCTTCGCGGACCGCGGTGTAGGCGGCCTGGGCCAGTGCGGTCCCGAGGCTGATCCTGCGCACCCCCGCCTGCGTGAGCTCGGTGACGCTCGGTCCACCGGCGACGGCCATGGCGTTGACCGGCAGTGGCGACCGCGCACAGAGACTGTTCAACATGTCGAGGTCGAGCAGGCCGGGGACGAAAATGCCGTCGGCTCCGGCCTTGGCGTAGGCCTCCGTGCGCGCCAGTACCTCGCCCAGCCGGGCATCGGCCGGACCTATCGCGAACAGGAAGACGTCGGTGCGTGCGTTGACGAAGAGTTTCGGCAGGCCCGCCGCTTCCGCCGCGTCCCTGGCGGCGCGCAGTCTGGCACTCTGCTCCGCGACGTCGAACAGAGGACCGCCGACGGCCGTCGAGTCCTCGAGATTGACGCCCACCGCACCGGCCTCGACCACTGCCCGCACGGTCGCGGTCACATCCGCCGGGGCCGGTCCGTATCCTCTCTCCACGTCGACCGTCACCGGCAGGTCGACGGAGTCCACGATGCGCCGGGCGGCCTCCACCATCTCGCGCCGGCCGAGCCCCTGCCCGTCGCCGCGGCCCAGGGACCAGGACACGCCACCGCTGGTCGTGGCGATCGCCGTTGCGCCGGCCGCGGCGATCACACTCGCGCTGGCGGCGTCCCAGGCGTTGGGCAGCACCAGCACGGACTCGGTGTGCAAGGTGCGGAACAGCAGAGCCTTCCCCTCGATCGCGGCATCGGGGGAGGAGGAGATGTCAACGGACATGGGGACGACCGCCTTCGCGTTGTTCTGCTTTCCGGCACCCTGACTCGTGGGCCTGCCCACGGGATGGTGCCGGGCCGGGAAGTGAAGGTCCATTGATTAAGCTATGGCCGAATCGTGGAACAGATGGAGGCGGCATGAAGGCGCGGCTGACCTTCTCGGTGAACGATCTGGCCGAGACCCGGTTCGCCGTCTCGCCCATGTGGGAGGTCGTCACCAGCCGCAGAGCGCTGGCCGCCGCGGCGGTGCCGGATCCCCATCGCGGCTGGGCCGACCAGGTACGCCCTCGGCTCGCGGCGGCGGGTCTCGATCGTGGGTGGCTGGCCGAGATGATTCCGCCCACCGGCCATCTCCCCGATTTCCTCAACCCGGTACCGGCGACCACGTCCAGCGGCCTTTCCGACGAACTCGCCGCCATCGAGGCCACGGACCCCGAGCAGGTACGGCGGGACCTCGACATTCTGGCCGCCGAGCGCGACGGCTCGTTGTCCTCCCGGCTGCGAAGCCTTCATCGGACCCCTCGGCTCTACCTGCCTCGGATCGTCGCGGAGATCGAAGCCTACTGGCAGCTCGCGATAGCGCCCTACTGGGCCAGAATCCGCTCGGTGCTGGAGGCGGACCTCTTCTATCGGGGTCGCCAGGTGGCCGAGCACGGTACGGCCCGGGCGCTCGACCAGTTGCACCACACGGTGCGCTGGGCCGGCGGCGGCCTCCACCTGGTGCAGCGCCACTGCGCCATCACCCGGATCGAGACCGGGGCCGGGCTGCTCCTGGTGCCGTCGGTCTTCGCCTGGCCGCGAGTGCTGACCCGGTCCGTCGCGTCGGAACCGCCTCAGCTCGCCTACCCGGCGCGGGGGATCGGCACGTTGTGGGAGCGTGGGACACATGAGGGCATGGAAGCCCTCGCCGCGGTGATCGGCCGATCCCGCGCGCTGATCCTGGCCGAACTGGACTCTCCCGCCTCGACCACCGAACTCGCCCGGCGGTCGGGCCTTTCCGCGGCGGGCGTGTCCCAGCACCTCACCGCGCTGCGGGCCGCCGGCCTGACCAGCACTCACCGGGCGGGCCGCTCGGTGCTCTATGCGCGGACCGGTCTCGCCGATGCCCTGCTCACCGCACAGACGTGAAGGCCCGATCGGCGTGAGGCTGATCGTGTGCGCGGTGGCGCGGGCCTACCCCAGGTCGGTGCGGCGGGTGGTGCTGAAGCGGCGTTGGTAGGCGGCGGGGCTGATCGACAGCTTCCGGGCGAAGACCCGTCGCATGCTCTCGTAACTGGGGAACCCGGCGAGGGCCGCGGCCTGTGTCGCGGTGTGTCCTTGGTCGAGCAGCGCCCTGGCCATGTCGAATCGGATGCTCTCCACATAGCGGGCCGGCGTTGTGGACAGCTCGTCATGGAAGAGCCGGGTGAGGTGCCGGGTGCTCACGTTGAGGTGATCGGCGAGTCCACCGAGCGAGTGGTCACCCCCGGGGTTCGCCGTCACCAGGTCGGTGATCGTACGGAGGGCAGGCGAGCGGGGCGGCGGGCCTTGCAGCGGTGCGGAGAACTGGGACTGGCCGCCCGCACGCTGCATGTACACCACCAGGGCGCGGGCGACGTCGCGTGCCAGGTGGGGCCCGTGGTCCTCTTCGACGAGAGCGAGCGCCAGATCGATGCCGGCCGTCACCCCCGCCGACGTGTACGTGGTGCCGTCGCGCGTGTAGATCGCGTCGGGCTCGACGCGGCACGTCGGATACCGGGCGGCGAGCTCGTGCGCGACCTTCCAGTGCGTGGTCGCGCGCTTGCCGTCGAGGAGGCCGGCGGCGGCGAGGACGAACGCCCCGGTGCAGATCGACGCGACCCGGCCGGCCACGGCCGCCGGTATCCGGGCGGCGTCCGCCAGGTCGCGAGGGACGCGGGCGCGCGGATACAGGTCGGACCCGGCCACCAGCAGCGTGTCGAACGCCGGTTCCGCGGCGACGGGGCCGTCGACCGTGATCCGGATGCCGAGGTTCGACGTGACGTCCGCGCCGGTCGGCGACCGCAGCTCGATCCGGTAGTCGGCGCCGAACCGGTTCGCCTCCTTGAACACCTCCGCGGGACCGGCGACGTCCAGCAACGTCACTCCGTCGTAGACGAGGACCGCGACGCGATGGGGGGCGGCGTGCACCACGCCGGTCTCTCCGGAGCCGGATCCGCGCGGTGACCATCCGGACCCCGGCGGCGCTGACCGCCGTCCGGCCGGCGACGCGGGAGGCATGGACACCGTTCATTGGTAGCACACCGTCACCTGAGGATGACGGAGACCCTCGATCGCCCCGACCGCCGGGCGGGCGTCGAAGTTGGGCGCGGGGCCTCGTCCGGATATAGGTGATTCTTGGCCGGACGAAGGCGGCACCGCACGCCGACCCGTGGGCAGCATGGAAGTGGGACGGACAGTTCCACAATCCGACACGCTTCCCGGAAAGTCAGAGCCATGCCAGAGGTCATCGCGGGGTTGGAGATTCCTGAGACGGCGGCGGTCGCCGAAGCGACCGGGCTCGTCCAGGAGACGACGAGCCCCCTCATCTACCACCACTCCCGGCGGGTCTACTTCTTCGGCCTGATCCACGCGCACAAGCTCGGCGTGAAACCGGACCCGGAGTTGCTCTACGTGGCGGCCATGTTCCACGACACCGGCCTGCTCACCCCCTTCTCCGACGTCGAGCAGCGCTTCGAGGTCGACGGCGCCGACCACGCGCGCAGGTTCCTCGTGGAGCGGGGCTTCTCGACGACCGCCGCCGAGACCGTCTGGGCGGCGATCGCGCTGCACACCACGCCGGGCATTCCCGGCCGGATGGCCCCGGAGATCGCGACCACGCACCTCGGCGTACTGACCGACGTGCTCGGCTTCGGACTGGACGAACTGGAACACGACCAGCTGGAGGAGATCCTCGCCGTCCACCCGCGAGGGGACTTCAAGAACGAGTTTCTGCGGGCCTACTTCGACGGGCTCAAGGACCGTCCCGAGACCACGAACGGCACCGTGAACTCCGACGTGCTCGAACACTTCATCCCAGGTTTCCGGCGCACGACGACGGTCGAGCGCATCCTCGGCTCGCCCTGGCCGAGCTGACCGGGCTGGCCGGACATCACACCAGGCCACCACCGGACGGTGTGAGCCGCTCGGACACGCGCGTCAGAAGACGATCTCGTGCTGAGCTCTCTCCCGACCACCACATATCCACGAACGCCATTGAAAGGATCCGAGTATGCGGGCGATCACCGTGCGGGATCGTGACGCCGGTGTCGGCGGCCTCTCCCTGACCGACATGCCCTACCCCCACGCCGCGGAGAACGACGTCATCGTGCGCGTGCACGCCGCGGGCTTCACCCCCGGAGAGCTCGACTGGCCGACGACGTGGTCCGATCGCGCCGGCCGCGACCGGACGCCGAGCATCCCCGGGCACGAGCTGTCCGGAGTCGTGGTCGAGCTCGGCTACGGGACCACCGGCCTCACCGTGGGCCAGCGCGTGTTCGGACCGACCGACTGGGCCCGCAACGGATCCCTGGCCGAATACACCGCGGTGGAGGCCCGCAACCTCGCCCCCCTCGCGGCCGACATCGACCACACCGTGGCCGCCGCGCTGCCCATTTCCGGACTGACCGCCTGGCAAGGACTGTTCGACCACGGCCACCTCACGACCGGCCAGACCATCCTCGTTCACGGCGCCGCGGGCGGCGTCGGCTCGATCGCCGTCCAACTCGCGCGGGAGGCGGGCGCCCGCGTGATCGGCACCGGCCGGGCCGGCGACCGTGAGGTCGCGCTGAGCCTCGGCGCGCAGACCTTCCTCGACCTGGACGCCGACGATCTGCGGCACGCCGGCGAGGTGGACGTGGTCTTCGACGTCATCGGCGGCGACATCCTCGCGCGTTCCACCGAACTGGTACGCCCGGGCGGCACTGTCGTCACCATCACCATGCCGCCCACCGCGCAGCCCAAGGACGGGCGAGCCGTCTTCTTCGTCGTCGAACCCGACCGCGCACAGCTGGCCGACCTCGCCGAGCGCGTCCGGGACGGACGGCTCAAGCCCGTCGTCGGCGCCGTGCGCCCGCTCTCCGAAACGGCCTCCGCCTTCGCCCGCGACCGCCGCGCCCCCGGAAAGACGATCATCCGGGTCGCGGACGAATCTCTGGACGGTTGAGGCGCCCCGAGCCTCGTGGCCCGGGGGGCTGATCTTCGGGGAAGGTGGTTCTGACAGCGACGGCAGCCGCCCGCGGTCGCTGTGGATGCGGTTTCGCGGGAGGGAAACGCGGCGATGTGACGTCGAGTCCCTTGGGCGGGTGTCAGGTCACCAGGCCTCTGCGGTAGGCGTAGACGACCGCCTGTACGCGGTCGCGCAGGTCGAGCTTGGTGAGGATGCGTGACACGTAGGTCTTGACGGTCTCCTGGCTGATCACCATTGTCGCGGCGATCTCGCTGTTGGACAGGCCGTCGGCGATGTGGCGCAGGACCTCCAGTTCGCGCGGGGTCAGTGCGATGTCGCCCGGCGTGCCTTCGGTGGGACGGATGCGCGCCGCGTACCTGCCGACGAGCTGCCGGGTCACCTCGGGCGCCAGCAGCGCGGTCCCTGCCGCGACGGTGCGGATGCCGTGCAGCAACTGCGCTGGTGGGGCGTCTTTGAGCAGGAATCCGCCGGCCCCCGCGCGCAGCGCCTGGTACACGTACTCGTCCAGGTTGAACGTCGTCACCACGAGCACCTTGACGGGATGGGCGACTCCGGCGCCGGCGAGCAGGCGGGTCGCCTCGATGCCGTCGAGCACCGGCATGCGCACGTCCATCACCACGATGTCCGGCTTCAGCCGGTGGGCGAGGTCGACCGCGGCGCGACCGTCCCCGCACTCGCCCACCACCTCCAGGTCGGCCTGCGCGTCGATGATCGTCGCGAACCCGGTGCGGATCAGCGCCTGGTCGTCGCAGACCAGGACCCGGATCGGCACGGTCACGACGGGCTCTCCATGGGGATGCGCGCCCGGACGAGGAAGCCGCCGCCGGCCTGCCCGCCGGCGCTGAAGTCACCGCCCAGGGCGCCGACCCGTTCGCGCAGCCCGGCGAGGCCCCGCCCGCTCCCGCCCAGCGAGCCGGCGTGCGAGCCGTTCTGCGAGCCGGAACCGTCGGTGCCGACCTCCACGGTGATCTCCTTCTCGCCGAAGCGCACGCGGACCACCGTGCGGCTGCCGTGGGCGTATTTGAGGGCGTTCGTCAGGGACTCCTGCACGACCCTATAGGTCACGAACTCGGCGCTGCCGGTCGATCGCGCAGGTGTCCCCTCCTCGATGAACTCCACCGGCTGCCCGGCCCGGCGCGTCTGTTCCACCAGCGTGTGGAGTTCGCCCACCGACGGCAGCCTGACGTCCGCGTCGTGGTCGGGGGTGAGCAGGTCGAGCAGGTGCCGCAGGTCGGCGATGGCCCGTCGGCCGGTGTCGGTGACGGCGCTCAGGGACGCGTCGAGGCGGTCGGGCGCGGCGGTCAGGTAGCGCGCCGCCTCGGCCTGCACGACCATCGCGGTCACGTGGTGGGTCACGACGTCGTGGAGCTCGCGGGCGATGCGGGTGCGTTCGGCGGCACGGGTGGTCTCGGCGACGTGGCGCCGGCGTTCGGCCTCGGCCGCCCGGGTGGAGCGCAGCCAGGACCCGATGCCCCACCCGAGAACCAGCAGCAGGTAGAACGTCACGTACCCTTCCGGCCCCTCGGGCGAGCCGAGCCGGTCGAGCGCGAGCGCCAGTGGCAGGTACGCCGCGGACAGCAGGATCGCGGTGAGGCGCCGGTGGCGTTCCAGGTAGGCGCCCGCGCTGACGAGCGCGATGGCCAGGGCGGTGCCCGTGACCGTGTGGTAGGCGCGGAGCTGGTCCAGGGCGAAGCCGAGCGACACCAGGACCAGGCAGACGGCCGGCCATCGCCGGCGCACGGCGAGCGGGAGGCATTCGAGGGCGATCACCACGATGGTCAGCGCGTCGAAGGGGCGGGCCGGCAGGTCGCCGAGCTGGGTCCCGTGGTCGTGAAGCGCCGGCAGGAAGGACGCGACGGCCAGCAGCAGCGCCAACGAGAGATCCCGGATCGTGACGTCGAGTCGCCGCCACAGATCCGTGATCCGCCGAAGTTCGATCACGGGGGGAGCGTAGCGGTCGCGCCGGTCCGCGCGCCGCCCCGGCCGGGGACCAGGTTGCCGCGCGGGCGAGCCGGCACTATGAAGACGTCGTCACCGTTGTCATCGCCGGTCCGTGGGAGGTGCGGTGCTTTCCCGGACGGTGAGGGTGGTCGCGAGTTCGAAGCCGGCCTCGGAGGTCTTCTCCCCGCGGCCCAGGGCCAGGGCGAGTTCGGTCGCGGCCACCGCCATCTCGGTGAGCGGCTGGCGGACGGTGGTCAGCGGGGGATCGACGAGGGCGGCGATGGGCAGGTCGTCGAAGCCGACCACGCTCAGGTCGTGAGGGATGCGCAGGTCCATCTCCCGCGCGGCCTGGTAGACGCCGAGCGCCTGCAGGTCGTTGCTCGCGAAGATCGCGGTGGGACGCTCCGGGCGGCCGAGCAGGCCGAGCGCGGCGGTGTGCCCACCCTCCCTGGTGAGCTCGGCCCGCACCACGTGGGCGGCGTCGACCGTCAAGCCGGCGCCCTCCATGGCCGAGCGGTACCCGTCCTGCCGGGCTCGGCAGCACAGGACGTGGTCGGGGCCGCTGACCATCGCGATGCGGCGGTGGCCGAGCTTGAGCAGGTGGCGAGCGGCCGAGCGGCCGCCGTTCCAGCTCGTGGCCCCCACGAACGGCACGTCGTCCGGCAGCTCGACGGTGGGGTCGAAGACGACGAACGGGATGCCCTTGGCGCGCAGTTGATCACGCTCCTCGTTCGACAGCTGCGCCACCGTCACGACGCAGTCGGGGCGGCGGGCGACGGCGTCGTCGATCCAGTAGTTGGTCTGGTCGCGTTGGGGGCCGAACTCCGTGAGCACGACGCCCACCCGGTGTTCGCGGGCCACCTGTTCGACCCCGCGGATGATCTCCGCGCCCCACAGGTGCTCGAGCCGGTCGAAGACCAGTTCCATCATGTTGGTGCGCTGAGCCGACTTGCGGTACCCGTATTGGCTGATGAGCGCCTCGACACGGGCGCGGGTGTCGGCGGACACGCCGGAGCGGCCGTTGATGACCTTCGACACCGTGGGCACCGAGACCCCGGCGGACTTCGCGATGTAGGCGATGGTCACCGGCCTGGCCGGGTCGCCTCGCGGGAGTTCGTGGTCGGCGACCGGCTCGCCCGTCTCGAGCTGTGACAACTTGGCTTCCTCCTCGGGCCGCACCGTTGGCACCGCATCGTCCCGGAGCCGGCCCGTGGGCCGTTCACGGCGCCAGACTATCCCGCCCGGCATGGCCGGAGTCGGTGGTAGGCAGCTCACGTCCGTCATCACCAGATCCGGCAGCACCGTGAGCGGCGGCACCGGCTGACGATCGGCCCGGTGGGGTCGCGCCCGATGAGCGCGGCTCCGCCGGGCCGCGCGGGCGTCCGATCACGACGCCTTCCACTGGTTCTCGGACCGCCGGGTCAGCGCTCGGCGGTGGTGCGCAGATAGAGCTGGGCCAGGGCGTGTTCCGATGGGCTGCCCGCTTCGGGGATCCCGACGAACAGGCGCTGCCCGGGGGCGCTGTCGATGGAGAAGGTCTCGTGCCAGAAGGTCACCTCGCCGATCCACCGATGCCGGATCTCGATGGAGTGGTGCGTCTTCGCCCGCACGTCGTGACGGGCCCACATCTCACCGAACTCCCCGCTCGCGGCCGACAGCTCCTCGACGAACGCGACCAGCGATGAGACGTCCGGTTCTGTGCCCCACATCGCGCGCAGGTGGGCGACCAGGGACAAGGCGTCCTCCTCCCAGTCCAGGAAGAAATCGCGGGAAGCAGGGTTGAGGAACATCAGCCTCAGCAGGTTGTCCGCGTGTTCCATCCCCTGGAACAGGGCCGAGGCCAGGGCGTTTCGCGCGAGGACGTCCAGCCGGTTGTTCACGATCGCCGAGGGGTAGTCCTCCCATTTCGCCATCAGTTGCAGAACTTTGGGGTTCACCTGGTCGGCGTGGCCGGGAAAGGCGCGCCGGTGCTTTTTGGGGCGAGCGAGGTCGTGAAGGTGCTGGGTGGCTTCCCCATCGAGATCGAGGGCCTCGGCCAGCGCGTTGACCACCTGCTCCGAGGGGCGGGTCTCCCTGCCCTGCTCCAATCGCGTGTAGTAGTCGACGCTGACGCCCGCCAGCACCGCCACTTCGTCTCTGCGCAGGCCCGGTGTCCTCCGGCGGCCCACGGGCGGAAGCCCGACCTTGCTGAGAGGCGTGGCTTGGCGTCGGGCCCGGAGAAAGTGACCAAGACAGCTTGCCATAGCGCGAGCATAGGAACCCGCAGGTCAAGGACCTGCAAACTACCGCGGCCAATATGGGGGCGCGGCCGGGCATTGACGCGTCGCATGGCGGACCCTACGATCCGGAGCAACTTATAAGAAACTTTCCTATAAGTAGGCTCTTCGAGCAGTAAATGGAGATGGCCGTGCGACGTCCTTTCCAGCACCTACTCGCGGCGGCGATCGCCGCCGGCCTCACCACGGTGGCCGTCCCCGCCGAGGCCCTGGCAGCGGCGCCCGTGCCTGCCGGAGACGCGGCGGCGCCCCTACCCGCCGGAGATCCGGCGGCGTCCGTACCTGCCGGAGATCCCACGGCGTCCGTACCTGCCGGGGGCCTGGCGGCGACGGCCCCGGCCGAACGGGCTCAGGCGCGAGCGGGCGGTGGTGACCGGTTCAAGCGGGTCGCCTACTTCATCCAGTGGGGCATCTACGCCCGGAATTACCACGTCAAGGACGTGGACACCAGCGGTGCCGCCGCCAAGCTGACCCACATCAACTACGCCTTCGGCAACGTCGGCGCCGACGGCACCTGCGTCTCGGCCGACGCGTGGGCCGACTGGCAGCGGCCGGTGTCCGCCGAAGAGAGCGTGGACGGCGTGGCCGACCAGCCGGGTCAGGCGCTCAACGGCAACCTGAACCAGCTCAAGAAGCTCAAGGCCCGCCACCCCGGCCTCAAGGCGCTGATCTCCCTCGGCGGCTGGACCGGCTCGAAGTACTTCTCCGACGCCGTCAGCACCCCCGAGGCCCGCAGCGCGCTGGCCGCCTCGTGCGTCGGCCTCTGGATCAGGGGCGACCTGCCCGGCCTGCCCGCGGGCGCCGGCGCGGGCGTCTTCGACGGCATCGACCTGGACTGGGAGTGGCCGGGCTCGGAGGGCAACGCTGGGAACGTCATCCGGCCGGAGGACAGGCACAACTTCACACTCTTCGCCGCCGAGCTGCGCCGGCAGCTGAAGGCCTACGACGCCGGGAGCGAGCTGACCGCCTTCCTCCCCGCCGCCGCGGCCAAGATCGACGCCGGCTTCGAGGTCCGCGACGTGTTCCGCAGTCTCGACTTCGCCACGATCCAGGGGTACGACCTGCACGGCTCGTGGGAGACCAGGACCGGCCACAACGGCAACCTGTTCACCGACCGCAGGGACCCGAACCCGGTCAAGTACAGCGTCGACACCACCGTCCGCGACTACCTGTCGCGCGGCGCCCCGGCCAGGAAGATCGTGGTCGGCGTCCCCGCGTACGGGCAGGGCTGGACCGGCGTGCGATCCACCGGCGACGGGCTGTACGCCGGCGCCACCGGCCCGGCGCCCGCGACCTGGGCGCCCGGCACCGAGGACTACAAGATCCTCGCCGGCAAGCCGGGCAGACGCTACCGCGACCTGCTCACCGGCACGCTGTGGCTGTACGACGGCAACGAGTTCTGGTCCTACGACGACCCGGCGTCGCTGCTGGAGAAGGCCGCCTACATCCGGCTGAAGGGGCTCGGCGGCTCGATGATGTGGTCGATCGACCAGGACGACGCCAAGGCCTCCCTCACCTCGGCCCTCTACAAGATCCTGCGCTGACCACGCCCCTGAACGGCCAGAACGCCCCGGGCTCCCACGCCCGGGGCGTTCGCGTGCCCGGCCGGGTTCGCCTAGGTTCGTCTGGGTCCCTGGATCGCCTGGGGCGCGCGGGTTAGCATCTGTTCCATGGCGCTCCCCCGGAGTACCGGTCAGGCTCTGGTGCGCAGCGCGGCGTTCAGCGTCGGGAGCTCCGTCGCTCTGGCCGCCCGGCACTACATGGACCATGGCAGCCTCGCCGGCGCTCTCACCGAGGGCGGGTGGCAGCTGCTCCTGCTGTTTCCCTGTCTGTTCTTCGTGTTCTTCCTGGTCTCGTGGGGGCGCCGGGCGATGGAGCGCCGTGGTGAGGGGTCAGAGGCGGGTGGCGCTCACCAGCCAGACGGCGCCGGGAATGCGAACGCCGTCTGAGGTCGCGTACGCGGCGAGCCCTGCGCGCAGTTCCTCCCGTGCCCGATCGACGACGGCCGGATCGACCCCTTCGAGGTTGTGGCGGACGGGCCCCTGGCCGAGGATGAAGTCCGCCGCGTCGGCGGCGTCGCGCCCGTAGTCCATCGGCGCGGCGACGGGCGTGACGGTCACCTCGGCGTACCCCGCCTCGTCGAGCACCTGGTGGATGCGGGCGGGGTCGAGGAGTGACGCCATGCCCCGCGACGCGGGCGACGGCCCTCGCATGAGCGGCCTGAGCGCCGCGGTGGCGCGGGCGTAGTCGGTGTCGGGGCCGCCGCCCTGCGGGCCCATGAACACCAGCCGCCCGCCCGGCCGCAGCGCCCGCCGGACGTTGGTGAACCCGGCCACCACGTCGCCGAAGAACATCACCCCGCCCCGGCTGATCGCGACGTCGAAGGCTCCCTCCGGGAAGGGGTGCACCTGGGCGTCCCCCTGTTCGAAGACGACGTTCGCGACGCCCTGCCCGGCCGCGTCGGCGCGGGCGCGTTCCAGCATCGGCGCCGAGATGTCGACGCCGAGGACGTGCCCTCGTGACGCCTTGCGCGCGGCGGCCAGCGTGGGCTCCGCGGTACCGCAGCCGACGTCGAGGACGCGGTCGTCCTCGCCGATCGCGGCGACCTGGAAGAACGGGTCGTTGAACGCGGCCATCATCGCGTTGTAGCGCTCCGCGTTGTTCGCCCAGTTGACCCCCTCCCAGCCGTTCCACGCTTCCGCCTGCTGGGTGTTGACGATGACCCGCATGGTTCCTCCCGCGTCCGCCCGCCCGTGTCACCGGGCCGAATTTCACTAGATGCGAACTCTAGTGTTCGACTCTAGAGATAAGCTACAGCCATGACCGACGTCAAGAGCACGGGCAAGCGGACCGCGAAGGCCAGGCAGACCCGCGAGCGCATGCTGGACGCCGCCCGCGAGCTGTTCGTCCAGCGCGGTTACGGCGCGACGGCGCTGCAGGAGATCGCCGATCGGGCCGGGGTCGCCGTGCAGACGATCTACTTCACGTTCGGCAACAAGCGCGCACTGCTCAAAGAGCTGATCGACGTGTCGATCGCGGGCGACGACGAGCCGGTCGCGACGATGGAGCGGCCGTGGTTCACCGACGCTCTCGCCGCCGAGACCGCCGGCGTCCACCTGCGGCTGCACGTCCAGGGCACACGGGCGATCCTCGAACGGGTGGCGCCGATCATCGAGATGCTGCGCGCCGCCGCGGCGGCCGACCCGGCGATCGCCGGGCTCTGGGAGCAGGACGCCGACCCGAGGTTCACCGTCCACGCGACGGCCGCGCGGTCTCTGGTCGCCAAGCCCGGGGCCCGTCAGGGCGTGACGGCCGAGCACGCCGCCGATCTGCTGTTCGGCCTGCTCAGCCCGGAGCTCTACCTGGTGTTCGTCCGCGACCGTGGCTGGTCGCCCGTCAAGTGGGAACGCTGGTCCTACGAGGCGCTGAGCTCCGAGCTCTGCCCGGAGTGAGAGGCGGCCCGGCCACCCGCTGATCGGCGGCGGTCGCGGTCAGCCGAGCGAGGCGAACGCGCGTGCGGACGGGCTGCCGGGCTCGGCCTGGCCGATGACGATGAACTGGCCCGGGGCGCTGCCGACGCGGAGCGTCTCGTACTGCAGGGTCATCTCGCCGACGTCGCGGTGGCGGTAGCGGATCGGCATCCTTGTTCTGACCCGCACGTCATGCCGGGCCCAGATGCGGCGGAAGTCGTCGCTTCCCGCCGAGAGCTCCTCCACCAGTTCGCGCACCAGCGGGTCGCGGCCCGCGTCGGAGGCGGCGCGCACGTGGGCCGTGAAGGCGCGGGCCTCCTGCTCCCAGTCCACGTAGAACTCGCGTGCCCCCGGACACAGGAAGATCAGTCGCAGCACGTTGTCCGCGATGTCCATCCCGCGGTACAGGGCGGCGGCCCGCCGGTTCCTGGCCAGGTAGTCCAACCGCCGGTTGACGACGAAGGCGACCACATGGTCGCAGCCCTCCAGGAAGCGGAGCATGTGCGGTGAGATCTCGTCGTCCCCGCCGAGCTGCCGGCGTCCACACTCCTGGGGGTGCGCGAGACGGTACAGGTACTCGGTCGCCTCAGGGCAGAGCTCGAGGGCGCGCGCCAGGGCCTGGAGCACCTGCGCCGACGGACGGAGCTCTCTTCCCTGCTCCAGCCGGGTGTAGTAGTCGCTGCTGACGCCGGCCAGCATGGCCACCTCCTCGCGGCGCAGGCCCGGCGTCCGGCGCTCACCGTGCCACGGCCCGGCGCGGTCGACGGTGGCGAGCCGGCGCCGAGCGCGAAGGAAGTCCCCTAAGGCGCTTGCCATGTCAACAGGCTACGAAATCGCAGGTAAAGCCGCACAGGCGCGAGCCGTGCCCTCGCCGGGCGGGGGAGGGACACGGCCGCGCCGCCGTGCTGTGCGGCTAGTGGTACTTGTAGAGCCTGGTGGCGACCCGGTGGCCGAGGTCGAACACCGAGGCGCGGTACTTGCTGACGCGCACGTCGCCGTGCTCGGCCTTGCCGCAGGTGTTCACCCCCGCCAGCTGGTGGATCTCGAAACGCGCCGTCGGATCGCCGCCGAGGAAGTACTCCGCGCGGGCCTGACGCCGGTCGGCGCTGGTGTCGCACGCGTAGACGACCGTCTGCTTCCGGTCGGCGAAGCACGTGGAGGCGGCGCTCTTCGTCGAAGTGCAGATCTGGGAGCGCGCCCGCGCCGTGGACGGGGTGACATCGGTGTCCCGCTTGACGGGGTACTCGGTGTCGGTGCGCACGGTCTTCCACCGGCTGACCTTGATCCGGTGGTTGCCCTTGTAGACCGCGGCCCTGAACGTCACGGTGGCGCCGATCTCGCGGTTGCTCCGGATCTCGCCCTCGTGCCCCAGGTTGTGGATGACGTACTTGGTGCCCAGGTAGCCGTTCAGGTAGTACTCGACCACGGCGTGGTACCTGTCGGGCGCGGTGTCCTCCACCGAGATCCCCGGACGGTCGCTCTCGTCCGCTCCCACGCACGCCGCCGCGCCCCGGATGCGCAGGCAGGTGGTGGGCTTCGCGGCGTCCGCGGCGTCCGCCCTGGTCGCCGTACCGGTGGCCGCGGGCGCCGCGGCGGCGACGACCAGGCCGGCGGTGGCCGGAGCACGGGCGAGGGCCGGCTCCGGCGTGGTCGCGGCGAGGGCGCCCGCCGAGGTGAGGACCGCCGCCGCGGCGGTGGTGACGGTCACCGACAACAGGGCCCGTAAAGGGATTGTCCGCTCCATGCTGGCTTAGATGCCGATCACGCCGATTATGTTGTCGACGAATTCGGCTTTCGTGCGGCGATCGTGCTCAGAGAGGACGCCCACCACCGGGTCACCCGCCGCTTTCGCTCCGCCGATCACGCCGATCGGGCTTCCGCTGGAGGAACGGGGGTGGTCAGCCCGCCACCCGGGCGCGCAGGGCCTGGACGGACCAGCCGAGCGCCGGGGCGAGAGGGGGAGGCGCCGCCCAGCCGTTGATCACGGCGAGCAGGTGGAGGTACCGCTCTCTGCCAGGGGCCTCCGCGGCCTCCAGCCGGGTCAGCAGCCGGCGTCGCAGCTCGTCGTCGTCGCGACGGCGCACCAGGCGCGCGTACTCGGCCACGACCGCGTCGACGATCGGGCCGGCGGCGGGTGAGGAGGGGGCGATGCCGGCCTCCAGGGCGGGGGCCGCCTGGTCGCGGGCGATCGCGACGGCGTCGCGGCGCGGGACGGTGACGCCGCCGTCGGCGCGGTCGGCCGCGTGCTGCTCGGCCAGGAGCCGCATGCCGGAGCGGAAGCCGGGGTCCTGCGAGAGCTCGGCCAGCTCCACCCACGCCTCGATCTGCTCGGGACCGGGGTCGTCGGGCAGTTCGGGGGTCATCGAGCGGGCGGCGCCCGCGAAGCCGGCGTCCAGGCCGCCGAACGCCGCGTCGAGGAACTCGGCGATCAGCCGGCGGCGTTCGTCCTGCGTGAGCCGGGCCAGTTTGTGCATGAGATCCATCTCCTCGGGGGTGGCTCCACGCCCGGCGACCGCCATGAGCACCGCGCGCCGCAGGCGCAGGGTCCGTATCCGCGCGTCCAGGGCCGCGGCGTGCACTGCGGCGACCTCGGGCAGGGTGGTCTCCCGGTTCACGACCTTGCGGACGGTGGCCAGGTCCAGTCCCAGCTCGCGCAGCGTACGGACCAGGTCCAGGCGTGCGAGGGCGGCGTCGTCGTAGAGGCGGTAGCCAGACGGGCTGCGTCCGGTGGGCGGCACGATCCCGCGGTCGGAGTAGAACCTGATGGCCTTGACCCTCAGCCCGGTCAGCCGGGCGAGGTCGCCGATCGTGTGGAGCGCGTCGCCGTCCATGCCGCCACTCTCGCGCCTCCCCTTGGCGGAGAGTCAAGCCACCCCCGGGGCCGGACATGGTCAGGGTGCGATGGCGGGCGGCCGGCGCCGGGCGGGCGCTGGAGGTCAGGCGCCGCCGGTGGGCTTGAGCAGGCCGGTCTCGTAGGCCGCCGCGACCGCCGCGGCGCGGTCGTTGACCTCGAGTTTGGCGAAGACGTGCAGCAGGTGCGTCTTCACCGTCGCCTCGGTGATGAACAGCTTCGCGGCGATCTCGCGGTTGGTCGCGCCGCGGGCGACGAGCCCGAGCACCTCGAGCTCCCGGGGGCTCAGCGCCCGCGCTTGCGGCGCGCGCACCTGGTGCGCCAGCACGCCCGCCACGGAGGGCGAAAGCACCGTCTCGCCACGGGCGGCGGCCCGCACGGCCCGGCGCAGGTCGGCGCGCGGGGTGTCCTTGAGCAGGTAGCCGGTGGCGCCCTGCTCGATCGCGGGCAGGACGTCGGCGTCGTCGTCGAAGGTGGTCAGGACCAGCACGTTGACGCCCGGCGACCACTCTCGCAGCCGGCGGATCAGCTCCGCCCCGCTCATCAGGGGCATGCGCAGGTCCATGAGCACCACGTCGGGGCCGGTGCGCATGGCCACGGCGAGCGCCTCCGGCCCGTCGGCGGCCTCGCCGACCACCTCGAAGGCGTCGTCGGCGGCGAAGATGCCGCGCAGCCCGTCCCGGACCACCGGATGGTCGTCCACGATGATCAACCGGATCGGCATGGTCACGTCTCCTCTCCGGACGACGCGGGCGACGCCGGGGGATGGGCGGGCGAAGGGGAGGGACCTTCGAGCACGGAGGGGACCGCGGAAACGGCGGGGGAGGCGGCGGGGATGGCGGGGACGGTGGCGGAGATGCCCGTTCCCTGGCCTGGGGCGGTCTCCACCTCCAGGGCCCCGGCCAGCCGGGTGACGCGCTGGCGCATCGCGACGAGGCCGAACCCGGTTCGGGCCCGCGAGCCCGCGGCCTCGGAGGTGAAGCCCTTCCCGTCGTCGCGCACGTCCAGCACCACGACGTCCTCCATGTACGAAAGGGTAAGACCCGCGCGGCCGGCCGAGGCGTGCTTGGCGACGTTGGCCAGCGCCTCCTGCGCCACCCGCAGCAAGGTGACCTCCACCTCGGCGTGCAACGGCCGTGCGTCGCCGGTGACCGACACCGAGGCGGGGACGCCGGTGGTCCGCGACCAGGTGGCGGCCACGTCGTGCAGGGCGGCCGGGAGCTGGGACTCCTCCAGCGGCGCCGGGCGCAACCCCTGGACCGAGCGGCGGGCCTCGCCGAGGCTCTCCCTGGCCAGGGCGCGCATCGTGTCCAGGCGTGCGCGGGTGGCGGGCACGTCGTCGAGGGCGTCCTCGGCGGCTTCGAGCTGGGTGATGATCGCGGTCAGGCCCTGCGCGATCGTGTCGTGGATCTCCCTCGCCATCCGCTGCCGCTCACCCAGAACGCCCGCCTCGCGGGCCTGGGTCAGAAGGCGGGCCTGCAACCCGGCGTTCTCCTCCGCCAGCGCGGCCAGCTTGGCGCCGGTCTCCGTCAACTGGGCGATCATCGCCCTGCGCTGCTCGTTCTGGTCGGTGATCGTCTGCACCGACAGGCCGAACGTCGAGGCGACGAGCGTCCCGACCAGGATCGAGAACACCAGCTCCCCGGCGCTCCGCCCGGAGGGGGGCCGGGCCAGGACCAGCACGGCGGCCGTCGCGGCCACTCCCGCGTACGCCCACCTGCGGGGCAGCAGGGTGAAGGACTGGACGAACGCGCCCAGTCCCGTCACGGTGAACAGCGTGTCGATCCTGATCAGCGCCCCGACGAGGGCGAGGGTCACGGCGAAGTAGACGACCAGCCCGGCGGGCCGGTCCACCCGCCCGGGGCGCGCGGTGACCATGAACCAGTGCCAGGCCCCGGCGAGCACGGCCAGTCCCAGCACCTGCGGCCTCCAGTCGCGCAGCAGTGAGAAGGCCGCGGGCAGCAGGACGAACAGGTACGGCAGAACGGGCCAGGACCGGTCCCAGCGCGACAGGGCGGGGCCGCCGGAGCTCACCACCGGAACGCCCGCAGGGCCAGACCGCCCGCGACGACGGAGATCGCCGCCATGACGCCCAGGGCGGCCGGGGACATCGCGGCGCCGGCCCAGCCTTCGCGCATCGCCTGGACCGCGGGGGCCATGGGGGTCAGGTCGCCGATGGCGCGCATGGAGCCCGAGAGGTTCTCGCGGGGGATGACGGCGCCGGACAGGAACGCCATCGGGAAGAACAGGCCCAGCCCGATCACGGTCGCGGCGCGGCCGCTCGGGACCAGGGCGCCGATGAGCAGACCGACCGAGCCGAGGCTCAACGCGCCGAGCGCCCACGCGAGCAGGACGCCGGCCGGGTTCCCCGGCGCCGCCAGCCGGTAGCCCGCCAGCCCGATGACGATCAGCAGTGCCGTCCCGGACGCCGCGAGCAGCATGTGCGCGGCCCACTGCGCGCCGAACAGCATGACCGGCGACGCGGGGGTGGCGCGCAGCCGCTTGAGCACCCGGCGCTCGCGGTACTGGGCCAGGGTGGCGGGCAGGACGGTGAGGGCGGTCAGGCCGATGATGAAGACGCCGAGCATCGGCACCGTGGCGTCGATGGCCCGCACCCCGCCGGGAAGGGGGCGGTCGCCGCGCATCTTCACCCACAGCATCAAGGCCGGGAAGGCCAGGGCGAAGAACGCCGACATCGGCTCCCGCAGGACCAGCTTCAGTTCGACCGCGACAACCTGGGTGAGGCCTTTCATGTGTGTCATCCCGTTCACGCCTCGTTCTCGGTGATCAGCGCGAAGTACGCCTCGTCCAGCGAGCGGCATCGCCCTTCGGCGATGAGCCCGGCCGGGGTGCCGGTCGCGACGACCCGCCCCCGGTCCATGATCGCGAGGCGGTCGCACAGCGCCTCGGCCTCGTCCATGAAGTGGGTGACCAGTACCACGGTGACCCCGCGCTCGCGGATGTCGCGGATCAGGCCCCAGGTGGTGCGGCGGGCGGAGGGGTCCAGGCTGGTGGTGAGCTCGTCGAGGAAGACCACCTCCGGCCTGCCGACCAGGGCCAGCGCGATGAACAGCCTCTGCTTCCAGCCGCCGGACAGCTTCCCGAAGCCGGTGCGCCGCCTTTCCGTCAGCCCCCACTGGTCCATGAGCGCCCGCCAGTCGGCCGGGTCGTCGTAGAACGAGGCGTACATCCGCAGCGCCTCCCCGACCGTGATCGCGTCGGGCAGGGCGGCCTCCTGCAACTGGGCGCCGACGCGCTGCAGCAACCGCCGCCGGTCGGCCTGCGGGTCCAGACCCAGCACGCGTACGGTGCCGCCGTCCGGGCGTCGCAGGCCCGACGCGCACTCCACGACCGTGGTCTTCCCCGCGCCGTTGGGGCCGGCGATGCCGAAGATCTCGCCTCGTCCGACGCGCAGGGACACCCCGTCCACGGCCGTGCCGCCGCGATAACCCTTGCGCAGGCCGTCGATCTCGATGACTGTCATGTACTTGAGGATCATCGCCGGACGGGGGCGCCGGAATCCACCGATCGGTTGATGAGCACGGGGTCGGGGCTACGGATTCTGTGAGATGGGGATGGGGGTTCGGCGCCGCGCGGGCCGCTTTTTGTCCGTTGTGTGTCGTTGTGCACGCTCGCGGCCGAGTGTGCATTCGTACGCAGATGGACCCCTTGCCCGGCTCCTAACGTGAGCGTCGTCGCCGGCGAGCAGCACACTCACCGGCGGCGCAACCCGGAACACCCGGCCCCGAGCCGGAACCCT
>NZ_JBEXGS010000012.1:0-49288 GCF_040607455.1 Sphaerisporangium sp. NPDC005289
ACCCGGTTACATTCCGAACCCGGAAGTTAAGCTTTCCAGCGCCGATGGTACTGCACCGGGGACGGTGTGGGAGAGTAGGACACCGCCGGACAAAATTTGATAGATAGATATATGTGTTATGCCAGGTAGGCCATCCACGGTGTGGATGGCCTACCTGTGTTTACGGACCTTTAGTATTGCCCTGGCTGGAGGCGGTGGAGCGGTGGCTCCGCTCCGGACAGTTCGCGGGCACCCGGGATCCGCGCGAAGAAGCCGCTCACCAGAACCGGAGATTCCACGGCCGTCACGCCGGCGCATTCGGCGCGATCTTGCGCGCCAGTCAGTGTCCGGGGTCGGCGAGTGCGACTTCGTACTGCCGCTCGATCACCTGTTTCATCTCCTCCGCGCCGCGTTGGACGCGGATCCTGATCTCGGTGGCGAGCGCGTGCGGCAACACGTCTGTGATCCAGACGACCCGGCCCGCCCGGTCACCCTCGGAGTGAACCTCGAAACAGGCGTGGTGGTGCTCGATCGGTGGCCGAGCGCCCTCGACGACGGAGTAGGCCAGGCGGCGGGCGTCGTCGTCGATCGCGATGATCAACTCGTGGATCACATGTCCGTCGGGGAAGGTCAGGAACCTGTGGTCGCCCTCGATGCGGGTGTCGGCGACACGGCCGGGCAGCAGGCGTTGGTGAACGGCGCCCACATCGCGCAGCACGTCCCAGATGTACTCAGGGGACGTGTCGATCACGAACTCGTGGCGGATGGATGCCATGGCGCGGGGACCCCTTTCATTCCGGACTCCTCTACAGCGGGCGAATCGTGTTCGAGCGGGAAAGCTCCTGGTCATGTGCCAGTCCGTCTGCGGCAGGACCTGTTCGCCGTTGACGGGGATCGGGCCCAGTGATGATCGCACAAGGTCGTCGTGAGTGTGGATCGGCCTGCTGACGTCAGAGCCGCCGGAAAGGTCGTTTCAGTGATGGAGAGCCCGTGGTGTTCGGGCGAATGGATGGTTGGGGGGTGGGGGCTTGCTAGGCTGGACAGGGCCGGGCCACCCCACCACGGGTGGCCTTCGTCGCGTAAGGCGCCAAAGGGCGGGCAGCGACAGAGTGAACGGGCCTTGAGTCCCGCGGCCGGATGACCCGTCCCCTCCGCGCCATGGTCGGCGCTGCGGGTGAACGCCGATCACGGCGGACGCGGTGAGCGAGCAACGAAGGACAGAAGTGAACAGAGATAACGGACGTGAGGACTCGGGCCGTCCCGAAGATGGCGGGAACCGCTCGGGCGAGGGGTCCGGAGCATTCCGCGGTGACCGTTCCGACAGCGCGAGGGAGGGGCGACCGGCCGACGGCTACCGCGCGGGAGCGCGCGGAGAGAGGCGCTCCGGCGATGGTCCGCGCTACGGCGAGCGCCGCGAAGGCGGCCCCGGCGGCCCCGGCGGCTCGTACGGGTCTCGCGACCGTGATTCTCGTGGAGGACGCCCCTTCCAGCGCGACGACCGCGGCGGTCGGCCGTTCAACCGAGAGGGCCGGAGCGGGGCCGGCGAAGGCCGGTCCTTCGGCCGTGACGACAGGGCAGGGGGCTCTGGTCGCTCCTACGAGCGCGGTGATCGCCCTGATCGCCCCGACCGTCCGGGCCGTAGCTTCGACCGTGGCGACCGTCCGAGTGGTCCGTCGGATCGCGGTGACCGGCCCGGGGGCTCGTTCGATCGCGGTGACCGTCCGGGTGGCTCCTCCGATCGTGGAGATCGGCCGGGGCGGCCCTACGAGCGTTCTGAGCGGGGGGGCTACCAAGATCGCGCCACGTTCGGCCGTGGCGACCGTGGCGACCGTCCTGGACGCCCCTCTGAGCGTGGTGAGCGCGGCGGCTACCAGGGCCGTCCCTCCGACCGAGGGGACCGGCCGGAGCGTCCCGCCCGTTCCTTCGAGCGCGGGGATCGTCGTGACGACCGCAGTGGCGGATCCGGCGCCGGTGAGCGTTCGTACAGTCGTGGCGATCGGGACGGCGCCCCCCGTAGCGGCCAGGGATTCCAGGGGCCGCGCGGTGACCGCCCGTACGGCGGCCGGTCCGAGTCGCGCTACGGAGATCGGCGCGAGCAAGGCGCCGGCGGCGCCGGCGGCTCCTCCGGCTGGCGCGACCGTGATGACCGTGGAGGCCGTCCTTCCGGCCCTGGGCGGGGCGACCGCGAGAACCGCCCGTTCCAGCGGGACGATCGCACAGGTTCGGGCTCTCGTCCCTTCAACCGTGAGGGACGCGAAGGCCATCAAGGACGAGACGACCGCGGTGGCGCGGGTTCCCGTCCGTACAACCGGGATGACCGCGGTGACCGGCAGGGCCGGCCCTCCTTCAGGGACGATCGTGGTGGCCCTGGAGGCCGTCCGTTCGACCGCGACGACCGTGGCGGTCGCTCGTTCGACCGTGGTGACCGTGGTGACCGTGGTGACCGTGGCCCGCGTTCCTTCCAGCGGGATGACCGCGGCGACCGTGGTCCGCGCTCCTTCGACCGCGACGACCGCGGCGGTCGCTCGTTCGACCGTGGCGACCGTGGTGGCCGTCCGTTCGAGCGGGATGACCGTGGCGGGCGACCTCCGGGCGCCGGCGACCGGGGCGGAAGGCCGCCGTTCCAGCGGGACGACCGCCGTGGT
Organism: Sphaerisporangium sp. NPDC005289; assembly: GCF_040607455.1. NCBI lineage: Bacteria > Bacillati > Actinomycetota > Actinomycetes > Streptosporangiales > Streptosporangiaceae > Sphaerisporangium > Sphaerisporangium sp. NPDC005289. The sequence continues at coordinate 2,625 of NZ_JBEXGS010000012.1, forward strand.
CCGGGAGCACGCCCGTTCGGCGGAGAAGGCCGTCCGGGCCGTGACGACCGCGGTGACCGCGGTGGGTTCGCGGCGCGCGGGTCCCGTCCCGGAGATCGCGACGACCGTCCGCAGGGCGGTGGCGACCGCCGGTTCGGTGGCGGCGACCGGCCGTACGGGCGTGACACCCGAGGCGAGGGCGGCGATCGTCCCTTCCGCCGCGACGACCGAGCCGGCTCAGGGCCGCGCCCGTTCAGCCGTGAAGGACGGGACGACCGCGGTCCCCGCGAGGGGCGCACGTCCGCTGACGACCGGGGCCGGGAGTACGGCGACCGCGGTCGGTACGGCTCCAGGGATGACCGGGGCGACGCCGGTCAGGGTGAGCGCGGTGGCTCCCGTGGCCGCTACGGCCGGGAGGGTGGCCGCCCGTTCGCGCGCGACACCGAACACGGCCCCCGCGACGGGCAGGGGCGCCGGGAGGAGCATGTCGCCATTCCGGAGCTGGCGGCGGACATCACTCCCGAGGAGCTGGAGAAGGACGTCCGCGACGAGCTCCGCTCCCTCCCCAACGACCTCGCCGCCATGATCGCTTCTCATCTGGTGGCCGCGGAGCGCGCGCTGGGGGACGACGACGCCGAGCTCGCGTACGAGCACGCGAAGGTCGCCCGCCGGTTCGCCGCGCGCATCGGAGTGGTGCGGGAGGCGGTGGGCCTGGCCGCCTACCGTGCCGGACACTACGCCGAGGCGCTCAGTGATCTGCGCGCCGCGCGCAGGATGACCGGTTCGGACGAGTTCCTGCCGATCATGGCTGACTGTGAGCGCGGGCTGGGGCGTCCGGAACGGGCGCTGGACCTGGTCCGTTCGCCCGAGGCCGAGCGCCTCGACCGTGCGGGGCGCATCGAGCTGGCGATCGTGGAGTCGGGCGCCCGCCGCGACCTCGGTCAGCACGACGCGGCCGTCATCACTCTGCAGCGGGTGCCGGAACTGCGCAACCAGGAGCCGCATCCCTGGTCCGCCCGCCTGGCCTTCGCCTACGCCGACGCCCTGGCGGAAGCCGGGCACGAGAGTGCGGCGACCGACTGGTTCGAGCGGGCCATGATGTTCGACGAGGACGGAGAGACCGACGCGGCCGAGCGGTACGCGGTCCTCACCGGAGCCGTCATCGAGGACATCGAGGAGGACGAGGAGGACGGCGAGTTCGACGTGGACGGCGACGCGCTCGTCGAGGATGGCGAGGACGCCGACCCGGCCGAGCCGGGCGCCGAGCGCGATGACGAGACCGCCACCGAGTCGGATGACCCGGATGACTCGGGCGGCGAGTCCGGGGAACAGGCCGGTGCTGGTGTCCAGGTCGGATCCGAGGTGAGTGCTGCCGAGGATCCCGACGCCGGTGAGGAAGCCCCTGCGGCTGTGGCGTCCGCCGACAGCTCGGCCGACAGTTCGGCCGAGAAGCCGGCGCCGTCGCCGGAGTCCACTGTCGTCACGTCCGTCGCCGCACCGTCCGCGACCTCCTCGGTGGCCTCACCGTCCGAAGTGACCGACAAGCCGGGTAAGTCCGACGAATCGGCGGGGACCGAGACGGCCGAGACGCCGGCCAAGGCGTCGGGGACGGCGACCGAGGCGTCGAGGACGGGGGCCGAGGACGTGCAGGCCGCCGAGGCCCAGGTACCGGACGGTCCCGCGCCGGAGACTCCGCGCATGGAGATCGGCATGGGGCCGGCCTTCATCGAACCCGACTTCGGTGTTTCGGCGAGACCGGTTCCGGGGGATGTTCTGGAGGACGACGATGACGACGACGCCGATGTCCAGCCGCGCAGGCCGGACCGGCGTGATGCCTGACAGGCGCGGAGGCTGACGAAGGGTGGTGGGCGCCGACAGACTCGAGGCATGCGGCGCCCGCCACTCATCGTTCCCTCGCCAGATCGATCTAAGCCTGCTCGGCGCGAGACATCGCCACCGTGCCCCGGCTCGCCCGGCGCACGACACCAGAGCGGCCTTCAGCCCGAGGAGGGCTCGGCGCGGTCGAGCCAGTGCAGGATGCCGGCCACGTTGAACGGGACTCCGCTGATCATCTCCATCTGCCGCACCGTCTCGGCGTCCTCCGGCGCGGGGGCGGCGTAGCGCTGACGGGTCTTCTCGCCCACCATCGCCACCGCGTGGTCGAGGTCCATGCCCTGGGCGTGGGCCTGGCGGGTCAGATCGACCCAGACGCGCAGCTCCTCGGCCGATCGGTCCAAGATCTCGGAGACGTCGGAGACGGGTCCGTAGTGGCTGAACAGCAGCCGCTGCGGGCCCAGGTCCTTGAACAGCGACACCGAGTTCAGTGCCGTCCGCAGATCGAAGTCCGGGGGAGGCGTGGCGGGCCGCACGTCGCCGGTCTGCGGCAGGTACACCCCCGCGGCGTCGCCGACGTAGAGGTCGCCGGCCGCCGAGTCCAGCAGTCCGACGTGGTGCTTGGCGTGCCCAGGGGAGTAGTGGCTGGACAGCGTACGGCCACCGCCGAGGTCGATGGAGTCGCTGTCGTCCAGGGCCCGGATGCGAGATGCCTCGGTGGGCGACAGGGTTCCGAAGAGCGTGTCGAGCTGGTCACCCCAGACCTTTTTCGCGCTGGCCATCAGGACGGTCGGATCGGCGAGGTGACGTGCGCCCTTCTGGTGCACGACGACCTCGGCCGAGGGGTAGAACCCGGCGATGTCGCCGACGCCTCCGGCGTGGTCGAGGTGGATGTGGGTGACGACCACCGTGGCGAGATCGTCCGGTCCGACCCCCAGGGAGGTGAGCGCGTCGCGGACGACGGGAGCGGAGGTCGAGGTGCCGGTCTCGACCAGGCAGGGCCGGTCGCCGAGGATCAGATAGCCCGCGGTGATCCCCGAGAATCCCGCCATGCGCGTGTCGATCTCGTAGACATCTCCGCCCAGTGGCGTGACGTTGTCCACAGCTGCTCCTTCGTTCCCGGGGCGCGCGCCGTGCCCGCGACCCCTATGTTCGTACCACCTGGGCGATCCCACGGGTGACCCGCGGTCACGTTTCTCCGCTCGCCTCAGGCTCCCGCGATGTTTTCCACAGAACGACGTTCGAACCCCGTGTGGTCCGGCCTGGTGGCGAAGGATGACCCTGCCATGGACAGGACGCGGCAGGAAAGGGGTTCCCATGCACCGCAACGAGGTGACGCTGGTCGGCCGGCTGTCCAAGCCGGCGAGGCGCAGAGAGCTGCCCAGCGGAGATGTGATGACCATGTGGGGGCTCGCGGTGCGCAGGCCCGCCGAGCATCCGAGCGGCAAGAAGGCCGACGGCATCGCGTGCGTCACCTTTGATCCCGAGGTGGGCGCCAGGGTGGCCGGGTGGCGGGTCGACGACGTCGTCACGGTCGAGGGAGCGCTGCACCAGCGCTACCGGGGCGGCGCCGGCGGCGGAGCCAGCACCTACGAGGTCGAGGTGCGCGAGGCGCGCCGCCTACAGGCCCGAGATCCCGGACGAAGGGACACGGCCGCCCCGTCCCCCACGGCCTCAGCCCAAGACCACGCGGACGGTCCCACCACCGCCGCCGAGCACCGACCACCGGTCCGGCATTCGGCCGGCGACGGGATGAGCCCTCGACAGGACGGACCGAGCGACGCCCCATCCGTTGGAGGCGAAGCGAACGGCCATGGAGCGGAGTCAGTTGGTGGAGAAGGTGCGCAGGACGAGGCCGGTGCGGGGCTTGGGGCCGAATGAGGTGGACTTGCGGGGCACGCGCTCGCCTCCGGCGGCGATGGCCAGCACGTTCTCGACCGTCAGGGGCGGGACGATCACCGCCGTACCCGACTCGCGGCCGGCCATCCGGACGGCCAGGTAGGGGTCATGGTGGACGATGCGCACGGTCTGCTCGTCGTCCTGCAACCCCCAGACCTTGGGCAAGAGGAACTCCGAGAGGATCGACGTGACCAGAGACTTCCAGGCGTCCGACCGGGCCGCCGGCATCGCATGCTCCAACTGCACGGCGTCGGGGTCGGTCAGCAGGTGGCTGTGCCCCTCGCCGCCCAGGACGAAGGCGGGGCCCGTCGCCGTGGCCAGGGCCTCCAGCGCCTCCTCCAGCCGGACGAACTCGTGCACCCGCCAGGCTCCCTTGGCCCGTGCCGCGGCCTCCTCCAGGGGCAGCCCGGGGATGACCCGGTGGATGGCCTTGAGGTCGGGCGGGTAGGCCCGGGAGTCCACCAGCATGGCCAGGCCGAAGTCCCAGGCGCCCGCGCCGCGTCCCTGTGAGTGGTAGTCCCGTTGCAGGGCGAGGTAGGTGGCGTACCGGTGGTGGCCGTCGGCGATGAGGGCCTGGCACCCGTAGAGGGCGTCCGCCACGGTCCGCAGTTCCGCCGGATCGGTGAGGGCCCACAACCGGTGCGAGATGCCGTCGTCGGTGCGGATGTCCAGGAGCGGAGTCCGCGTCGAGGCCACCTCGTCGACCAGCTCCGAGGCGGCGGCGCCGTCGCCGTCGTACAGCAGGAAGATGGGCTCCAGGTTGCTCTCGGTGGTCTTCATGAGCGCCAGGCGATCGGCCACCGTCGCCGGCATGACATTCTCGTGCGGCAGCACGATGCCCTTCTCCGGTTCAGAGAGGGCGAGGTCACCGATCAGGCCGCGGAGCAGCACGTCAGGCCCGCTCTGCTCGTAGACGTAAAGGGAAGGGAGATCGTCGACGACGAGTACGCCCGAGTCGAGCCACACGGTGAGGGTCTCCCGAGCCTCGGCGTAACGGTGCTGGTCGGCCCCGGGAAGGATCAGCCGTACCACGTTGTTGGGGTGAGCGTCGAGGAGATGGCGGACGTCTTCGCGCGAGACGAGGTCGTACGGTGGAGAGGTGACGGCAGCCAGATCGTCCACTGCGAAACGCACACCCCGGAACGGGCGCAATACCAGTCCGTCAGGCGACGGCAGTTCAGAGATGGCCATACCGGGCATGGTGCCATAAGGCCCGCGTCGCTCAGAGACAGCCCCGACGTCGTAGCGCTGCCCGGCTCGTCAGGAAGCCGGGATGACATGTCCTCTGAAGGAGGCCTCTGAAGATGGTGCAGGGACGAAGCGGGCCGGAGCCCTCCGACTACCAGCCGAACGCTCCTGTGGATCATGTCTATGACCCGAACGCTCCTGCCGGTGACGTCTATGAATGGTTTCAGCGCGGGGTCAAGCTGCTGAAGGACGGCAGCCCGGCCGCCGCGGCGGCGATCCTGGCGCGGGCCGCCGATGCCGAACCCGATTCGCGCAGCATCCGGGAGGCTCTGGCAAGGGCGCAGTTCAACTCGCGCCGGTACGAGGACGCCGCCGACAGCTTTCGCTGGATCGTCTCCGCCAACCCCACCGAGGACTACGCCTACTTCGGCCTGGGCATGGCCCTGTGGCGCACCGGCGACATGAAGGCCGCCCAGGAGCACCTGGCCATGGCCGTGGCGATGCGCCCGGACCTTCGCGACTACGTCTCCGCCCTGAAGCAGGTCCGCGCCACCTTGCGAGCCCGCCAAGCCTGACTGGAGGTGGGTCGGCCTGGCCTGAGGAGGGCTGGTCTGATCTGGGGCGTTGGGGGAGTGCGGGGTGAGGGTGGTGGCCGGGTCATGGGAGTGTCCGGGCATCGGAAATAGTGGGGCCATGGCAACCACGCTGATCGACCTCTACGACACCTTGCTGCTCGATCTCGACGGAGTCGTCTACCTCGGCCGCCAGCCGGTGAAAGGCGCGCCCGAGGCGCTGACCCGGGCCGGTGACACCGGAGTGCGGCTCGCCTACGTGACCAACAACGCTTCCCGCACACCGGCGGCGATCGCCGAGCACCTGGTGTCCATCGGGGTACCGGCCACGCCGGACGACGTCGTGACCTCCGCCCAGGCGGCCGCTCGCATGATCGCCGAACGGGTGCCGAAGGGATCGGCCGTGCTCGTGGTCGGCGGCATGGGCCTGCGCTCCGCCGTGCGCGGGCAGGGGTTGCGCCCGGTGACGACCGCCGCGGACGCGCCTGTGGCCGTGGTTCAAGGCATTTCGCCTGATCTGTCCTACGCCCTGCTGAGTGAGGGAGCGCTCGCCGTACGTCAGGGAGCCTGGTTCGTCGCGGCCAACGGTGACACGACCATGCCGACGAACCGGGGGGTCCTGCCCGGCAACGGTGCGATGACCCGCGTCATCGCGACCGCGACCGGGGTCGAGCCCGTGTCGGCGGGCAAACCGGAACCGCCGCTGCACCGGGAGTCCATGCTGCGCACGGGCGCCGAGAAGCCGCTCATCGTAGGAGACCGGCTGGACACCGACATCGAGGCGGCGACCCGGGCGGGCGTCGACAGCCTGCTCGTGCTGAGCGGGGTCACCGGCCCGCTGGACCTGCTCGTCGCGCCGCCCGAGCACCGTCCGACGCACATCGGCACGGACGTCTCCGCCGTCCACCTGCCGCCGGCGCCGGTCACCGGCGAGGGCGACGAGTGGGTCCGGGAGGGCTGGGTGGCGCGATGGGAGTCCGGCGAGCTGCGACTGAAGGGCGAGGGCGACCCCTTGGACGGGCTCCGCGCCGCCTGTGCCGCCTCCTGGGCGCACGCGGGCGACGGCCGGGCCGACAAGGCCGCCCTCACCCATGTCATGGCGGCCCTGTCCCCCTGACGCCCGTCCCTCGGGCGCCTCGGTGGTGGTGGCGCTCAGATGGTCCTGTCCGCGGTGGTCATGGTGGTTCCGCACCTCTGACGGACCTGTCCGCCGGTGTCGTGGTGCGTTTCGGCGCCCTGATCGTCTGTGTGCGGGGACAGGTGGTGCTGGAGCCGTGAGGGAGGGCGGATGGTCGCGGGGGTCGCCGGCCGGGAAAGTCAGAGGAGTTTGCGGAGCCGTAGGAGGTCTCCCAGGCTGGCGTCGATCTTGACCCGGCCGCCCAGAAGTGCCCGTGCCATGTCGAGCTCGCCGTTCACCATGGAGAGCAGATCGTCGCTGGAGATGCGGATGCGCACATCGGCGGGCCGCCCTGTCGAGGGAGGGGCGTCGGTGAAGGGCTCGAGGCCGTCATGGTGGATCCGCCCGTAGAAGGTCACGTCGAGATCGGTGATCCGGCAGCTCAGGCTTCTGTCCACCACATGCTTGGTACGGGTCTCTGGATCAAGCTCGGCGAACTGCTCGGCGAGTTTGTCCAGCGCCGCCCTGCACTCGTCGACGGTCGCCATGCGTGGTACCCCTTCTCATCCCCGAAGCCCCTCTGACTTACGGAAGGTAGCGTTTCACTTGAGTACTACGCCAAATCCGGCGCGCGAGCGCGGCCTGGGCAGAGAAGAGCATCACATGGATGGCCGCTTCCGATACGGTCAGGGTCTACGGCCGTCGCGTAGGCGGCGGTGACCCGGCGAGCGATCATTCCATCATGTCCCTGATCGGCCCCGCGACCAACGAACACACCGCGAGTCGGCGGCACAGGGGCGAAACGGACACGCCGCACGGCGAGCAAGCACGAGACGTGGAGACGACGCATGACGGAGAGCGGCGAGGCCCGCGTGGCCGCCGCCCTGGCCAGGCTGGGCGGCCTGGGCGAGGTTCCCGTCCGGGAGCACGTCCCGGTGTTCGAGGAGGTTCTGGGGGGCCTGGAGGCCACCCTCGCCTCCGTGGACGACGCCACCCCGATCCAGGGGGACGGCGTCTCCTGATGGCCGGGCGGATTCTCATGCCCAGGTGGGCGGCCGCGGCCGCCTCAGTCCCCGCGCCGGGACGATCGGCCCCTGCGCCGGCACGGTCAGCTCCCGCGCCGGGACGATCGGCCCCTGCGCAGGCCGGGCGGGCCTTCTCGGGCCGCACCACTCGCGCGATGGCAGGACGGGCTACGTCGGCCGGGGGGTGGGTTCGGTGAGCCGTCGGATACGGCTGGACAGCGAGCTGGTGCGCCGCGGCCTGGCCCGCTCCAGGGAGCAGGCCGCGGAGCTGATCTCCGGCGGCCGGGTCAGCGTCGGCGGCCGTACGGCGGCCAAGCCCGCGACCCAGGTGGACACGGCCTCGGCGATCGTGGTCGTCGAAGCCCCGGAGGGCCCCGACTACGTGTCGCGGGGAGCCCACAAGCTGATCGGCGCGCTGGAGGCGTTCGAGCCGCGCGGCCTGGCCGTCGAAGGGCGCCGCTGCCTGGACGCCGGAGCCTCGACCGGCGGTTTCACCGACGTGCTGCTGCGGCGCGGAGCCGCGCACGTCCTCGCGGTCGACGTCGGGTACGGCCAGCTCGCCTGGTCGCTGCGCACCGACGATCGGGTCACGGTCATGGAGCGGGTCAACGTGCGCGACCTGACCCGCGACGCGGTGGGCGAGCCTCCAACGCTCGTCGTCGGCGACCTGTCGTTCATCTCGCTGCGCCTGGTCCTGCCGGCTCTCGCCGCCTGCGCGGCCCCGGAGGCCGACTTCGTCATGCTGGTGAAGCCGCAGTTCGAGGTGGGCAAGGACCGCGTGGGGGCGGGGGGCGTCGTCCGCGACCCCGGCCTGCGCGCCGGAGCCGTCCGGGACGTCGCCGCCGCGGCGGCCACGCTGTCGCTCACGGTGCGCGGTGTGACGGCGAGCCCTCTGCCGGGCCCGTCGGGCAACGTCGAATATCTGCTCTGGCTCGGCAAGGGGCCGGGGCCCGACCCTGTCACAGACCTGGACGCCGAGATCGGTCGCGCGGTCACGGAAGGTCCCCAGTAGTGCGCGACCTACCCGCGGGAGGAGCGGCGCCAACGATGGACAGCGCGAAGCGTACGGTGCTGATCACGGCTCACACGGGGCGCGAGCCGGCGGTCGAGAGCGCGCGGCTGGTGATCCATCGGTTCCTTGCCGAGGGGTTCACGGTCCGCGTCATGGAGCCGGAGGCCGAGGAGATCGCCGCTCCCGGCGTGGACGTGGTGCCGGCGAGCCCCGCCGCCGCCGAGGACGCCGAGGTGTTCATGGTGCTCGGCGGCGACGGCACGCTGCTGCGCGCGGCCGAGCTCGCCCGTCCGGCCCGCACCCCGCTGCTGGGCATCAACCTCGGTCACGTCGGTTTCCTGGCCGAGGCCGAGATGGCCGACCTCGCCGAGGCCGTGGACCACGTCGTGACCGGCCGGTACGGCGTCGAAGAGCGGCTGACGCTCGATGTGAAGGTCCGCGCCAACGGCGAGCTGCTGGCCTCGACCTGGGCGCTCAACGAGGCGAGCGTCGAGAAGCGCGACCGCATGCTGGAGGTCGTGGCGGAGATCGACGGCAGGCCGTTGTCCCGGTGGGGATGCGACGGCGTGATCTGTGCCACTCCGACCGGTTCGACGGCGTACGCGTTCTCGGCGGGCGGGCCGGTCGTGTGGCCGGAGGTCGAGGCGCTGCTGCTGGTGCCCAACAGCGCCCACGCGCTGTTCGCCCGCCCCTTGGTGGTCTCTCCGCGCTCCAACATCGCCATCGAGATCCTTCCCGGAACGTCGGGAGGAGTCCTGTGGTGCGACGGGCGGCGCCGCTTCGACCTGCCGCCGGGCGTGCGGGTGGAGGTCCGGCGCGCCGACCTGCCGGTGCGGCTGGCGCGCCTGCACGGCCCGGACACCACCGGAGCCCCGTTCACCGACCGTCTCGTCGCCAAGTTCGACCTGCCCGTCCAGGGCTGGCGCGGCCGCGTACGCCACTGAGCCCTGGTTCCGGGAGGCGCGGGCCGGTGGGAAGTGCGGCGGGTGGCCGCGCGGCCGGGATGTCCGCCCGGCCGTCGCCCCCTGTCCGAGGGCGGGCGGCGACGGGCATCCGGGGCCCGTCGCCACAAGACGTGGAATGTGCGGTTTCTGGTCGTATCGACCGGTTAGGTGCGCTCCTTTGAGGCGCAGAGGGCACCGGTCATCGAAAACCTTGGCGATTTCCGCGTAGGATCGACCCGCACAAAAGAGGTGACCGAGCCAAGCTCCACACGCTCCGGCGAGGTGCCCGAGCGGAGGCGGCGCGGCGAAACGGCGGGAGGGACCCAGTGCGGCCACGGGTCGATGAGGTCCGGATCAAAGGGCTCGGGGTGATCGACGAGGCTGTCCTGAAGCTCTCCTCGGGCTTCACCGTCGTCACCGGCGAGACCGGCGCGGGCAAGACGATGGTCGTGACAGGGCTCGGGCTGCTGTTCGGCGGCCGGGCCGACCCCGCGCGCGTCCGCCCCGGCGCCGAGCGGGCCACGGTCGAGGGCACGCTGTTCGTCGAGCAGGGCGGCCGCGTCGCCCAGCAGGTCGAGGACACCGGCGGCGAGATCGAGGACGGCGAGCTGATCATCGCCAGGACGGTCTCCGCCGAGGGCCGCTCCCGCGCGTGGCTCGGCGGCAGGTCCGTGCCGGTGGGCACGCTCACCTACCTCGCCGAGGACCTCGTGGCCGTCCACGGCCAGATGGACCAGCAGCGGCTGCTGCAGCCCGGACGCCAGCGCGCCGCGCTCGACCGCTACGCCGGTGAGGAGCTCGTCAAGCCGCTCCGGGCCTACACCCAGGCCTACAAGCGCCACAGGGAGGTCGGCGAGACGCTCCAGGAACTCACGACCAAGGCGCGCGAGCGGGCCCAGGAGGCCGACCACCTGCGCTTCGGCCTGGAGGAGATCGAGAAGGCCGACCCCAGGGCCGGCGAAGAGGCCGAGCTCAGGCAGGAGGAAGAGCGCCTCGCGCACGCCGACGCGCTGAAGAACGCCGCCGTGACCGCCCACTCCGCCCTGCTCGGCGACCCCATGGCCGCCGTCCAGGGGCTCCAGGACGCCGTCTCCCTGCTCGGGCAGGCCCGGGCGGCGGTCGAGGCCGTCCGCGAGTACGACACGGCGCTGTCGGGCATCGGCGACCGCCTCGCCGAGGCCGGGTACCTGGTGTCGGACGTGGCCACCGAACTGGCCGCCTACTCCGAGTCCGTCGACGCCGACCCCGCCAGGCTGGCCGCCGTGCAGGAACGCCGCGCGCTGCTGAACGGCCTGATCAGGAAGTACGGTCAGGACAGCGAGGCCGTCCTGGCCTGGGCGAAGTCGGCCGCGGTCCGCGTCGGCGAGCTGGCGGGGGACGACGACCGCATCGCCGAGCTGAGCCGCGAGCACGAGGAGCTGACGGCACGGCTGACCGAGCTGGCGGCCGAGCTCACCAACATCCGCACCGCCGCCGCCGAGCGTTTCGGCGCGGCGGTCACCGCCGAGCTGACCGCGCTCGCCATGCCGCACGCCCGGGTCGTCGTGGTGATCACCCCGACGGGCTCGTTCGGTCCCGACGGCGCCGACGACGTCGAACTGCGCATGATGTCCCATCCCGGGGCTCCGGCGCTCCCGTTGAACAAGGGCGCCTCCGGCGGCGAGCTGAGCCGGGTCATGCTGGCGATCGAGGTGGTGTTCGCCGGCGCCGACCCGGTGCCGACGTTCGTGTTCGACGAGGTCGACGCCGGAGTCGGCGGCAAGGCCGCGGTGGAGATCGGCAGGCGGCTCGCCCGGCTGGCCCGCACCTCGCAGGTCATCGTGGTGACCCACCTGCCCCAGGTCGCCGCGTTCGCCGACCAGCACCTGGTCGTCGAGAAGGCCAGTGACGGCAGCGTCGTGCGCAGCGGTGTCACCGCTCTGGACCCGGAGGGCCGCGCCAGGGAACTGTCGCGCATGCTGGCCGGTCTGGAGGACTCGGCGCTGGGCCGCGCGCACGCCGAGGAACTGCTGTCCATCGCCGCGGCCGATAAGGCCACGGCGGCGACCCCGTCCGGCAGGCCCGCCCGCGGCGGCAGGAGCGCCGGCGCGTCCGGCAAGCCCGCCGCCACGGGAAAGTCAACCGGCCGCTCATGACCCTCACGGGCCGCTGGTCGTCCACGCCGGTCGTCGATCGTCGACCGAACCCGTGAGCCATGACGGCCTCCGGTCTTCGGCGCCACGCTCCAGCCGTGCGGCGGCGAGCACACGCGAGCCGTCGGTCACACGCACCGGCGGCCCCCCGCGACGGAGGCCCGCGGCGGGGACGGCCGATGAATTCGGCCGCCCATCAGGGGGTGGATCACGGCGACCGCCCGTCCTGGGCGGCCGGATGTGCGTACCCTGGGGACGGTCTTGTGCCGGCTTGTGCTCGCGCGGGAGCCGGCGGGGGTTCGCGTACGCGAAGGCGTCGGGACGCACATGAGAGACACGCGGGCTCGGAAGTGCGTGCCTCCGCAGGCGCCTCGCGGGAGGCCGGGGACGCGCGCGGCATGGTCCGAGGGCGGTGCCGAGCGTTCGTGAGGATGCCGCCGGTGCAGCGAGGATGCGTGCTGGGCGTCCTGTGAGGAAGCGTGCCGAGCGTCTGTGAGGAAGCGTGCTGAGCGTTCGTGCCCATGCGTGCGGGGCGTTGCCGCGCTTCGCGCACGGGCGTTCGTGCGGATGCGAGCCGAGCGTTCGCGAGAATGGGGGCTGGGCGTTCGCGAGGAGGGGGCTGGGCGTTCATGACGATGGGGCTGGGCGTTCGTGACGATGAGTGGAGGGCAGTGGTTGTTGGGCGGTGGGCGTCCGGTGTACCCACAGTGACAGGTCTGACACGCCGTGATGCGGGCCCATCTTGGTCGCACGCTCTGGCAGGATGGTTCGTGATGAAGGTGCCGACCTTGAAGGTTCAGGGCCTCCGCCGCAGGAAGGTCCCAGACCTTCCCGGGGTGACGGCAGTGGCGAGGATCGATCGGCGGACCAAGAGGCTGACCAAGCGCCTCAGGCCCGGGGAAATCGCGATCATCGATCATGTCGACGTCGACCGGGTGAGCGCGGAGGCTCTTGTCGCGTGCGGCGTCTCCGTCGTGCTCGACATCGCCGCCGGCATCAGCGGCCGCTATCCGAACCTCGGCCCGCAGATCCTGCTCAACGCCGGGGTGACGCTCGTGGACAACGTCACCCCAGAGGTGTTCGACCGCGTCCGTGACGGCGACCTGGTGCGCGTCCACGAGGGCGTGGTGTACCTGGAGGACGAGATCGTCGGGAAGGGCGAGATCGCCACCCCCGACAGCGTCGCCGCCGCGATGGCCGAGGCGCGGGCGGGCCTGTCGGTCCAGATCGAGGACTTCGCCATCAACACGATGGAGTACATCCGCCGCGAGCGCGACCTGCTGATCGACGGCGTCGGCGTCCCCGACATCCGCACCTCCATGGAGGGCAGGCACGTTCTGGTCGTGGTGCGCGGCTACCACTACAAGGAGGACATCGCCACCCTCCGCCACTACATCCGCGAGTACCGCCCGGTGCTCATCGGGGTGGACGGCGGCGCCGACGCCCTGCTGGAGGCCGGCTACATGCCCGACCTGATCGTCGGCGACTTCGACTCGGTGTCCGAACGCAGCCTGTGCTGCGGCGCCGAGCTCATCGTGCACGCCTACCGCGACGGCCGGGCGCCCGGCCTCGAACGGGTCCAGCAGCTCGGCCAGCAGGCCGTGGTGTTCCCCGCCACCGGCACCAGCGAGGACATCGCGATGTTGCTGGCCGACGACAAGGGCGCGAGCCTGATCGTGGCGGTCGGCACCCACGGCACGCTGGTGGAGTTCCTGGACAAGGGGCGCTCGGGCATGGCGAGCACCTTCCTCACCCGGCTCCGGGTCGGCGGCAAGCTCGTGGACGCCAAGGGCGTGAGCCGGCTGTACCGCAGCCGCATCTCGATCGGCTCGTTGCTGCTGCTGGTGGCGACGGCGATGATCACGGTAGGCGTCGTGCTGTGGTTCTCCCCGATGGGGAAGGTCTGGCTGAACGGACTTCGGGACGCCTGGAACGGTTTCATCTTCTGGTTGGTCGGGCTCTTCTCGTGATCGATTTCCGCTATCACCTCGTCTCCATCGTCGCGATCTTCCTCGCGCTCGCCATCGGCATCGTCCTGGGCAGTACGGTGCTGAACGCCCCGCTGGTGGCCTCCACCGAGGCGGTGACCGCGCAGCTGCGCGCCCGCAACATCGAGTTGCAGGCGCAGGTGAGCGGGGTGCAGAGCCGGGAGGGCGCCGACGACTCCTTCATCGCCGACCGCCTCCCGCTGCTGGTCCAGGGCGCCCTGACCGGCGAGCGCGTCGTGATCGTCGAGGCGCCCGGCGCGGACTCCAAGCTGCGCGACCCCATCGATCACGTGGTCACCGCGGCCGGGGCCGTGGTCACCGGCCGGGTCACGCTCACCGAGAAGTACCTCAACGCCGAGCACGCCGCGGTCCTGGACGAGCTGGCGACCACCGCCAAGCCCGCCGCCATGGAGTTCCCCCTCAACGCCACGCCGTACGACAAGGCGGCCGCGGTGCTGGCCGGCGCCCTGATGACCTCCGACAAGGCCCAGGCCGGCAAGGACGAGCCGGCCGCCGCCGGCGTGCTCGGCTCCTTCGAGAGCGACGGGCTGCTGTCGGTCGAAGGCGACCCCGGCAAGCGGGCGACGCTGGCGCTGGTCGTGGCCCCGGCCACCCCCTACGAGGGCGACACCGCGGACGCGCAGAACTCCGCCGTCGTCGCGCTGGCCACCGGGCTGGACGATGGCGGAGAGGGCGCGGTCGTCACCGGCGCGGTGCCCACCTCGACCGCGGCGGGCGTCATCGCGGCGCTGCGCGCCGAGAGCGACGCGGCGGCGAAGGTCTCCACCGTCGACAACCCCGATATGGCTTCTGGGCAGGCCGTGGTGGTCTACGCTCTGCGGGAGCAGGCGGCCGGCAAGGCCGGGCAGTACGGTCTCGGCTCGGACGCCACGGCCGTCGAACCGACCCCCGTGTCCTCGTCCACGCCCACTCCCACCGCGGGCGCGGGCGGCTGACGCGCCGCACGCCCAGTCCCGGCGGTCGCGCCGGGTGCTCCTGACGAAGAGGGATCTGCTGTGGCCCATCGCACCTGGCTCGGCGCCCTGGCGGGCGCGGCCCTCGGCGCCGTCGCCGCCCGCGCCGCCTACTCGGCGTTCACACGCCGCCCGCCGATCGGCGACGAGAAGACCTGGACGCGCACCAACCACCGCGGCGAGCCGCTCACTCTGCTGGAGGGGCCCGCGTTCGTGGCCGGCGCCGGCGCGGCGGTGGCGCTGGCGCCGGGCCTGCCTCCGCGGGCCCGCGCGGCGGCGGTCCTCGCCACCGTGGGCGGCGGCGCCCTCGGCGCCTACGACGACCTTCGGGGGGCGACGTCCTCCAAGGGCTTCAAGGGACACCTGACGGCCCTGGCGCGCGGTGAGGTGACCAGCGGCGCGGTGAAGATCCTCGGCATCGGCGCGGCGGGCCTGGCCGCCGCCGCCCTGCTGCCCCGCCACCCCGGCGAGGCGGGACGCGGCGCGGTGTCCGCCGCCGTGGACACCCTGCTCGACGGCGCGCTCATCGCGGGCAGCGCCAACCTGGCCAACCTGTTCGACCTGCGTCCCGGGCGGGCCATCAAGGTGGGGCTGCTCGCCGGCGGGCCGCTGCTCGCGGCCTCGCTCGTCAAGGGCGCGACCGCCGGTCGTACGAGCGCGATCGACGGCACGGGGCTCATCGCCGGTCGCGCGGGCATGGCCGCGGGCGCGGGCGTCGTCCCCGGCCGTGCGGGCGTGGCCGGGCGTGCCGGGTCGGGCGCCGCCACGGGGGCGGCGCTGGCCGCGGTGCCGATCGGGGCGGGCCTCGCCCTGCTGCCGGAGGACCTCGGCGAGCGGGCCATGCTCGGCGACGCGGGCGCCAACGCCCTCGGGGCGCTGCTCGGCGTCGCGGCCGTCGCGGGGCTGCGCCGCCCGGCCCGGCTGGTGCTGCTCGGCGCGGTCGCGGCGCTCACCGCCGCCTCCGAGAAGGTCAGCTTCACCAAGGTCATCGCCGGAAACCCGGTGCTCCACCGCCTCGACATGCTGGGCCGCCGTCCCGCATGACCGCACGGGTGGGCCGGGGCCTGGCCGCCGCGGCGGCCCTCATCGCGGCCGTCACGATCCTGGCCCGCGTGGTGGGCTTCGCCAAGCAGCTCGTCCTGGCCCGCACGGTGGACACCGGCTGCCTGGCCACGGCGTACTTCACCGCCAACCAGGTGCCCAACATCGTGTTCGAGGTCGTCGTCGGCGGCGCGCTCGCCGGGATGATCGTCCCGGTGCTCGCCGGGGCGGCCTCCCGCTCCTCGGCGCCGGTCCCCGCCGGCGCGCGCGCGGCGCCGGTAGGCGGCGGTGCGGCCGGTGAGGGCGCCGAGTCGAGCGCCGAGGAGGCCCGGGACCGGGTCGGGCGGATCACCTCGGCGCTGCTGAGCTGGGTGCTGGTGCTGCTGGTGCCGCTCGGAGCGCTCACCGCCCTGGCGGCCCGTCCGGTGATGGAGCTGTTCGCCGGGCAGGTGCGAGGCTGCGACCCCGGCGACCTGCTGGACACCGCGACCCGGATGCTCGTCGTCTTCGCCCCGCAGATCCCCCTGTACGGCCTGGCCGTGGTGCTGTACGGAGTGCTCCAGGCCCACCGGCGCTTCACCGGCCCGGCACTGGCCCCGCTGGTGTCCAGCCTGGTGGTCATCGTCGCCTACCTGCTGTTCGTGCCGCTCGCCCACGGCGTCACCGCCCCCCTGACGGCGGTGCCGCGCCCGGCCGAGCTGGCCCTGTCCGTCGGCACCACGCTCGGCGTGCTCGCGCTGGTCGTGACGGTCATCGGCCCGTCCTCGCGGCTCGGCCTGCGGCTGCGGCCGACCCTGCGCTTCCCCGAGGGCGTGGCCGCGCGGGTGCGCCGCCTGGCGGTGGCCGGGCTCAGCGCCCTGATCGCCCAGCAGGCGGCCACGGTGCTGGTGGTGTGGCTCGCCAACAGGTACCTCGGCGCCGGCGGGCTCCCCGGGTACAACTACGCCTGGGCGATCTACCAGGTCCCCTACGCCGTCCTGGCGGTGCCCATCGCCACCAGCGCGTTCCCCGCCCTTTCCGCGCGGGCCGAGGAGGGGGACGGCCACGGGTTCGCCGTTCTGTCGGCGCAGACCACGCGGGCGGTCATCCTGGTGTCCGGCATCGCCGCCGGGGCGCTGGCGGGGGTGGCGGCTCCGGTGGCGGAGGTCTTCGTCGGCGGCAAGGCCGGTGAGGTGCCCCCGGCCGAGTTGGCGCGGGCCATCGCGCTGTTCGCGCCCGGCTTGCTCGGGTACGGCCTGATCGCCCACCTGGGCCGCGTGCTGTACGCGCGGGGAAGGGGAAGGGCGGCCGCCGCGGGCACGGTGGCCGGGTGGCTGGTGGTCATGGCCGCGCAGACGGCCTTCGCCGTGGCCTTCCCCGCCGATTGGCGGCTCGGCGGCCTCGCGCTCGGCAGCGCCGTGGGCATGACGGCGGGCGGGGCGTTGCTGATGGCCGCCGTCCTGCGGAGCGGGGGCGCGGCGGCGCTGGCCGGGGTGGGGCGCGCGACGCTGGCCGCGGTGCTGGGCGGCGGAGCCGGCTTCGTGGCCGGTCTGTGGGTCGCCGCGCTGCTGCCCGCCCGCGGGCCGCTGGCCGGAGCGGCGGTGACGGTGCCGGCCGGTGCGGCGGCCCTGGTGGCGTCTTTGGCGGTGGCGCTGGTCGTGGACAGGCCTGATGTGATGGCGGCGCTGTCGCGCGTGCGTGGGGGCGGCCGGGGAGGGAACGGCGGAGATGGCTGAGACGGCGCGGCGCGTGGCCTTGGTTCTCGGGACGAGCACCGGTGGGGTGGGGCGGCACGTGCGCATGCTCGCCGGAGGGCTCGCCCGGGAGGGCCGCCAGGTCGTGGTGATCGGCCCGGCGAGCACCGACGAGGCGTTCGGCTTCTCCGTCGTCGCGGGCTTCGCGGGGGTGCCCATCTCCGACCGGCCCCGTCCGGCGGCCGACCTGCGGGCCGTGGCGCGGCTGCGGACCCTGCTGGCGGGGGCCGACGTGGTGCACGCGCACGGGCTGCGCGCCGGCGCGCTGGCGGCCCTGGCGCTGGCCGGCCGCCGTACCGCACTGGTGGTCACCTTGCACAACGCGCTGACCGCCGGGGGAGCGGTTGGCGCGATATATGGGCTTTTGGAGCGCATTGTTGCGAAAAAGGCTGATCAGGTGCTCGTGGTGGCTCCCGACCTGGGGGAGCGGATGACCACCCTCGGGGCCTGTCACGTCGCTGCCGCGGTCGTCCCGGCCCCGCCGCTGTCGCCCGCGACCAGGACGAGCGCCGAAGTCCGCGCCGAACTGAGAGCAGGACCGAGAGCAGAACCTGGTCGGTCGAACCCCGCCGAGTCCGGCGCCGAGCCGGGTCGCGCGTCCGGCGCGGCCGACGTCGGCGCCGAACCCGATCGGGCGCCGCGCGCAGCCGCGTCCGGCGCCGGGCCAGGTGAGGTGTCGGACGCGGTCGGGGTCGGTGCCGAGCCTGGGGTGTCGGACGGGGCGGAGGCCGGCGCGGTGCCGGGTCGGGTGTCGGACGCGGTCGAGGCCGGCGGCGAGCCGGGTGGGGTGTCAGGTGACCTCGTGCCGCAAGCGACGCCCGACGACGGGGCCGCAGGGGCCCGGGAAGGCGACGGGCCGATCTTGCTGACGATCGCCCGGCTGGCCCAGCAGAAGGGCCTGGAGACGCTCCTGGACGCCGCGCGCGGGCCGTACGCGGAGGGCGCCGCCCCGCTGTTCGTCGTCGCGGGGGACGGGCCGCTGCGCGGCGAGTTGCGGTCGCGCGTCGAGGCCGAAGGGCTCCCGGTCCTGCTCCTGGGCGACCGCGCCGATGTGGCCGACCTCCTCCAGGCGGCCGACGCGCTGGTGTCGCCGAGCCGCTGGGAGGGACAGCCGCTGAACGTCCAGGAGGCGCTCAGGGCCGCCAAGCCGATCGTCGCGACGGCGGTCGGCGGCGTCCCTGCGATGGTCGGCGACGCCGCGCTACTCGTCCCGCCCGGGGACGCGGCCGCCCTGCGCGAGGCGATCGCGCGGTTGATCGCCGACCCGGCGCTGGCCGCCCGCCTGTCGGCCGCCGCGGCGGCCCGCCCGCTGCCGGACGAGCAGGCCGCCCTGCGCGCCGCCGCCACCGCCTACGAGGCCGCGCGAGCGACCGCCACCGGCCACGCCTGACCGTTCCCGCAGCGGCCCTCTCGCGTCCCGGCCGCCCTTCCGGCGGCCCCAGCGCCGCCTGAGCACCCCCTCGCCAGGGGTTCTCGCGCGTCCGGGCGCTTTCTCGGGATGGTCCTTGTGCGTTCCTGTGCCCCCGGGGACGGTTCTCGCGCGTCCGGGCGCTTCCTCGCGGCGGTCCTTGTGCGTTGGCCGGCCCTTCGGCCTTCGGGTGTCCTGGTCGCGGTTTCCGGTGGTCCTCCTCGGGCCGGCCGTCCTCGTGGGGGTGTCTCGGATGGGGGTGGACCGTGCGGGAACCGGCGTTGATCAGCGGATTCGGGGGCGCGGGCGGCCGGAAGGCCGCGCCTGGTGAAACCGCTGATTAGGTACGGCTTATGCGCTCGCCTATACTCCTCGGCGAGGGGGGGAGTATCCCTTCGCGACAGCCTCGTCATCACGGAACGTCCCTTACGGCGGGCCCGGGGCTGCCGGTCCGCGCCACTGGTGCGGGCGGGAGAGACCTCCGGCACTTTGACGCGGGCCGGAGGTTTGTCTTGGACGTTTCCGTATGGGTTTGGGCGGGGCTCATTGCTGGGCTCTTGGTGGTGCTGGCCTTCGACCTGTGGATCGTCGACAGAGGTGAGCCCCGCGAGTTCTCGCTGAGGCAGGCGAGCTTCTGGGTCGGCTTCTACGTCACGCTGGCCGTCCTGTTCGGCATCGGCCTGTGGATGATCGCCGGGCCGGACCACGCGGGCGAGTACTTCGCCGGCTATCTGACCGAGTACAGCCTGAGCGTGGACAACCTGTTCATCTTCTACATCATCATGGGCCGCTTCGCCGTGCCGAGGGTGTACCAGCACAAGGTGCTCCTGGTGGGCGTGCTGATGGCGCTGGTGATGCGCGGGATCTTCATCCTGGTCGGCGCGGCGGCCCTGCAGCGCTTCGGCTGGCTGTTCTACGTGTTCGGGGCCTTCCTGCTCTACACGGCCGTGAACCTGCTGCGCGGCCACGACGAGGAGGAGTTCAAGGAGAACCTGCTGCTGCGGTGGGTGCGCCGCATCTTCCCGACCACCGACGGCTTCGTCGGCTCGAAGGTCACCGCCCGGGTGGACGGCCGCCGCATGGTGACCCCGATGCTGATCGTCATGGTGGCCATCGGCACCACCGACCTGCTGTTCGCGCTGGACTCCATCCCCGCGATCTTCGGGCTCACGCAGGACGCCTTCATCGTCTTCACCGCCAACGCGTTCGCCCTGATGGGCCTGCGTCAGCTCTATTTCCTGCTCGGTGGGCTCCTGCAGCGGTTGGTGTACATCAGCTACGGTCTGTCGTTCATTCTGGGCTTCATCGGGGTTAAGCTCATCATGGAGGCCTTGCACACCAGTGGTGTCTCCTGGGCGCCCGAAGTGCCGATCTGGGTCTCCCTTTCGGTCATCGGCGTGACGATGGTGGTCACCACCGTGGCCAGCCTCATCAAGGCCAGGCGCGACAAGCGGTCCGGTGGCGCCGCCGCCCCGGCGAAGGTGTCCCAAGGGTAGCGAATTGGTGCATGAGGCGATTTGCTTGTCTCGTATCGCTATGCAATGGCGACGGGATGGGTAACATTCGGCGACAAGTCACGAACCGGTCTCTGGCCGCAAACATCACAAAAGGTTCCCCGTGTCCAACGATTCGCCAAGCCACAGTCGCCGCCGTGTGCGGCTGGCACGTGGTGTCTCCCCCTGGCTGGCCCCCACCGCCGCCGCGGCCGTCGTCTCGGCGGGCCTGGCCCGGCGGTCCCGCCCGTGGGTGCTCGCGGCGGCTCCGCTGACGGCTCTCACCGGCGCCATGCTGTGGTTCTTCCGCGACCCCGACCGCGAGCCGGGCGCAGGGCTGGTGCTGAGCCCCGCTGACGGCGTGGTCCAGAGCATCGACCCGCAGCCGGACGGGCGCACCCGCGTGGCGATCTTCATGAGCCCGCTGGACGTCCACGTGAACCGCGCGCCGCTCGACGGCACGGTGACCTCCATCCGGCACGTGGCGGGCGGCTTCCGCCCGGCGTTCAACAAGGACAGCGACCAGAACGAGCGGGTCGTGTGGCACTTCGAGACCGAGATCGGCGACCTGGAGCTCGTGCAGATCGCCGGAGCGGTGGCGCGCCGCATCGTGCCGTACGTCGGCATGGGGGCGAAGCTCACGCGAGGGGAGCGCATCGGGCTCATCCGGTTCGGCTCCCGCGTGGACATCTACCTTCCAGAAGGGATCGCCCCTGCGGTGAGCGTGGGGGAGCGGACGACGGCAGGAGTGACTCGCATTGACCGCGGCTGACGCAGGCTGGTCCATAGAGGGCGTGGACGAGGACGAAGAACCCCGGGGACCGGTCGGCAAGGCCTTCCGGCTGTCGGCGGCCGACTCGCTGTCCATCGGCAACGCGGTCTGCGGGTTCCTCGCGGTGTGCGTGCTGGCGTGGTCGGCGATCAGTCAGTTGCAGGCCCAGAGCGAGTTCCAGTCCGACCCCCGCTACTTCGCCACCGCCGTGGTGCTGCTGCTGATCGGCGCCACGTGCGACCTGTTCGACGGGCTGGTCGCCCGCAAGTTCCGCGCCTCGGCCATGGGGGCCGAGCTGGACAACCTCGCCGACGTGATCAGTTTCGGCTTCGCCCCGGCGTTCATGGTGGTCGCCTGGGCCGGCTTCTCCCACAAGCTGCCGCTGTGGGTGGTCCTCTGCGCGGCCGTCTCGGTGCTGGTGGCCGGCGTCGTCCGGCTCGCGCGCTTCGCCTGCGTCAAGACCAAGAGCGGCGACTTCATGGGCCTGCCCATCCCGATGGGCGCCATGACGGTGGTCTCCATCGTGCTGCTGTTCCAGCCGTCGTACCTCACCCTGCTCGGCATCTTCGCCGTGGCCTGGCTCATGGTGAGCCGCATCGAGTACCCCAAGCCCAAGGGCAACCTCGCGGCGGTGGTGCTCGGCTGGGTCATGATCAACGTGGTCTGCCTCATCGTGTGGGCGGCCGACCTGTCCGGCGGTGACCTGCTCATCCAGGTCGGCGCCTGCATGCAGATCGCCCTGGTGTCGGCCATCCCGCTGCGCGTGCTCATGTTCAAGCGTGAGCAGCGCAAAGAGCGCAAGGACACCGAGTCCGCCGTCCGTTAGCCCGGCGGCGGTCCCTACGACGCGCACACGGCCCGGTCCCCTCGACACCGAGGGGATCGGGCCGTCTCGCGTCCGGCGGGCGGCCGTTTCCGATGAACGGCGGTTTCCGATGAACGACCGTTCCGGCGACGGCCGTTCCGCGCTCCGGTGGGCGGCCGTCCGGCCGTTCCGGGCGCCGTGTCTCCGGCCTACCAGCCGCGGGCGCGCCACTCGGGCAGGGAAGGGCGCTCGGCGCCGAGGGTGGTGTCCTTGCCGTGGCCGGGGTACACCCAGGTCTCGTCGGGCAGCCGGTCGAAGACGCGCTCCACCACGTCGGTGTAGAGCCGCTCGAACCGGGCCGGGTCGCGCTCGGTGTTGCCCACGCCGCCGGGGAACAGGGAGTCGCCGGTGAACAGGTGGGCGTTCTGGAACAGCAGCGCGATGGAACCGGGGGTGTGGCCGCGCAGGTGGATGACGTCCAGGGTGACCACGCCGACGGTGACCCTGTCGCCGTGCTCCACGGGCTGGGTCACCGGGACGGGCAGGTGCGGGGCGTCCAGCGGGTGGGCGACGGTCTCGGCCCCGGTCGCCTTGACGACCTCCGCCAGCGCCGACCAGTGGTCCTGGTGGCGATGCGTGGTGACGATCTTGCTGATGGGCCGGTCGCCGATCAGCTCCAGCAGCCTCGCGGGATCGGCGGCGGCGTCGATCAGCACCCCGTCGCCGGTCTCGCGGCAGCGCAGCAGGTAGGCGTTGTTCCCGAAACCGCCCACCTCCACCTTGCCGATCGTCAGGTCGGGCAGCTCGCGGACGTCCGCGGGGCCGCCGGCCGTCACATCACCGGTGTAGCTCATGGATACTCCTCAGGTGGCGTCGCCGGCAGGCCGGGAGGTGCCGTCGCCGGCCACCGCGGCGCAGCCGGAGGCTTTCCCGCCAGCCTAAGCCTCCCGGGCCCAGGTTGATCGTCGCCCTCCGCCCGGCCGGCGGGCTCGTCTCTCAGGCGCACCACCTCGCCCAGATCACGGGAAGGCAGGCGGCCGGCCACCCAGGCGAGGACGGCCCCGGGCGGCCCCTCCACCGCCGGGCCGTCACCGAGGCCGGTCCAGCGCCGCCCGCCGGCGTGGAGGGCGCCGACCGGGCTCTGCTCGCGCGGCCAGGCGGCCATGGAGTCGTGCAGTTCGCGCCACACGAAGGGCTCGGGCCAGGCCGTCCAGGTGTAGCCGGCGTCCAGGTCGACGTGGTGGATCTCCACCTCCCGGATCCTGCGCACCAGGATGTACCAGGCGGGGTGCCCGCCGCCGTTCAGGCCGCCCACGGTGGCGGCCCAGGCGGGCGCCGGCATCGAGGCGATGGCGTCGTCCAGGCGCGCCGCGCTCGCGGCGATGTCCGCGTGCTGCTCCGCGGCGGGCCTGCCGGCTCCTTCCGCTATCTCCGTCTCTCTGGCCTCGTGCGTTGGGTACTGTGGTGTGTACACACCCGTCTTGGCCCACGTCACGAGGTTGACGTGGCTGTCGGCGTTCCGCGCGATGTGGGCCAGCACGTGGCCGCGCGTCCACCCCGGAAGCAGGGAGGGAGCCGTGACGTCCGAGCCGGACAACGCGGCCGTGGTGGTGAGCAAACGGTTCGTGGCCGCGGTGAGCTCGGCCCGGAGGGCGTTCAAAACGGTCATGCGACACATCCTTCATCCGAAATCCTCCGCCCGCGCGATCTTCCGCGGGTGCCGGGCGGCCGGCGCCCGGCATGTCCCTCGCCGGAGCGCGGAAAAACTGTCGGACCCCGTCGTTACAGTGGCGGCGACTAGTCAGAGGTGGCCTTCTCCGGCCGCCGTGGATCGCAACCCCAACATGAGAGATCTGCTGTGGCCGACCGCTTGATCGTTCGTGGCGCGCGCGAACACAATCTCAAAGACGTCTCGCTCGACCTGCCGCGAGACGCTCTCATCGTCTTCACCGGGCTGTCCGGCTCGGGCAAGTCCAGCCTGGCCTTCGACACCATCTTCGCCGAGGGCCAGCGGCGCTATGTCGAGTCGCTCTCGGCGTACGCACGGCAGTTCCTCGGGCAGATGGACAAGCCCGACGTCGACTTCATCGAGGGCCTGTCCCCGGCCGTCTCGATCGACCAGAAGTCCACCTCCCGCAACCCCCGCTCCACGGTCGGCACCATCACCGAGGTCTACGACTACCTGCGTCTGCTGTGGGCCCGCATCGGCAAGCCCCACTGCCCCACCTGCGGCCGTCCCATCGCCCGGCAGACCCCGCAGCAGATCGTCGACCGCGTGCTCGAGTTGGAGGAGGGCACACGCTTCCAGGTCATGGCCCCGGTCATCCGCGGGCGCAAGGGCGAGTACGCCGAGCTGTTCCGCGAGCTGCAGTCCAAGGGCTTCGCGCGGGCGCGGGTCGACGGCACCGTGATCCGGCTCGAAGAGCCGCCGACCCTGAAGAAGTACGAAAAGCACGACATCGAGGTCATCGTCGACCGTCTCTCGGTGAAGGACGGCGCGCGCCGCCGCCTCACCGACTCGGTCGAGACCGCCCTCCAGCTTTCCGGCGGCACGATCACGCTCGACTTCGTCGACCTTCCCGAGGGCGACCCCGGGCGTGAGCGGTTCTACTCCGAGCACCTCTACTGCCCCTACGACGACCTGTCGTTCGAGGAGCTCGAGCCCCGGTCGTTCTCCTTCAACTCGCCGTTCGGCGCCTGCCCCGACTGCACCGGTCTCGGCACGCGCATGGAGGTCGACCCCGACCTGGTGGTACCCGACCCCGAGAAGACCCTGGGCGACGGCGCGCTGTCCCCGTGGGCGGGCGGCCACACCAGCGACTACTTCATCCGGCTGGTGGAGGCGCTCGGGCTCGCCATGGGCTTCGACCTGGACACCGCGTGGGAGCGGCTGCCCAAGCAGGCGCAGAAGGCCCTGCTGCGCGGCTACGACGAGCAGGTCCACGTCCGCTACAGCAACCGCTACGGCCGGCAGCGCTCGTACTACACCACCTTCGAGGGCGTGATCCCCTGGGTGCAGCGGCGGCACGCCGAGGCCGAGAGCGACTCCTCGCGCGAGCGCTTCGAAGGCTTCATGCGCGAGATCCCCTGCCCCACCTGCAAGGGCGCCCGCCTCAAGCCGGTGTCGCTGGCGGTGACGGTCAGCGACCGCTCCATCGCCCACGTCTCGTCCATGTCCATCGGCGAGTGCGCCAAGTTCCTCGGCGGGCTCACCCTGTCCGAGCGCGACATGCACATCGCCGAGCGGGTCGTCAAAGAGATCAACGCGCGGCTGGGCTTCCTGCTGGACGTCGGGCTCGACTACCTCACCCTCGACCGCGCGGCCGGCACCCTGGCCGGCGGCGAGGCGCAGCGCATCCGCCTGGCCACGCAGATCGGCTCGGGCCTGGTCGGCGTGCTGTACGTCCTGGACGAGCCGTCCATCGGCCTGCACCAGCGCGACAACCAGCGCCTGCTCGACACGCTGATCCGCCTGCGCGACATGGGCAACACCCTCATCGTCGTCGAGCACGACGAGGACACCATCGCCGCCGCCGACTGGGTCGTCGACATCGGCCCGGGCGCGGGCGAGCACGGCGGCCAGGTCGTGGTGTCGGGCACGGTGCAAGACCTGCTCTCCAGCGAGCACTCCCTCACCGGCGCCTACCTGTCCGGGCGCAGGAGCATCGACGTGCCGGCCGCCCGGCGCAAGCGCGACGCCAAGCGCAAGCTGGTCGTCAAGGGGGCCCGCGAGCACAACCTCAAGGGCGTCGACGTCGAGTTCCCGCTGGGCGTGTTCACCGCGGTCACCGGCGTGTCGGGGTCCGGCAAGTCCACCCTGGTCAACGACATCCTCTACAACGCGCTGGCCAAGGAACTCAACGGCGCCAAGACCGTCCCCGGCCGGCACTCTCGCGTCACCGGCACCGATCTGGTGGACAAGGTCGTGCACGTCGACCAGAGCCCCATCGGCCGCACCCCGCGCTCCAACCCGGCCACCTACACCGGGGTGTTCGACCACGTGCGCAAGCTGTTCGCCCAGACCACCGAGGCCAAGATCCGCGGGTATCAGCCCGGCCGGTTCAGCTTCAACGTCAAGGGCGGCCGGTGCGAGGCGTGCTCGGGCGACGGCACCATCAAGATCGAGATGAACTTCCTGCCGGACGTCTACGTCCCCTGCGAGGTCTGCCACGGCGCCCGCTACAACCGCGAGACGCTCGAGGTGCACTACAAGGGCAAGACGATCTCCGAGGTCCTCGACATGCCGATCGAGGAGGCTCTTGAGTTCTTCGACGCCATCCCGCCGATCAAGCGCCACCTCAAGACGCTCAATGACGTGGGCCTCGGGTACGTCCGGCTCGGCCAGCCCGCCACCACGCTGTCCGGCGGCGAGGCCCAGCGCGTCAAGCTCGCCTCGGAGCTGCAGCGCCGCTCCACCGGCCGCACCATCTACGTGCTGGACGAGCCCACCACCGGCCTGCACTTCGAGGACATCCGCAAGCTGCTCGGCGTCCTCGGCCGCCTGGTGGACGGCGGCAACACCGTCATCGTGATCGAGCACAACCTGGACGTGATCAAGACCGCCGACTGGGTCATCGACATGGGCCCCGAGGGCGGCTCCAGGGGCGGCCTGGTGCTGGCCACCGGCACTCCCGAGCAGGTCGCCCGCATCGAGGACAGCCACACCGGCCGCTTCCTCAGCAAGGTCCTGGGCGGCTGAGCCCGTCTCCTCGCGACTGAGGCGCTTCGCCCGCGTCACGACGGCCCGCCGCTCCTTCGCACATCAGGTGGAGCGGCGGGCCTGACCCATGTCTTATGCGTAATTGTTCATACTGCCTGAGTCACGTGTGCTCCATGCTGAACCACGTGGCGGCGAGAGCCGTAGCAGGAGATAAGGAAAACCGAGGAAGGCGAATATGACCGAGACGGATACGACACGGCGTGCGGTGATGCTCGGCGCGAGTGGCGCGGGGCTGGCCGTCGTGCTGACCGCGTGCGGCGGATATGGGACGTCGGCCTCGACGGACAGCGGCGACTCTTCCTCCGATCCGGCGCCCGCGTCCTCGTCGGACGGCGCCGCGAGCGACTCCGGCTCCGGCGGCGGCGGGAACGCTTTGGCCAAGACCAGCGACATCCCCAAGGGCGGCGGCAAGATCTTCAAGGACGAGAAGATCGTCATCACCCAGCCGGCGGACGGTGAGTTCAAGGCGTTCAGCGCGATCTGCACCCACCAGGGCTGCCCGGTGGGCTCGGTGTCCGGTGGAACGATCAACTGCCCGTGCCACGGCAGCAAGTTCAAGATCGCCGATGGCTCCGTGGCCGACGGCCCCGCGAGCTCGCCGCTGGAGGAGAAGAAGATCAAGGTCAAGGGCGGGTCCATCACCCTGGCCTGACACCGCCACCACCAGGCGACCGCACGCGGGCGGGGCCGGAGGACCACCTCCGTCCCCGCCCGCGGCGCGTCCGCCCCCGCCTCTGCCCGCGTGCTCTTCGATCGGGTCGTGGCGCGTCCGGCCGGCAGGGCGTGCCCGCAGGCAAGGCGTCGTCCGCACGCGGACCGCTCAACCGTTCTCGATCACCGCCGGTGTGCGGGCGTCTCGGCGGCGGACCGGTCAGGGGTGAGCCGGACCGGAGGCGAGCTGGGCGGCGATGCCGTCCAGGAGGTACCTCAGGCCATGGGTGAACGCCTCGTCCCAGTCCTTGCCGACCAGGTGGCCGTGCTCCGCCAGCGTGGGGTAGCGGTCGTGTTCGGCCCGCAGCCGCTCGTCGGCGGCCCGCCGCGCCTCGTCCTCGTCACGTGACGCCCACGCGGCCTGCATCATGGCCGAGCCGATGACGTAGTTGGCCAGCCCGTACGCCGCCGCGGTCAGATGCGGACCGCGCAGGCCCGCGCCGACCAGAGCCGCGTGCAGATACTCCGTGCGCGCCAGGACGTTCGGACCCATGAGGGGCCGTCCCAGCACGGCGGCCGACCACGGGTGCCTCAGCAGGGCGGCGCGCCACTCGCCGGCCAGTGCGCCGACGTCCGCCCGCCAGTCGCCCGAATGCTCCGACGGCACCGCGACCTCGCCGAACACGGCGTCCAACGCGAGGTCGAGCACGTCGTCCTTGGTCTCGACGTGCCAGTACAGCGTGGTGGACCCGGTGCCGAGACGCTCGGCCAGGCGGCGCATGGTCAGTCGGGCCTCGCCCTCCTCGTCCAGCGCGGCCACGGCCTCGGCGACGATGCGGTCACGGGTGAGCGGCGGCGCCTGGCGTCGCGCCGGGCGGGGCCGCAGCCACACGTCTCCGCCGCCTCCGCCGCCGCCGCGCGGCGCCCTCCGGCCCGTTCCCGACTCGCCCGTCGCGCTCATGTCCATGACGTGATCCTAGTATGGTGAACGAGTACTGGATCGTCGGTCCGGTACTCGATCGACGATCGAGCGGGACGGAGTGGACGAGAGAGGCGGCGATGGGCCACATCGAGGTGAGCGAGCTGACCTACGTCCTGCCCGACGGGCGGCCGCTGCTGGACGGGGTGTCCTTCCGCGTCGGCGAGGGCGCCAAGGCGGCCCTCGTCGGGCCGAACGGCGCCGGCAAGACGACGCTGCTCAGGCTGATCGCCGGGGACCTCCCGCCGGCCGGGGGCCGCGTGGCCCGCTCGGGCGGCCTCGGCGTCATGCGGCAGTTCATCGGCGGGGTGCGCGACGGCCGCACCGTGCGCGACCTGCTGCTGTCGGTCGCCCCCGAAGGCGTCCGCGCGGCGGCCGTGGCGGTCGCGCGCGCCGAGGCCGCGCTGGCGCGCGCGGACGACGAGCCGGCGCAGCTCGCGTACGCCCAGGCTCTGGCCGACTACGCCGATGCCGGCGGCTATGAGGCGGAGGTCGTCTGGGACACCTGCGCGACCGCGGCCCTCGGCCTGCCCTACGACCGCGTCGAGGAACGGCCGGTGAACACCCTGTCGGGCGGCGAGCAGAAGCGGCTGGTGCTGGAGGCTCTCCTGCGCGGGCCGGACGAGCTGCTGCTGCTGGACGAACCGGACAACTACCTGGACGTGCCCGCCAAGCAGTGGCTGGAGGAGCGCCTGCGCGCCGTGGGGAAGACCGTTCTGCTCGTCTCGCACGACCGCCGCCTGCTGGCGAACACCGCCGACCGCATCCTCACCGTGGAGGACCGGAGAGTGTGGGTCCACGGCGGCGGCTTCGCCTCCTACGCCCAGGCCCGGCACGACCGCGTCGAGCGCCTGGAGGAGCTGAAGCGCCGCTGGGAGGAGGAGCATGCCAGGCTCAGGCAGCTGGTGAACACCCTGCGCCAGACCGCCGCCAACAACGACGCGGTGGCCTCCTCCTACCGCGCCGCCCGCACGCGGCTGCGCAGGTTCGAGGAGGCCGGCCCGCCGGAGCGGGCGCCGCGAGGGCAGAACGTGCGCATGCGGCTGCGCGGCGGCCGCACCGGCAAGCGGGCGGTCGTCTGCGAGTCGGTCGAGCTGCCCGGTCTGGTGCGGCCGTTCGACCTGGAGATATGGCACGGAGAACGCGTCGCCGTCCTCGGCTCGAACGGAACCGGCAAATCCCACTTCCTCCGCCTGCTCGCCGGCGCGGCTCCCGGCTCGGGACAGGGCTACCGGCACGCGGGCGTGGTCCGCCTGGGCGCCCGGGTGGCGCCCGGGCACTTCGCGCAGACGCACGCGCGTCCCGAGCTGCACGGGCGGACGGCCGCCGACCTGGTCACGCAAGGTCACGCGCTGACGCTGAACGAGGCCATGGCGGCGCTCGCCCGCTACGAGCTCGCGCCGGCGGCCCGCCGGCCGTTCGAGACGCTGTCCGGCGGACAGCAGGCGCGCCTGCAGATCCTGCTGCTGGAGTTGTCGGGCGCGACCTTGCTGCTCCTGGACGAGCCCACCGACAACCTCGACCTCGCCAGCGCCGAGGCCTTGCAGCAGGGGCTCGCGTGCTTCGAGGGGACGGTCGTCGCGGTCACCCACGACCGGTGGTTCGCCGCCGATTTCGACCGTTTCCTGATCTTCGGCGCCGACGGCCGCGTGCGCGAGTCCTCCGAGCCGGTCTGGGCGGCCTGACCACACGGCTCGCGAGTGCGGTGCGGTCGCGACGGCGCAGTCCTGTGCGGTCGTGCGAGGTCGATCCGGGCGGCGGCCGGGCGGTTCCGCGGCGAGCACCGGGCGAGGGCGGCGGAGGTGGTGTGTGCCAGGGGGTGGGGATGCCTGGGGGCGATCTCCGGGGGAGGCGGATAGCCCTATTCTGTCGGCGGGTCCGGATAGGCTTTCTGTTGTGGCGAGACCCGCGAACAGCCCCCTGAGCTTCCGCCCCGAGCCGGGGTCGATCCCTGAGTCACCAGGTGTGTACCGCTTCAGGGATGCCCATGGCCGGGTCATCTATGTCGGCAAGGCCAAGAGCCTCCGGCAGCGCCTGAACTCCTACTTCGCCGACTTCGCCGGCCTCCACCCGCGCACCCAGACCATGCTCACCACGGCCGCGGGGGTCGACTGGACCGTCGTGGGCACCGAGGTCGAGGCCCTCCAGCTCGAATACTCCTGGATCAAGGAGTTCGACCCCCGGTTCAACGTCAAGTACCGCGACGACAAGTCCTATCCCTTCCTCGCGGTCACCATGGGCGAGGACTTCCCCCGGGTGCAGGTGCTGCGCGGCGCCAAGCGCAAGGGCACCCGCTACTTCGGGCCCTACTCCCACGCCTGGGCCATCAGAGAGACCGTCGACCTGCTGCTGCGCGTCTTTCCCGTGCGCACCTGCTCGGCGGGGGTGTTCAAGCGCGCCGGGCAGATCGGCCGGCCCTGCCTGCTGGGCTACATCGACAAGTGCTCGGCGCCCTGCGTCGGCAACGTCACCCCCGAGCAGCACCGCGAGCTGGCCGAGGATTTCTGCGACTTCATGGCCGGGAACACCGGCCGGTTCATCAAACGGCTCGAACGCGCCATGCGCGAAGCCGCCGCCGCCGAGGAGTACGAGAGGGCCGCCCGCCTCCGCGACGACATCCAGGCCCTGCAGCGGGCGCTGGAGAAGCAGGCCGTGGTGCTCGGCGAGGGCACCGACTGCGACGTGGTCGCCCTCACCGAAGACCCGCTGGAGGCCGCGGTCCAGGTGTTCTACGTGCGCGGGGGCCGCATCCGCGGCCAGCGCGGCTGGGTCGTCGACAAGGTCGAGGAGGCCACCACCGGCGAGCTGGTCGAACACTTCCTGCTCCAGATGTACGGCGAGGCGACGCCCGAGGCGGTGCCGCGTGAGGTGCTGGTCCCGGCCCTGCCGCCGGAGGCCGGCGCGGTCGCCGAGCTGCTCACCGAGCAGCGTGGCGCGAGGGTCGAGGTGCGCGTGCCGCAGCGCGGCGACAAGAAGGCCCTCATGGAGACCGTCGAGCGCAACGCCAAAGAGTCCCTCGCCCAGCACAAGCTGCGCAGGGCCAGCGACCTGACCACGCGCAGCCGTGCGCTGCAAGAGATCGCCGACGCGCTCGACCTCGACCAGGCTCCGTTGCGCATCGAGTGCTACGACGTCTCCCACCTGCAGGGCGACGACGTCGTGGCCTCGATGGTCGTCTTCGAGGACGGCCTGGCCCGCAAGAGCGAGTACCGCCGGTTCGCCATCCGCGGCACGGCCGGGCAGGGCGATGTCGCCTCCATCTACGAGGTGATCCACCGCCGGTTCAAGCGCCTGGTCGAAGAGCGCGCCGAGAGCGGCGAGCTCGACCCCGAGCCGATCGACCCCGAGACCGGCAAACCGCGCAGGTTCGCCTATCCGCCCAACCTGGTCGTGGTCGACGGCGGCCCCGCCCAGGTGGCGGCGGCCCAGCGGGCGCTGGACGAGCTCGGCGTGGACGACGTCTCGGTGA
Source organism: Sphaerisporangium sp. NPDC005289 (assembly GCF_040607455.1). Classification (NCBI taxonomy): domain Bacteria; kingdom Bacillati; phylum Actinomycetota; class Actinomycetes; order Streptosporangiales; family Streptosporangiaceae; genus Sphaerisporangium; species Sphaerisporangium sp. NPDC005289. Next base: position 34,359 of record NZ_JBEXGS010000012.1, read on the forward strand.
GCGGGCTGGCCAAGCGGCTGGAGGAGGTCTGGGTCCCCGGCGACGACCAGCCGGTGATCCTGCCCAGAACCAGCGAAAGCCTTTATCTGCTGCAAAGGGTGCGTGACGAGGCACACCGCTTCGCCATCACCTACCATCGTTCGAAACGTTCGAAGTCTGTCAAGGTGAGCGTTCTGGACGAGATCCGGGGGCTCGGGTCAGCGCGCAAACAGGCTTTGCTGAAGCGCTTCGGGTCCGTCAAGCGGTTGCAGGGGGCGACCGTCGAGGAGATCCGCGAGGTTCCCGGCATCGGGCTTTCGACCGCCGAAGCGATCGTTGCCGCGTTGAAGGGGGAGAGCACATGACCGAGCAGACAGACGGCAACGGGCGCGAGGTGTCGCGGCCGCGGCCGGCGGAGGCGCGGGGCCGCAAGGGGGCGGTGCGCGACACCGCGTTCGTCATCGTCACCGGCATGTCCGGAGCCGGCCGCAGCACGGCCGCCAAGGCCCTGGAGGACCTCGGCTGGTTCGTGATCGACAACCTGCCGCCGGGCATGCTGTTCGCCATGGCGGAGGAGGCCGGCCGGGTCAAGCTTGACACCGACAAGGTCGCCGCCGTGGTCGACGTCCGGAGCCTGGCCTTCACCACCGACCTCAACACCGCGATCGAAGAGCTCGAGGCGCGGGGCGTCGGGGTGCGCGTGGTCTTCCTGGAGGCCAGCGACGAGGAACTCGTCCGCCGCTTCGAGAACGTCCGCAGGCCGCACCCGCTCCAGGGCGAGGGGCGCCTGGTGGACGGCATCGCCCGCGAGCGGGGCATCCTGCGCGAGGTGCGGGCCAACGCCGACCTGGTCATCGATACCTCCTCGCACAACGTGCACGAGCTGCGCGGCAAGATCGTCTCTTTCTTCGGCGGGGACGACCGCCCCGGCCTGCGGGTCAACGTGGTGTCCTTCGGGTTCAAGTACGGCCTGCCGGTGGACGCCGATCTGGTGGTCGACTGCAGGTTCCTGCCCAATCCGCACTGGGTGCCCGAGCTGCGGCCGATGAGCGGGTTGGACGCGCCCGTGCGCGAGTACGTCCTCAGCCAGCCGGGAGCCAAGGAGTTCCTGGACGCCTATGAGGAGGCCTTCGGCGTCGTGGCCGCCGGCTATGTCCGCGAGGGCAAGGGGTATGCCACCCTGGCCGTCGGCTGCACCGGCGGCAAGCACCGCAGCGTGGCCATGTCCGAGCAGATCGGCGCCCGCCTGCGCGATCGGGGCATGGAGGTTCAGGTCAGCCACCGGGATGTGGGCCGCGAGTGAACGTGGATGACGGGGCTTGCGCGGGCAGGGCCCGCACCGAGACCCCGGCGGGCCGCCGGCACGCGGCCCGCGGCGCGGAGGAGACCGAAGACGCCCCAAGCCCGGCAGGGTCCACGGCGCCGCCGGCACGCTCCACCCCGGACGGGTCGGCCGGCTCAGCCTCCCTGCTCGACGGGCTTGAGCGGTTCGGGCGGGGTGGGGCGGCGCGGGTGGTGGCTTTCGGCGGGGGGCACGGGCTGTACGCCTCGCTGTCGGCGCTGCGGCGGGTCACCGGAGAGCTGACCGCCGTGGTGACCGTGGCCGACGACGGCGGCTCCAGCGGGCGTCTCAGGCGCGAGCTGGGCGTCCTGCCGCCCGGTGACCTGCGCATGGCCCTCGCGGCCCTGTGCGGCGACGACGACTGGGGCCAGACCTGGAGCAAGGTGGTCCAGCACCGCTTCCTCAGCGAGGGCGAGCTGCACGGCCACGCCGTCGGCAACCTGCTCATCGTGGCGCTGTGGGAACTGCTCGACGACCCGGTGGCGGGGCTCGACTGGGTGGGCCGCCTGCTCGGCGCGCACGGCCGCGTCCTGCCGATGGCCTCGGTGCCGCTGGACATCGAGGCCGAGGTCGAGCTGGACGGGCTCGTCAGCGTGGTCCGCGGGCAGGTCGCGTGCGCGCTCACCCCGGGCAACGTCCAGGCGATCTCCCTGGTGCCGGCCGACCCCCCGGCCTGTCCCGAGGCGGTCGAGGCGGTGCGCGAGGCCGACTGGGTGGTGTTCGGGCCAGGGTCGTGGTTCACCAGTGTGCTGCCGCACCTGAAGGTGCCCCAGCTCGCCGCCGCCCTGCACGGCACCGCCGCCAGGCGGCTGGTCACCCTCAACCTGGCCCCGCAGCCGGGGGAGACCGACGGGTTCTCCGCCGAGAAGCACCTGCAGGTGCTGCGCGATCACGCTCCCGGGCTCACCGTCGACGTGGTGCTCGCCGACCACCGGGTGGTGGGCGAGCGCGACGAACTGGAGAAGGCCGCCGACGCGCTGGGCGGGCGTCTGGTGCTCGCCGACGTCGCCGCCTCCGACGGCTCACCCAGGCATGATGCACGACGACTTGCCTCGGTCCTGGACGAGATTTTCCGTGGGAAGCGTTGATCCTGGTCAGCGCGCCCACGGGGTGCGAGAGACTTGCCGGGGGCCGATGGAGCCGCGCCGGGCGCCGGCGGAGGTCCGCCTGGCGCGACGAGGCTGCTTCGACCGTGAAAGGCGTCTGTATGGGGGAGGACACAGGCACATGGCCATGACGGGTGTGGTGAAGGACGAGCTGAGCCGGCTGTCGGTGCTGAAGCCTTGCTGCCGCAAGGCCGAGGTGTCGACGTTGCTTCGGTTCGCGAGCGGGCTGCACCTTGTGGGCGGCCGCATCGTGATCGAGGCGGAGCTGGACACCAACGTCACCGCCCGGCGGCTGATCAAGGACATCGGCGAGGTGTTCGGGCACAAGGCCGAGGTGCTGGTGCTGGCGCCCGCGGGGTTGCGCAAGGGGTCGAGGTATGTGGTGCGGGTGTACCGCGACGGCGAGGCGCTCGCCCGCCAGACCGGGTTGATCGACAACCACGGGAGGCCGGTGCGCGGACTCCCGCGCCAGGTCGTATCCGGGGCCACCTGCGACGCCGAGGCCGCCTGGCGGGGCGCGTTCCTCGCCCACGGCTCGCTGACCGAGCCGGGCCGCTCGATGTCGCTGGAGGTGACCTGCCCCGGCCCGGAGGCCGCGCTCGCCCTGGTGGGCTCCGCCCGGCGGCTCAAGATCCACGCCAAGGCGCGGGAGGTCCGCGGGGTCGACCGTGTGGTGGTCAGGGACGGCGACGCGATCAGCGCCCTGCTGACCCGGCTCGGCGCGCACGACAGCGTCCTGGCATGGGAGGAACGCCGCATGCGCCGCGAGGTGCGCGCCACGGCCCACCGCCTGGCCAACTTCGACGACGCCAACCTGCGCCGTTCGGCGCGGGCGGCGGTGGCCGCCGGCGCCAGGGTGCAGAGGGCGCTGGAGATCCTCGGCGACGAAGCCCCCGAGCACCTGGTCGTCGCCGGGCGTCTGCGGGTGGAGCACAAGCAGGCGTCGCTGGAGGAGCTCGGCCAGATCGCCGACCCGCCGCTGACCAAGGACGCCATCGCCGGCCGCATCCGGCGGCTGCTCGCCATGGCCGACAAACGCGCCTCCGACCTCGGCATCGCCAGCACCGACGCCAACCTCACCGCCGAGATGCTCGCCCCCTGACGGGCCGCGCCGCGGCGGCCGCGGGACAGGGCGGCGGCGGTGCCGGGCGGGGGAGTGCGAGGGGGACGGCGGCGTCGTGGAGTGGCCGTGAGCTGGGGAGATTCACCAGGTCCGCAGGGGCGGCGGGAAAGGGGATGGCCACGTGGTCTACACCAATTGGCACCCGGTAGGGTTATCTGAGGTTTCAGCCCGCCACGACGCCGGCACGAGCCGGCGCAACGACGTTCGAGGAGATCAGCTTCCGTGAGCATCCGCGTAGGCATCAACGGCTTCGGTCGTATCGGCCGCAACTTCTGGCGAGCCGTGGCGGCCGGCGGTAAGGACATCGAGGTCGTCGCCGTCAACGACCTGACCGACAATGCCACCCTTGCCCACCTGCTCAAGTACGACAGCATCCTGGGCCGCCTGCCGTACGAGGTCAAGAGCTCGGCCGACGAGATCACCGTCGACGGCAAGGCGATCAAGGTGTTCGCCGAGCGCGACCCCGCCAAGCTGCCGTGGGGCGACCTGGGCGTGGACGTCGTCGTCGAGTCGACCGGCCTGTTCACCGACGCCGCCAAGGCCAAGGTGCACGCCGAGAACGGCGCCAAGAAGGTCATCATCTCCGCGCCCGCCAAGGGCGAGGACATCACGATCGTGATGGGCGTCAACCACGACAAGTACGACCCGGCGGCGCACACCATCATCTCCAACGCCTCCTGCACGACCAACTGCCTGGCCCCCATGGCGAAGGTCATCAACGACACCTTCGGCATCGAGAAGGGCCTGATGACCACGATCCACGCCTACACCCAGGACCAGAACCTCCAGGACGGCCCGCACAAGGACCTGCGCCGCGCCCGCGCCGCCGCCCTGAACATCGTGCCCACCTCCACCGGCGCCGCCAAGGCGATCGGCCTGGTTCTCCCCGAGCTCAAGGGCAAGCTGGACGGCTTCGCGCTGCGCGTGCCGATCCCCACCGGCTCGGCCACCGACCTGACCGTCGAGCTCAAGCGCGACGCCTCGGTCGAAGAGGTCAACGCCGCCCTCAAGGCCGCCGCCGAGGGCCCGCTGCGCGGCATCCTCAGCTACACCGAGGACGAGATCGTCTCCTCCGACATCGTCACCGACCCGGCCTCCTGCATCTTCGACTCCGGCCTGACCAAGGTCATCGGCAACCAGGTCAAGGTCGTCGGCTGGTACGACAACGAGTGGGGCTACTCCAACCGCCTCGGCGACCTCATCGAGCTGGTTGGTTCGCAGCTCTGATGCAGACCATCGACTCCCTCGACGTGAAGGGCCGGCGCGTCCTCGTGCGCGCCGACCTGAACGTCCCCCTCGACGGGGACGTGATCACCGATGACGGGCGCATCCGCGCCTCGGTGCCCACGATCACCGCGCTCGCCGAGCGCGGCGCGCGGGTGATCGTCTGCGCCCACCTCGGCCGCCCCAAGGGCAAGGTGGCGCCGCAGTTCTCGCTGGCGCCGGTCGCCGCGCGCCTCGGCGAGCTGCTCGGCCGCCCGGTGGCCTTCGCCTCCGACGTCGTCGGCGACTCCGCGCGCGAGACCGCCGAGGGCCTGGCCGACGGCGAGGTCGCCCTGCTGGAGAACCTCCGCTTCGAGCCCGGCGAGGAGTCCAAGGACGACGAGCAGCGCGGCGCCTTCGCCGGCAGGCTCGCCGCCCTGGCAGAGCTTTACGTCGGCGACGGGTTCGGCGCGGTGCACCGCAAGCACGCCAGCGTGTACGACGTGCCCCAGCGCCTGCCGCACGCCGCCGGCGGCCTGGTCGTGGCCGAGGTCGAGGTGCTCAAGAAGCTCACCGAGGACCCCGCCCGGCCCTACGTCGTCGTGCTCGGCGGCGCCAAGGTCTCCGACAAGCTCGGCGTGATCGCCAACCTGCTGGACAAGGTCGACCGCCTGGTCATCGGCGGCGGCATGGCCTACACCTTCCTCAAGGCCCAGGGCCACGAGGTCGGCAACTCGCTGCTGCAGGAAGACCAGCTCGAGCAGGTGAGCGGCTTCATCGCCGAGGCCGGCAAGCGCGGCGTCGAGCTGGTGCTGCCGGTCGACATCCTGGCCGCGACGACCTTCGCCGAGGACGCGCCGTTCGAGGTGGTCGAGGCCACCGCGATCCCGGCCGACCGCGAGGGCCTGGACATCGGCCCGAAGACGCGCGAGCTGTTCGCCGGCAAGCTGGCCGACGCCGCGACCGTCTTCTGGAACGGGCCGATGGGCGTGTTCGAGTTCGAGGCGTTCTCGGGCGGCACCCGTGCCGTGGCCGAGGCGCTGATCGCCTCCGGCGCCTTCACCGTCGTCGGTGGCGGCGACTCGGCGGCCGCCGTGCGCAAGCTCGGCCTGCCCGAGGACGGTTTCTCCCACATCTCGACCGGCGGCGGGGCCAGCCTCGAATACCTCGAGGGCAAGACCCTGCCCGGACTCGCCGCGCTGGAGGACTGAGCGCCCCATGAGCACAGCCCGCAAGCCGCTCTTCGCCGGCAACTGGAAGATGAACCTCAACCACCTCGAGGCCATCGCTCTCGTCCAGAAGCTGGCCTTCACCCTGACCGACAAGGACTTCGACCGTGCCGAGGTCGCGGTGCTGCCTCCGTTCACCGACCTGCGCAGCGTGCAGACCCTGGTGGACGGCGACAAGCTCCGCATCGTGTACGGCGCGCAGGACCTGTCGGTGCACGACGCCGGCGCCTACACCGGTGAGGTCTCCGGCTCGATGCTGGCCAAGCTCGGCTGCACGTACGTGCTGGCCGGGCACTCCGAGCGGCGACAGTACCACGGCGAGGACGACCAGCTCGTCAACGCCAAGGTGCAGGCGGCCTACCGCCACTCGCTCACGCCGATCCTGTGCGTGGGCGAAGGGCTGCCGGTCCGCCAGGCGGGCGGCCACGTCGCCTACACCGTGTCGCAGCTCGACGCGGCGCTGAACGGCGTCAAGCACGACCAGGCCAAGTCGATCGTCATCGCCTACGAGCCCGTCTGGGCGATCGGCACCGGCGAGGTCGCCACGCCCGACGACGCCCAGGAGGTCTGCGGCGCCGTTCGCGCGCGACTCGCCGAGCTGTACGACGAGGAGGTGGCCGGGGGCGTCCGTATCCTTTACGGTGGGTCGGTCAAGGGCGCCAACATCGCCGGCATCATGGCTCAGCCGGATATCGACGGGGCTCTGGTCGGCGGCGCGTCCCTCGACCCGGCCGACTTCGTTAAGATCAGTCGTTTTGGCGAAATGTCGGGCTAGCTGAGCTGTTCGGGAGGTACGAGTTGACATTACGACGTACCCTCGAAGAGACACTTTGAATCGTCACCCCGGCGGTCGCCGGGCAGGTCAGGTCGCGCTTCGGCGCGCATAACAGGGAAACAGGTCAACGGTGATTATCGGCATCTCCATCGCCCTCATCCTGTCGAGCGCCCTCATGGTGCTGCTCGTACTGCTCCACAAGGGCAAGGGTGGCGGTCTTTCGGATCTCTTCGGCGGCGGCTTCACATCGTCCTTCGGCGGATCCTCGGTGGTGGAGCGGAACCTCGACCGACTCACGATCATCACCGGTTCGATCTGGTTCGTCTGCATCATCGCGCTCGGACTGCTGCTCCGGCCGGCGTAGACGCCTTTCCCGAAGCCTGACAGAGATTCTTTTCCCCGCCGCGCGGTGGGGCGATCAAGCGAGGAGTTCATCCGTGGGCAGTGGCAACGCCATCCGTGGTAGCCGTGTCGGCGCCGGTCCGATGGGGGAGGCCGAGCGAGGCGAGGCGGCCCCTCGGGTCCGGGTCTCGTTCTGGTGCGCCAACATGCACGAGACGCGTCCGAGCTTCGCCAGTGACGCGGCCGTCCCGGAGTACTGGGACTGCCCCCGGTGCGGTCTTCCCGCCGGTCAGGACGAGTCGGCCCCGCCCGCGCCGCCGCGCAACGAGCCGTACAAGACCCACCTGGCGTACGTGAAGGAGCGGCGCAGCGACACCGACGGCGCGGCGATCCTCGCCGAGGCCCTCGAGCGGCTGCGCAACAACCGCTCACCCTGGTAGGTCCGCGGCCACCGCTCCGACGAGCGAAAGGCCCCCGCGGTGCTCCGCGGGGGCCTTCTCACGCTCTGCCGGTGTTCGGTCGTGGACCTGTCAGCCGCGCCGCTCGTAAACGAGCTCTCCCGCGGCGAAGGTCATGGCCACCTGGGTGGTCCAGATCTCCTTGGCGGGCAGCGCGTACGGGTCGCGGTCGAGCACGACCAGGTCGGCGCGGTTGCCGGCGGCGATGACGCCGGCCTGGTCGTCGTGGTTGATCCACGCGGACCCGGCGGTGTAGGCGGCCATGACCGTGGCCAGGTCCAGGCTCTGGTGCGGCAGGAACGGCGTCTGCGCGGTCGGATAGCCCGCGTGCACCGAGCCGCCGGGCTCGGTGCGGTTGACCGCGACGTGCATGCCCTGCAGCGGGTCGGCCGAGGAGACCGGCCAGTCGCTGCCCGCGCACAGCCGGGCGCCGGTGCGCACCAGGTCGGCGAACGGGTACTGCCAGGAGGAGCGCCGCTCGCCCAGGTAGGGGATGCACAGCTCGTCCATCTGCAGGTGGTGGGTGGCCCACAACGGCTGCAGGTTGGCGGTGACGCCGAGGCGGGCGAAGCGCGGCACGTCCGACGGCTCGACGATCTGCAGGTGGGCGATGTGGTGCCGGTTGCGCGGCGAGGTGCCCTCCAGCGCGTCCAGGGACTCGCGCACGGCCCGCTCGCCGATGGCGTGGAAGTGCACCTGGAAGCCGCGCCGGTCCAGTTCGGCGACGTAGCCCTTCAACAGCTCGGGGTCCACGTAGGAAAGTCCGCGCTGGTCGGGGCCGCAGTTGCAGTAGGGCTCGATGACGGCGGCGGTGAAGTTCTCGGCGATGCCGTCCTGCATGATCTTGACCGAGCCGGCGGAGAACAGTCCGCCGGCCTGGGCGCGGCGTTCGGCCAGCTCGTCGATCTGCTCGGCGCCGCGCGCGCGGTCCCACCACAGCGCCCCGACCACTCGCGCGCGCAGCCGGCCGGAGGCCGCCGCCGACAGGTAGGCCGGGAAGTGGTCGTCGGAACCGGCGTAGGAGCCGACGATGGCGTCCTGCCAGCCGGTGATGCCCAGCGAGAACAGGTGGGCCTGGGCGTCCATCAGCGCGTCGTCGACGTCTGCGGCGCTCGCCCGGGGCGTCAGCAGGCCGACCAGGTCCATGGCCCCCTCGTGCAGGACGCCGCTCGGCGTGCCGTCCGGGTCGCGCTCGATGCGGCCGTCGGCGGGGTCGGGGGTGTCCGCGCTGATCCCGGCGATCTGCAGGGCGCGGGTGTTGACCCAGGCCGCGTGGTGGTCGCGCTGGATGAGGTAGACGGGCCGGTCGACGAAGTCGAGCTGCGTGCGGTGCGGCAGCCCGCCTGGGAAGGCGGCCATGTCCCAGCCGCCGCCGTCGATCCACTCCTTGCCGGGATGGTCGCGGGCGTACACGGCGATCCGCTGCACGTACGCCGCCAGGCCGAACACCTCCGACAGGTCGCACTTGGCGCGCTCGAGGCCGGCCTGGATCGGGTGGATGTGGGCGTCGGTGAACGCGGGCGTCAGCAGCCGCCCGGCCAGGTCCACCGTCTGGTGGCGGGGGCCCGCCTGCGCGGCGACCTCGGCCTCGTCGCCGACCGCGGCGACGCGCCCGTCACGGACGAGCACCGCCTCGGCGAAGGCGGCTTCCACGAGCCCGGCGGCCGGGGCGCCGGGCGCCGGTCCCCCGGCGGGGTCGGCGGGGACGGTGGCGGCTGCCGCGGAGGCGCGGGAGCCGGACGGGCGCGCGGGGCCGGTGTACACGCGGCCGCCGCGGAAGAGCAGTTCGGTCATCGGAGACGATGCTATAGCCGTCGCGGCCGCCCGGCGTACGACCAGGAAATCGACCGTCATACCACCACATGTCATGCAAAATCTGACTTAGTACATCAAATCCGATGAATCGGAAACCCTGGGCTCATGTCCATGTAGCAACCTGGTAACAGCTCGGAGGCATCCTGCTGTTCGGACGACAGGGGGTTTCGATGGGATTTCTGCGGATCCGTACCACCGTGGACGAGCGACCGGGCCGGCTGGCCTCGCTCGCCGCCGCGCTGGCGGCCAAGGGCGGCAACATCCTTGGGCTGAGCGTCCAGCCCGACACCGACGGCACCGTGGACGAGTTCGTCGCCGACATCCCCGCCTCGGCGGACTCGGTGCGCGAGGCGCTGGAGGCGGCCGGCGGCCGGCGCGTCCAGGTGGTGCCCGCCACGGCCCATGAGCTGACCGACGAGCCCACCCGCGTCCTGCTGCTGGGCGCGCGCCTGCGGGCGATGCCGTGGCGGCTGCCGGAGGCGCTGTGCGACCTGCTGCGCGCCGACGACGCGCGCTGGGTGTACGGCGTGGAGCTGTCCTCCGACCTGCCCGACCCCACCCTGCTGACCGTCCCGGTGGCGCCGCGCCGCGCCGTGCGGCTGCGCCGGGCCGGGCTGCCGTTCACGCTGACCGAGGCCGCCCGGGCGGCGGCCCTCGTGCGGCTCGCGCAGCCGCCGGCCGAGACGCCCTCCCCGGAGCGCCCCGTGGCGCTGGACGACGGCGTCGAGGTGCAGGTGCGCCCGCTGACCCTGCTCTACCGCGAGGCCGTCCGCGACCTGCACGACCGCTGCTCGCCGGATTCGCGCCGGTTCCGGTACCACACCTCGATGCCCGCCCTGCCGCCGCGCATGTTCGACCGGCTCTGCGACCGCGACCGCGGATACTCGATCGTCGCCGGGTACGACGGCCAGGTCGTGGCGCTGGCCAACCTGATCTTCACACCCGACCCGGGGATCGCCGAGATGGCCTTCCTGGTCGAGGACCGCTGGCAGGGGCGCGGCCTCGGCGGCGCGCTGGCGCGGATTCTGGTGCAACAGGCGCGCGACCTGGGATTCGCCGAGGTCAAGGCCAGTCTGTTGTCGGACAACACGCGCATGCGCCGCCTGCTGATCTCCCTCGGCGCGACGCTCGCCTACACCGACGACCCCGGGGTGCTGGAGGCGCGGATCGCCACCGGCGCGATGGTGCCCGCTCCGCGCGACTGAGCGCCGGCCGGCCGCCGTGCTCCGGGAACGCTCGGGGATCACGGATCACGACGGCCGGTCGCCGTACTCGTCGCGGACCTGTGGATCAGGATGGCCGCCGTACTCCGTGCGGGAGTCGGGGATCGCGGATCACGACGGCCGGCTCGCGCCGCCCTCCTGCGTGCCCCTGTTCTCCGGAGCGTCGTCGCCCTCGTCCGCGGGGGGAACGCCCATGGTGTCCAGCCGCCGCTCGATGCGGTTCAGGCTCTCCTGTATCCGCTCCAGACGTCCCATGAACGACATCTGGGACGGCAGCGGGATCGGATCCACGGTGGGCGGGCCGACCGGCCGGCGCTCGCGGCGGGCCGCGGCGCCCTCGATGAGCCTGCCGCGCATCAGCTCCAGATCGATCTCGTGCAGTTCCAGCACCTTGGCCCCGACGCCGTGGCCCTCCTGGATGAGGCCGAGCAGGATGTGCTCGGTGCTGATGTAGTTGTGGTGGAGCTGCAGCGCCTCACGCAGGGACAGTTCGAGCACCTTCTTGGCCCGGCCGGTGAAGGGGATGTGGATGTGGGCGCCGGGGGAGTTCTCGCCGCGCCCGACCATCTCCTCGATGTCGGCCCTGACGCCCTCCAGGGTGAGGCCCGACCCGGCGAGCATGGTCCCCGCGAGCCCTTTGCCCTCGCCGAGCAGGCCGAGCAGGAGGTGCTCGGTGCCGATGTGGCCGTGGTCGAGCCTCCTGGCCTCCTCCTGGGCGGAGACCACGGCGCGGCGGGCGGAATCGGTGAAGCGCTCGAACACGGGACCCCTCCGCGGGTGTCGGTGAAGCCGGCCGTCACGTACACGCGGAACCGACTCCGGGCGGCTTCTTCCACTATGCGGCAAATACCCCCTCGGTGGGGGTCGGATCGCCGGTCTTGCGGCGGTTCGCCAGGTAGCGACAAGAAGGACATTCTGCTTTAGGCTGGGTCTTGATATCGAACTCAACCCGTGCTGGGGGAGGCGACGTGGAGACCGAGTGGCGGCCTTCGGCGTGCGTGCTGTGCGCCTGCAACTGCGGCATCCAGATCCAGCTGGACGGCCGGCGGTTCGCGCGGGTCCGGGGCGACAAGGCCCACCCCTCCTCCCAGGGCTACACCTGTGAGAAGCCGCTGCGGCTGGACCACTACCAGAACGCCGAGGACCGGCTCACCCACCCGCTGCGGCGGCGGCCCGACGGCACGTTCGAGCGCGTCGGCTGGGACACCGCCATCGCCGAGATCGCCGCGCGCTTCTCCGCGGTCCGCGACGCCCACGGCGGCGAGTCGATCTTCTACTACGGCGGCGGAGGACAGGGCAACCACCTCGGCGGCTCCTACTCGGGCGCCTTCATGCGCGCGCTCGGCGCCAAGTACCGCTCCAACGCCCTCGCCCAGGAGAAGACCGGCCTGTTCTGGGTGTCGGACCGCATGCTGGGCAACACCGCCACCGGCGACTTCGACCACTGCGAGGTCGCGTTGTTCGTCGGCAAGAACCCCTGGCAGTCCCACGGGCTGCCGCGCGCCCGGCCCACCCTGCGCGAGATCGCCCGCGACCCGGCCCGCTGCCTGATCGTCATCGACCCCCGGCGCACCGAGACGGCGGAGCTGGCCGACATCCACCTCCAGGTGCGCCCCGGCGCGGACGCCTGGCTGCTCGCCGCGATGGCCGCGGTGCTCGTCCAGGAGGACCTCATCGCCCACGAGTGGCTGGCCGCCCACGCGGTCGGCCTCGAAGAGGTGCGCGCCGTCCTGCGAGCGGTACCGGTCGCCGAAAACTGCGCGATCGCGGGCGTGCCCGAGGAACTGGTGCGCACGGCGGCGCGCCGCATCGCCGCCGCCTCCGGCGTGGCGGTGTTCGAGGACCTCGGCGTGCAGATGACGCTGCACTCCACGCTCAACAGTTATCTGGACAACCTGCTGTGGCTGCTGACCGGCAACTTCGGGCGTCCCGGCACCAACAACCCGCCGATCCTGTTCGCGCCGTTCATCACCTTCGGCCACCACGGGCCCAAGCGCGACCGGGTCAGCCCGGTGGCCGGGGCGCGCATCATCTCCGGCCTGGTCCCGGCCAACGTGGTCGCCGAGGAGATCCTCACCGACCACCCGCGCCGCTACCGCGCCATGCTCGTCGAGACGGCCAACCCGGCGCACTCGGTCGCCGACTCCAAGCGGATGCGCGAAGCGCTGGAGGCGCTGGACCTGCTCGTGGTGATCGACGTCGCGATGACCGAGACGGCCCGGCTGGCCGACTACGTGCTGCCGGCGCCCTCGCAGTTCGAGAAGTGGGAGGCGACCTTCTTCAACCTGGAGGCGCCGGCCAACTACTTCCACCTGCGCCGCCCGGTGCTGGACCCGCCGCAGGGCGCAGACCTGCTGCCCGAGCCGGAGATCCACGCCCGGCTCTGCGAGGCCGTGGGCGCGCTGCCGGCCGACCGCGTCCAGACCCTGCGCGAGGCGGCCGAGCGGGGCCGCGCGGCCTTCGCCGAGGCGTTCCTGGCCGCCATGGCCGACCCCGAGCTGGCCAAGGTGGCCCCCGCCCTGCTCTACCGCACCCTCGGGCCCACCCTGCCCGGCGGCGCGGCGGCGGCCGCGTCCCTGTGGGCGCAGGCCGTGCGGGTCGCCATGGCCCACCCCGACGCGGTGCGGCGGGCGGGCATCGAGGGCGAGGGCCTCGCGCTGGGCGACCGGCTGTTCGACGCCATTCTGGACAGCCCTTCCGGCCTGGTGTTCACCGTCGACGAGCCCGGGGACGGCTGGGACCGGCTCGGCACGCCGGACAAGAAGATCCACCTGGCGCTGCCCGACCTGCTGGACGAACTGGCTCGACTCGGGCCGGGCCCGGACGTGCACCCTGAGTATCCCTTCGTCCTGTCGGCGGGGGAGCGGCGGGCCTTCACCGCCAACACGATCTTCCGCGACCCCTCCTGGCGCAGGCGCGACACCGACGGCGTGCTGCGGGTCAGCCCCAAGGACGCCGCCGGCCTCGGCCTGTCGGACGGATCCCGGGCTCGGGTGACGACCAGACGCGGCTCGGTCGAGGCGACCGTCGAGATCACCGACACCCTCCAGGCGGGGCACATATCCCTGCCCAACGGCCTCGGCCTGTCCTACCCGGGCGAGACGGGCGAGATCACCACCGGGGCCCCGCCGAACGAGCTGACCGCCTCGGAAGACCGCGACCCCTACGCCGGCACTCCCTGGCACAAACACGTCCCTGCCCGCGTCGAGGCCCTGCCGGCCTAGCGCCCCGCTCACCGCGCTCAGCCGAGCGTCGGCGCGGCTTCTGAGAGCGCGTCAGGGCATGGGAGACCGCTGCCGGGGTGGTCGTTCAGGGGGAGGGGTCCTGGCTGGGCCGCGGACGTGGAGGGTGGCGGCGGGCCGGGAGGGTGGTCGTGTGCGTCGATCGGGCTCACGATGGTCGCCGTCTCAGATCACGGCGTTTCCGTATTTCGTGGCTTGGACGCTGCCGTCGGCCGGAATCGCTGTTTTGTTCCGGATGGCGGTGGGCTTTTCGGCGAGGTGCCGCTGTCGGTGATTCGTGGGGGTTTCTCGATGGGGTGCCGGATTGTCCGGGAATTCGTTCGGGGAAGTGTGTTCTTTTCTCTGGAGTTGCTCGTCGTCCGGATTGTTCTGCCGGTTCCCGTCTTAGTCCCAGGTGGTGCCGGCGGCGCGGGAGTAACCGTCCCAGGTGGTGCCCGCGGTGCGCGAGTAGGAGTCCCAGGTGGTGCCGGCGGAACGAGTGGCGGTGGCGGCGGAGAAGGCGTTGGCGGTCATTTTTCGTCTCTTTTCTGGAGGGCTTGTCGTTCGTCCTTGTGAGAACAACTCTCCGGCATTCCGGGCCCTCGGAACAGACAACTCGGCGGCAGCAAGCTGCACGCCGCTGACCACTTGCTGCCACCAGGAAAGTGGCCATGTCGCCGAGAGGCGCACCGTCCGCATTGATGCAGGTCACGGGCGCTGTTTCCGGGCCGCGCCGGCTCGCCGCGGATGGGCTGGACGGGGTTGTGGCGCGATGCGGACACGGCTGCCGCGGGCGTCGCATGCCGGTTCCGTCCTTGTCCGGCCTTGATCGGCCGCCCGGGAGGGTCCGCCGCGATGCGATCGTCCCGCCGGACGCGGGACCGGTGCGCGCGAGATGGCGGTCTCGGCGGCGTTGTCGCGTTCACGCGGGCCACCGGCGTCGCCGGCCTGGTGCGATGGCCGCGACGGCCGCGACATGGCGCAAGGGCGGCCTCGGTGCGGAGAGGTGACCGGCGGGAACGACGTGCCGTGCGCGGCGGGGCGCAACAGGGCGGGGGCCGACAGAGCGGGGCCGAGGGTCGGGGCCGACGGGGAAAACCGACGAGGCAGGGCC
>NZ_JBEXGS010000012.1:49387-257360 GCF_040607455.1 Sphaerisporangium sp. NPDC005289
CGAGGGAGCAGGGCCGAGGGAGCAGGGCCGAGGGAGCAGGGCCGAGGGAGCAGGGCCGAGGGAGCAGGGCCGAGGGAGCAGGGCCGAGGGAGCAGGGCCGAGGGAGCAGGCCGACGGAGCAGGGCCGAGGGGCGGGGCCGGAGCGGTGGTGCGCTCGCGTGGCCGGGAGCCGGTCGCGATCGGCCGGCCGGGCGTCGATTTCTCCGAATATACGGGCGCCGGGCCGAAGAGTTCATTGTCTTCCGCCGTCTTCGCGAACCGTATGCGGTTCACCCGGGCGGGCTGGTGCGTTCAGCCGTCCTCGCCGGAGAATCGTACGTCCGGCGTTTTCGCTTGAGGTCTATTATCGGGTAGATGGTGCTGGAATCCGGTTAAAAGTTAAGGTCGTATATCAGTCCCAGGTGGTGCCGGCGGCGCGGGAGTAACCGTCCCAGGTGGTGCCCGCGGTGCGCGAGTAGGAGTCCCAGGTGGTGCCGGCGGAACGAGTGGCGGTGGCGGCGGAGAAGGCGCTGGCGGTCATTTTCCGTCTCTTTTCTGGAGGGCTTGTCGTTCGTCCTTGTGAGAACAACTCTCCGCCATTGCGGGCCCTCGGAACAGACGATTCGGCGGCAGCAAACTGCACGCCCCTGACCACTTCCTGCCATGCGATCGAGCGACATCCCCCTCGCGCGTCCCGGGACGGTGTCACCGCAGGTCGACGCGCTGTTCCAGGCCGGTCTGCCGACCTGCCGTGCGCCGTCCCCGGCACCTGACCGTGATGGGGGTCCTCATACGGCTCAGCTTCCGGAGCGCCTCTTGTGAGCGGCTTGGGCCCTGGTCGGCGGGCTCTCCCCATCGCCTTCCGATGCCGGCCGGTCGCCGGCCGCCGGCACGGCCGGCCGGCTCGTCGGCGCCGGGCCGGCGCCCTGGCGGGTGGTGAGCCAGCTCGCGATGACGGCGGTCGCGAGGATCGCGGCGACCACCGCCAGCGAGACCCAGGTCGAGATCTTGTAGACGTCCAGCAGGAGCATCTTCACCCCGACCCACACCAGCACCAGCGCCAGGCCGAGCTTCAGGTGGACGAACCGGTGCATCAGCCCGGCCAGCAGGAAGTACATCGCGCGCAGGCCGAGGATGGCGAAGGCGTTGGAGGTGAAGACCAGGAACGGCTCGGTGGTGACGGCGAAGATCGCGGGAATGGAGTCGACCGCGAAGACGATGTCGGTCACCTCGACCAGCGCCAGGACCGACAGCAGCGGGGTGGCGGCCCGCCTGCCCGCCTGCCGGACCCAGAACCGCTGCCCGTGGTAGTCGTCGGTGACCGGCACCAGGCGGCGGAGCAGCCGCAGCGTCCTGCTGCGCGCCGGGTCGACGGTCTGGCCGCGGTGCAGGGCCAGGCGGACGCCGGTGAGCACCAGGAAGGCGCCGAACACGTACAGGACCCAGGAGAAGCTCGCGATCAGCGCCGAGCCCGCGGCGATGAAGACGCCGCGGAAGAGCAGCGCGCCCAGCACGCCGTAGAACAGCACGTGGTGCTGATAGCGCGCCGGCACGGCGAAGTGGCCGAAGATGATCGCGAACACGAAGATGTTGTCGACGGCCAGCGACTTCTCGATCACATAACCGGCGTAGTACTGGCCGGCGTACTCCGCGCCCCACCACCACCAGACGGCGGCGCCGAAGGCCAGTCCGAGGCACACCCAGATCGCCGACCACAGGGCCGCCTCGCGCATGCCGATCACATGGGCATGGCGATGGGTGAACAGGTCGATGGCGAGCATCGCGGCGATGACACCGAGCACCGCCGGCCAGGCCCACAGGGCGACGTTCACAAGGGGACACCTTTCCGGTCGAGACGACCGGAGGTCTCTCCGCCGTCCAGGCCACGTGGTGTTCCGGGACGGCGCCAGGACCGGGCGGGCATCGGGCCCGCCGTACTGACGACCCTGGCGTCTAGGGGTACTCCCCTCCGCGCTCACAGGATACGCGACCGGCTCACCGCGGAAAAGAGCAGGTCAGCGGGCTGAAGGCGTCAGCCGTGCAGGGCGCGGAGGGCGGCGGCGAGCAGGCCGGACCGCTCGGCGGGGGTGAGGGCGCCGTCGCCGGCCGACAGCAGCGCCAGCGTGCCGTTCTTCGCCACCGCGTACGCGGCGTGCGCCCGCACGACGCCGGCCGCGTCAGGCCCGGCCGCGTCGGGCCCTGGCGGGGTGAGCGCGGCGGTGAGGGCGGCGGTGAGGGCGGCGGTGAGGGCGGCGTTGATCTCCTGGGACCTCGGGACCACGCGCTGGAGCGCGGCGCGCGCGGAGGGGTCGCCGCCGATGAGGTCGATCAGCGTGTGCAGTTCCGCCGTGGTGTCGATGACCGCGCCCAGCAGTTCTCCGGCGTCCGCGCGGCCGGAGGCGGCGGCGTCGGCCAGCCGCTGGTAGGCCAGCAGCGGCTCGGCCATCAGCGCCTCGATGATCTCGGCCTTGGAGGCGAAGTGGTAGTACAGGGCCGCCTTGCTCGTGCCCAGCCGGCCGGCGATGTCGGCGATGGACGTCCCGGCGTACCCCTGCCCGGCGAACAGTTCCTGGGCGATGGACAGGATGCGCCGCCGGGTCTCCTGGGCGTTCTGCCCGGCCCGGCCGCCCTGACGTTCCTTGGTGCCCGACATCGCCCGCCCTCCGGCCGCGGAGGACGGACCCGCTGTCCGCGCCTCCACGGAGCAGTGTACTTGACGACCGTTCAGTAAGTGATGCACGCTTGCTTACCGAACGGTCGGCAAGTGAACGGAGCAGCGAAATGACCAGGGACGACATGAAGGCGATCGTGGAACGCATGTACGCGGCCGCCAACGCAGGAGACCTCGACGCCGTGGAAGAGATCTTCGCCCCGGACTTCTACAGCCACCCGATGGGGACGACGGGCACCGAGGCCGTCACGAACGCCTGGCGGGACATCCGCGAGCGCTACCCGGACCTGCGGGTCACCATCGAGGACATGCTCATCGACGGGGACAAGATCGCCCTGCGCTCCACCGTGCACGGCGCCGCGGGGGCGGACGGGCGGCAGGATCCGGCGCTCATGGAGATGATCCGCGTCGCCGACGGACGCGTCACGGAGGTCTGGGGACTCACCGGCATGGTGTGGCGCTGACGCCTCCCGCGGGCGTTCAGGCCTCCCGTGGGGGCTGAGGCGACTCGCGAGGAGTGGCGGCTCGCGGGGGCTGAGGCGGCTCGCCGGCGTCGAGGCCGCCCGCGGGGGCTACGGACGGCTCGCGCGCGCCCGGAAGGCGGCGGTCTTGACCCGGTTCTGGCAGGTGGTCGAGCAGAAGCGGCGGGTGCCGTTGCGCGAGACGTCGACGTAGACGCGGTCGCAGTGGGACGCCGTGCACACCCCGAGCCGGTCGTACAGCTCGCCGCCCAGGACGATGGCCAGGCCGCTGGCGCAGCCCGCCGCCCAGTCGTCGCCCAGGGTGCCCCCGCCGCCGTGGAAGTGCAGGTGCCAGGGCTCGCCGTCGTGCCGCTCCAGGTGCGGCCGGGCCTGGGTGCGGTCAAGGACGCGGTTGACCTGCCGGGCGGCGGTGTCCAGGTCGCCGGTCTCGACCGCGTCGAAGACCACCCGCAGCTCGGCGGCCACCCGGGACAGCTCGGCCGCCTCGGCGTCGGTGACCTCCCGCGAGCCCCGGTGGCCGGCGCGCAGGGCCTCGGTGACGGTGGCGCGCCGGTCGGGGCCGGGCGGCGGAGGCGTGTACGGCCTCCCGTGCGCCTCGCCGGGCGTGAGCCGGTTGACCAGGGCGGCGGCGACGGCCACCACGGCATCGGTGTGACTGTTGAAATTCACTTGACCGGTTACATCCTCGCGTCTTACCGTGTGACTGCCCAAATAGTTTACGGCAGTTACAGGGAGTCCTCATGTCCATTGTTCCCCGCGAGCGGGCCCGCGACTGGATCCTGCGGTGGGATCGCCAGCAGGAGGGCTACATGCCCGACCGCGAGGCCCGTTTCGCCGCCCTCATCGACGCCGTTGAGGCCGGGGCCGGGCGGCCCGACCCGCTGGTGCTCGACCTCGGCTGCGGGCCCGGCTCGCTCGCCGCCCGCTTGCTCGACCGCCTGCCCGAGGCCACCGTCGTGGCCCTGGACGCCGACCCGCTGCTGCTCGCGCTCGCCCGTGCCGCGCACGAGGGCAGGCCGGGGCTGCGCTTCGCCGACGTGGACCTGCGGACCCCCGGGTGGGCCTCGTCCCTCGGCCTGGACCGCCCGGTGGACGCGGCGGTGAGCACCACCGCGCTGCACTGGCTGGCCGAGCCGGAACTGCGCGTGATGTACCCCGAGCTGGCGAGCGTGATGAAGCCCGGCGGCGTGTTCCTCAACGGCGACCACATGGAAGTGATCGACATCGCGCCGGCCCTGGCCAAGCTGGAGCGGGCGGTGCACGAGCGCGCCATGCGCCGCAGGTCCGGCGCCGGACGGCCCGAGGACTGGCGCCAGTGGTGGGACGCCGTGGCCGCCGACCCCGACCTGGCGGCACTGGCGGACGAGCGCGCCCGTAAGGTCGCCGGCGCGGCCCACCGTGGATCGGAGTCGCTGGAGCTGTCCGCGCACGTCACCGCCCTGCGCGACGCCGGCTTCGCCGAGGTGGGCACCCTGTGGCAGAACGGGAACGACCGCTTGCTGTGCGCCATTCGCAGCTGAGAACCGGAAACTGACATCTTCGTGTGAGATTTCCGCCGGGACACTACCACCGATCCCGGCGGGCTGCTTAGGGTCGGGCGCTATGACGCAGAGCACCGCCTCGACACACGCCTTCATCGCCGCCCTGCCCAAGGTCGAACTGCACCTGCACCTGGTGGGAGCCGCCTCGGTGCCCACGGTCCTGGAGCTCAGCCGGCGGCACCCCGGCGGCCCGGTGCCCTCCAGCGAGGAGGAGTTGCGCGCCTTCTACGTCTTCAGGGACTTCCCCCACTTCGCGGAGATCTACGCCGACGTCAACCGCCTGGTGCGCGAGCCCGAGGACGTCGCCACGCTGGTCACAGGAGCCGCGCGCGACCTGGCCGCGCAGAACGTCCGCTACGCCGAGCTGACGGTCACGGTCTACTCCCACCAGCGGATGGGCATGTCCAACGCCGCGATCACCGAGGCGCTGGACCTGGCCGCCCGGGCCGCGGCGGCCGACCACGGCGTCCGCGTCGGCTACGTGTTCGACATCCCCGGAGAGGCCGGGCCCGAGGCCGCGCGGGCGACGCTCGACCACGCGCTGTCCGCGCCGCCGGAGGCGCTGGTCGGCCTCGGCCTGGCCGGCATCGAGCAGGAGCGGCCCAAGTACCGCGACGCCTTCCGGGACGCCTTCCGCGCGGCCACCGCCGCCGGTCTGCACAGCGTGCCGCACGCGGGCGAGATGACCGGGCCCGAGACGATCTGGGAGGTCGTCGAGGGGCTCGGCGCCGAGCGCATCGGCCACGGCATCAGCTGCGTGCGCGACCCCCGCCTCATGGCCCACCTCAAGGAGACCCAGATCCCGCTGGAGGTGTGCCCGACCTCCAACGTGTGCACCGGCCAGGTGCGCGACCTGGCCTCCCACCCGCTGCCCCGGCTGCTGGAGGAGGGCCTGTTCGTCACGCTCAACAGTGACGACCCGCCCATGTTCGCCACCACCCTGAACGGCGAGTACGGCGTCGCCGCCCGCGTGTTCGGCCTGGGAGAGGCCGAGCTGGCCGCGCTGGCCCGCAACGCCGTGCGGGCTTCCTTCCTCGGCGAGCGGGCCAAGCGCGAGATCATCGACGAGATCGACCAGGTGTGCGCGGCCGGGCCGGCGAGCGCCTGACCCGCCGCCGACCCGCTGCCGCCGGCCCGCCAGCGCCTGACCCGCCGCCGGCTCCGATGACCCGGCGGCGGGTCTCGGCGGACGGCGCCGGAGTCGCGCGGCGGGACGGCCCGCCGCGCGCCCTGTCAGGGAGACGCGCGCCGGGTGAGCCCCGGCGGGATCTTGGAGGCGGCGGCCCGGTCCAGCAGGAACAGGGTGCGCAGCCGCCCCCTGGCCCCCGCCCCCGGCACCTGGTAGGGGCCCGACTCCTGCAGCGCCAGCCGGACGGCCCCGGCCTTGTCCTCGCCGGCCACGATGACCCACACCTCGCGGGCCGCCCTGATGGTGGGATGGGTCATCGAGATGCGCGTCGGCGGCGGCTTGGGCGCGCCGTGCACCGCCACCACCGCACGCTCGTCGTGGACGGCCGGCATCTCGGGGAACAACGAGGCCACGTGGCCGTCCGGGCCGAGGCCCAGCATGAGGATGTCGAACGAGGGCACCGGCCCGTGGTCCTCGGGCCTCGCGGCCTTGCGCAGCTCGTCGGCGTACCGCTCGGCGGACTCCTCGGCGCTCAGCCCGGAGTCGGGGCCGAGCATCGGGTGCACCCGCGCGGGGTCGACCTCCACCCGGTCCAGCAGCGCCTCCCGCGCGCCGGTCTCATTGCGCTCGGCGTCGCCGGTGGGCAGGAAGCGCTCATCACCCCACCAGACGTCCAGGCGGCGCCACTCGACGGCGTCGCGCGCCGGGGTGGCGGCGACCTCCCTCAGCGTGGCGACGCCCATGCCACCGCCGGTGAGCACCAGGTGGGCCGACCCCTTGGCCGCCTGCGCGTCGGCCAGCCCGGTGATCAGGCGGGCGGCGACGGCCTTGGCCAGCACATCGGCGTCCCGGTGGATCAGGACCGAGGGAACACTCACGACAACACCCCTCCAGCTACATGAAACGACGGCGCCCGGCACCACCCTATGCACCGAAGATCGGAGCAGGGGCGGTGCCGGGCCGCCAGGTCGGAAAGCCGGGGGCGCCGGCCCGGAATCAGGGGCCGGCGCCGCCGGACGGGTCAGGAACCGTCGAAGTCCGCGACGCGCTTGATCGCCGAGGCGTACAGCTCATCGGGGTCCAGCCGCCGCAGCTCCTCGGCGAGCAGGTCGGAGGTCGGCCTTCGGGCCAGGGCCACGTGCCGGTCGGGCTGCCCCGGCCGGATCAGCGTGGCGGTGCGCGAGTCGTGCCGCTCGACGACGATCTCGCCCTCGCCCTGCAACCGCAGGTGCACGCTGGTCAGGCCGGGCCCCCGGGACTCGGTCACCTTGATCGGCGCGTCGAGCTTCTCCGACAGCCACACCGCCAGCAGAGAGGCGCTCGGGTGACCGGGCTCGGCCTCGACGTAGCCGGACAGGACCCGGTCCACCGGCTGGTCGAACGCCGCCGCCAGCAAGCTGCGCCAGGGCGTGATGCGCGTCCACGCCAGGTCGGTGTCGCCCGGCGAGTAGCCGTCGGCCCGGCTCCGGATCGCCGCCACCGGGTCCGGCGCCGAGCGGGCGTCGGTCACGCGGCGCTGCCCGAACGAGCCCACAGGGTCCTTCGCCGGCGAGGCGGGGGCGTCGCCGGGCCACCACACCACCACGGGGATGTCGGGCAGCAGCAGCGGCGACAGCACCGAGTCGGCGTGCTCGGTGAGCTCCCCGTACAGGCGCAGCAGCACCACCTCGCCGGTCGTCAGCTCGCCCACCCGGATCTCGGCGTCCAGCCGGGTGGCCTCGCCGCGCTCCCTCGGGATCACCGCGAGGATGCGCGAGGGATGCTCGCGCGCGGCCTCCGAGGCCGCGCGCACCGCGTCGTACTGGTGGCTCTCGTCGCACACCACCACCAGCGTCAGCACCATGCCGACGGCCGGCGCGCCGACCTGGTGGCGCAGGCGCGTGAGCTGCGAGGAGATGTCGGAGGCCGTGGTCGACCCCATCAGGAAAGTGGTCACAGCGACTCCCGCGTTCCGTTGCCGATCACAACCGCCTCCAGGCCCGGCCGTCTCTGGACATCATCTCGTCGGCCGAGGCCGGGCCGCCGGTGCCGGCAGGGTAGCCCTCCGGCTGGTCCGGACGCGACGCCCAGTAGTGCTCGATCGGGTCCATGATCTTCCAGGACAGCTCGACCTCCCGCTGGTGCGGGAACAGCGGCGGGTCGCCGATGAGCACGTCCAGCAGCAGCCGCTCGTAGGCCTCCGGCGAGGACTCAAGGAACGCCTCGCCGTAGGCGAAGTCCATGTTGACGTCCCTGACCTCCATCGCGGTGCCCGGCACCTTGGAGCCGAACCGCACCGTGATGCCCTCGTCCGGCTGGATGCGGATCACCAGGGCATTGTGTCCCAGTATCTCGGTGTCGGTCTTGCTGAACGGCAGGTGCGGCGCCCGCTGGAACACCACGGCCACCTCGGTCATCCGCCGGCCGAGCCGCTTGCCGGTGCGCAGGTAGAACGGCACGCCCGCCCAGCGCCGGTTGGCGATCTCCACCTTGATCGCCGCGTAGGTCTCGGTCTTGGAGTCCTGCGGGATGCCGTCCTCCTCCAGGAAGCCCTTGACCGGCACGCCGCCCTGCCACCCCGAGGTGTACGCGCCGCGCGCGGTGGCCAGGCCGAGGTCCTCGGGCAGGGTGACGGCCTCCAGGACCTTCTCCTTCTCCCTGCGCAGCGACGAGGCGCCGAACGCCGTCGGGTCCTCCATGGACACCAGCGCCAGCAGCTGGAGCAGGTGGTTCTGGATGACGTCCCTGGCCGCGCCGATGCCGTCGTAGTATCCGGCCCGGCCGCCGACGCCGATGTCCTCGGCCATCGTGATCTGCACGTGGTCGACGTAGCCGCGGTTCCAGATCGGCTCGAACAACGTGTTGGCGAAGCGCAGCGCCAGGATGTTCTGGACGGTCTCCTTGCCCAGGTAGTGGTCGATGCGGAACACCGAGTCGGGCTTGAAGGCCGAGTCGACGATGGCGTTCAGCTCGCGGGCGCTCTGCAGGTCGTGCCCGAACGGCTTCTCGATGACGATGCGCCGCCAGGAGCCCTCGGGCGGCTTGGCCAGGCCGGTGCGCTTGAGCTGCTCGACGACCACGGGGAAGGCCTTGGGCGGAACCGACAGGTAGAAGGCGTAGTTGCCGCCGGTGCCCCGGGTCTCGTCGATCTCCTTCAGCGCCATGGCCAGCGCGTCGAACGCGCCGTCGTCGTCGAAGGAGCCCGGCACGAAGTGCAGGCCCTCGCAGATCTGCTTCCAGACCTCCTCCCGGAAGGGAGTGCGCGCGTTCTCCTTGACGGCGTCGTGGGTGATCTGGGCGAAGTCCTGGTGCGCCCAGTCGCGGCGGGCGAAGCCCACCAGGGAGAACCCCGGAGGCAGCAGCCCGCGGTTGCCCAGGTCGTAGATCGCCGGCAGCAGTTTGCGCCGGGCCAGGTCGCCCGTCACGCCGAACAGCACCAGCACACAGGGGCCGGCCACCTTGGGCAGCCGCCGGTCGCGGGGGTCGCGGAGCGGGTTGGCCTCGATCACGTCGATCGTCGTCGCGGTGCTGGCGACGGCTTGGGCCGCCTTCAGCGACTCGTCGGGGGTGACCTTCGGCTGGTCCTCTCCGGCATGGTTGGCCAGTTCGGTCTCGTGGATCGATGGCGCGGGCACGTTCGCCGGGCCCGTGTCATCGGCGTTGGCCGAGCCCGGCTGCTCGCTGTCGTTCATCAAACCTCCCGTGCGGCGGTGAGCAGGTGCCTGACGCCGGCCTCGCGGTCGGTCAGGTGCAGGCGGAGGACCGGACGCCCGCGCTCGCGCAACGCGTCCAGGTCGCCGAGAGCCTGGGCGAGCTCCAGCCTGCCCAGGGTGTACGGTCTGCCCGGCACCTCGAGGTCGTCGTCCACGGCACCGGTGATCTGCAGGAAGACGCCGTTCCGCGGGCCTCCCTTGTGGTACTGCCCGGTCGAGTGCAGGTAGCGCGGGCCCCAGCCGAAGGTCACCGGCCGGTCGGTCCTGATCGACAGCAGCCCCTGCAGGCTGGCCGGGTCGTGCGCCGCCCAGATGTCGGTGATCACCTCGAAGGAGGCGTCCTCCGGCACCGGGACGTCGAAGGCGGCCTCGCGGTCCAGGAAGGCGCCGATGGAGAGGTAACCGTGGGCCGGAATGCCCTCCAGCAGCGCGGTCAGCACTCCTGGAAGGTCCTTGACGTGCTCGGGGATCTCGCCGTACACCTCGACCGGGCCGTCGACCAGCGCGGGCACGCCGGTCGGCAGCGGGCCCTGGCCCGCCCCGGCGAGGATCCGCGCGGTGTTCTCCTTGGACTCGGCCACGTTCGGCTGGTCGAAGGGGTTGATCCCGAGCAGCCGCCCGGCGACCGCGGTGGCGTACTCCCAGATCAGGAACTGGGCGCCCAGCGGCCCGCGCACCTCGACGTCGCCGTCGGTGTCGATGCTGGCGACGAACTCGTCGGCGGCGCCGGTCGGGTCGATGCCGACGACCGGCAGGATGCCCTTGCCGTGCTTGCCCGTCGACTCGGCGACGAGCTGCTCGGCCCAGTCGGGCAGGCCGTTGATCGGCGAGAGGCTGTCGTCCAGCAGCAGCTTGTCGCGGCCGGACAGGGCCGCGGCGCCGATGGCCGCGCCGAGCGCGAGGCCCGGGCCGTCATCGGCGGACAGGGTGGCGTGGGCCTGCTCGGCCTCGTCGAGCAGCCGCGACACCTCGGCTCCGGCCAGCGCGCTCGGCACCAGGCCGAACGCCGACAGGGCGCTGTAGCGGCCGCCGACCGCGGGGTCGGCCAGGACGACGGTGTACCCGGCCTCGGTCGCGGTGCGCTCCAGCGGCGAGCCGGGGTCGGTGACGACCACGACGCGGCCGGCCGGGTCGATGCCGGCCTCGCGGAAGGCCCGTTCGTAGACGCGCAGGTGGGCGTCGGTCTCGATCGTGGCGCCGCTCTTGCTGGCCACCACCAGGACCGTGCGGTCCAGCCGGTCGTCGAGCGCCCGGCGCACCTGGCCCGGGTCGGTGGTGTCAAGGACGGTCAGCGGCACGTCGAAGGTGGCGCAGATGACCTCGGGAGCCAGCGAGGAGCCGCCCATGCCGGCGAGCACGACGTGCTCCAGGCCGTCGGCCCGGACGCGCTCGGCCAGCGCGGTGATCTGGGGGAGCAGCTCGCGGGAGGACGCGGGCAGGTTCAGCCAGCCGAGGCGGATCTTCGCCTCCTCCTCGGCCTCCGGCCCCCACAAGGCGGGGTCGCCCGCGGTCAGCGCCCGCGGCACCCCGTCTTCGACGAGCTTCCGCACGGCCTCTTCGGCCTGCGCGGCGACCTCCTCGTCACCGAATGTTACGGAAATATCCATTCTGAAGTCTTCTCCTCGCGTGGCCGGCCGGGGCCGGTGGCCGCGGCTGCGGGCGTGCGCCCGCAGCCGGTGCCGGCCGTGGGGCGGGCCGGGCCGGCGCGGTCGCGCGGCCGGCCCGCCCAGGCTGCAGGGGGCGGGCCCTAGCGGGCCTTTTCCAGCTCCGACTCGAGCGTGCCGAGCAACTCGGTCCACGAGGCGACGAACTTCTCGACGCCCTCCTCCTCCAGCGCCCGCACCACGTCGTCGTAGTCGATGCCGACCTGCTTGAGAGCCGCCATGGTGTCCCATGCCTCGGTGTAGCCCGACCGCACGGTGTCGCCGTCGATGGAGCCGTGCTCGGCCGTGGCGTCCAGCGTCTTCTCCGGCATGGTGTTCACCGTGCCGGAGGTCACGAGCTGGTCGACGTACATGGCGACCGGGTAGTCGGGGTTCTTCACCCCGGTGGAGGCCCACAGCGGACGCTGGGGGTGCGCCCCGGCGGCCTTGAGCGCCTGCCACCGATCGCTCGCCATGACCTCCTCGTAGGCGGCGAAGGCCAGGCGGGCGTTGGCGATGGCGGCCTTGCCGCGCAGCGCGAGCGCCTCGGGGGTGCCGATCTTCTCCAGGCGCTTGTCGATCTCGGTGTCGAAGCGGCTGACGAAGAAGGACGCCACCGACTCGATCTTCGACAGGTCCAGCCCGGCGGCCTTGGCCTTCTCGAGGCCCGAAAGCCAGGCGTCCATCACCGCGCGGTAGCGCTCGAGGGAGAAGATCAGCGTGACGTTGACGCTGATGCCCTCGGCGAGTGCCTGGGTGATCGCCGGCAGGCCTTCGACGGTCGCCGGGATCTTGATGTGGACGTTCGGCCGGTCCACCAGCCACCACAGCGCGCGCGCCTCGGCGACCGTCTTCTCGGCGGTGTCGGTCGCCAGACGCGGGTCGACCTCGATGGACACCCGGCCGTCCACGCCGTCGGTGGCGTCGAACACCGGCCGCAGCACGTCGGCGGCCCAGCGGATGTCATAGGTCGTGATGGCCCTGACCGCCTCGCCCACGTCCACGCCGCGCACGGTAAGGTCGCGCAACTGGTCGTCGTAGGCGTCGCCCTTGCTCAGCGCAGAGGCGAAGATGGTGGGATTGGACGTGACGCCGGTGACCTGCTTGTCGCGCACCAGCGCCGCGAGGTTGCCGCTGCGCAGCCGCTCGCGGCTGATGTCGTCCAGCCAGATCGACACGCCCTGGCCGGTCAGGCGCTTCAGGTTCTCACTCATGGCTCGTTCCTCAGTTTCCGGTCGTCTGGCCCTTGTCGGCCCCGGTCTTGGCGAGGCTGCCCTTCGCCGCGGCGGCCACACGTTCGGCGGTCAGGCCGAACTGCTCGTACAGCGTCTTGTACGGCGCGGAGGCGCCGAAGTGTTCAAGGCTCACGACCTCGCCCTCCTCACCCACGAACTGCCGCCAGCCCAGGGCGATTCCCGCCTCGACGGCGACGCGCGCGCGGACCGCGGGAGGCAGGACCGACTGCTTGTAGGCGTCGTCCTGCGCCTGGAACCACTCGACGCACGGCATGGAGACCACGCGGGCCGGGATGCCCTCCTCCTCCAGCAGCTTGCGCGCCCCGACGGCCAGCTCGACCTCGCTGCCGGTGCCGATGAGGATCACCTCGGGCTGCCCGTTGGAGGCGTCCTGCAGGACGTAGCCGCCCTTGGCGACCTTGTCGAAGTCGGCCGTGCCCTCGTACACCGGCAGGTTCTGCCGGGTCAGCGCCAGCGCCGCCGGGCGGTCGGTGTGCTCCAGGACGGTCTTCCACGCGGCCGAGGTCTCGTTGGCGTCGGCCGGGCGGACCACGTCCAGGCCCGGGATGGCCCGCAGCGCCCACAGGTGCTCGACGGGCTGGTGGGTCGGGCCGTCCTCGCCCAGGCCGATGGAGTCGTGCGTCCACACATAGGTGACCGGCAGGCCCATCAGGGCGGCCAGGCGCACCGCCGGGCGCATGTAGTCGCTGAAGACCAGGAAGGTGCCGCCGTAGGGGCGGGTGCCGTCGTGCAGGGCGATGCCGTTGAGGATCGAGCCCATGCCGTGCTCACGGATGCCGAAGTGCAGGGTGCGGCCGTAGCGGTTGCCGGGGAACGCCTTGGTCTGGTGCTCCTCGGGGATGAAGGACGGCTCGCCCTCCATCGTGGTGTTGTTGGACTCGGCCAGGTCGGCCGAGCCGCCCCACAGCTCCGGCAGCACCGGCGCCAGCGCGTTCAGCACCTGGCCGGAGGCCTTGCGGGTGGCGACCGACTTGCCGGCCTCGAAGGTCGGCAGGGCCTCGTCCCAGCCGGCCGGGAGCTTGCGGGCGCTCATGCGCTCGAACAGGGCGACGCGCTCGGCGTTGGCGGCCTGCCAGCTCTCGAACCCCTTGCTCCACTCGGCGTGCAGGGCCCGGCCGCGCTCGACCACCTGGCGGGTGTGCGCCAGGACCTCCTCGGGCACGTCGAAGTCCTTGGACGGGTCCAGGCCGAGGACCTCCTTGGTGGCGGCGACCTCGTCGGCGCCCAGCGCCGAGCCGTGGATCTTGCCGGTGTTCTGCTTGTTCGGCGCGGGCCAGCCGATGATCGTGCGCAGCCGGATCAGCGTCGGCCGCTCGGTCTCCTCGATGGCCGCCCGGTAGGCCGCGTACAGCTCCTCGACGTTCTCGACGTACTCGCCCGTGGCGGTCCAGTCGACCTTGATCACGTGCCAGCCGTACGCCTCGTAGCGGGCGGCGACGTCCTCCGACAGGGCGATGTTGGTGTCGTCCTCGATGGAGATGTGGTTGGCGTCGTAGATGACGTTGAGGTTGCCCAGCTTCTGGTGGCCCGCGATGGAGCTCACCTCGTGGCTGATGCCCTCCTCGATGTCGCCGTCGGAGGCGATGGCCCAGATGCGGTGGTCGAAGGGGCTGTCGCCGGCCGCGGTGTCGGGGTCGAACAGGCCCCGCTCGCGGCGGGCGGCCATGGCCATGCCGACCGCGTTGCCGAGGCCCTGGCCGAGCGGGCCGGTGGTGGTCTCCACTCCGATCGTGTGGCCGTGCTCCGGGTGCCCCGGGGTCAGGCTGCCCCACTGGCGAAGACCCTTCAGGTCGTCCAGGGTCAGCCCGTAGCCCGACAGGTACAACTGGATGTAGAGGGTCAGGCTGGAGTGACCGGCCGACAGGACGAAACGGTCGCGGCCGGTCCACGCCGGGTCGGTGGGGTCATGGCGCAGAACGCGCTGGAACAACAGATAGGCGGCGGGGGCCAGGCTCATCGCGGTGCCCGGGTGTCCGGACCCGGCCTTCTCCACCGCGTCCATGGCGAGCGCGCGTACGACGTCGACCGCGCGCCGATCGAGGTCGCTCCACTCAAGGTTTGGCACGAGTTCGCTGCTCAACTGCTCGATCTCCTATAGGTCAATGGCGCCGGTTCGGCTCGCGCGCCCGTCCGGTCTTTGGGCACCTTCGCTCCCAACACCGGACCTTAATGGGTCGATTCCCCCACCGTAGATGCATTGTTCTTGTGACATGCGGCCGGGGAACATGGTGCTCGCGTCCTTACAACCTTGCCCCTGAGACTCGGTCTGGAACGCGAAAGGCCCCACCGGCCGGGAACCGCGCCGGCGCCGGGAAGACGGGGCGTTCACCAGCGCGGACGACCCCCTCCCCTAGGTGCCCGCGCGAGGGGCATTCGCCCCCGATGCCGGGACCGACGCCACCCCGCACTACAGTGAGTCCTCACAGCGCTGGCTCATGCCCGCAATCACGGATCCGCTCTAATCAGAGGTTACGCGTTGACTCCGCACCCGCTGGAAGCGCCATGACGGTGCTGACCACAAAGCCGCCCACGGCCGCGCTCTCGGCCGCGCGCCGATCGACGCTCGCCACCGTGCGGGCCTACGTGGCGCTGACCAAGCCGCGGATCATCGAGCTGCTGCTGATCACGACGCTTCCGGTGATGTTCCTGGCGGCACGCGGCTTCCCGCCGCTGTGGACCGCCGTGGCCGTCCTGGTCTTCGGCACCCTGTCGGCGGGCAGCGCCAACGTGCTGAACTGCTACATCGACCGCGACATCGACGCCACCATGCGCCGCACCCGCCGCCGCCCGCTGGCGATGGCGGAGGTCACGCCCCGCAACGCGCTGATCTTCGGCGTCGTGCTCGGCGTCCTGTCCACCCTCGGGCTCGGCCTGAGCGTCAACTGGGTGGCGGCCGGCGGGTCGCTCGGGGCGATCCTGTTCTACGTCTTCGTCTACTCGATGCTGCTCAAGCGGCGCACCTCGCAGAACGTCGTGTGGGGCGGCATCGCCGGGTGCATGCCCGTGCTCATCGGCTGGGCCGGCATCACCGGCCGCGTCGACTGGGCGCCGGTGGTGCTGTTCGGCGTGGTGTTCTTCTGGACGCCGCCGCACACCTGGACCCTGGCCATGCGCTACCGCGAGGACTACGCCGCCGCCAAGGTGCCCATGCTGCCGGTGGTCGCCGGCGAGCGCCGGGTCGTGCTCGAGAGCGTGGCCTACACCTGGGCCACCGTGCTGTGCTCCCTGCTGCTGTGGCCGGTCGCCCACACCACGCCGTTCTACGCGGTGGCGGCCGCCGTCCTCGGCGCGGTGTGCCTGTGGGAGGTCTACCGCCTGCTGGGCCGCCTGAACGCCGGCAAGACCGGCGTGGCGCTGCGCCCGATGCGCTTCTTCCACTGGTCCAACGCCTACCTGGCCCTGCTGTTCCTCGCCGTGGCCGTCGACTCCCTGCTCTGAGGCGGTTCCCTTCCTGAGATGGCTCCGGTTCCTCCGGTTCCCCTTCAGGAGGCGGTTCCTCCCTTCCGAGGTGGCTCTGGTTTCCCTTTCTGGGGCGGCTCCCTGTGGCCGCCGAGCTGCCGTTCCGCGTCCGTCGTGCCTTCCGAATCTGACTATTACGGTCATCCGATGTGTGATCGTCCGGCAGAATGATCTGCCGGCCGCCGCCCGGCAGGCGGGTGGGGGCCCGGAAGGGATCATTGGATGCGAAGGACCACCAAGACGGTTCTCCTGGCTGCGGCTCTGTCGATCGGAGGCGTCGTCGCCAACCCCGCGTACGCGGTGGCCTCGGCCCGAACCCCCGAGGGGGTCTGCGGCGCGGGGTTCCACCGCGTCGCCGACAGCAAGCGGGTGGTGAAGACCCGCGAGGGGGACGTGTTCGGCTACGTCTACCTGCTCTACAACCGCAAGACCGGCTACAACTGCGTCACCACCATCAAGACGGTGTACGTCGGCACGCCGACCTACACCTCGGCGACGCTGACCACGCAGACCAAGCGGATCAAGGACGAGCCCGTCAGGACCAACAGCAAGACCGACGGGCGCAAGTACAAGTACTACGCGGGCCCGGTGAAGCTGTACGCCAAGGGCTTCTGCGTCAAGTACTCCGGCACGATCTGGGACACCCGGCGGGACGCGGCGATCGCCACCGGCGGCCGCAACTCCTGGGGTAACTGCGGCTGAGCGCCGCCACGGCGGCCGCGCGCCAAGCGCGGCCGCCCTCGGTCGTCGGCGGTCGTCAGCGGCCCTCAGCGGTCGTCAGCGGCCTTCAGCGGCCGGAGATCAGGCCCGCCAGGCGGGCATAGGCGGATGTACGCGACATCTGGGCGTTCTCGTGGCGGTCGGCGGTGCGGAAGAGCGCGTAGATGGCCTGCACGCCGAGCCAGCGCAGCGGCTCGGGCTCCCACTGGCGCACCTGACGGCCCACCCACGGAAGCCCGGTGAGCTCGGTCCGCCGGCGCAGCACCAGGTCGCGCAGGGTGCGCCCCGCCAGGTTGGTCGTGGTGACCCCGCTGCCGACGTAGCCGCCCGCCCAGCCGAGGCCGGTGGCGTGGTCGAGGTGGACGGTCGAGCACCAGTCGCGGGGCACGCCGAGCACGCCGCACCAGGAGTGCTGGATCCGCGCGCCGGCGGTCGCCGGGAACAGCGTGGTGAGCATCCGGTACAGCGCCGCCACCGTCTGCGGCTGGGTGGCGCCGCGCACGTCGGTGCGCGAGCCGAAGCGGTAGGGCACGCCCCGCCCGCCGATGGCGATGCGGCCGTCGGCGGTCCGCTGGGCGTAGATGTAGGCGTGGGCTTGGTCGCCGAGCAGTTCCCGGCCCTGCCAGCCGATGCGCTCCCACATCCGCTCGCCGAGCGGCTCGGTGACGATCATCGAGCTGTTCATCGGCAGCCACTGGCGGCGCTGCCCGCGGATGCTCGCGGTGAAGCCCTCGGTGGCGCGGATGACGTACTCGGCGGTGACCGTGCCGCGGTCGGTCACCGCGGCCGCCCTGCCCGCCTTGCCCGGGCCGTCCCCGGTCCGCGGCCGGATCTCGGTGACCGTGGTGCTTTCGAAGACGTCGACGCCGAGGGCGGCCACCGTGCGGGCCAGCCCCACGGCGAGCTTGGCGGGCTGGATGCGGGCGCAGTGCGGGCTGTAGGCGGCCGACAGCGCCCCCGCCACGTGGATGCGCTCCTCGCGCTCCTGGGCGGTGAGCGGCCGCATGTCCTGCTCGTCGAACCCCCACAGGCGCAGATCGGCGACCTCGGCGCGCAGGCGGCGGTCCTGGGCCGGGTTGGTGGCCACGTGGACCAGGCCGCCCTTGTGAACGTCGGCGTCGATGCCCTCGGCGCGGGTGACCTCGATGACCTCCTCCACCGCGGCGAACATCGCGCGCTGCAGGTCGATCATCGCCTGCCTGCCGCGGGCGGCGGCGTGCCGTTCGCGGGAGCCGGCGAACTCGGCCGACAGCCAGCCGCCGTTGCGGCCGGAGGCGCCGAACCCGGCGAACTCCCGTTCCAGGATCGCGACGCGCAGGTCCGGCTGCGCCTTCTTCAGGTAGTAGGCCGTCCACATGCCGGTGTAGCCGCCGCCGACGATCGCGACGTCGTAGTCGCGCGACCCCGGCAGCGCGGGCCGGCGTTCCGGGACGCCGATCTGCCGGTACCAGAACGAGACCCCGCCGTTGGCGAAGTCGTCGGTCAACGGCGTGCCGTTCAAGCGGGTCATACTCGTTCCTTACCGCCTTGTATGTGCGGACATACAGCCCAAAGACGGATATTAGGGCCCAGGCGGTCCGATCGTGTCATCCGCGGCGCGGGAGTACCTCAGAGGCTCACTTCTCCCACCCCGCCTTGGTGAAGTCGTCGGAGGACAGGCCGCCCGCGCCGAAGTTGGCCAGCCCCTTGCGCACGGCCAGCACCTGGGGCCGCTGGTACAGCTCGATGGTGTGGCCGAGCCGCCAGACCAGCGCGTCCGCCTGGTTGTACAGCTTGACGGCCTCGGTCCGGTCGGTGGTGGTCTGCGCCTTGGTCAGCAGGTCGACCAGTTCCGGCGAGCTGATCCGGCCGTAGTTCTGGTAGACGTTCTCGCCTTCGGGCTTCTGGTACTGGGGGAACGCCTGCGACAGGAAGAGCTGGTCGACGTTGCGGAAGGAGACCAGGTCGAAGTCGCCGCGGTAGACGTACTTCTCGAAGTAGTCGTTGCCGGGCACCTTGTCGATCGTGATCTGGATGCCCGCCTGGGCCAGCATGTTCTGCAGCAGCGTGGCCTGGTCGGCCTGCTGGGAGGTGGAGTCGGCGCTGATCACGAACGACAGTTTCAGCGGCGCGCCGTCCTTGGTGCGGGGCTGCCCGGCGCCGTTGTCCTTCCAGCCCGCCTCGTCCAGCAGCTTCTTCGCGCCCTCCAGGTCGTACTTGCCGTACTCGCCGGAGTTGTCCTGGTAGCCCTCCTGGTTCGGCATGAAGAAGTGGTTGCCGAGCGGCCGTCCCTTGAACGGCAGGTCCTTGAAGGCCACCTCGGTGAGGGCGCCGCGGTCGACCGCCTTCTCCACGGCGTTGCGCACCTTGAGATCCTGCAGCGGGCCCCGCCCGCCGTTGAGGGTGATGTGCACCTCGTCCCAGCGCGCGCCGACGCGGATGGCGGTGTCCGGGTCGTCCTTGACGCGGCCGT
Organism: Sphaerisporangium sp. NPDC005289; assembly: GCF_040607455.1. Classification (NCBI taxonomy): domain Bacteria; kingdom Bacillati; phylum Actinomycetota; class Actinomycetes; order Streptosporangiales; family Streptosporangiaceae; genus Sphaerisporangium; species Sphaerisporangium sp. NPDC005289. The sequence goes on from NZ_JBEXGS010000012.1 coordinate 68,412, forward strand.
AGGCCTCCGGGCGGATGGCCGCGACGTAGTCGATCTCCTTGTTCAGGTAGGCGTCGAGGGCGGCGGCCGGGTCCAGCGCGCGGAAGACGACGGAGTCGAGCTTGGGCTTGGCGCCCCACCAGTTCGGGTCGCGGACGGCGGTGATGGTCTGCGCCGTCTTGTCGTAGGAGCCGATCTTCCACGCCGAGGCGGTGATCGGCACCTTCTCCAGCCAGCCCTTGTTGAACTTCTCGGGGGTGTCGTAGGCGGCGGCGGGGAACAACGGGTCGAACGTCTGCCGCCAGTCGGCGAACGGCTTGTCGTAGGTCACCTTGACCTCCTGCGGGCCGGCCCCCTGCTCGACCTTGCCGATCAGGTCGTACCCGGGCCACCCGGCGGACAGGTAGGACTTGTCCCTGCCGTTCAGGGCCTTCCACTGCGCCTGGAAGTCCTTGTAGCTCAGCGGGGCGCCGTCCGACCACCTGGCCTTGGGGTTGAGCTTGTAGGTGACCACCTGGGGCGAGGTGGAGGTCACCTCGGCCGATTCCAGATAGTCCGGCACCGGGTGGGGGACGCCCTTGGCGTCGTAGGAGAACAGGTCGGGCTCGACGAGGGCCACGATCGCTGAGCCGTCGCCCTGCGTGCCGTCCACCTGCTGGCTGTTGTACTGCGTGATCCACTGCTGGATGCTCATCCGCAGCGTGCCGCCGTCCTTGAGGCGGTCCAGGGGCTGGGGGTTGATGTCGGCCGCGTCGACGGCCGGGCCGCCGCTCGCGGCGCCCGGCGAACCCGCCGCCGCCGGCGCGCCGGAACCGGGGGAGGGGGTGTTCCCTCCGCATCCCGCGAGTGCCAGCGTCGCCGCGGCGGCCACCGCCCACAGCCGGGTACCTGTCGTCACGTGCTCTCCCCTGGGGTCCTGTTTGCGAACAAAACAGACTTTAACGGTAGGATTACCCAACATTAGCCACCGGGTCAGGCGGGAAGAAGGGAGGGGCACGGCGTGACAGGCTTCCTCGTCAGACGGGCCGGGTACTACCTGGTGCTGCTCACCGTCGCGGTCTTCCTCTCCTACGCCGTGGCCGCCACCGCGCTGAAACCCCGCGCCTACTTCGAGGGCCGCCAGCCGAGACCCCCGGCCGCCGCCGTGGAGGCGCAGCTCACCCACCTCGGCGTCAACGACCACGACCCGCTCCTCGTGCGGTTCGGCACCTGGGCCGGGCACGCGCTCACCGGCGACCTCGGACGGACGATCTTCGACACCTCGGTGGGCGAGGAGTTCGGCCGGCGCGTCGGGGTGAGCCTGCGGCTGCTGCTCGTCGGCACCCTGCTCGGCACCGTGATCGGCATCCTGGCCGGCGTGTGGAGCGCGGTACGGCAGTACCGGCTCTCGGACCGCCTGGTCACGGTCACCTCCTTCGTCCTGCTGTCCACCCCGGTCTTCCTGCTCGCCGTGCTGCTCAAGACCGGCGCGCGGTGGATCAACGAGACCTTCGGCCAGGTAATCAGCTACACCGGCGAGAAGACGCCCGGCCTCACCGGCGGCCTGCTCGCCCAGGCGGGCGACCGCGCCGTGCACCTGCTGCTGCCGACCCTGTCCATCGCCCTCGGCGCCATCGCCACCTACAGCCGCTACCAGCGCGCGAGCACCCTCGACGTCCTCGGCTCGGACTACCTGCGCACCGCGGTCGCCAAGGGGCTCGCGCCGCGGACGGCCCTGCTCAAGCACGGGCTGCGTGTCGCGCTGATCCCCCTGTCGACCTTCTTCGCCTACGGCTTCCTCGCCATCTTCACCGGCGCCACCCTCACCGAGACGATCTTCGGCTGGCACGGCATGGGGGAGTGGTTCGTCGACGCGGTCAACAAGAACGACGTCAACGCGGTCGTCGCCGTCAACCTCTTCGCCGCGGTCGTGGTCCTGGCCTCGGGCCTGGTCGCCGACCTGCTGCACGCCGTACTGGACCCCCGCGTCCGCGACGCCTAGGCCGGGAAGACACCTCCGTGATCGGTATCACCTTGCGAAGGCTCGCCGCGGCCAAGGGCGCCGCGGCCGGCTTCACCGTCATCCTCCTGCTGTTCGCCCTCGCCTTCGCCGGCCCGCTGCTGACCACGTGGCACTTCGGGGACATCGACTTCACCGCCCTCCGGGAGCCTCCGTCGGCCCAGCACTGGTGGGGCACCAACGGCATCGGGCAGGACGTCTTCGCCCAGGTGACCCACGGGCTGCAGAAGTCGCTCGTCATCGGCCTGGTGGTCGCGGTCTTCTCCACCGTCCTGGCGACCCTCGCCGGAGCCGCGGCGGGCTACTTCGGCGGCTGGGCCGATCGGGCCGTCCGCTTTCTGATCGACCTGTTCCTCGTCTTCCCCGGCTTCCTGGTGATCTCGATGATCTCGCCGGTCCTGCGCGGGTCGGGGTGGCCGGTGTTCGCGCTGCTGCTCGGCGTCCTCGGCTGGATGGTCAGCGCCAGGATCGTCCGCTCGATGACGCTGTCGCTCAAGGAACGCGAGTTCGTCCGGGCCGCGGAGTTCATGGGCGTCGGCGGGGCACGGGTGATCGCGCGGCACGTCCTGCCCAACGTGGCCTCGTTCCTGATCGTCGACACCACGATCGCGGTGGGCGGCGCCGTCATGAGCGAGACGACGCTGTCCTACTTCGGGTTCGGGGTGCAGCCGCCCGACGTCTCCCTCGGGACGCTCATCGCCGACGCGACCGCCGGCGCCACCACCTACCCGTGGATGTTCTTCTTCCCGGCCGGCCTGCTCATCGTGTTCGTCCTGGCCGTCAGCATGGTCGGCGACGGGCTGCGCGACGCGGTGGACCCCACCCCCCGGCCCGCCCGCCGTGCCCGCCGTGCCCGCCGTCCGCGTCCCGCCGCGTCGCCGGCGGCGCGCACTCCCCGCGAGCCGGTGCCGGACGACGTCGTTGTGTCGGTCCGGGACCTGCGCGTCGCCTTCGGCGGACAGGAGGCGGTCAAGGGGGTGAGCTGGGACCTGCGACGCGGAGAGGTGCTCGGCATCGTCGGTGAGTCCGGATCGGGCAAGTCGGTCACGGCGCTGGCCGCGATGGGCCTGCTTCCCCCCTCCGCCTCGGTGAGCGGCTCGGTCCGGCTGGCCGGAACGGAGATCATCGGCGCGCCGGTGCCCACGCTCATGGCGCTGCGCGGCAGGCGGGTCGCCATGGTGTTCCAGGACCCGCTGTCGGCCTTCACCCCCGTGATGCGCGTCGGCGACCAGCTCGCCGAGGCCGTCCGCGTCCACCAGCGGGTGTCCAGGGCCGAAGCCGGGCGGCGCGCGGTCGAGCTGCTGCGCATGGTCGGCATCCCCGACCCGGCCCTGCGCGCGGGCTCCTACCCGCACGAGTTCTCCGGCGGCATGCGGCAGCGGGCCATGATCGCGATGGCGATGGCCAACGACCCCGAGGTCATCGTGGCCGACGAGCCCACCACGGCCCTCGACGTGACCGTCCAGGCGCAGATCCTGGACGTGCTGCGCGAGGCCCGCCGCCGGACCGGGGCGGCCCTGGTGTTCGTCAGCCACGACCTCGGCGTCATCGCCGGGCTGGCCGACCGCGTCGTGGTCATGCGCGACGGGCTGGTGGTCGAGCACGGGACGGTTGAAGACGTCTTCGCCCGGCCCAAGGAGGACTACACGCGTGAGCTGCTGGCCGCCGTGCCCCGGCTGGACCAGGCGCCGCCCCCGCGCGACCTGTCCGGCCGGCCGCCGGTACTGCGGGTCTCCGGCCTGACCAGGACCTTTCCGCTGTTCAAGGGCACGGTGTTCCGGCGCGAGGTCGGATCGGTCCGCGCGGTCGACGGCGCGGACCTGCTCGTACGCCGCGGCGAGACGCTCGGCCTGGTCGGCGAGTCGGGCTCGGGCAAGAGCACGACCCTGTTCGAGATCATGTCGCTCGCCCGCCCCGCCGAGGGCACGATCGAGGTGCTCGGATCCGACACGGCCGCGCTCACCCGCGGACAGGCGGCGCGGCTGCGCGGCGAGGTCCAGATCGTCTTCCAGGACCCCATGGCCAGCCTCGACCCGCGGATGACGACCGGCCACATCATCGCCGAGCCGCTGCTCACGCTCGGCGTCCCCCGCAGGGAGGCCCTGGCGCGGGTGCCCGCGCTGCTGGAGCAGGTGGGCCTGCCCGCGTCCCACGCCGAGCGGTACCCCCACCAGTTCTCCGGCGGGCAGCGCCAGCGCGTCGCCATCGCGCGGGCGCTGTCGGTGGAACCCAAGCTCGTCGTCCTGGACGAGCCGGTGTCGGCACTGGACGTCACCGTGCAGGCCGGGATCCTCGCGCTGCTCGCCCGTCTGCGCGACGAGCTGGGCCTCGCCTACCTGTTCGTCTCGCACGACCTGGCCGTGACCCGGCACATCGCCGACCGGGTCAGCGTGATGTACCTCGGCAGGACCGTCGAGAGCGGCGACACCGCCACGCTCTTCGAGGCGCCCCTGCATCCCTACACGCGGGCGCTGATCTCGGCCGTCCCGATCCCCGACCCGTCCCTGGAGCGCCGCCGGCGGCGGATCCTGCTGCCCGGCGACCCTCCGGGCGCCACCGCGCGGCCGGCCGGGTGCCGCTTCCGCGGCCGGTGCCCGGTCTACGCGAACCTCCCGGCGGAGCGGCGGGTCCCCTGCGAGACGGCTGACCCCGAACCGGTGGCCCATGGCGCCGGGCACGTCGTCGCCTGCCACCACCCCGGTGTCGCCTGACCGGGCTCACCGGGCGGGCAAGTCGGAAGATGTACCATTTGGCGCAGGTGTGGGGGCCGGTCGACGGGGGAAGACCAGAGGGTTCGGAGCCGGGTCGTGTACGGGGTGGTGCGGTGATCACGTGGGGCGAGCCGTACGGACGCGGAGGTCGCGCGCCGTGCGGGCGCGGGCCGGGCGCGGGCCGGGGACGCCGAGCGGACAGGTCGTGGCCGGTCGATTACGCTCGCGCCCATGACGAACCGTGATCCCCGCTGGGTGCTGAGGGAGCGCCCCTCTCTCGGGCTCATCATCGGCCTCGTCGTGGCCGGCATATGCGCGCTGGTGTCGTTCTCCTTCGACATCTTCAACGGCGAGCCGGTGCAGTTCTTCATCGCGCTCGTCCTGGCGCTGGCGCCGGTGCCGCTGCTGCTGGCCGCGCTGCTCGGTCTGGACCGCATGGAGCCCGAGCCGGGCAAGGACCTGGCCTTCGCGTTCATGTGGGGCGCGGGCATCGCGGTGCTGGTGGCCGGCATCCTCAACAGCCTCAACCTCAGGTACGTCACCAACGCCCTGCACGACCCGACCGACGCGCGCAACCTGGTGGCGACCTTCGTGGCCCCGGTGGTCGAGGAGACGATGAAGGGCCTGGTGCTGCTGGGCCTGCTGCGCTGGCGCCGCCAGGAGCTCGACGGCCCCACCGACGGCATCATCTACGCCGGCATGGTGGGCCTCGGCTTCGCGATGAGCGAGAACGTCAGCTACTACATCATGGCGCAGGACCAGCACGGCTTCCAGGGGCTGGCGGTGACCGTGGTGCTGCGCGGAATTCTGTCGCCGTTCGCCCATCCGCTGTTCACCTCGATGATCGGCATCGCGGTCGCGTACGCGGCGCAGCGCCAGGGGCCGGTGCGCGGTGGAGTGGTCCTGCTCGGCTGGGCCGGCGCCATCATGCTGCACGGCATCTGGAACGGCTTCACCTCCTACGGCGGGTTCCAGGGGCTGTCGCTGGCCTACCTGCTGCTGATGATCCTGTTCTTCGTCGAGCTGAGCGTGGTCGTCAAGGACCGCAAGCGCATCGTCGGCCTCATCCAGCTCTACCTGCCGCCGTACGGGGGGCTCGGGCTGGTCACCGACTTCGACGTGTTCATGCTGTCGTCGCTGCAGGGGCGGCGGCAGGCCCGCCAGTGGGCCAAGGCCTACGGCGGTCAGGCGGGGCTGCACGCCATGCGCGACTACCAGGTGGCCGCCACCGAGCTGGGCCTGCTCCACGAGCGCGGCGTGCGCGGGGTGATCGACCGTGAGACGTTCGAGACCCGGCGGGAGGCGCTGCTGGCGTGCATGAGCGTCGCCAAGGCGGCCTTCCCCGTCCCCGAGCGGCACCAGGCCACGATCGCCAAGGGCATGGCCCCGCCCGGCTACGCCCCCGGGCACGACACCTGGCACTCGGTCTCCCCCTATCCGCCGCGCGACGGCCTGCCCGGCGACCCGTACCCGGCCGACGGCGCGCCCGGCCCCGAGCACCGCCCGGGACGGCCGCCTTCCGGATACCGGCCCGCCTCGCCGGGCACTCCCGGCCCGGAGTACCACCCGGGGCCGTCCGGCCCCGCGCACCAGCCCGGCACGCCCGGCTCCGAGTACCGGCCCAGCGGGTCTGGCCCTGAGTTCCGGCCCGGCGGGTCTGGTCCTGAGTTCCGGCCCGGCACGCCTGGCCCTGAGTACCGGCCCGGGCCGCCCGGGATGCCCGGGCCCGGTCCGGGTGGGGCGCGCTAGCCCGCCCCGCCGTCCTCCCGCCGTCCTCGCATCGTCCCTGGTCGCCCGCGCGCCCTTGCCGCGCGCGTGGCCCCGTGTTTCAATCGCGTTACGCGGATGTCTGTGGCCACTTCCGATGCCCTTTTCCAGGTGGCCGGGCCAGAGTGGGCGCGCGGCCGGCGCCGCCGCCGCGCGCGCCCTGAGACAGACCGGAGCGGCGCGCGTCCTGCGCCCGCTCGTCCGACCGCCGCCCCCGCGCGGTGGCATCCGCGATGTGAAGAGGAAGCGTGAAAACCAAGGTAAAGGTGGCGATTCTGACCGCTGTGGCGGTCGTGGCCGCCGGGTTGACGACGCTGGGCCTCCAGCGCTCGGCCCTGGCGCACGGCGCGCTCCAGGCGCCCGCCAGCAGGACCTACGCCTGCTACACCGACGGGCTGACCTCCAGCAACGAGATCAAGCCGAAGAACCCCGCCTGCGCCCAGGCCGTCGCCGCGGGCGGCACCCAGCCGCTGTACGACTGGTACGGGGTGCTGCGCTCGGACGGCGCCGGTCGCACGAAGGGCTTCATCCCCGACGGCAAGCTCTGCAGCGGCGGGTTCGACAAGTACGCCGCCTACGACGCGCCCAGGGCCGACTGGCCGGCCACGGTGGTGCAGCCCGGCGCGATGTTCAACTTCGTCTACGGGGCCTGGGTGCCCCACCCCGGCGGGTTCAAGCTGTACGTCACCAAGGACGGCTACAACCCCACCGCGCCGCTGACCTGGGCCGACATGGAGGATCAGCCGTTCCTGACGGCCGATCCCGAGCCGGGGGTGAGCAACGGCGCCTACCGGTTCTCCGGGCGGCTGCCCAACAAGAGCGGCCGGCACGTCATCTACTCGGTGTGGTATCGCTCCGACAGCAAGGAGACCTTCTACGGCTGCTCGGACGTGATCTTCGGAGGCACCTCGACGCCGCCGCCGAGCTCACCCCCGCCGAGCTCCCCGCCGCCCAGTTCCCCGCCGCCGAGCTCGCCGCCGCCGGTCACGCCCACCCCGGCGCCGTCCTCGCCCGGCGCGATCGCCTGCCAGGCCACGGTGACGCTCGCCAGCAGCTGGCAGGGCGGGTTCCAGGCCACGGTGACGATCAAGAACACCGGGTCCACGCCGATCAACGAGTGGTACGTCTCCTGGATGATGCCGCTGGGCATCACCATGACGCAGGCGTGGAACGGGACGATGATGCAGAGCGGCCCGAGCGGCATGATCCACGCGCCGTCATGGGCTCTCAAGCTCGACCCCGGGGCCTCGGCGACCGCCGGGTTCCTGGCCACCATGACAGGGTCGGGGACTCCGACGTTCACCGACGTGAACTGCGGATAGTCCGCGGGCGCGGGCACGCCGGCCTGCGGCGCCGGCCGGCGCGCCCGCGCCCGCTCCTCGAAAGAGGGGCCTTGGGCGTGTACGACCAGCGGAAGCGGCCGACTGGCAGGGGCGGCTGGGCGAGGCGGCTGGGAGAGGTCGGCTGGGCAAGAGGTCGGCTGGGCAAGAGGCCGGCTGGGAGGAGGCGGCGGCGAGGGGAGGCGGCGTCCGGGCATGCGGAAACCCGGGCGCCGGACCGTGAGGCGGAGAGGCACTTCCGCCTCACGGTTGCAGCGTCCGAGTTCAGGACGGGATACGCGGTTGTCGTGGCACTGCCGAGGGGCGTCACCCCTTCCTTGCCGGCGGGCGAGGGACAGATGATTATGGGAGCGCTCCCATGTGCGCGAAGGGACCATACCCCGCAGGCCCGCCGGTGACGAAGCCCTCACTTCACGGCAAGGGCGGGCGGCCGAGAATCCGCAGCTTGCGACCTCCGGCGCCGGCAAGCCCGATGAAACTTTCGCGCCGGAACCGAAACCTCGGTCGCGGGGGCGTTCAGCGGCGGGCGCCGAGGACGCGGTCGAGCGAGGTCTCGCGCGGCCCCGGGAAGACCGGCGGGGACCTCAGCACCACCGCGTCCAGGAACCCCTTCGCGGTCGCGCCGAACTCGCGCACGGCGTAGACGTAGGTCTGGGCGGGGAACCGGGCGGCGGAGTCGTCACCGACGCCGAAGGCGTCAAGGCCCGCGGCCCGGCACAGGGCGACGGCACGCGGCAGGTGGAAATCCTGCGTGACGACGGTGAGGGCGCGGACCCCGAACACCCGGCGGGCCCGCACGCAGGAGTCCCAGGTGTCGAACCCGGCGTAGTCCAGCACCAGCACCCCGGCCGGCACCCCGCGCGCGACCAGGTAGTCGCGCATGACGGAGGGCTCGTCGTAGCCGGGCCGGCTGTTGTCGCCCGACAGCAGAAGGGCCCGCACCTTCCCCACTCGCAGCAACCGGGCGGCGCTGTCCAGCCGGGTCGCCAGCATCGGCGTGGGGGAGTGGCCGTACAACCCGGCGCCGAGCACCAGCCCCACCGGGGCGGCCGGGACCTGGCGCGTCCACCCCGGCGCGGCTCCGGCCGTGAGCCGGTAGCGCGTGGTGGACAGCCAGGCCCAGGTCATCGGCGCCAGGCCGAGCAGACTGAGCGCCACGGCGCCGTGGAACGCGCGGCGCCGGACGGCGCGCGAGCGCAGCGACACCCGGGCGGCGCGGGTCCACCGCGCGACGGCAGGAGGGATCACGATGGTTCAGACGCCGGCGGCGTCCAGTAGGTTCTCCCCGGTGAAGGGCGCGCCGGCCGGGCCGCGCGAGCGCATGAGGTACACCACGCGCAACGTGGCGATCCAGACCAGGGTCGAGCCGAGCACGTGCAGGCCCACCAGCAGCGCCGGCACGGCCAGGAAGTACTGCACGTACCCGATCACGCCCTGGGCCAGCTCGACGCCGAGCAGGATGAGCGCGCCCCGGCGTGCCCGGCCGGGAGAGTCGGTCACGTGCAGCGCGAACAGCAGGGCGAAGGTCAGGCCGAGCACGACCCACACGGCGTCGGCGTGCAGCCGGGCCACCGACTGGATGTCGAAGCCGAACCGTGAGGCGGCTTCGTCCCCCGAGTGCGGCCCGGTGCCGGTGACCACGACGCCGGCGATGAGCAGCGTCAGCACGGCGGCGACCAGGACGAAGCCCAGCGTGCGGATGTCGCGGTGGACCAGCCGCCGCGGCGGCTGGTCGCCCTCGCCCGACCGCGCGTACAGCGCGAACGCCGCCGCGATCATGCCGATGGACAGCAGGAAGTGCACGCTGACCGTGACCGGGTTGAGCAGCGTGCGCACGACCACGCCGCCCCACAGCGCCTGCACGGCGACGCCCAGCGGTTGGATCCACGCCAGGTACACCAGGCTGGAGCGGCGGGGCACCACCCGCATGACGGCGACCACACAGCCGACGGCCACGGCCAGCACCAGGAAGGTCAGCAGGCGGTTGCCGAACTCGATGGCCATGTTCAGGGGCGAGTGCGCGTCGTGCGCGGCGGGGACGAAGCTGTCGGGCGTGCAGCGCGGCCAGGTGGGGCACCCGAGGCCGGAGCCGGTGAGCCGGACGGCCGCGCCGGTCACCGCGATGCCCGCGTTGACGATCACGGCGGCCAGCGCCCACCGCCTGACGGTGGCGGGCGTGGCCGACCACGCGGAGTGGAACAGGTCGAGGGCCCGGCCACGCGCCCGGTCGAGGAGGGCGCCGGTCCCGGCGCCCCCCGCACCGTCGCGGGGCTGGTCTGCTGCGGTCACGGCACACATCGTAGGCGTCCACCCAGCCGGTCCCGAATTGTGTTCCCTTGCCTTGCTCCGCTCGGCGGGCTCGGGGCGCCTTTGAGGCGGCGCTGTGTTTGCTTTTGCCTCGCTTCGCTCGGCGGGCTCGGGGCGCCTTTGAGGCGGTGTCCTTCGTCGTCATCCGGGCTCGTTCCTCACCCTCCCTCCTCCTCAGGACACCGCCGCGCCCCGAGCGGGGTCTTGTGGCCGATCCGCTGGAATCGCTTGGCGGGTTCGGGGGTGCTTGAGGTGATGGTCCGAGGGGGGCTGGTTGGGCTCGGGGGCGGGCGAGCATTGATTACCCTGGTGGATATGTGACATATTACTGACTTGTTTGTGAAAGGGCTGGGGGTGGGATGGCCGACGTCGTGGTGATCGGGGCGGGGGTCGTCGGGGCGGCCTGCGCTTATTACGCCGCGCGCGCCGGGCTGAGCGTCACCGTCGTCGAGCGCGGCGCGGTCGCCTCGGGCACCACCGGGGCCGGCGAGGGCAACATTCTGGTCTCCGACAAGGAGCCCGGCCCCGAGCTCGACCTCGCCCTGCTGTCCAACCGCCTCTGGCGTGAGCTCGCGGCCCTCGGCGGGTTCGAGTTCGAGCCCAAGGGCGGCCTGGTCGTCGCCGAGACCGGCGAGGTGCTCGACGCGCTCACCGCCCTCGCCGTGGCCCAGGACGGGTGCGGCGTCCAGCGCCGGCCGGTCGGCGCCGGCGAACTGCGCGACTACGAGCCCCACCTTTCCCCCGGCCTCGCGGGCGGCGTCTTCTACCCGCAGGACGCGCAGGTCCAGCCCATGCTCGCCGCCGCCGTGCTGCTGCGGCACGCTCCCGGCGCGCGCCTGCGGACCGGGACCACGGTCACCGGCCTCTTGCGCGACGGCGACCGGGTCACCGGCGTCCGCACCGACAAAGGGGACATTCCGGCGGGCGCGGTGGTCAACGCGGCCGGCACCTGGAGCGGCGAGGTGGCCGCGCTGGCCGGGCTCGACCTGCCGGTGCTGCCGCGCCGGGGCTTCATCCTGGTCACCGAGCCGCTCGCCGCCCCGCTGATCCGGCACAAGGTCTACACCGCCGCGTACGTCACCGGCGTGGCCAGCGACTCGGCCGCCCTCGAGACCAGCGCCGTCATCGAGGGCACGCCCGCCGGCACGGTGCTCATCGGCGCCAGCCGCGAGCGGGTCGGCTTCGACCGCACCGTCTCCATCCCGGTGCTGGAGACGCTCGCCCGCCAGGCCGTCGCCCTGTTCCCGGCTCTGGCCGCGCACCGGGTCATCAGGGCCTACTGCGGCTTTCGCCCCTACTGCCCCGACCACCTGCCGGTGATCGGGGCCGACCCGCGCGCGCCCGGGCTGTACCACGCCTGCGGCCACGAGGGCGCGGGCATCGGCCTGGCCCCCGCCACCGGCCACCTGATCGCGGGGCAGCTCACCGGCGCCGCCCCCGGCCTCGACCCGGCGCCCTTCCGACCGGAAAGGTTCGCGGCGTGACCTCATCACCCGATCCCCACGGCCTCGTCCCGCCCGCCGGGGAGCCGCCGCACGCCGGTCGCCTGGTGAGGGCGCGGCCGGAGCCGGGGTTCCCGATCACCGTGGACGGGCGGCCGGTGGTGGCCGTGCGGGGCCAGACGGTCGGGGCGGTGCTGTACGCCAACGGCGTCCGGTCGTGGCGCGCCACCCGCCTGGGCGGGCGTCCCCGCGGCCTGTTCTGCGGCATCGGCGTGTGCTTCGACTGCCTGGTCACCGTCAACGGCGAGCCGTCGCTGCGCGCCTGCCAGACCGAGGCGCGCTCCGGAGACGAGGTGACGACCGGATGAGGGACCTGGCGATCGTGGGAGCCGGCCCGGCCGGGATGGCCGCCGCCGTCGCGGCGGCGCGGGCCGGGCTGAGCGTCGTGCTCGTCGACTCCGGGGCGCGCCTGGGCGGGCAGTACTTCCGCCACGCGCCCGCGGGGTTTCGCGCGCGGCGGCCCGGGGCGCTGCACCACGGGTTCGGGCGCTTCGCCGCGCTGGCCGCCGAGCTGGGGCGCCGTGGCGTCGAGGTGCGCCTGCGCCGCCGCGTCTGGGCCGTCGAGCGGACGACGGACCCGGGCCCGCCGGTCACACCACCCGCGACGGACCCGGGTTCGCCGGTCACACCACCCGCGACGGATGCCGCCGGCGACGGCGGCGTGGTGCTGCACTGCCTGGCGGGCGACCGGGAGGAGCGGCGGGAGAGCGTCGAGGCCCGCCGGCTGCTGATCGCCACCGGGGCCCACGACCGGCCGTTGCCCTTCCCCGGCTGGGACCTGCCCGGAGTGTTCACGGCCGGAGGCGCGCAGGCCCTGCTCAAGGGCGACCTGGTGACCGCCGGGCGCAGGGTCGTCGTGGCCGGCACCGGCCCCTTCCTGCTGCCGGTGGCGACCGCGCTGGCCGCCGCCGGCGCCCGCGTCGCCGCGGTCCTTGAGGCCAACGGCCGCTTCGGCCCGGCCTCCGCCATGGCGGGCCACCCGGGCAGGCTCGCCGAGGCCGCCGGCTACGGCTACGGCCTGGCCCGGCACCGCATCCCCTATCTCGGCCGGCACGCCGTCATCGCCGCCCACGGGGACCGCGAACTGACCCACGTCACCGTCGCCGACCTCGACCGCGACTGGGCGCCGCGCCGCCGCCACACGATCGCCTGCGACGCGCTGGCCGTCGGCTACGGCTTCGTCCCGCAGATCGAACTGGCCGTCCAGCTCGGCTGCGCCACCCGCGCCGGGACCGACGGCACCCCGGTCGTCGCCGTGGACGCCGGGATGCGCACCAGCGTGCCGGGCGTGTACGCGGCGGGGGAGCCCACCGGCGTCGGCGGGGCCGAACTGGCCGAGGTGGAGGGCCGGATCGCCGGGCGCGCCGCCGCAGCCGACCTCGGCCGCCGGGTGCCGCCCGACCCGGGGCCGTCCGCGCGCAGGGACCGGCTGGCGGCCTTCGCCAGGGCCCTGCAGGCCGCCTACCCCGTCCGCGACGGGTGGAAGGGCTGGCTGACGGACGACACGCTGATCTGCCGCTGCGAGGAGGTCCCCTACGCGCGGATCAAGCAGGCGGCGCGGCTCGGAGCCACCGACGCCCGCTCGATGAAACTGCTGGCCCGCCCCGGCATGGGCTGGTGCCAAGGGCGCGTCTGCGGCTACGCCGTGGCCCGCCTGGCCGGCGAGGACCCCGGGCCGCCGCGGCGGCCGGTCGCCCAGCCGGTCAGGCTCGGCGACCTCGCGGGAGACCCGGCGGAAGACCTCGGAGAAGAACCAGCAGGAGACCCCGGAGGAGAGGACCCTCGATGACGACCCGTGAGAAGCCCTGGCACGGCGTGATGGTGGCGACCGCGCTGCCGCTGCGCGAGGACCTGAGCGTCGACTTCGACGGCTACGCCGCGCACTGCCGCCGGCTGGTCGAGCAGGGATGCGACGGCGTGGTGCCCAACGGCTCCCTCGGGGAGTACCAGACGCTCACCCCAGAGGAGCGCGCCCGCGTCGTCGAGACGGCGGTCGCGGCGATCGGCGGCGACCGGGTGATGCCGGGCGTGGCCGCCTACGGCGCGGCCGAGGCGCGCCGCTGGGCCGAGCAGGCCAGGGACGCCGGCTGCCAGGTCGTCATGCTCCTGCCCCCGAACGCCTACCGGGCCGACGAGCGGGCCGTCCTCGCGCACTACCGCGAGGTCGCCAAGGCCGGCCTGCCGATCGTGGCCTACAACAACCCCTACGACACCAAGGTGGACCTGGTCCCCTCGCTGCTGGCCGAACTGCACGCCGAGGGGCTCATCGTCGGCGTCAAGGAGTTCACCGGCGACGTGCGGCGGGCCTACGAGATCGCCGAGCTGGCCCCGGGCCTGGAGGTCCTGATCGGCTCCGACGACGTGGTGCTGGAACTGGCGCTCGCCGGGGCGACCGGCTGGGTGGCCGGGTACCCGAACGCGCTCCCGGCCTCGTGCGCGGCGCTGTACCGGGCCGCCGTCGCGGGCGATCTGGCCACCGCGCTGCCGCTGTACCGCACGCTGCACCCGCTGCTGCGCTGGGACGCCAGGACCGAGTTCGTCCAGGCGATCAAGCTGTCGATGGACCTGGCCGGCCTGCACGGGGGCCCGTGCCGGCAGCCGCGCGTGCCGCTGACGGCCGAGCAGGACGCCGTGGTCCGCGCGGCCACCGAGAAGGCGCTGGCCGAAGGGCTGCGGTGACGTCGTGCGCTCGAAGAAGATCTTCCACGTGGTCGACTCGCACACCGAGGGCATGCCGACCCGCGTCGTCACCGGGGGAGTGGGCGTCATCCCCGGCGCGAGCATGGCCGAGCGGCGCGAGTACTTCATGGCGAACCTGGACCACGTCCGCAAGCTGCTGATGTACGAGCCGCACGGGCACGCGGCGATGAGCGGCGCGATCCTGCAGCCGCCCACCCGGCCGGACGCCGACTACGGCGTGCTGTTCATCGAGGTCTCCGGCTGCCTGCCGATGTGCGGGCACGGCACCATCGGCGTCGCGACGGTGCTGGTGGAGACCGGCATGGTGGAGGTGGCCGAGCCGGTGACGACCGTGCGGCTGGACACCCCGGCCGGGCTGGTCGTCGCCTCGGTGCGCGTGGAGGACGGAGCCGCCACGGCGGTCACCATCCAGAACGTGCCCTCCTTCAGCGTCGCGCTGGACGCCGTGGTGAAGGTCCCCGGCATCGGCGAGATCACCTACGACCTGGCCTACGGCGGCAACTTCTACGCCATCCTGCCCATCGAGTCGGTGGGCCTGCCGTTCGAGCGCGCCTACGGGCAGCGCATCCTGGACGCGGGCCTCGCGGTCTCCGCGGCGATCAACGAGGCGGCCGAGCCGGTCCACCCCCTCGACCCCGGCATCCGGGGCTGCCACCACGTGCAGTTCGTGGCCCCCGGCTCCGACGCCCGGCTGTCGCGGCACGCCATGGCCATCTACCCGGGCTGGTTCGACCGCTCGCCGTGCGGGACGGGCACCAGCGCCCGCATGGCGCAGCTCCACGCGCGCGGCGAGCTGGCGGTCGGGGAGGACTTCGTCAACGAGTCGTTCATCGGCACCCGCTTCACCGGGCGCCTGGTCGAGGAGACCGAGGTGGCCGGCCTGCCGGCGGTCGTCCCCGCCATCACCGGCCGGGCGTGGGTGACCGGCACCGCCCAGCACTTCCTGGACCCGTCCGACCCCTTCCCCGAGGGCTTCCTGCTCTGAGTCGGTCGATGACGTGGACTAGGTTTCCATGAAGCGGGATTTCACCCCTGAGGTTGGAGAGGGATTCACGATGGGTGTTGTCGAGAGCCGGTCCCCCCAGAACCCGGCCGACGTGGTCGCGAGCGCCCCGTCCGCCGGGAGCGAGGGCGTCGCCGAGGCGGTGCGCCGCGCGCGCGCCGCGCAGCGGCGGTGGGCGGGGGCGGGCGCCGCCGAGCGGGCCGGCGTCCTGGCCGCCGCCGCCGCGAACGTCGCCGCCGCCGCCGACGAACTGGCCGCGCTCGCCGTCCGGGAGGTCGGCAAGCCGGTCACCGAGGCCAAGGGCGAGGTGGCGCGCGCGGTGGCCATCCTGCGCTACTACTCCCAGCAGGTCTTCGACCCGGTGGGCGCCCTGTACGAGCCGTCCGGCGCGGGGCTGTCCTACACCCGCAGGCGCCCGCGCGGCGTGGCCGGGCTGATCACGCCGTGGAACTTCCCGCTGGCCATCCCCCTGTGGAAGGCCGCGCCCGCTCTTGCCTTCGGCAACGCCGTGGTGCTCAAGCCCGCTCCGCAGGCGCTCGGCACCGCGTTGCGCCTGGCCGAGATCCTCGGCCTGCCCGAGGAGCTGTTCCAGGTGGTCCCCGGGGACGCCGAGGAGGGCGTGGCGCTCATCGAGGCGGCGGACGTCGTGTCCTTCACCGGGTCGGCCGCCGTGGGCCGCAAGGTGAGCGTCGCCGCGGCGACCCGGGGCGTCCCCGTGCAGGCCGAGATGGGCGGGCAGAACCCCAGCATCGTGCTGGACGACGCCAACCTGGAGGCCGCCGCCGCGCAGATCGCCGCGGCGGCGTTCGGGTACGCCGGGCAGAAGTGCACAGCCACCAAGCGGGTGATCACGGTGGGCAACGCCGGGGAGGTGCGCGAGGCGCTGGTCGCCGCCGTCGCCAAGCTCGGCGTGGGCGACCCCGCCGACCCCGGCACCGCCGTCGGGCCGGTGATCGAGGAGTCCGCCCGCGACCGGGTGGTGGCCTCCGCGGAGGGCGGCCGGGTGCTCACCGGCGGGCAGGCCCTCGACCGCGACGGGTGGTTCGCCGCCCCGACCCTGGTCGACGGGGTGGCCGCCGACCACGTGCTCGCCCGTGACGAGGTGTTCGGGCCGATCTGCCTGGTGCAGGACGCCGGGTCGGTGGAGGAGGCGGTGGCGCTGGCCAACGGGGTGCCCTACGGGCTGGCCTCCGCGGTCTACACCCGCGACCTGGACCGGGCGCTGGAGGTCTCCTCACGGCTGGAGAGCGGCCTGGTCAAGGTGAACAACCCGACCAGCGGCGTGGACTTCTACCTGCCCTTCGGCGGCGAGAAGGACTCCAGCTACGGCCCGCGCGAGCAGGGCAAGGCGGCGCAGGAGTTCTACACCTCCACCCACACCATCGCCCTGGGCCCCGCCGGCGCCTGACCGGCTCCGCGACCCGGGCCGGCAGGCCCCGCCCCGCCTCCCGGCGCCCGGCCCGGAGTCCCGGGCACGCCATCGCGTGTACCCGGTCCTGGAGCCTCCGCCCGCCGTGTTCCCGTAAGCCTTGCGTCGAGCCTGGTGAGGTTCATCGCCGCCGCGATGAGCATGTGCTGGAGATGGGTCTCGGCGGTCCCGCGGTAGCGGGATCGCCGCAGGCCGAAGCCTCTGACGCCCTGGGCGATGGTGCCCTCCACGCCTGCCCTGTGGGCATGGCGTTGCCGCCGTCCGTGCGGTCGCTGCCCTCCTGATGACCTCGGCGGCCGACATCTCCTCCTGTTCGCGCGGGGGTGACTCCGGAGACCGCCGATCGGCGTACGGGGCCACGCGACGGTCCGGCCCGGTCCGCCTCAGCCGTTCTTCTCTATCATTTCTGCCGCGTGCCGGAGTGCGCTGACGAGTTCAGGTATGTGCGCGTCGGTGAAGCGGCCGGACATGCCGACCGCGGCGTACGGTGCCGAGCCGACGGTGACGGCAACGGTGCGTTCGGTTTTGCCGGCGCGCAGGGCGAAACCGGCTTCACGGATCTCCGCGAGATCGGTGAGGACCTGTTCGACCGGGGTCTCGTTCGCGCTGGCGGCCCACATGGCGCGGACGTTCTCGTCGTCCTGGCAGGCCAGCAGGGCCATCCCGAGGCCGGATCGGGTGACCGGGAACAGGCCTATCCGGCCGAGGGCCGTGCTGGTGTCCATGCCCGGGTCGGCGTGGTACAGGTACGACATATGGTCGCGCCAGAGCACGCCCATGGCCACGGTGTGACCGTGGACGTGCAGCTCGCCGAGCGGCCCGAGCGCGCGGCGGATCAGGCCGGACCCGAAGAGGCTCTGGGCGGCCAGGGCATGGATTCCCGGGCCGGGACGATAGCGGCGCCGCTCGTCCTGTTCGATCAGCCGGACGTGCGCGAGGGTCTTGAGCAGCCGGTTCGCGCGGGAAGGTTCCAGCCCGAGCCGTCTTGCGACTTCGCGTGAGCCGAGGGCCTCAGCGGAGCTGGCCAGCAACTGCAGGCAGTCGAGTCCATCCAGGAGTGATTTGTTCGGCTGAGACGGCAGCATGTTGCATTTATAGCATCACTACGGCCCGGTTTGCTACGAGATCGTGTCGCGGGGGTTTCGGCCAAGCGTCTTGACGGTGCTATTACTGCACCATTACGCTCGCCGCACTTGACCAACGACCTCGCCTGAAGCCGCAGTCGACCCTGCTCCAGCAGGCGCGATGACCGCTGCCCAGGTCGGTTTCCCCCATCACGGGGTGGGTCCGGCGGGCTGCCGCCATGGACGGAAGGGCGCCACACGCTGCGAACCGTGGCGAGCCGGTCGGGCTCGCCACGCATCCAAGTCACGGACGACGTTGCGCCGACGAGCGGACCGTGGCTGAGCCGAGAGGTGATGACCTTGACACGACTCTCGAACGCGCACTCCCCTAGGTGGTGGATGCGCGTCGCGATGGGACTGGCCGTTCTCATCGGTCTGCCCCTGATCGGCGTCGCGCGTCCAGCGTTAGCCGACACGCCCGCGGCCTCCGCGGTGCTCTCGGCGACCCCGCAGTGGAACGGCATGGCCGGTAATCCCGGCGACGCCTCCGGCCAGGTCTCCGCGGCGGCCACCGAGCGGGGCGGACGCTCTTGCTGGACCACCACGCAGACGCCGGTCACCAATGACTTCCTCTACTTCCGGGTCGACGCCGCTCGGCAGCCGGCCACCACCGGGTACGCCTTCGTCAAGGTCAGTTACTTCGACGCCGGCCCCGGACACTTCACGATCCAGTACGACGCCACGAATCAGTTCAAAGCCGGCGATGCCGTACCGCTGACGGGCGGGAACGTCTGGCGGTCCTATGTCTTCCAGCTGGCCGACGCCGAATTCAAAGGTGACATGCCGTCCGGCGCGGACTTCCGCATCGCCTCCTGGGACAGCAAGCTCGGACGGTCGGCCACCGATCTGTGCGTGGCCGACGTGTCGGTGAGTTTCAGTGACGCAGAGGCGGTCCGGGTGACCGCGAGCAACCTGGTCTTCAGCGGCGCCGAGCCGCGGACGATCCCGGTGACCTCCAGTGCGGCCACCGTGAGCTGGACGGCCGCCGACGAGCAGGGCGTGCCGGCTGCCGGCGGCACGGCCGCGGTGTCCGGCGGCACGGCGACGGTCGACCTCGCCGCGGTCAAGCCGGGCTACTACACCCTCGGCGTCACGGCCGAGGTGGGTGGACTCGCGGTCACCCGGTACACGCCGGTGGCACTGCTGGACGCGCTTCCCGCCGACGCCCGGCGGCCCGGGGCGCCGTGGGGGGTCGGAACCCACTTCTCCCAGAGCGACCCGCCCGGTCTCATCCCCACGATGGCGAAGGTCGGCTACACCCACGTCCGCGACGCCCTGTCCTGGCAGCATGTGGAGAAGACCGCCGGCACCTACACCATGCCCAGCTACGGCGCCCCGTTCATCAACGGGTTGGCCGCCAACGGCATGCAGCCTCTTCTGGTCGCGGCGTTCGCCAATCCGCTCTACGACGGCGGGAAGACGCCGAGCACACCCGAGGGCCACGCCGCCTTCGCCGCCTACGCCTCGGCGATACTCAACCTCGCCGGCACCAACAAGGTCGAGGTGTACAACGAGTTCGACGGCGGTTTCAACAACGGCCTGTGCGGTCGTACCCCGCAGTGCTACCTGCCCCTGTTGAAGGCGACCTACGCCAAGGTGAAGGCCGACCACCCGCAGGCCGAGGTCGTCGCGCCGGCCGGCGGCGGACCCGCGTGGTGGGAAGAGCTGTTCCAGATCGGCGGCCTGCAGTACATGGATCGCTTCAGCGCGCACCTCTACGGTTTCCCGTCCCCGCCGGAGATCCGCGGCGTGACCCTGATCCCGACGTTCAGGGATCTGATCCGCCGCTACAACAACGGTCGCGACATGCCGATCGACATCACCGAGAACGGATTCCCGACCCACACCGGCGGCGGCGTCACCGAACTGCAGCAGGGCGACTACCTCGTCCGGGCGGCCGGCCTGGCCGTGGCCAACGGGGCGAGCCGCTACTACTGGTACGACTTCCTCAACGACGGCACGACCGCGTCGAACCAGGAGTACAACTTCGGCGTGATGCGCCGGCCCGGGTACCTGGGAATGACCGCCTACACCCCGAAACCGGCACTGGTCGCGCAGTCGGTGATGATCCGCCAGCTGGCCGGCCTGGACTTCCATGCCGCCGACAACCTGGGGTCGGGCGTCTACTCGTACGAGTTCACCGGGGGAACCGGCAAGGCGCCGGTCCGGGTGATGTGGGCGACCAAGCCGACCCAGGTCGAGCTGAGCACCACCACCCCCCTCACGGTCACCAACGCCTACGGCCGGTCCAACACCCTGGAACCCCTGCAGGGCAAGGTGACGCTGGACCTGACCGAGCACCCGATCTTCACCCGGGGCAAGCCGACGGCCGTCGCGGTGGCCGACCCGGTGGTGTACTCCGTCTCGGTTCCGGACACGGTCGCGGTCGGCGACGAGATCCCGGTGACGCTGAAGGTGGACCGGACCCACGGTGGGGGAGGCACGTGGACCAACTTCCAGATCCAGGACAAGACCTACGCGGTGAACGCGCCGGCCGGGCAGACGGGAACGAAGACCGTCACCGTCCCCGGCAGCACGGTGAAGGGCCCGCGAACGGTGCTCGTGCGGGCCGGTTCCGGAGGATCGGCGTCGATCCTGCTGCGCGACGACGCGATGATCACCGATCCGGTGGTGGCGACCGTCGATCCGATCGTGACGTCGGTCGGGCCGGTCGGTGGTTCGCTGCGGGTGAAGATCACCAACAACAAATCGGCGACGCCCCTGAACGTCTCCCAGATCGCTTGGACGGTGGGGACGCAGAGCGGCACGGCGACCGGCGTCGCCCCGGTCCCGCCGAACTCCGTCGCCTCGGTCGACATCCCGGTCGCGGGGATCGTCCCGTGGAAGTCCTACGACATGTCGGTGCGCGTCGACACGGCACAGTTGGGCGCGTTCCGAGCCGTTGGGACCGTCGGCTTCAACCCGATCGAGGCCGACGGGCAGAACGCCGTCGTACCGGTGAATCTGGCGGCCGACGGCGCGGTCGACTACCGGCGGGTTCCCTACGGCGGCGTGTCGGACCTGTCGGGCACCGTCAAGCTCACCCGCACCGCTGACGCGTTGTGGTTGACGGCCGACGTGACCGACAACGTCCACGCCCAGACGAAGACGGCCGGCGGCATGTGGGACGGCGACTCCATCCAGCTGGCGATAAGCCCCGACCTTCCGGGGCGGTCGACCGCCCGCGTCGAGATCGGCGCGGCGCTGCTGGGCACCGGTCCGGCCGTGTACACCTTCACGCCACCGGCGGGCGGATCGGCCGGGGCGACGCCCGGCGCGACGGCGACGATCACCCGGAACGGGACTACCACCTCCTACCGCGTGTCGGTGCCCTGGTCCGCGCTCGGGCTCACCGGTCCGCCCACCGCACCGGTCGCCCTGTCCTTCGTGGTCAACGATGACGACGACGGCATCGGCCGGGCCGGCTGGATCCAGTGGGGCGGCGGCATCGTCCTGACCAAGAACACCGCGGAGATGCGGCCGGTGCAGGTGATGGCACCGTGAGCGGGCCCCGGCGGATCCTGGTCACCGGTGCGGCCGGCCGGCTGGGACGTGCGGCGCTGACCCTGTTCGCCGACCGGCTCATCCCCACCACCGGCCTCGACCTGCACGACCCGGGCGACACCCGGGCGGGCCGGATGGTGACCGGATCCGCCGGGGACCCGACCGTGGTACGTGACGCCCTCGCGGGGGTCGACGCCGTCTTCCACTGCGCGGCGATCCCCGCGCCCACTCTCGGGACGCCGCACGAGGTGTTCACCACCAACACCCGGGCGACGTTCACCGTGCTGGAGGAGGCGGCCCAGCAGGGTGTCACGCGGGTCGTGATCGCCAGCAGCCTGTCGGTGACCGGCCTGCCCTGGTCGCCGCACCCGCGGACACCGGCCTACCTGCCCATCGACGAGGACATGCCGCTGCAGGTGGCCGACCCGTACGCGTTGTCGAAGCAGACCGACGAGGCGGTCGGCGCCATGATGGCCCGCCGGCACGGGATGACCGTCGTCGCACTGCGCCTGCCGCTGCTCGGCGGTCCCGGCGACCAGTTCGACACCTACGCCCGCTACTACGCCGAACACCCGGAGTGGGGGGCCAAGGAGCTGTGGGCGTATCTGGACACCCGCGACGCCGCCCGCGCCGGCCTGCTGGCCCTCACCGCCCCCGTGACGGGATTCCACGCGGTGTTCGTCGCCGCCCCCGACACCCTCAGCGCCACCGACACCGAGGCGCTGCTGGACGAACACCTGCCAGGGGTGCCCCGGCGGACGCGATTCACCGGCCGGAGCGTCGCCATCGACACCGGCCGGGCCACGCGGCTGCTCGGCTTCACCCCTGAACACCTCTTCCCGCTGTCCCTCCCCGGACAGGCACCACCACCCCCACATCAGGAAGTGTCGCCATGACATATACGATCAGCCGTCGGCGCCTGCTCGCGGGCGCGGCCGGACTGGGTTCCGCCGCCCTGCTCGCGGCCTGCGGCAAAGACAGCGAGTCCAAGAACACGGGCAACGACACGGGCGCGGTGACCCTCAACGTGTGGGGCGGAGTCCCACCGGAAAGCGGACCCGACGCCCTGTTCGCCGCGTTCACCGCGAAGCACCCGAACATCAAGGTCAAGTACACCCGTTACGTCAACGACGATCAGGGCAACCTCAAGCTCGACACCGCGCTGCAGGGCGGTCTCGAGATCGACGTGGTCGTGTCGTACGCGCGCTCGGCCCTGGCCAAACGCGTCGAGGCGGGTCTGCTGACCGACCTCACCGACCGGATCGCCGGTGACGCGACGTTGAAGGCCTTCGCCCCCGGCGCGGAACCGGCCAGCAACAACTTCTTCGACGGTAAGGCGTACTCCGTCCCGGCCAGTCGCAGCGTGGAGACGGTGCTGGCGAACAAGAGCCTGCTCGACAAGGCCGGCATCACCGTCCCGGAGGACTGGACGGCCGCCGACTTCCGCGCGATCGCGAAAGAGCTTTCAGGCAAGGACGTGTACGGGTGTCTCACCCCGCCGGACCTGGCCCGCCAGAAGCTCGGCCCGGACTTCACCTACAAGGCCGGCGGCCGTGAGTCCAATTTCGACGACCCGGCGTTCCGCGAGAACTTCCAGCTCCGGCTGGACATGATGGCCGAGAAATCCGCCGTACCGATGACCGAGATCGTCGCGCAGAAGTGGGACGCGTTCGCCCAGACCCCGTTCCTCACGGGGAGGGTGGGCATGTGGATCTCCCAGCCGTTCGTCCTGCGCTACATCAAGGACACCAAGGAATATCCGCACGATTTCCAGACCATCCTGCTGCCGTTGCCGGCGCCGCAGAAGGGCGTGCCGTTCTGGAACACCGGTGGTTACGGCGACAACGTGGCCATCACCAAGAAGTCCGCCCACCAGGACGCCGCCTTCACGCTCCTGCAGTTCTGGCTCGGCGAAGGCGCAACCCGCATGGTGCCCGGCGGCAGGCTCCCGTCGCTCCCCGGCGGTGACACCGCCGTACTGGCCGCCGATCTGGGCGGACCCGACGCGGCGAAGCTGTTCGACGAGCGGTCACTGGTGACCAACCTGCTGACCTCGGACGCGCGGATCCCCGTGGACACCATCCAAACGGCGCACGCGGAGATCGCCACGATCATGAACGGGCTCAACCAGCGGGTCCTGCTCGGAAGCATCAGCCTCGACGAGTGGGCCCGGACCGCCAAGCAACAGTGCGACGCGGCGATCAAAAAGGTGGGTTAGAGACACATGCAGACTCTGGCCGGCCCGGCCCGGTCACCGGTAGTACCGCCCGCCGCGCGGGAGAAGAGGCGCCTGCCGGCCGGGGTCCGTTCCTGGTTGCCGTGGCTGTTCATCACCCCCAATCTTCTCGGACTGATCGCCTTCACCCTGGGGCCGATGCTGGCCGGGCTGGGCATCGCGTTCACCAAATGGAACGTGCTGTCCGGCCTGGGCGGGATCGAGTGGGTGGGCCTGGACAACTTCGCCGACCTGTTCGCCGACCCCAAGTTCTGGAAAGCCCTGGGCCGAACGGTGTTCTTCGCCGGCCTCGGCGTTCCGTTGTCGATCGCCTTCGGCCTGCTGCTCGCCCTGGCCCTCAACCGGCCGCTGGTCGGCCGGGCCGCGCTGCGGGTCGTGTTCTTCGTACCCAGCATGGTCAACACGGTCGCCATCGGCATGGTCTGGTTGCTCGTGCTCAACCCCAGCGCCGGGCTGCTCAACCAGGCCCTGCGGTTCCTGGGTCTGTCCGAGCCGCCGACCTGGCTGGTGTCCGAGGACTGGGCTCTGCCGGCGCTCGTGCTCGTCCAGGTGTGGGCCGGCATGGGCTACCAAGCGGTGATCTACCTGGCCGCTCTGCAGGAACTGCCCCAGGACCTGCACGAGGCGGCGATGATCGACGGCGCCGGCGCGTGGCGCCGGTTCCGCACGGTCACATGGCCGAGCCTCATGCCGACCACCACCTTCCTGGGGATCACTTCGTTCATCAGCACGTCGCAGGGGTTCGGGTTGATCGCCTTCCTGACCGGCGGTGGCCCGGGAGAGTCCACCACCGTGCTGGCCTACTACATGTACCAGTCCGGATTTCAGGCCTACAAGTTCGGCTACGCCGCGGCGATAGGCGTCGTCACGTTCGCCGCGGTGCTGCTGCTGACGCTGCTGATGTGGCGGTTCCAGAAGGGACGGGGGCTCTACACATGACCCGCAGTCGTCGTGCCCGGAGCCCGCGCACCTGGATGCTGAGCGGTGTCATGTGGGCGGTCGCGGTGCTTTTCGCCCTCCCGCTGCTGTGGATGATCTCGGCCTCGCTCAAACGCAACATCGACGTGTTCACGCTTCCGGTGAGGTGGATTCCCGACCCGGTGCAGTGGGTCAACTACGTCGACGTGTGGGCCGGCGACCCGCCCCTGCTGCGTTACTTCGGGAACTCGGTGATCGTGGCGACCGTCGCCGTCACCGGCGAGCTGTTCACGTCCTCTCTCGCCGGGTACGCCTTCGCCCGCATGCGGTTCAAAGGTCGCGACCGTCTCTTCCTGCTCTACATCGCGACCTCGATCGTGCCGACCCAGTTGCTGCTCGTGCCCCGGTTCATGTTCTTCCAGGCCGTCGGCCTGTACGACACCCTGTGGGCGCTGATCCTGCCGAGCATGTTCACCGTCTTCGGCACTTTCCTGATGCGCCAGCACTTCTCCACCGTGCCCGGGGAACTCGCCGAGGCCGCCCGCATCGACGGCGCCGGCGAGTGGTCGATCTACTGGCGTATCTACCTGCCGATGGCGCGGCCCGTCCTCGCGGCACTGGCGATTCTCGGCTTCGTGTGGTCGTGGAACAGCTACGAGACACCTCTGATCATGCTGTCCACCGACGAGAACTACACGCTTCCCGTCGGCCTGACCCGGTTCGTCGACGGCGACGGCGGCCTCGCCGGTGGCCTGTCCATGGCCGCCGCCACCTCGTCGGTCGTGCCGATGATCATCGTGTTCCTGGTGTTCCAGCGCCAGTTCCTGTCCGCGCTCAGCCGCACCGGGCTCAAGTGACACCGACGGAGGCTCACAGCAATGCGTGTTGAACACGCCGGGCACGACATCACCGTGGTCGGCGGTGGTCTGGCCGGCGTGTGCGCCGCCATCGCCGCCGCCCGCCTCGGCCGGACGGTCGCGCTGATCAACAACCGGCCGGTGCTGGGCGGCAATTCCAGCAGCGAGGTCCGGGTCTGGGTGGTCGGTGCCACGAGCCACGGCGACAACCATTACGCCCGCGAAGGCGGGATCATGGGTGAGCTGTTCGTGGAGAACCAGTACCGCAACCCGCAGGGCAACCCGTACGTGTGGGACACCGTCGTGCTCGACGCCGTCCGGGCGGAACCGAACATCTCCCTGTATCTCAACACCGACGTCCGGGACGTCGACGCGGACGGGCCGCCCGAGGCGCGGCGGATCCACACCGTCACCGGGTGGATGATGGGCTCGGAACGGCTCATCCACTTCTCGTCGCCGATCTTTCTCGACTGCACCGGCGACGGCCTGATCGGACACCTGGCCGGGTCCGAGTACCGCATCGGCCGTGAGTCCCGCGGCGAGTACGGCGAGCCCTGGGCGCCCGCCGAGGCCGACGACATCACCCTCGGCAGCACCCTGCTCTTCTACACCAAGGACGCCGGCGAGCCGGTCACCTATGTGGCGCCGTCGTTCGCCAAGGACATCACGCGGACGAGCATCCCGCAGCAGCGCCTCATCCGGGCCGGCGACAACGGCACCGCGTACTGGTGGATCGAGTACGGCGGGGAGTTGGACACCGTCCACGACAACGACGTCATCCGGGACGAACTGTGGTCGGTCATCTACGGCATCTGGGACCACATCAAGAACTCGGGCCGGTTCGACGCGGACACGATGACCCTGGAATGGGTCGGGGCCGTCCCCGGCAAGCGGGAGTACCGGAGATTCATCGGCGACTACGTGCTGACCCAGAACGACATCATGGGCCAGACGGAGTTCCCCGACCGGATCGCCTTCGGCGGGTGGTCCATCGACATGCATCCCCCGCAGGGCATGTACGCGACCGAGGCCGCCTCAAAACACCTGCACCCGGACGGCGTGTACCACATCCCCTACCGCTGCCTGTACTCGGTGAACACCACGAACCTGCTGTTCGCCGGACGCAACATCTCGGCCAGCCACATCGCGTTCGGGTCGACCCGGGTGATGGCCACTTGCGCGACGCTGGGCCAGGTGGCGGGAACCGCCGCCGTCCTGTGCCTCGACCGCCAGGTGGCCCCCCGCGAACTCGACGTGGGCCAACTGCAGCAGACCCTGCTGCGCTCCGACGCGTCCCTCATCGGCCTGGCCGCCGCCGACCCCGCCGATCAGGCCCGCGCGGCGCAGGTGACGGCGTCCTCGACGCTGGACGGGATCGAGGTGACCGAGCCGGGTGAACCGTGGCCGCTGACCGCCGACGCCGGCATCGTGCTGCCGGTCGATCCCGTCTTGACGGGCCTGGAACTCCTCGCCGACGCGGCCGAGACCACGACGCTCGTGGTGGAACTCCATGATCCCGGCCTCGGACAGAACTACGTACCGGGCACGCTGATCGACACCGCGGAGGTCCCGGTCGTGGCGGGCGCCCGGCAGTGGGTCCGCCTTCCACTGGAGTGGACGCCGCCCACCGCGCGCAACGCCTTCCTGCGGTTGCGGGCCAACCGCGCTGTGACCCTGCACGTCGCGGACACGGCCGTCCCCGGCGTGCTCTCCCTGACCCACGTGCCGCCGGCGACGGACCTGACGGAGCGGCAACCGGTGCTCGAGTGGAAAAGTGCCGCCCTGCGCCGCCGTACCTTCTGCCTGCGCACCGGTCCGACCGCGGCCTACTCGGCCGACAAGGTGGTCGACGGGTACCTGCGCCCCTTCGCCGGACCACACCTGTGGACGTCGCGGCCCCTCGCCACGGATGGCGAGCCGTGGTTGCAGCTGGCCTGGGCGGAGCCGGTGACGGTGAGCCGGATCGAGATCATCGCGAACGACGACGTCAACGAGGACCTGATCAATCTGCCCCATCACCGGATGCCGTTCACGCTCATGCCGACGCTCGTGCGCGACTACCGGATCGAGGCCCGCGCCGCCGGAGCCGGCTGGCGACCGCTCGTATCCGTGGCCGGCAACCGGCAGCGGCGCCGCACGCACGGTTTCGCGGCCCCGATCGTGACCGACCGGATCAGGGTCGTCGTCACCGCCACCAACGGCACCGGTTCGGCCCAGCTGATCGCCGTGCGGGCGTACGCCTGACCGTCTGCCGTCCACCGAGCAACGATCCTCGAACAGGAGGTCACGTCCGTGACCCTCAATCCCATGCCGGAAACGCAGGCGCCCTGGCCCGGCCGCGACCGGCTGCGCATCACCGGCGTCCGGTCGATCGTCACCGCCCCGGAGGGCGTACCGCTGGTCGTCGTCCGGGTCGACACCAACGACCCCGGCCTGTACGGGCTCGGATGCGCGACGTTCACCCAGCGGTTCCACGCGGTCGCGGCCACCGTCGACCGTCATGTCGCGCCGCTGCTCGTCGGCCGTCACCCGGCCGACATCGAGGACATCTTCCGTATGATCCATTTCTCGTCGTACTGGCGCAGCGGCCCGGTCACCAACAACGCCCTGTCCGGCGTCGACCAGGCGCTGTGGGACATCGCCGGTAAACGGGCCGGCATGCCCGTCTACGAGTTGCTCGGCGGGCGGGTCCGAGCGGCGGCCGACACGTACCTGCACGCCGGCGGGGCCACCGTCGACGCCACCCTGCAGCAGGCCCAGGTCCTGCTCGCCCGGGGCTACCGGCACGTCCGGCTGCAGGTCGGCAGCCCCGGCGCCGGAACCTACGGTGCTCCGGCCACGCCCGGTGAGTACACCGGAACCCCGCATCCCGGCGGGTGGGACGTGCATCGCTACCTGCGCGACACTCCGGACCTGTTCGCGCAGGCCCGCGCGGTGCTCGGGCCCGAGCCGCACCTGATGCACGACGTCCATTCCCGGCTGACCGTCAAGCAGGCCGTCGGATTGGTCCGCCGGCTCGAGGAGTACCGGTTGTTCTTCCTGGAGGATCCGATCGCCCCCGAGTTCTACGACCGGCTGGGCGAGGTCCGCGCGGCCGCCCCCATGCCCATCGCCGCCGGGGAACAGGTGGCGTCGGTGGCCGACGCGGCCCGGCTCGTGACCGGTGGCGGCGTCGATCTGCTGCGTCTGCACATCTCCTCGATCGGCGGCCTGAGCCCGGCGCGCAAGCTCGTCGCCCTGTGCGAACTGCACGGCGTGGGCACCGCCTGGCACTCACCGGCCGACGTGTCCCCGGTCGGCGCGGCGGCGAACGTCGCGCTCGACGTGACCAGCGCGGCGTTCGTCATCCAGGAGGGTCACGAGTACTCATCGGCCGTCCACGCGGTTTTCCCGGGCACGCTCACACCCCGCGACGGCTACCTCTTCCCGTCGGACGCGCCGGGGTGGGGCATCGACCTCGACGAGCCGGAGGCGGCCAAGTACCCGCCGGTGGAGCACCGCCACGAACGGTGGTCGGCCCAGGTGCGGCAACTCGACGGCGGGATCGTGGCCCCATGAAGATCGACCGCGTCGAGACCTTCCTCGTAGCGCCCCGCTGGCTCTTTCTGAAGATCACCACCGACGACGGTGTCGTCGGCTGGGGCGAACCGGTCGTGGAAGGCCGCGCCGAGACCGTCCGGGCCGCGATCGGTGAGCTGTCCGACCTGCTCATCGGGGCCGACCCGATGCGCATCGAGGACCACTGGCAGGTCCTCACCCGCGGTGGCTTCTACCGCGGGGGCCCCGTACTGTCCAGCACCGTCGCCGGCATCGACCAGGCGCTGTGGGACATCGCCGGGAAGGTCCGCGGGGCGCCGGTCCACGAACTGCTCGGCGGGCCGGTACGCGACCGCGTCCGGATGTACGGGTGGGCGTACGGCGAGACGGCCGGACAGGTCGCCGAAGCCGCCGCGACGGCGATCGCAGCCGGATACACAGCCGTCAAGATCGCACCGCCGGGCCCGATGGCGTTCCTGGACACCCCCGCGGGCCTGAGATCCGTCGTCGATCTCCTGGCCAAGGTCCGCGATGCGATCGGCCCCGACAACGACGTGGCGATCGACCTGCACGGCCGGGCCTCGATCCCCGCCAGCCGTCGCCTCCTGCCACTGCTGGAGCCGTACGTGCCCCTGTTCGTCGAGGAACCGCTGCGACCGGAGTACTCCAGCGACATCGCCCGGATCGTCACGGCGACCTCATCGCCGATCGCCACCGGCGAGCGGCTCTACACCCGGCGCGAGTTCCGGGACGTCCTGGACGCCGGTGTGGCCGTCGTTCAACCTGACCTCTCGCACGCCGGAGGCATCTCCGAGGTCCGGCGCATCGCCGCGGTCGCCGAGATGTACGACGCGGTCCTGGCCCCGCATTGCCCGCTCGGCCCCATCGCACTGGCCGCATGCCTGCAGATCGACCTGGCCACACCCAACTTTCTCATCCAGGAACAGGCTCTCGGCCTCCACCACCACCACGGCCAGGACGGCCTGAACTATCTCGTCGACACCGACGTCCTGCGGTTGCGCGACGGGCACGTCGAGCGACTCGACGCACCCGGCCTCGGCATCGACGTCGACGAGAAGGCGGTGCGCGAAGCGGCGGCACGAGGCCACCGGTTCCGTTCCCCCATCTGGCGCGGCCCGGACGGCGCGTTCACCGAGTGGTGACGACCCATCCCGCGCCCGACCGACCAGCCACCGTGGAGATGACATGGCACTGTTCGACCTGCCCGAAGACCGCCTGCTCGGCTACCGGCCCGACGTCGCGGAGCCGGAGGACTTCGACGGCTTCTGGACCGCGACGCTCCAGGAAGCGCGCGCCCATCAGCTGAACCTCACCGTCACAGCGGCCGACAACGGGCTCGCGCTGATCGACACCTTCGACGTCACCTTCGCCGGCTACGCCGGCAACCCGGTCAAGGCATGGCTGCACCTGCCCGTCACCCGCACCGGTCCACTGCCCGCCGTGGTGGAGTACGTCGGATACGGCGGAGGCCGCGGCCTGCCGCACGAGAGACCTCTGTGGGCCATGGCCGGCTACGCCCACTTCATCATGGACACTCGAGGCCAGGGCGCCAAAGGCCCCAAGGGGGACACACCCGATCCCGACCCCGCCGGCGACCCCGCGTCCCTGGGCTTCACCACCCGAGGTATCGCCAGTCCGGAAACCTACTACTACCGCCGGGTCTTCACCGACGCGGTCCGGGCCATCGACGCCGTACGGCGACTGCCCTCGGTGGACCCGAGCAGGGTGGCCGTCACCGGGACCAGCCAAGGCGGCGGGATCGCCACCGCCGCGGCCGGCCTCGCGTCAGGTCTCGTGGCCGCCATGCCCGACGTTCCGTTCCTGGCCGACTTCTCCCGTGCCCTGGCCATCACCGACGCCTCGCCGTACGCCGAGATCACCGGCTATCTCAAGGTCCACCGGGACAAAAAGGATCAGGTGCTGCGAACCCTCTCGTACTTCGACACGGTCAATCACGCCAAACGGGCCGACGCCCCGGCTCTCTACTCCGTCGGGCTGATGGACCAGATCTGCCCGCCCTCGACCGTGTACGCCTCGTACAACCACTACGCCGGACCGAAGCAGATCCGTGTCTACCCGTTCAACGGCCACGAAGGGGGCCAGGCCTTCCAAGAGGCCGAAAAGCTGAGATTCGCCGCCAAGCCGCTCAGCGGATGAGCGGGGCGCAGCCGACCCGGTGGCGGCCGGGCTCACCTCACCATCACCAGCACCGCGAAGGAAGTGCCGGCATGCAGCCGCACCACACTCACCGATGGCTGCGCTGGCCATCGGATCCGTCCCGGAGCCGTCTCGCGTTCGGCGCCGACTACAACCCCGAGCAGTGGCCACGCCACATCTGGGACGCGGACGTCCGGGCCATGCAGGCGGCCGGCGTGAACATCGTCTCCTTGGCGATCTTCTCCTGGGCCCGGATCCAGCCGCAGGCGGACGTGTGGGACTTCGCGTGGCTCGACGAGGTCATGGACCTGCTGCACGCACACGGCATCGCCGTCGACCTGGCCACGGCGACGGCCTCCCCGCCGCCCTGGCTGACCACGATGCACCCGGAGATCCTGCCGGTCGACCGGGACGGCCGCACCATCTGGCCCGGTGCCCGGCAGCACTGGCGGCCGACTTCGCCGATCTTCCGATCGCATGCGCTCCGTCTAACCCGCGCACTCGCCGAGCGGTACCGCGACCACCCGGCGCTGACCGCCTGGCATGTCAGCAACGAACTGGGCGGCGACAACGCCTACGACTACTCCGACGACGCCGCGACCGCGTTCCGGAACTGGCTGCGCAGCCGATACGGCACCCTGGAGGCTCTCAACCGGGACTGGGCGACCACGTTCTGGTCACAGCGGTACAGCGACTGGGCGCAGATCCTGCCACCACGGCTGGCGGCCACGCACCCCAACCCGACGCAGCAACTGGACTTCAAGCGGTTCTCCTCCGACGCGCTCAAGGACCACCTGCGCGCCGAACGAGCAGTGCTGCACGAAGTGACCCCGGACATTCCCGTCACCACCAACTTCATGGTCATGGGCTGGTCCAAGGCCATCAACTACGCCGACTGGGCCGCCGAGGTCGACTTCGTCGCCAACGACCACTACACGACGCCGGGCCCGCAGGCGCACGACGAACTGTCGTTCTCCGCCAACCTCACCGGGAATCTGGCCGGCGGGCGGCCGTGGTACCTCATGGAGCACTCCACCAGCGCGCTCAACTGGCAGCCGATCAACGTCGCCAAAGCGCCTGGCGAGATGGCCCGCGACTCGCTCACGCACGTCGCGCACGGCGCCGACGCGGTCTGCTTCTTCCAGTGGCGCCAGTCCGCGGCGGGCGCCGAGAAGTACCACTCGGCGATGCTGCCCCACGCCGGCGTCGACAGCACCGTCTTCCGCGCCGTCACCGATCTCGGCGCCACGCTGCGCGATCTCGCCGAGGTGGCCGGCACGACGCGCCGGCCGGCCGGCGCGGCCATCGTCTTCGACTGGGAGTCCTGGTGGACGGCCGAACACGACGCGCACCCCAGCGACCGGCTCCGCTACCGGCAGGAGGCCCTCGACTGGTACACCGCCTTTCTCGAACTCGGTATCCGCGCCGACGTGGTCCCGGTCGACGCGCCGCTGGATCGCTACGGCCTGGTCGTCGCCCCGATCCTGCATGTCGTGCCTGGCGCGCTCGCCGACCGGCTACGCGGCTATGTCGCCGGCGGCGGCCACCTGGTCACCACCTACTTCTCCGGCATCGTCGACGAGCACGACCATGTCTGGCTCGACGGCTACCCGGGAGCCCTGCGCGATCTGCTCGGCATCCGGATCGAAGAGTTCGCCCCCCTGCCCGACGAGCAGATCGTCGAGCTCGACAACGGCACGGTGGGCACCCTGTGGACCGACCGCATCGACATCACCGATTCCGCGACCGAGGTCCTGGCCCGGTACGGCAATGGCGGCCAGACCGGCCGCCCGGCCATCACCCGCCGGGCCGTCGGGTCCGGATCCGCCGCCTACGTCTCCACCCGCCTGCGGCCCGCCGGGCTCACCGTCGTCCTGGCCGACCTGGCGGAACGAGCCGGCATCCACAGCGAACTCCCGCCGGGCCTGCGCGGTCGCGTCGAACTGGCCGTACGCGGACCGTACTGGATCCTGATCAACCGTACTGGACAGCCCCTCGACATCTCCGCCGTCGGCGGCGAACGGCTCGGCGCCGGGACCGCCACTCTGGCACCGCGCGGCGTAGCGGTCCTGCGTCGCGCCGCGGTCCTGGACTCGGCCGGTAAGTGATGATCACTTGGCCCTCGGCGCCCGCTACGGCGCTGCCTGTGCGGTCGGTCGCGTTCGTGTCGGTACCGCGCACGGTGGTGTCGTGAGCGCGCTGGCCGGTGCGCTGGCCCGGTGTCCGGTGATCGCGATCGTCCGCGCGCGGTCGGTCCGCTACGTCCCGGCGGTGCTCGATGTCCTGGCCGGGGCCGGGGTCACGGCGGTCGAGGTGACCCTGACGACGCCGGGCGGGCTGCGCGCCATCGAGGGTGCCGCCACGACGCCGGGGCTCGTCGTCGGGGCCGGCACCGTGCTGCATGCCGCGCAGGCCCGAGCGGCCGTGGATGCCGGCGCCCGGTACCTGGTCACGCCGGCTGTGGTGCCCGATGTGATCGCGGCCGGCGTCGACGCCGGTGTTCCGGTCGTGTGCGGCGCACTGAGCCCCACGGAGATCCTCGCCGCCGCCCGGGCCGGCGCGGCGCTGGTGAAGGTGTTTCCGATCGGGACGGTCGGCGGCGTCGGCTATCTGCGGGCGGTGCGTGCGCCGCTGCCGGACATCCCGCTCGTGCCGACCGGGGGCATTTCCGTCGCCGAGGGCGTCGGCTATCTGCGGGCGGGGGCCCGGGCGGTCGGTATGGGCGGGCCGCTTGTCGGCGACGCGGCCGACGGTGGTGACCTCGCCGCGCTCGCCGGCCGAGCCGAGACTCTGGTCCGGACGCTGCGCCCGGAGCCGGCCGATGCCTGATCTGGTCACGCTGGGCGAGGCCATGGCGGTCGTGCGCGCCACGGACGTCGGCCCGCCGCGGCCCGGCGCCGCGGCGCAGCTGTCGTTCGCCGGGGCGGAGTCGACGGTCGCGATCGGGGTCCGGCGGCTCGGCCACTCGGCGCGGTGGATCGGGCGTCTGGGTTCGGACGCCTTCGGTGACATGATCCTGGCCGCGCTGCGCGCCGAAGGCGTTGGTGTCGACGCGGTCGGTCGCGACGCGGACCGGCCCACCGGTCTGCTGGTCCGTCATCGGCGTACCGCGGACCGGGCGGCGGTGGCCTATTACCGCACGGGCGGTGCCGGGGCGGCGGTGGGGCCGCACGACGTTCCTGCCGACGCGCTGCCGGCGGCGCGCGTGCTGCACCTGACCGGAATCACCCCGGCGCTCGGGGAACGACCACGCGCCGCGGTCGAGGCCATAATGGCGGCGGCCGGCCAGGCCCGCACCCGGATCACCTTCGACGTCAACTACCGGAGTCGCCTGTGGTCCGCGGTCGAGGCCCGGCCGGTGCTGCGTCGACTGGTTGAGAGGTCTGCGACCGTGTTCGCCGGGGCCGAGGAGGCCGCCCTCGTGCTCGATCGGCCGGGGCCGGTGGACGCGATCCAGCTGGCCCGCGGCCTGGCCGAGCTCGGCCCTGAGGAGGTCGTGCTGAAGCTCGGGGCGGCGGGCGCCCTCGTGCTGGCCGGCGGCGACGTCACGCGGGTGCCGGCCGTGGCGGTGACGGCCGTGGACGTCGTCGGGGCGGGCGACGGATTCGTCGCGGGCTACCTGTCGGGCCTGCTGGACGAGCTGCCCCCGGCGGGCAGGTTGGCCCGCGGCGCCATCTGCGGGGCGTTCGCGGTGTCCACCACGGGTGACTGGGAGGGTCTGCCGACGCGCGCGGAGCTCGGCCTGCTCACCGGCGCGGATGTGGTGCGGTGACGCTGGTGCGAACCGGTCCCGCAACCGCCACCAGCCGGCAGACGCCGCCCGGGACGCTGGACGCCGCCTGGCGCCTGCCGCTCGTGCCTCTCGAGGGTGACGGCTGGTCCGGCCGCCCGGGCCTGCTCGCCAGCCGTGACGGCCGGTTGCTGTTCCCACGGTGGACCTCGCGGGTGCAGCAACAGGGCCCGCGGTCGATGTACACCGTGGCGAGCGACGCTGAGACCGGCCTCCACCTGCGATCCTGCCTGGAGATCGGCGCGGGCGGGCTGGTGCTGCTGCACCACGAGCTGACCAACCAGGGCGCCACCCCCGTCGATCTGGCCTGGCTGGAGGCCACCCTGCCGGTGCCGAAGACCGCCGGCCACGTCACCACCTTCGCGGGCCGCTGGACACGGGAGAAGTCGCCGCTGACCATGCCGATGCCGCGGGGAACGACCACACGCGAGTCCCGCCGCGGCCGCGGCGGGCACGACGGCCCCTGGGTGACGCTCGCGTCGGACGGGCGACCACTCAACCGGCACGGCGAGGTCTGGGCGGTCCACCTCGGGTGGAGCGCCGACGTCCGCCATCGTCTCGACCGGGTCACCGAACATGTCACCCTGCTCGGCGCCGGTGAGCTGCTGCGCCCGTGCGAGGTGCGCCTGGAGCCCGGGCAGTCCTACCGCAGCCCGACGGCGTACTTCGCGTGGTCGCCGGCCGGGCTCGACGGGATCGCCGACCGCTTCCACACCTGGATGCGCGCCCGGCCCCACCATCCCCGCACGGTCCGGCCACTCGTGCTCGACACGTGGGAGGCGGTCTACTTCCAACACGAACCGCTGCGCCTGGAGCAGCTCGCCCGGCACGCCGCCACCGTGGGCGTGGAACGGTTCGTCCTCGACGACGGGTGGTTCCGCGGCCGCCGGGACGACACCGCGGGGCTCGGCGACTGGGTGGCCGACCCGGACGTGTGGCCCGATGGCCTCGAACCGCTCGCGAACCTTGTCCACTCGCTCGGTATGCAGTTCGGGTTGTGGTTCGAACCGGAGATGGTCAACCTGGA
The DNA here is from genome assembly GCF_040607455.1 of Sphaerisporangium sp. NPDC005289. Classification (NCBI taxonomy): domain Bacteria; kingdom Bacillati; phylum Actinomycetota; class Actinomycetes; order Streptosporangiales; family Streptosporangiaceae; genus Sphaerisporangium; species Sphaerisporangium sp. NPDC005289. The sequence goes on from NZ_JBEXGS010000012.1 coordinate 104,320, forward strand.
CTCCGACCTGGCCCGCACCGCCCCGCACTGGCTGCTGGCCGATCCCCGATCGGTCCCGTCGCCCGCCGACGTGTCCTTCCGTTCCCAGTACGTTCTCAACCTCGCCCTCCCCGAAGCCTGGGAACATGTGCGCGTCCGAATGTCCACGCTCGTCCGGACGTTGGGCATCGACTTCATCAAATGGGACCACAATCGGGATCTCGTCGAACCGGTGCACGAACACCTGCCGGGCACGCACGCGCAGACCCTCGCGGTGTATCGGCTGATCGAGCGCCTCAAGACCGACCATCCAGGCCTGGAAGTCGAGTCGTGCTCCTCCGGCGGGGCCCGCACCGACCTCGGCATCCTGGAGTTCGCCGACCGGGTGTGGGCGTCGGACTCCAACGACCCGGTCGAGCGGCAGGACATTCAGCGCTGGACGGAGCTCGTCCTGCCACCCGAACTCGTCGGCGCCCATGTCGGTCCCTCACCGTCACATTCGTCCGGTCGCCGCACGGCGTTGTCCTACCGTATGGCCACCGCGCTTCAGGGCTCGGCCGGCTTCGAGTGGGACATCACGCGCTGCACCGAGGAGGACCTCGACGCCGTCACCGCGTTCGCCGGCCTCTATAAGGAGTTGCGCCACCTGCTGCACACCGGCACCGTGGTGCACCCGGACGTGCTCGACGCGGCGCTGCGCGTGCGTGGGGTGATCGCAGCGAACCGCGAGGAGGCTGTGTTCACCATCGTCACCGTCGCCTCGATCGAGGAGGCCCTGACCGAGCGGCTGCGTCTAGTCGGCCTGGACCCCGAGCGTCGATACACGCTGCGCCTGCGGGACGAGATCGGCCCGGCCGAATGGGGCTGGGTCACCCCGGCGTGGATGAGCAAGCCGCCGGTCGTCGTACCGGGCCGGGTGCTGACCGAGGTGGGGCTGCAGCTGCCGACCCTGTGGCCGGTGCAGGCGCTCGTGCTGCACCTCAGCTCCGTATAGTCCGTAACGCGATCGCGCACGGCCTCGGACGATTCACCGCCAAGCAGATCGGGACAGGCGTCCCCCGCAAGATCCGCGTCCTGGGTGTCCCGGTGCGCGACGGCATGGTCGTGATCACCGCCGCGTCACTGGACCGGTGCTCGCAGAGATCTTCGCCAACGGTGTCCCCCGGGCGGCGGGGCTCCGGCCGGGCGGAGATGTCCGGTCTCACCGGGCATATCGGCGTTCGCCAGGCTTGCAACGGTCTGGTCTCGGGGCCTTGACGAGCGCTGTCGGCACGTGTGCAATGTCACACACCATCTGAGCCGTGCAGCACCCGCGAGGAGATACACGATGGGCAAATCGCGCATAGCGCTGGTCTGGTCGCTGGCGGCGGCCGTGGGCATGCTGACGGCCGGATGCGGCCAGGGCCTGCTCGGCGGCGGATCGGAGGAGGGCGGGGACAAGGGCCCCATCGCCCTCGGCATGCTCGTCCCGCAGTCGGGCAGCGAGGCGGCCATCGGCCCGTACATGAAGAACGCCGCCCAGCTCGCCGTGGACGAGATCAACGGCAAGGGCGGCGTCCTCGGCCGCAAGCTGGAGCTCAAGGTCGCCGACGACGCCTGCGACGCCCAGACCGCCGTGGCCGGCGCCAACAAGCTCGTCACCGAGGGCGTCAAGGTCTCGGTCGGCGGTTACTGCTCGGGGGCCACGCTGCCCACGCTGCCGGTCTTCGGCAAGGCGAACATTCCGATGATCATCCCCGCGGCCAACTCGCAGGAGCTGGTCGACCAGCACCTCAAGCACGTCTTCCTGATCAACGGCACCGGCACCCAGCAGGCGACGGCCGCCATGGCGTGGATCACCAAGCAGGGCGCCAAGAACGTCGCGCTGGTGCACGACAACACCAGCTACTCCAAGGACATCGCCGTCCGCACCCAGAAGCTCCTGGACGAGCAGGGCGGCCCGGAGACGGCGATCCTCGAGGCGGTCACGCCCAAGGAGAGCGACTACAGCGCCAACATCCACAACATCATGGCCAAGAACCCCGACTTCGTGTACTGGACCGGCTACTTCCAGGAGGGCGGCCTGATCATCCGCCAGCTCCGGCAGGCCGGGTACAAGGGCGCCATCATGGTCGGCGACGGCTCGGTGTCGGAGAAGATCGCCGAGATCGCCGGGGCCGAGGCGGCCGAGGGCGTCTACGCCACGATGACCCAGACTCCCGAGACCCTCCAGGGCGCCGAGACCTGGATCGCCGACTACACCAAGAAGTTCGGCTCGCCCCCCGGCCCGTACTCCAACCAGGCCTACGACGCCGTGCGCCTGGCCGCCGAGGCCGTCAAGAACGCCGGGTCCACCGACGGCGCCAAGGTCATCTCCGCGCTGGAGGCCGTCAACGGGTTCGCGATGTTCTCCGGCCCGCTGAAGTTCACCCCCGACCACACCCTGTCCACCGGCGGCTTCCAGATCCTGGTCGTGAAGTCCGGCAAGTTCGCCCTGCAGGACGCGCTCAAGTGACCGTGCGCGAGCGACACCCAGGGACGGCCGGCGCCGCACCGGCCGTCGCCGGCCCCGGAGGAATCCTCACATGTCACAGCTGATCTGGAACGGCCTGTTCGTCGGCTCGTTCTACGCGCTGGTGGCGCTGGGCTACAGCATGGTCTACGGGATCATGAAGCTGCTCAACTTCGCCCACGGCGACATCTACATGCTGGGCGCCTTCACCGGCTTCGCCGTCCTCGGCGCGGTCGGCGGCGTCTCGCCCGGCATGGCGCTCCCCGTGCTGCTCGGCGTGCTCGTCGTCACGATGGCCGTGACGGGCCTGTCCGGCGTGGTCCTCGAACGCGTCGCCTACCGCCCCCTGCGGAACGCGCCCAGGCTCTCGCTGCTCATCACCGCCGTCGGCGCCTCCTTCGCCCTGGAGTACGGCATGCGGGCCGCCGCGGGCGCCGACCCGCAGGTCTACCCGCTGCGGCTCGGCGGCACGGCGGTCCAGGTGCTGGGCGCCCGCGTCACCCTGCAGCAGATCGCGCTCATCATCGTCGCCGTCGCCCTGATGGCCGGGCTGAACCTGCTGGTCACTCGCACCCGCGAGGGACGCGCCATGCGCGCCATCGCCCTGGACCCGCGCACGAGCGCGCTGATGGGCATCAACGTCAACGCCGTCATCTCCCGCACCTTCTTCCTCGGCTCCGCGCTGGCCGGCGCGGCCGGGGTGATGGCCGGGGCCTACTACGGCAAGATCGACTTCCTGATGGGGTTCCTCATCGGGCTCAAGGCGTTCACCTCGGCGGTGATCGGCGGCATCGGCAACATCCCCGGCACCATGCTCGGCGGCCTGCTGCTCGGCCTGCTGGAGTCCTTCGGCACCTACTGGCTCGGCGGTGAGTGGCGCGACGTGTTCGCCTTCGGGGTGCTCATCCTGTTCCTGTCCGTGCGGCCTACCGGCCTGCTCGGCGAGCGCGTGACGGAGCGGGTATGACGACCGGCGCCAAGGCGCGCGGGCGGGGGACGCCCGTCGGCCGGGTCGCGTCGCGGCTGCTGGACAGCAAGTGGGCGGGCCTGGCCGGCCTGGCCGTCGCCGCCCTGGCCCCGTTCGTGATCGCCACCCCGTACGCGCTGTCGGTGATGACCAGCGCCGCCATCTTCGTCATGCTGGCCTCCGGCCTGAACATCGTCGTCGGCTTCTGCGGCCTGCTCGATCTCGGATACGTCGCCTTCTTCGCCGTCGGCGCCTACACCAGCGGCGTGCTGAGCACGCGGTTCGACCTGCCCCTGCTGGTCACCGTACCCGCCGTCATCGCGGTGACCGTGGTCGCCGGCGTCGTGATCGGCGCCCCCACCCTGCGGCTGCGCAGCGACTACCTGGCCATCGTCACGCTCGGCTTCGGCGAGATCATCCGCATCACCGCCAACAACCTGGAGGTCACCGGCGGCCCCTCGGGGATCTACGGCATCCCCGGCCTCGGCGGCGGCCCGGTCGTCTTCTACTACCTCACGGTGGTGATCGTGGCGCTCGCGGTCATCGGCGCCTCCCGGCTCGGCCGCTCCCGCCTCGGGCGGGCGTGGCGGTTCGTCCGCGAGGACGAGGACGCCGCCGAGGCCATGGGCGTGCACACCTACCGGGTCAAGCTGGCCGCCTACATCGCGGGCGCCATCTGGGGCGGGCTGGCCGGCGTGCTGTTCGCCGCGCAGCTGTCGGCCATCTCGCCGGGCAGCTTCACCTTCCTGCAGTCGGCCCTGGTGCTCATGGCCGTGGTGCTGGGCGGCATGGGCTCGACGCCCGGCGTCGTGATCGGCGCCATCGTCATCAGCCTGCTGCCCGAGGTGCTGCGCGACTTCGCCGACTACCGGTTCTTCGCCTTCGGGGTGCTGCTCATCGTCGTCATGCTGCTCCGCCCGCAGGGGCTGTGGCCGCACCGGTCCAGGGAGGCGAGCTCATGACCCTGCTGGCGGTGGAGGATCTGCGGCTGTCCTTCGGCGGACTGCTGGCCATCGACGGGCTGTCGTTCACGGTCGGCGAGGCCGAGATCGTCTCGGTGATCGGCCCCAATGGCGCGGGGAAGACCTCCGCCTTCAACTGCGTGACCGGGTTCTACAAGCCCACGGCCGGGCGCGTCGTGCTGTCCGGCCGGGAGATCACCGGCCTGCGGCCCTCCCGCATCGCCGGGCTCGGGGTGGCGCGGACCTTCCAGAACCTGCGGCTGTTCGGCGAGATGTCGGTGCTGGACAACGTCCGCGCCGGGGCCCACCTGTGGCTGCGGCAGAACTTCCTGGACGCGCTGCTGCACACCCCGCGCTACCGCCGCGGCGAGCGGGAGGCGACCGAGCAGGCCCACCACTGGCTCGACTTCGTGGGCCTGCGCGGCGACCGGTTCGGCGAGGCCCGCCACCTGCCCTACGGCGAGCAGCGCAGGGTCGAGATCGCCCGCGCCCTGGCGCGCAGGCCCGGCCTGCTGCTGCTGGACGAGCCGGCGGCCGGGCTGAACCACGGCGAGAAGGCCGAGATGCTGGACCTGATCCGCAGGATCCGCGGCCTCGGCATCGCCATCGTGCTGATCGAGCACGACATGGGCCTGGTCATGGAGGTGTCCGAGCGGGTGGTCGTGCTGAACTTCGGCCGCGAGATCGCCGACGGCCGTCCCGAGGACGTGCGCCGCGACCCGGCCGTCATCGAGGCCTACCTCGGCAGCGACGACGCCGACGCCGACGAGGCGGGCGGCGGGACGGCGAGGGGAGGCCGCGATGGCGGCGCTTGAGATCGAGGGGCTGGACGTCCACTACGGCGGCGTCCACGCCCTGCGCGGGATGTCGCTCACCGTCGGGGAGGGCGAGGTCGTCGCCCTGCTCGGCAACAACGGGGCCGGCAAGACCACCACCCTGTCGGCGGCCTCCGGCCTGGTGCGCCCGACCGCCGGCACGATCACCTTCCGGGGCCAGGACGTGACCCGCGCCAGGCCCGAGGCCATCGTCGGCGCCGGCCTGGTGCACGTGCCCGAGGGGCGCAGGGTCTTCAGCACCCTCACCGTGCACGAGAACCTCCAGGTCGGCGGCTACCTGGTGCGCGACCAGGCGGAGGTCCGCCGGCGCATCGAGCGGGTGTACGCGCTGCTGCCGCGCCTGGCCGAGCGCCGCGCCCAGCAGGGCGGCACGCTGTCCGGCGGCGAGCAGCAGATGCTGGCCATCGGGCGCGCGATGGTCACCGGGCCGCGCATGCTGCTGCTGGACGAGCCGTCGATGGGCCTGGCCCCGCTCGTCGTCGCCTCGGTCATGGAACTGGTGCGCGAGGTCAACGCCGAAGGGGTCTCGGTGCTGCTGGTCGAGCAGAACGCCAAGGCCGCGCTCAAGATCGCCCACCGCGGCTACGTGATCGAGAACGGCCGGTGCGTGCTGGCCGGGTCGGCGGCGGAGCTGGCCGGCGACTCCCGCGTCGTCGAGGCCTACCTGGGAGGTGCCTGACCGTGGAAGCCCGCAGACCGCCCGGCGCGGCCACCGGAGGCGCCGGCCCGATGCCCGGCCAAGGAGAGACCCGCACCACAGGCGCGGCGTCCGCCCTCGCGGAGATCAGCACGGTCGACTACCACACCGGCGGTGAGCCGTTCCGCGTCGTCACGGCCGGAGTCCCGGACATCCCCGGCGCCACGGTCCTGGATCGCAGGGACAACGCCTCGGCGCCCGGGTTCGGCGAGATCGACCGGGTGCGGCGGCTGCTGTGCCACGAGCCACGCGGCCACGCCGACATGTACGGCTGCTTCCTGGTCCCGCCCGACGACCCCGGCGCACACCTGGGCGCGCTGTTCTGGCACAAGGACGGCTACTCCACGGCCTGCGGCCACGGCACGATCGCCCTGGGCGTCCACGCCGTGGAGTCCGGGCTGGTCGAGGCCGGCCCCGACGGCGACACCGACGTGGTCGTCGACGTGCCCTCAGGACGGGTCACCGCGCGCGTCCGCCGCTCCGGCGGGCTGATCGAGTCGGTGACCTTCCGCAACGTGGCCTCCCACGTCGCCGCCCGGAAGGTGCCGGTGATCGCCGTCACCGCCGCCGGCGTCGCGGCGCAGGCCGAGGTCGACATCGCCTACGGCGGAGCCCTGTACGTCTCGGTACCCGCCGGCGCGTTCGGGCTGGCGGTGGAGCCGCGCCACCTCACCGAGCTGATCGTCCTCGGCCGCTCGATCAAGGCGTTCCTCGCCGACCACCCCGCCGCGCGGCATCCCGCCGACGACCGGCTGTCGGGCATCTACGGGGTGATCTTCTACGACGAGCTCGCGCCGGGCCGCCAGCGCAACGTCACCGTCTTCGCCGACGGCGAGGTGGACCGCTCGCCCTGCGGGTCCGGTACCGCCGCCCGGCTCGCCCTGCTGCACGCCGACGGGTTCACCGGGGAGCTCGTCCACGAGAGCATCGTCGGGAGCGTGTTCACCGGGCGGGTGGCCGAGGAGCGCGGGGACGCCGTCATCCCCGAGATCACCGGCATGGCCTACCGGACCGGCGTCCACCGGTTCACCATCGACCCGCGCGACGCCCTCGGGGCGGGGTTCACGCTGCGATGAGCGAGCTGCCGTATCTCGACGGGGACACCGTGCGGGCGCTGATGCCGATGGACCGCGCCGTGCGCGTCCTGCACGACGCGCTGCGCGCCGGGCTCGACCCTGACGGCGGCCCCCCCCGCGCCGTGGCCGGGGTGCCCGCCGGGCAGCTCCTGCTGATGCCCGCCTGGCACGGCCGGCACGCGGGGGTCAAGATCGCCGGGGTGGCGCCCGGCAACCCGGCGCGCGGGCTGCCGCGCATCCAGGGCGCCTACCTGCTGCTCGACGGGGACACCCTGGCCCCGCTGGCCGCGATGGACGGGGCCGCGCTCACCGCGCTGCGCACCCCGGCGGTCTCGGCGCTGGCCGCGGAGTTCCTGGCCCGGCCGGACGCGCGTTCGCTGACCGTCTTCGGCGCCGGGCCCCAGGCGCGGGGCCACGTCGAGGCGCTGCGTTCCGTCCGCCCCGTCGAGCGGGTCACCGTCGTGGCCCGCGACCCCGCCCGCGCCCGCGCGTTCGCCGAGCGGTGCGCCGGCCTCGGCCTCGCCGCGACGGCTCTGCGCATCGCCGGCGACGCCGTCCCGACCGGCGACGCCGTCCCGGCCGGTGGGGCAGGAGCGGCGGGGACGGCGGAGGTGGAGGAGGCCGTGGCGTCCGCCGACCTGATCGCCTGCTGCACGAGCGCCAGAGAGCCGTTGTTCCCGGGCGCGCTCGTCGCCGACGGCGCCACCGTCGTCGCGGTCGGGTCGCACGAGCCGGACGCCCGCGAGATCGACGGTGAGCTGGTCGCGCGGGCGACCGTGGTCGTCGAGTCCCGGGCCGCCGCGCTCGCGGAGGCCGGCGACCTGGTCATCCCCGTCAAGACGGGCCTGATCGGAGCCGGCCACATCGCGGGCGACCTCGCCGAGCTCGTGCGGGGCGGCGTCGAGCCGGGCCCCGGCCCTCGCGTGTTCAAGAGCGTGGGCATGGCCTGGGAGGATCTGGTCGTGGCGGCCGCCGTCCACGAGGCGTGGGCGGGCCGATGAGCCTGGGGAGGGGTGCCGGCATGGCGAGGGCCGAGCGAGGTGGCCGGGCGTGCGCGCCCGCGCCGCATGACCGCGTGAGCGGCTCCGGGCGGCGTGACCGGGTGAGCGGCTCCATGGGAAGTGTCCGCGTGAGCGGCTCTTGGGGGACTGTCCGCGTGAGCGGCTCCGGAGGGAGTGTCCGGACGGGGCGCTCCGGGCGGGGTGGTCGGGCGTGAGCGAGGAGGGGAGGCTGGACCTGCCGGTCATGGGCGGGCGCCAGAGCCTGCGCGAGCAGGTCGCCCAGGCGCTGCGCGACGCGCTGGTGGCCGCCGAGATGCGCCCCGGCGTGGTGTACTCCGCCCCGGTGCTGGCCGCGCAGTTCGGCGTGTCGGCCACCCCGGTGCGCGAGGCGATGCTCGACCTGGCCAAGGAGGGCCTGGTCGAGGCGGTGCGCAACAAGGGGTTCCGGGTCACCGAGCTGTCCGAGCGCGACCTGGACGAGCTCACCGAGATCCGCAGGCTGCTGGAGGTCCCCACGGTCGCCCGGCTGGCGGGCGCCCCCGCCGCCGGGGACGCCGAGCGGCTGCGGCCGGTGGCCGAGGAGATCGTCTCGGCGGCGGAGCGTGGCGACCTGCTGGCCTACGTCAACGCCGACCTGCGCTTCCACATGGACCTGCTGGCCCTGGCCGGCAACGCCCACCTGGTGGAGATCGCCCGCGACCTGCGCTACCGCGCCCGGTTGTACGGCCTGAAGACCATGTCCGAGCGGGGCACGCTGGCCGACTCCGCCCGCGAGCACCTGGACATCCTGGACGCCCTCGCCCGCGGCGACGCCGAGGCCACCCGCACCCTCATGGACCACCACATCCAGCACGTGCGGGGCATCTGGGCCGACCGCCCGGAGTGACGAAGGGGCCCCAAGGCCGGTACGCCGGAACCGCGGCCCGTCCCGCCCGTCCGCCCGTCTACGCGGTGAGGCGCCGCTCGAAGCCGGTGACCATGGCGAGCAGGCCGGCCTCGAACCACTCGTCGTAGAACGCCGCCACGGCGGGGTCGGCGACCGGGGCGGCCGGCCGCGTCCCCGGTGGGCGGCCGACCTGGGCGAGGGCGTGGCCGAGGACGTAGACGCCCACCGACTGCACGGCGGTCAGGGCGTCCTGCCGGGCGACGCCCGAGGCGGCGAAGCGCTCCAGCAGGCCGGCCAGCAGGGTGAGACCGGTGTCGACGTCGACGGGATGGGTGGCCAGCAGGGGCACGGCGTCGGGGTGGGCGAGCAGCGTCCGCCGGTAGGCGAGGGCGAACAGACGCAGGGCCTCGGTCCACGGGACGGCCGGGACGGGCTCGGCGGCCGCCTCGGCGAACAGGTGGCCGACCAGCGCGGTGAGCAGGGCGTCGCGGTTGGGCAGGTGCCGGTACAGGGACATGGCCGCCACATCGAGACGGGCGCCCAGGCGGCGCATGGTCAGCGCCTCCAGCCCTTCGGCGTCGAGGATCTCCACGGCCGCGGCCACGATGCGCTCGCGGCTGAGCACGGCGGGCCGCCCGCCGCGCCCGGCCGCGCGGGGCCGGCTCCCCGCTGGTGGGTTCATGCGGTCAGGGTAGCGGCGAGGGTGGTCGCGAGCATCTGCAGGGAAAGCGCGCCCACCACCATGTGCTGGACGTCGATCACGACGTCGTGGCCGTCGGTGGGCAGGATCTTCAGCGTGCGGCCGTAGTCGCGCAGGTAGGTCTCCCGCTGGGCGGCGGAGGCGGGGCGGAAGTAGGGCACCCACCAGTTCCACAGGTGGCCGCCCACGACCAGGCAGCACAGCAGGCTGGCCGTGACGAGCGACCAGGTCTGGTGCAGGGCGACCCCCGCGGCGATCAGCAGGGGGAAGGGGTAGTTGATCGCCGCCGCGGCCAGCCGCCGGCCGACGTTGCCGGGGGCCAGGTCGTTGAGCGGGAACATGGGCACCCACTCGGTCACGGCCAGCCAGGCCAGCCAGACGAGCGGGACGATGATCGCGAGCGTGGTCATGGCGCCTCCATGTAGTTTGTGTACGAGGTAAGCTTACGTCGTACACAAACTAGGGCGCAAGAGTCCGGCCGGGTCTGGTGACCGAACGTTAAAGGCTGTTGACTGAGTAGGTAATACAGGGAAAGCTGGGACCGGCCGCTCCCGAACGACCGTGGAGGCTCCATGAGCGTCACCGACGAACTGCTCGCCAACGCCGAGCGCTACGCGGCGGACTTCGGCAAGGGGCACCTGCCGCTGCCGCCCGCCCGGCAGGTCGCCGTCCTGGCCTGCATGGACGCCCGCCTCAATGTGTACGGGCTGCTCGGGCTCACCGAGGGCGACGCGCACGTCATCCGCAACGCCGGCGGGGTGGTCACCGCCGACGAGCGCCGCAGCCTCGCCATCAGCCAGCGCCTGCTCGGCACCCGCGAGATCATCCTCATCCACCACACCGACTGCGGCATGCTGACCTTCACCGACGACGCCTTCAAGGACGCCATCGCCGGCGAGACCGGCCTCAAGCCCGACTGGGCCGCCGAGGCGTTCGCCGACCTGGACGAGGACGTCCGCCAGTCCATCGCCCGCATCCACGCCGACCCGTTCATCCCCGTCAAGGACTCGGTCCGCGGCTTCGTCTACGAGGTGGAGACCGGCCGGCTCCGCGAGGTGAAGGCCTGACGGGCGGCCGGGCGAGGCCGCCGGCGTCGGGGGACGCGGGCGGGCGGCGGTCAGGTGGTGCGGGCGGTCAGGTGGTGCGGGCGGTCAGGTGGTGCGGGCGGTCACGTGCTGCGGGTCGCCCCTGCGGAGGCGATGACGACGCAGATGATGGCCGCCCATTCGCGCAGGTGGAGGACCTCGCCTAGCACCACGAGCCCGACCAGGGCGGCCATGGCGGGTTCCAGGCTCATCAGGATGCCGAAGACCCGCTTGGGCATCCGCCGCAGCGCCTCCAGCTCCACGCTGTAGGGGATGACCGACGACAGCAGGCCGACGCCCGCTCCGAGCAGCAGGAGCTCGGGGGTGAGCAGCGCCGTGCCGCCGCTGGTCACCCCGATCGGCGCGATCACGACCACCGCGACCAGCATGGCGAACGACAGCCCCGAGGTCCCCGGGAACCGGCCGCCCACGGCGGCCGAGAGCAGGATGTAAGCGGCCCAGCACCCGCCCGCCACGGCGGCGAACGCGATGCCGGCCCAGTTCAGCCCGCTCGTCTGGCCCCACGGCGCGAGCAGCAGGATGCCGGTGGCGGCCAGCGCCACCCACAGCAGGTCCTTGCGCCGGTGCGAGGCGGCGACCGCGACTCCGAGCGGTCCGAGGAACTCGATGGTCACGCAGATGCCCATCGGCAACCGGGCCAGGGCCTCGTAGAACGAGAGGTTCATCACGCCCAGCGTCACGCCGAAGGCCGCCCCCGCGGCCAGGTCGCGCCGGCTCAGCCCGCGCAGGCGGGGCCGGGCGACCACGGTGAGAATGGCCGCGCCCGCCGCGATGCGCAGGAACACCACCGCGCTGGGCGGCAGCGCGGCGAACAGGTTCTTCGCCAGGCCGGCGCCGATCTGCACCGACAGGATCGCCAGGATCACCAGTCCGGACGGGGGCACGGCGCCGATCGCGGCGCGCGCCATGGCGCCCGGCCGCGCCCGGCCCTGGGGGAAGGGGCCGGCGGAGGAGGACAGGGAGTGCACGGTCATGGGCGTCGGTCCTCGGATTCCTCACACGGGGCGTGCGGTCGGGGAGGCGGGGTGGCCGGCCGCTCACCGGCGGCACTCCGGCGCGTTAGAGCATAGGCCGCCGGACTCTTCAGATCGGCCACCGGGGGCCGCGCGGGCCGCTCTTCAGATCGGCCACCGGGCCGCACGGGCCGTCGACGCCGGTGTCGTCACCGGACCGGCGTCGCCGATGACCGACGTGCCGCCACCGCGGTGTTCCGCCGGCGACGCGCGCCGGCCGACGCGGCCCACGCGCGGGCGCCCTGTCTCCTATGACAAGTGCGGCGATGCGCGTAGGCTGAGGGCAGCGGTGACTTGCTCGCGCCCGGTTCGAGCGCATAGGCGATTTCTTTCGCACCGTGGGATCGGATCCGATCGTGACAGCCCTGTCGATCCAGATGGCGCACGGCCAAGATCGCACCACCCTCGCCCTGATCGGTGACCTCGACAGGACCTCGGCCATCCACCTGGACGACGCCGTCGAGGCGGCACTGTACGACGGTCATCGGCACCTCACCGTGGACACCTCCGAACTGACCTTCTGCGACTCCTCGGGACTGTGGGCGTTGCTGCGGGCCCAGCGCGCCCTGGCGCAGGTCCAGGGCACCATGGCGCTCACAGGCATTCACGGCGTCCTGCGGCGCGTTCTGGAGGTCACCCGGCTCGCCGATGCCTTCACCATTCAGCACACCCCGCCTCCCGCCACCTGCCGGGCACCGCACCGGGCGCCTCTCAGAACCCGGTCGGCGTAGTCCGGCACCTCACTCCCAGCGGAAGAAGCGGGACGCCAGGGCCAGGGAGACCACGGCCCACGCCAGCAAGACGAGCACGTCGTGCGCCGGGAAGCCGCTCGCCCCGGACAGCACCGCGCGCACCCCCTCGGTCAGCGCCGTGATCGGCAGCAGCTCGACGACGGCGCGCAGCGGGTGCGGGAAGGCCGACACCGGCACCACCACGCCGCCGAGGCCGAGCAGCACCAGGTAGACGAGGTTGGCGGCCGCCAGTGTGGCCTCGGCGCGCAAAGTGCCCGCCATCAGCAGGGCCAGCCCGCTGAATGCGGCCGTGCCGAGCAGGAGCAGCAGAGCGGCCCACAGCGGGTTGCCCCGGGGATGCCAGCCCATGGCCAGGGCGACGGCCGCCACGACCACGACCTGCAGCGCCTCCACGGTGATCACCGCGAGGGTCTTGGCCAGCAGCAGGCCGGGCCGGGACAGGGGAGTGGCGCCCAGGCGCTTGAGCACCCCGTACCGCCGTTCGAAGCCGGTGCCGATCGCCTGCCCGGTGAAGGCCGTGGACATGATCGCGAGCGCGAGCACGCCGGGGGTGACGAAGTCGACCCGCCTGCCGGGCACCTCCAGCAACGGAATCGCGGAGAAGCCCACCAGCACCAGGATCGGGATGATCAGCGTGAGCAGGAGCTGCTCGCCGTTGCGCAGCACGGCCCGGATCTCCGCGCCGGCCTGCGCGAGCACCATGCGGCGCAGCGGCGCCGCTCCCGGAGCCGGCGTGAAGTCGAGCACGGGCGCGGTCACCGGGATCTCCTCAGGAGCATCGGGGTCAGAGAGTGGGCGCCCGGCACCGCGATGCCCGCGGGGGCCGGGACGCGAGCGGAGGCGGCCCGGGCGAGGGCGCGCGAGCGCGGAGGGGTCATCGCAGTTCCCGTCCGGTGAGTTCGAGGAAGACGTCCTCCAGGGTGCGGCGCTCGACGCTCAGGTCGTCGGTGGTGACGCCCTCGGAGGCGCACCAGGCGGTCACCGTGCCCAGCAGTTCGGGACCCACGTGGCCCTCGATGACGTAGTGGCCGCTCGGGGACTCCTTGGCCGTGCTCCCCGTGGGCAGCGCGTTCAGCAGCTCGTCCAGATCGAGCCCGGGGCGCGCCCGGAAGCGCAGCTGGCGCTCGGCCCCGGTGAGCGACCGGGGGCTGCCCTCGGCCACGACCCGGCCGCGGTCGATGATGACGACCTTGTCGGCGAGCTTCTCGGCCTCGTCCATGTGGTGGGTGGTCAGCACCGTGGAGACCCCGCGGGCGCGCAACTCGGCGATGACGTCCCAGCAGGCGTGCCGCGCCTGCGGGTCGAGCCCGGCGGTCGGCTCGTCGAGGAAGACCAGCTCGGGCCGGCCGATGATCGCGGCCGCCAGCGACAGGCGCTGCTGCTGGCCGCCGGACAGGCGGCGGTAGGGAGTGCGGGCGTGCTCGGTCAGGCCGAGCCGGTCGAGCAGGGCGCCGGGGTCGAGAGGCGCGGCGTGGAAGCGGGCCACCAGCCGCAGCCACTCCCCGGCGCGGGCGGCCGGGGGCACGCCGCCGGACTGCGGCATCACCCCGACCCGGGGTTTGAGCGCGGCCCCGTCGCGCGCGGGATCCAGGCCGAGCACGCGCACGGTGCCGCCGTCGGCGCGCCGGAACCCCTCGCAGATCTCCACGGTGGAGGTCTTGCCCGCGCCGTTGGGGCCGAGGATCGCGGTGACCGCGCCGCGTTCGGCGACGAGGCTCAGACCGTTGATCGCGAGCGTGCGGCCGTATCGCTTGACCAGGTCGGTGAGCGCGACGGCTGGGGCGTTCATGAGGACGAGTCTAGGGACCGCGCGCCGCGGTCCCGGCGGCGACCGGGGCGTCCGGTGCCGCGTGACGGTAAAGCTTCGCAGCACTTCCCATCAAGGCGGGCGGTCGCGGGACATGTCGGCCGTGTCGCCGTGTGAGGCTGACGCTCGTCCCCTGCCGCGCCCGCGCGGACGCGGGGGGCGGCTCGGGCGTGAACATCCGCTGTCAAGGAGGTCCGGCATGCCCACGCGTACCGGTTACAAGCCCGGCGTGCCCTGCTGGGTGGACCTCGCCAGCACCGACCTCACCGCGTCGGTCGCCTTCTACGAGGCGCTGTTCGGCTGGCGGGCCGCGTTCGACACCTGCGGGGAAGCGGGGGTGTACGGCCGTTTCTCCCAGGGGGGCAGGCTGGTGGCGGGCATCGGCCCGACGTTCTCCCCTGACCGTCCCTCGGCCTGGAACACCTACTTCGCCACCGGGGACGCCGAGTCGGCCACCGAGCGGGTCAAGGAGGCGGGGGGACGGGTCGCCGTCGGGCCGGTCCAGGTCTTCGACGAGGGCACCATGGCGGTCTTCCAGGACCCCGAAGGCGCCTCGTTCCTGGTCTGGGAGCCGGTGCGGCACCAAGGCGCGCAGCTCGTGGACGAGCCGGTCGCGCTCTGCTGGAGCGAGCTGGCCTGCCGCGACCCGGAGGGGGCGAGGGCCTTCTACGGCGAGGTCTTCGGCTGGAGCGCCCGGACCCTGACAGGCCCCGGAGGCGGCGACCGCGCCGAGTGGCTGCTTGACGGCAGGCCCGTGGCCGGCCTGCGGACCATGAACGCAGTGCCCTCCCCGCCCGGCCGCGGGACGCCGTCCCTGGGGGAGCGGGTGGCGCCGTCTCCGGGAGGTGCGCCGTCCGTGCCCGAGGCAGGTACGCCGTCCGTGCCCGAGGCAGGTACGCGGTCCGTGCCCGAGGCAGATACGCCGCCCGTGCCGGACCGCGGGGCGCCGTCCTCGCCGGACGCGCCGCACTGGCTGGCGGTCTTCGCCGTGGCCGGCTGCGAGGCCACCGCCGTCCTCGCCGAACGGTGCGGCGGCGCGGTCGTGAGCCCGCCGCGGGACCTGCCCGCCGGACGGCACGCCGTGCTCGCCGATCCGTGCGGCGCCGTCTTCGCCGTCATGGCTCCGAGCCCTCCCGGCGGGGCCCGGCCGACGCTCTCCGCGTCCGGGGAGAGCGGACCTCCTCCGAAGGGGCAGGTCACGCCTCGAGGGTAGAATCGCCTGGTAGCGGGGCTACCGGCAGGGTCCACCATGAGCGCAACCCGATCGGGACGGAGTGTCGGAAGAGGGCTGACACCCCTCATGCTCATCGCGAGCAGCGTGCTCGCGATGCTGGTGGGGCTTGTCTTCGGGGCGCCGTTCTGGGCGATCACCGACCTGCTCCGCGCGACGGACGCGCGAGAGCACACCCGCGTCACGCTCGTCGAGATGAACGGCCTCCAGAAGCTCGTCCTCGACCTTGAGACGGGAGCGCGCGGCTACCTCATCACCCGGCAGCAGCGTTTCCTCCAGCCGTGGGAGGCCGCCAGGGAGGCCTTCCCCGGGGAGGCGCGGAAGGTGATCGCTCTCGCCCGCACGACCGAGCTGCGGCGCCAGGCCGTCGAGATCACCGGTGACGGCGATTCCTTCCTCCGCGACTATTCGGTCCCGCTGGTCGAGGCGGCGAAGCGGGGGGATCCGTCCGCCTGGAGCGTGGCGACGACGGTGGAAGGTAAACGACGCGTCGACCACTTCAGGTCTCAGTTCGACCGGTTCGACCGCGAGGCGCGGTCCATATTGGCGGCGCAGGAGCAGGCCGCCGAGGCCAAGGTTCGCTGGGCGACCGCGGCGGCGGCCGGCGGGCTGGTGGCATCGGTCCTCCTCATCGCCGGTTACAACGGGTATCTGACACGGGCGATCGTCCGGCCGGTGCGCCGGGCCGCCGCCGTCGCCACCAGGCTCGCCGGCGGTGACCTCTCGGCGCGCATGCCCGAAACCGGCACCGGCGAGATCGGGGAGCTCGAAGCCGCGTTCAACGGCATGGGGAGTTCGCTGGAGGAGAGCCGCAGGCTGGCGGACGAGGCGCACATGCGCCTCAAGCTGCTGTACGAGGCCGGCACGGCGGTGGGCACCACGCTCGACGTGGGCCGGACGGCGGAAGAACTGGTGCAGGTGGTGGTCCCCGAGTTCGCCGACTTCGTCACCGTCGACCTGTCGGTGTCCGTCCAGCGAGGTGAGGAGCACCCTCCGGCCGAGTGGGAGCAACTGTGCCGGGTGGCCAGGGGAGGCATCGGGGAGGTCGTCCCCTTCCAGCCGGCGGGCAGCCTGATCACCTGGCGGCCGTCCACCCCCCAGGCCAGCAGTCTTCGCCACGGGATCACCATGGTCGAGCCCGACCTGCGGGGTGGCACCGCATGGCGGTCCCAGGACGGCGAGGAGGCCGCGCGGATCCTCGATCGCGGCTGCCATTCGCTGATCACGACCCCGCTGTCCGCTCATGGAATGCGGATGGGCGTGGTCAGCTTCTGGCGCTCGCATCCGCACGAGGCATTCGACGATGAGGATCTGTCCTACGCGGCGGAGCTGGTCGCCAAGGCCGGCGTCGCCATCGACAACGCCCGCCGCTACACCCAGGAGCGCGACACGGCGCTGACCCTGCAGCGCAGCCTGCTGCCCCAGCGGCTGTGCGACCGGCCGGCGGTGGAGATCGCCTCCCGTTACCTGCCCGCGGGTGTGCAGGCGGGTGTGGGGGGCGACTGGTTCGACGTGATCCCCCTGTCCGGCTGCCGGGTCGCCCTGGTCATCGGGGACGTCGTCGGCCACGGCATCCACGCCTCCGCCACCATGGGGCGGCTGCGCACCGCCGTGCGCACGCTGGCCGACGTCGACCTGCCGCCCGACGAGCTTCTCACCCATCTGGACGACCTGGTCATCCACCTGCTCAACGAACAGCAACCCGGCGCGTCCGAAGGCGAGGCGGGGATCTTCGGGGAGCTGGGAGCCACGTGCGTGTACGCCGTCTACGATCCGGTCTCGCGGTGTTGCACCATGGCCACCGCCGGTCACTTCCTGCCCGTCCTGATCATGCCAGACGGCACCACGGAGGTCGTGAACGGGCCTGTCGGTCCTCCCCTCGGCATCGGCGGCCTGCCCTTCGAGACCACCGAGCTGTTCCTGGCCCCCGGCAGCGTGATCGCCCTGTTCACCGACGGCCTGGTCGAAGTCCGCGACCGCGACATCGAGCAGGGGCTCGCCGAGTTGCGCCGTGCCCTGGCGATGCCGGCGGCGTCGCTCGAAGACGCCTGCGACGTCGTGACCGGTGCGCTGCTCGACGGTCGTCGCGCGGCCGATGACGCGGCCCTTCTCCTCGCCCGCACCGGAGCCCTCTCTGCGGACCGGTTCGCCACGTGGGACGTCCCTGCCGACCCGGCCCGGGTCTCGCACGCCCGCCGGCTGGCCATGGACCAGCTCCACGCCTGGGGCCTGGACGAGATGGAGTTCATCACCGAACTCGTGGTCAGCGAACTGGTCACCAACGCCATCCGCCACGCGGCTCCCCCGATCCAGCTGCGGCTGATCCGCGGCAACACGCTGATCTGCGAGGTCTCGGACGGCAGCAGCACCGCGCCCCACTTGCGCCGAGCCCGCGTCTTCGATGAGGGGGGCCGCGGGCTGCTGCTGGTCGCACAGCTGACCCAGGGCTGGGGGACGAGGCAGACCACCTCGGGCAAGACGATCTGGTGCGAACAGGTTATGCCGGCCTCCGTGCCGAGCGATGGGGCACGCGAGGCGTTCCCGGAAGTCGTGTGAGCGTGGCGTCACCGGCGGCGGGATGTTGCGCCCGCTCCCGCGGACGGTCCATGGCCGGTTCGAGGGCGTCCGCGAAGGGGGACCGGAAAGTTATAGCCAAATGGGAATTAGGTGGGCTTTGTAGAGGTTGGGGGTTCCTCGCCCCCTTGTGGGCTGTTTGATACCTCAGCTCACGAAAGGGATCGCATGCGCGCGACCGCTGTGCAGCAAGACGCCCCGGCGGATCGCTCCGCCGGCCAGAGGCGCCGGCGGGGAGTGCTCGTGCTCATCCTGGGCGCGCTGTCGGCGATCGGGCCGCTGTCCATCGACATGTACCTGCCCGCGCTGCCGGCCATCAGCGGGGAGATGATGACCGGGGCCGCCCAGATCCAGCTCACGCTGACCGCCTGCCTGGTCGGGGTCTCGGTGGGCCAGCTCGTCGCCGGGCCGCTGAGCGACGTGCGGGGACGGCGCGGCCCGCTGATCTTCGGGGTCGGCGCCTACGCGCTCGCCTCGCTGCTGTGCGCGTTCGCCCCCACCGTCTGGGCGCTGGTCGGGCTGCGCCTGGTGCAGGGCCTGGCCGGCGGCGCGGCGCTGGTGATCGTCCGGGCGATCGTGCGCGACCTCTACGACGGACCGGCGATCGCGCGCATCTTCGCGACGCTGATGCTGGTGAGCGGGCTGGCGCCCATCCTGGCCCCGATCGCCGGGGCCCAGTTGCTGCGGGTCACCTCCTGGCGCGGGGTGTTCGTCGCCCTCGGCGCCGCCGGGCTGGTCCTGCTGCTGGCCGTGCTGGCAGGTGTGCGTGAGACGCTGCCGGCCGGGGAGCGGGGCGGCGGCGGGTTGCGGCACACTCTGGCGATCTTCGGAGTGCTGCTGCGCGACCGGTCGTTCATGGCGGCGGCGATGGCGGGCGGGCTCGGCTTCGCCGGCATGTTCGCCTACATCTCGGGGTCGCCGTTCGTGCTCCAGGAGATCTACGGGGTGTCCCCGACCGGCTTCTCGGTGATCTTCGCGACCAACGCGCTCGGTCTGACCCTGATGGCCCAGGTGGGCGGCCGGGCCGCGGGCCGGGTCCCCCCGGCGCGGCTCGTGCTGGTCGGCCTGCTGCTGGGCGTGATCGGCGCCGCCGGTCTGGCCGGAGCCGTGCTCGCCGGCCTCGGCCTGCCCGTGGTGGTCGCCTCGCTGTTCACGCTGATGTGCGGGGCCGGGCTCTCGTTGCCCGGGTCGGGGGCGCTCGCGCTGGCCGGCCAGGCGCCCCAGGTGGCCGGCAGCGCCTCCGCGCTGCTCGGCCTGCTGCAGTTCGGCTTCGGCGGGCTGTCCGCGCCGCTCGCGGGCCTTGGCGGCACCGGGACGGCGCTGCCGATGGCGCTGGTCATGGTGGTGCTCACCGTGGCGGCCCTGATGACCTTCCTCGGGCTGCGCCGCCGCACGCCCGCGACCGGCGTTTCCCCAGCTTAGGTAAGCCTTACCTGCGTGACGTACCCCATGAACGTCGAGTTGTGTGCCGGGAAGGAATTACGGCACACTGATGTTGTGAAAAACGTGACCGGGATGACGAACGCCGAGAAGGGCGCCGAGCGCGGTACGCGCGCGCGCGTCGCACGGCTCATCCTGGAGCACGGCCCGATCAACGCCGCCGCCCTGGGCGAGCGGCTCGGGCTGACACCGGCGGCGGTGCGCAGGCACCTCGACGCGCTGCTCGCCGAAGGCATGATAGAGCCCCGCACGGTGCGTCCCCGCGGTCAGCGCGGGCGCGGGCGGCCCGCCAAGCTGTTCGTGATCACCGACGCGGGCCGCAGCGCCTTCGTGCACGCCTACGACGGCCTGGCCGGGGGCGCCCTGCGTTTCCTCGCCGAGCGCGCGGGCGAGGAGGCCGTCGCGGAGTTCGCCCGGTCCCAGGTGAGCGGCCTGGTGCGGCGGCTGGCCCCGGCGATGAGCGAGGTGCCCGCCGACCAGCGGGTGCGCGTGCTCGCCGAGGCGCTGACCGCAGACGGCTATGCCGCCTCGGCCAGCCAGGCGAAGTCGGGCGGCGAGCAGTTGTGCCAGCACCACTGCCCCGTGGCGCACGTGGCGGCGGAGTTCCCGCAGTTGTGCGAGGCCGAGACCGAGGCCTTCGGGCAGCTTCTCGGCACCCCCGTCCAGCGCCTGGCGACCATCGCCCACGGCGACGGGGTGTGCACCACCCACGTGAGCCCGAGGGCGCTGGCCGCACAGCGGAACCAACCTGCGACCCCCCGGCGCACCGCGACCGTGGACACCTCAGACGACTCCGGCGATGTGACCATAAGCACTTCGCGGAACGCGATCGAGAGCAAGGAGACCGGAAGGTGACTCTCACCGACCGCCCGGAGCTTGAAGGCCTCGGGAATTACAAGTTCGGCTGGGCCGACGCCGACGTGGCCGGCGCGACCGCGCGCCGCGGCCTGTCCGAAGAGGTCGTGCGAAACATCTCCGCGTTGAAGAACGAGCCCGAGTGGATGCTCGACCTGCGGCTGAAGGGCCTTCGCCTGTTCGGCAAGAAGCCCATGCCCACGTGGGGGTCCGACCTGTCGGGCATCGACTTCGACAACATCAAGTACTTCGTCCGCTCCACCGAGAAGCAGGCCGCCTCCTGGGACGAGCTGCCGGCGGACATCAAGAACACCTACGACAAGCTCGGCATCCCCGAGGCCGAGAAGCAGCGCCTGGTCGCCGGCGTCGCCGCGCAGTACGAGTCCGAGGTCGTCTATCACAAGATCCGTGAGGACCTCGAGGAGAAGGGCGTCATCTTCCTCGACACCGACACCGGCCTCAAGGAGCACCCGGAGATCTTCAAGGAGTACTTCGGGTCGGTCATCCCGGTCGGCGACAACAAGTTCGCCTCGCTGAACACCGCGGTGTGGTCGGGCGGCTCGTTCATCTACGTGCCGCCGAACGTGAACGTCGAGATCCCGCTGCAGGCCTACTTCCGGATCAACACCGAGAACATGGGCCAGTTCGAGCGCACGCTGATCATCGTCGACGAGGGCTCCTACGTCCACTACGTCGAGGGCTGCACGGCGCCGATCTACTCCTCCGACTCGCTGCACAGCGCGGTCGTCGAGATCATCGTGAAGAAGAACGCCCGCTGCCGTTACACGACCATCCAGAACTGGTCGAACAACGTCTACAACCTGGTGACCAAGCGCGCCGTCGCCTACGAGGGCGCCACCATGGAGTGGATCGACGGCAACATCGGCTCCAAGGTCACGATGAAGTACCCCGCCGTGTACCTCATGGGCGAGCACGCCAAGGGCGAGACGCTGAGCGTCGCCTTCGCCGGCGAGGGCCAGCACCAGGACGCCGGAGCCAAGATGGTGCACCTGGCGCCCAAGACCTCCTCGACGATCGTCTCCAAGTCGGTCGCGCGCGGCGGCGGCCGCACCTCCTACCGGGGCCTGGTCCAGATCGAGGAGGGCGCGGCGGGCTCGGCCTCCACGGTCAAGTGCGACGCCCTGCTCATCGACCAGATCAGCCGCTCCGACACCTATCCCTACGTCGACGTCCGCGAGGACGACGTCTCCATGGGGCACGAGGCGACCGTCTCCAAGGTGTCGGACGACCAGCTGTTCTACCTCATGAGCCGCGGCCTGAACGAGGACGAGGCCATGGCGATGATCGTGCGCGGCTTCGTCGAGCCGATCGCCCGCGAGCTGCCCATGGAGTACGCGCTCGAGCTGAACCGGCTCATCGAGCTGCAGATGGAAGGAGCGGTGGGCTGACCATGGGGCTGGATTCCAAGCCACTGTCGACCCTGCACGGGAAGGCCTCCTACAAGCTGGAGGACTTCCCGGTCCCCACCGGCCGCGAGGAGGCCTGGCGCTTCACGCCGCTGTCGCGGCTGCGCGGCCTGCACGACGGCACCGCCGCGGGCTCGGGCACGGTCGTCGTCAACGTGGACGCCGCGCCCGAGGTCTCGGTAGAGACCGTCGGCCGCGACGACCCCCGCATCGGCAAGGCGTTCGCGCCGACCGACCGGGTCAGCGTCCAGGCGTTCACCTCCTTCGAGAAGGCCACCGTGATCACGGTGCCGAAGGAGGCCGTCACCTCCAGGCCGACCGTCATCAGCCTGCGCGGCGAGGGCGGCGGCGCGGTGTACGGCCACATCGTGGTCGCCGTCGAGCCGCTCGCCGAGGCCGTGGTCGTGCTCGACCACCAGGGCAGCGCGGTGTACGCCGACAACGTCGAGTTCGTCGTCGGCGACGGCGCCAAGCTGAAGGTCGTCAGCCTGCAAGACTGGGCCGACGACGCCGTGCACGTCTCCCAGCACCACGCCCACCTGGGCAGGGACGCCACCTACCGGAGCTTCGTCGTCACCCTCGGCGGAGACCTGGTGCGCTTGTCGCCGTCGGTGACCTACACCGGCCGCGGCGGGGACGCCGACCTGAGCGGGCTGTACTTCGTGGACGCCGGCCAGCACATCGAGCACCGCCTGCTGGTCGACCACAGCGTCCCCGACTGCCGCAGCAACGTCGACTACCGCGGCGCCCTGCAGGGCGACGACGCGCACGCCGTCTGGATCGGCGATGTGATCATCCGCGTCGAGGCGACCGGCACCGACACCTACGAGCTCAACCGCAACCTCATCCTCACCGACGGCGCCCGCGCCGACTCGGTGCCGAACCTGGAGATCCTCACCGGCGAGGTCGCCGGCGCCGGCCACGCCTCGGCGTCCGGCCGCCTGGACGACGAGCACCTGTTCTACCTGCAGGCACGGGGCATCCCGTTCGACGAGGCGCGCCGCCTGGTCATCCGCGGGTTCTTCGCCCAGCTCCTCCAGAAGATCGAGGTCGAGGAGATCCGCGAGCGGGTTCTGGCCGCGGTGGAGGCGGAGCTCGGCTCATGACGTTCATCAAGGCCTGCACGATCTCCGACATCCCCGACGGCGGGGTCGTCGGCGTCGAGGTCGAGGGCACGCCGGTCGCGCTGGTCCGCAAGGACGGCGAGGTGTTCGCCCTGCACGACGTGTGCTCGCACGCCGAGGTACGCCTCAGCGAGGGCGACGTCTACGACGACACCCTTGAGTGCTGGCTGCACGGGTCGTGTTTCGACGTGCGCAGCGGCAAGCCCACCGGGCCGCCCGCGGTGCGCCCGGTCCCTGTCTACCGAGTGAAGCTCGAAGGCGACGACGTGCTCGTCTCGCTCGACAGCGCAGACCATGCTGAAAATGGGGAGTCTTAAGTGTCCACGCTGGAAATTCGTGACCTGCATGTCGCCGTGGAGGACAAGGAGATCCTGCGCGGCGTCAACCTGACCGTCCGTGCGGGGGAGACCCACGCCCTCATGGGCCCCAACGGGTCGGGCAAGTCGACGCTCGCCTACGCCGTCGCCGGCCACCCGAAGTACACCATCACCTCCGGCACGGTCACCCTCGACGGCGAGGACGTGCTGTCGCTGACGGTGGACGAGCGCGCCCGCGCCGGGCTGTTCCTCGCCATGCAGTACCCCGTCGAGGTGCCCGGCGTCTCGGTGTCGAACTTCCTGCGCAGCGCGGTCACCTCCGTGCGCGGTGAGGCGCCCAAGCTGCGGGTGTTCACCAAGGAGCTCAAGCAGGGCATGGACGCCCTGTCGATCGACCCCGCCTTCGCCCAGCGCAACCTCAACGAGGGCTTCTCCGGCGGCGAGAAGAAGCGTCACGAGATCCTGCAGCTCGAACTGCTCAAGCCGAAGATCGCCATCCTCGACGAGACCGACTCCGGTCTGGACGTCGACGCCCTGCGCGTCGTCTCCGAGGGCATCAACCGCTTCGGCGCCTCCGGCGAGACCGGCGTGCTGCTGATCACGCACTACACGCGCATCCTGCGCTACGTGAAGCCGGACTTCGTCCACGTCTTCGCGGGCGGCAGGGTCGTCGAGGAGGGCGGCCCCGAACTGGCCGACCGGCTCGAGTCCGAGGGTTACGAGCGCTACACGAAGGCGACCGCATGACAAACGGCATGTTCGACGTGGACAGGATCCGGAAGGACTTCCCGATCCTGTCGCGCGAGCTGCCCGGGGGGAGGCCGCTGGTCTACCTCGACTCGGGCAACTCCTCCCAGAAGCCCTCGCAGGTCATCGCGACCATGCGCGAGCACATGGAACAGCACTACAGCAACGTCGGCCGCGCTCTGCACACGCTCGGCGGCGAGTCGACCGAGGCCTACGAGGGCGCGCGCGACAAGGTGGCCGCCTTCATCGGCGCGCCGGACCGCGACGAGGTGGTCTTCACCAAGAACGCCTCCGAGGCGCTCAACCTGGTGGCCTACTCCTTCGGCAACCCGACCTGCGCCGACGATCGGTTCCGCATGGGGCCCGGCGACGAGATCGTCATCTCCGAGATGGAGCACCACTCCAACATCGTGCCCTGGCAGTTGC
The DNA here is from genome assembly GCF_040607455.1 of Sphaerisporangium sp. NPDC005289. Taxonomy (NCBI): domain Bacteria; kingdom Bacillati; phylum Actinomycetota; class Actinomycetes; order Streptosporangiales; family Streptosporangiaceae; genus Sphaerisporangium; species Sphaerisporangium sp. NPDC005289. The sequence continues at coordinate 128,734 of NZ_JBEXGS010000012.1, forward strand.
TCGCCCAGCGCACCGGCGCGACCCTGCGCTGGTTCCCGGTGACCGACGAGGGCCGCCTGGACCTGTCGGGCCTGGACGAGCTGGTCAACGAGCGCACCAAGATCGTGTCGGTCGTGCACCAGTCGAACGTCCTCGGCACGGTCAACCCGGTGGACGGCATCGTGGCCAGGGTCCGCGAGGTCGGCGCGCTGATGATGCTCGACGCCTCCCAGTCGGTGCCGCACCGCGCGGTCGACGTGGCGGCGCTCGGCGTCGACTTCGTGGCCTTCACCGGGCACAAGATGGTCGGCCCGTCCGGCATCGGCGTGCTGTGGGGCCGGCGGGAGCTGCTGGAGGCCATGCCGCCGTTCCTGGGCGGCGGCGAGATGATCGAGGCGGTCTGGATGGACCACTCGACTTTTGCTCCGGTACCCCACAAATTCGAGGCCGGCACCCCACCTATCGTCGAGGCGATCGGGCTCGGCGCGGCCGTCGACTATCTCACCGCGGTGGGCATGGACGACATCCGCCGGCACGAGCACGAGCTCACCGTGTACGGTCTGAAGGCGTTGTCCGAGGTCCCGGGCTTGCGCATCATCGGGCCCACCACGGCCGAGGACCGCGGCGGCCTTCTGTCGTTCACCATTCCGGACATTCATCCCCACGATGTGGGGCAGATATTGGATGACCAATTCGGCGTCGCCGTGCGCGTCGGGCATCATTGCGCCCGGCCGCTGCATTTGCGCTTCGGAATACCGGCGTCGACGCGGGCGTCTTTCTATCTGTACAACACCACGGACGAGATCGACGCACTGGTCCGGGGCATCCATTACGTCCAGAAGGTGTTCGGATAAAAGATGATCGCCGAGTCGCTGTACCAGGAGCTGATCCTCGAGCACTACAAGCACCCGCAGGGCCGTGGCCTGCGCGATCCGTTCGACGCCGAGGTGCACCACGTGAACCCCACGTGTGGCGACGAGGTGACGATGCGGGTCAAGCTGGGCGACGGCGGCCAGGTCGAGGACGTGTCCTACGACGGCCAAGGGTGCTCGATCAGCCAGGCCGCCGCCTCCGTCCTGCACGAGCTGGCCACCGGTTCCACCGTTGTCCATTCTCTGGCGGTGGTGGACGAGTTCACCCGGCTCATGCAGGGCCGGGGTCAGATCGAACCCGACGAGGACGTGCTGGGTGACGCCGTCGCCTTCGCGGGTGTGGCGAAGTTTCCGGCCAGGGTGAAGTGCGCCCTGCTGGCATGGATGGCCTACAAGGACGCCGTGGCGAGGAGCTCGGCATGAGCGTCCCGCGGCCGGTTGGATTGGACGGCCCCGCGCGCGGGGCGGCATGTGCGAGGCAAGGCGAGGAGGCGGCGTGAGCAAGCCCGTGGAGACCCCGACGGGGACCGTCACCGGGTTCGACGGTGAGGCGAGCCTGGAGGAGGTCCTCGAAGCCCTGAGGGACGTCGTCGACCCCGAGCTCGGGGTCAACGTGGTGGACCTCGGTTTGGTCTACGGCGTGAACCTCGACGAGGGCGAGCCCGGTGCGCCGCCGGTCGCCACCATCGACATGACCCTCACCAGCGCCGCCTGCCCGCTCACCGACGTCATCGAGGAGCAGGCGCACTCGGCCCTCGAGGGCATGGTGTCCGACGTCAAGATCAACTGGGTCTGGCTTCCCCCGTGGGGCCCGGACAAGATCACCGACGACGGCCGCGACCAGCTCCGCATGCTCGGATTCAACGTCTGACCATCACATCTCCTGACGCCCCCACGAGACCGGCCCGCGGCGCCCGGCCCTGCCGGGCCGCCGTCCCTTCGCCGGGATCGGTGCGGGGCGTCCTGTCGGACGCCGTTCTCCCTGTCTGCGAGACCTCGGTACGGCGATCCGCGCGCTTTCGCGCCCTGGTACGGCCCGTCGCGGAGCCTCGGCCGCACCCGCTTGATCGCATCCGGACGAGGATAGGCTAGACTTCAGTTCGCCCACTGTTTCGAGTGGTGCTCGCGTGTGCCATGAGCGCACCGCTTCGCATCCTTCCGGGTGCCCGTGTTCGAGTGCGGCGCAGGCCGCACGCCCCCGGCTCGTCCTTTCGCAGAAGTGACGCGCCATCTCTCTTCGATCGAAAGGCACGACCAATCGTGACCATCACCAACACCGCCATGCCCGCCGACGCCATGACCGGCGCGGGGCACGACCAGGACGCGCGGACCGCGCGGTCCGCGCGGGCGGTGTCCAGTCCGAAGGGCTCCGCGTCCACGGCCCCCGCCGCAACCCGGCCGCAGGCCGTCCCCTCCGAGGCCCTCCCCGCCTCCGGTGAGACCCTCCCCGAGTCCGCCGCCGACGCGCCGGAGGAGTTCTCCCTGCTCGGCCTGCCCAAGCCGCTCATCACCGCGCTGGCCCGGCAGGGCATCACCAGCCCGTTCCCCATCCAGCGGGCCACCATCCCCGACATCCTGTCCGGCCGCCACGTCCTTGGCCGCGGCCAGACCGGCTCGGGCAAGACCCTGGCCTTCGGCCTGCCCACCATGGCGCTGCTCGGTGGCGTCAAGGCGGCGCCGCGCCGGCCGCTCGCCGTCATCCTGGTCCCCACGCGTGAGCTGGCGATGCAGGTGACCGACGCCCTCGAGCCGCTCGGCCGTGGCCTGTCCCTGCGCATCAAGACCGTCGTCGGCGGCATGTCCATGGGCCGGCAGATCGAGGCGCTGCGGCGCGGCGTCGAGATCGTCGTCGCCACCCCCGGCCGGCTCACCGACCTCATCCAGCAGGGCGAGTGCTCGCTGCAGGACGTGCGCGTGACGGTGATCGACGAGGCCGACCACATGTGCGACCTCGGCTTCTTCCCGGTGGTCAGCGCGCTGCTCGAGCGCACCCCCTCCGATGGCCAGCGCCTGCTGTTCTCCGCCACGCTCGACGGGGACGTCGACAAGCTGGTCCGCCGCTTCCTCCACGACCCGGTGACGCACTCGCTGGCCCCGGCCACCTCGCCGGTGGAGACGATGGAGCACCACGTGCTCCAGGTCACCCGGGACGACAAGTTCGCCGTCACCGCCGAGATCGCCGCCCGCGAAGGCCGCACGATCATGTTCGTGCGCACCCAGCACGGCGTCGACCGGCTGGTCAAGCAGCTCGCCCGGGTCGGCGTCCGCTCCGGCGGCCTGCACGGCGGCAAGCGGCAGAACCAGCGCACGCGCATCCTGTCGGAGTTCCGCGAGGGCGCCATCGGCGTGCTGGTCTGCACCGACGTGGCCGCGCGCGGCATCCACGTGGACGACGTCAGCCTCGTCCTGCACGTGGACCCGCCGATGGACCACAAGAGCTACCTGCACCGCGGCGGCCGCACGGCCCGCGCCGGCGAGCGCGGCACGGTCCTGACCCTCGTGCTGCCCAACGAGCGCCGCTCCACCGAGACGATGACCCGCCGGGCGGGCGTTCAGCCGTTCCGCCTGAAGGCCACGCCGGGGCACCCCCGCCTGGCCGAGGTGGCGGGCGCGCAGCGGCCGAGCGGCGTGGAGGTCGCGGTGTGGGAGCCGGCGGCCCCGGTCGCCAAGCGCCCGCGCCGCGAGGGCGGCCACGGCGGCGGTGACCGCCGTCCGCGCCGCTTCCACGACCGTCCCCGCGAGGACGGCGACCGCCGCGACGCCGCCCCCCGCGGCGAGCGCCCGGCCTCGGGCGACCGTCCCGCCCGCGGCTACCAGGGCGAGCGTCCCTCGCGCGGCTATCAGGGCGAGCGCCCGGCGCGCGACGCCCGCGGCGGCCCCCGCCGCCCCGCCTCCGACCGTCGCGAGCACACCCCCGGCCGCGCCGCCCGCTGACCCATCGACGAAGGCGCACCCGCTCCGTGCGGGTGCGCCTTCGTCATTTGCGGGGACCGTATGTCAGGACAAGAGACGATCTAGGCCGGTGGGGGAGCGGTGCTGCCTCGGGGGGTGAGGCGGGCGGCCTGGTCCTCGTAGGCGGTGACGTGGTCACCGGCGATGAGCGAGAGCAGGCGGCGGGCGCCGTGCGCGCCGTAGGCGGGGATGTCGCGGGTGAGCGCGGTGAGCGGTGGCCGGACCACCTGCGAGAGCGGGGAGTCGTCCCAGGCGACGATGGACAGGTCGCCGGGGACGTCCAGGCGCATCTCCTGGGCGACCGACAGCCCGGCCACGGCCATGATGTCGTTGTCGTAGACGACGGCGGTCGGCCGCGCGGGCGAGCTGAGCAGCCTGCGGGTGGCGCGGGCGCCCTGCTCGCCGGTGTAGTCGGTGTGCACGGTGACGGCCTCGCTCACGCCGAGGCTCGCGCAGACGGCGGTGAACGCCTCGTCGCGCAGCGCGGTGTGCAGGAGCCGGGGCAGGCCGGCGACCCGGGCAATGCGGCGGTGGCCGAGCGCGGCGAGGTATTCGACGGTCTCGCGGACGGCCGTGCCCTCGTCGGACCAGACCGGCAGCAGCGACCCCGACCCCGAGGGTTGCCCGAACACCACGACCGGCATGCCCATCGACTCCATCTCGCTCACGCGGGAGTCGTCGGAGTGCAGGTCGACCAGGATGGCGCCGTCGACGCGGCCCTCGCCCCACCATCGGCGGTAGACCGCCATCTCCTCGTCGTGGTCGGCGACCACCTGGAGCATGAGCGCGTACGACTGCGCCGACAGCTCCCCCTCGATGCCGCTGATGAGCTCCATGAAGAACGGCTCGACGCCGAGGAAGCGCGCCGGGCGGCACAGCGCCAGGCCGACGGTGTTGGCCCTGGCCCCGTTCAGGGCGCGGGCCGCGCTGTTGGGCCGCCAGCCGATCTCGTCGGCGATCGCCAGGATGCGCGCCCGGGTGGACGCCGACACCCCCGGCTGCCCGTTGAGCGCGTAGGACACCGCCCCTTTGGACACCCCGGCCTGCCGCGCGATGTCGGCGATCGTCGGACGTTTCACAGCGGCCCCTTTGCTGAACCGGTCTAGACCAACCGTGTCTGCCCAGTACCTTACTACGCTCCTTGCAGGTGGAACGGGCTCTCTCCCGGCCGGACGGCCGCCCGGCGTACGGGGCGCTGACCCTATCGGCGCGGGGAATCCAAGGGACGGGCACGGTGGCGCCCCCGTTGCGACCGCATAGGCGGGGGCCGTGGTCTCACGTTGCTTATCCGGTTCAGCACCTGTCTCCCTGTCAAAGGCGGAACACGCGGAACCGGCGGCCGTCACCTTCACCGGCGCCGCCGGCAGATGGGCACCAGATGGCCTGCCTGCCGCACGGCCGGGTCCCGTTCTGGTCCGTTTGACGCGCCGGGGGGCTCTCGGGCGGGTGCCTAGCACGCCTCGCGCCCGCCGCCGACTACTCTTGACGAGCAGGCACACCGACGTGAGAGAGACCATGAAGACCTTCGAAGAGCTGTTCGCCGAGCTTTCGGACAAGGCGCGCACCCGTCCCGCCGGGTCGGGCACCGTCGCGGCCCTGGACGCCGGTGTCCATGCCATCGGCAAGAAGGTCGTGGAGGAGGCCGCCGAGAGCTGGATGGCGGCCGAGCACGAGTCCACCGACCGGGCGGCCGAGGAGATCTCCCAGCTGCTCTACCACGTCCAGGTCCTCATGATCGCCCGGGGCATCGGGCTCGACGAGGTCTACAAGCATCTCTAGGCCGGAGCATCCGGCCGCAGCCGACCGACCTCGTTCCCCGACCCGATGCCTCTCCGATCCGAAAGGGACCACGGCAAGCCATGCTCCGTCTCGCCGTACCGAACAAGGGCGTGCTCAACGAGGCCGCCCAGACCATCCTGAAAGAAGCGGGCTACCGCTCGCGCAAAGACTCCAAGGAACTCGTGGTCGTCGACCCCGAGAACTCCTGCGAGCTGTTCTTCCTGCGCCCGCGCGACATCGCCGTCTACGTCGGCGAGGGCACCTTGGACGTCGGCATCACCGGCATGGACATGCTGGCCGACTCCGGGGCCCCGGCCGAACAGATCATCCCGCTCGGCTTCGGAGTCTCCACCTTCCGCCTGGCCGCCAAGCCCGGCGCGTTCACCTCGATCCACGACCTCCAGGGCATGCGCATCGCCACCTCCTACGCGGGGCTGCTCGGCAAGTATCTCGCCGAGGTGGGCGTCGACGCCCGGGTGATCAAGCTGGACGGCGCGGTGGAGACCGCGATCAGGCTCGGCGTCGCCGACGCCGTGGCCGACGTGGTCGAGACCGGCACCACGTTGAGGAATGTCGGCCTGGAGGTCTTCGGCGAGCCGATCGCGCAGTCGCAGGCGGCCCTGATCAAGCAGGTCGGCGCCGAGGAGACCCCCGCGGTCAGGCAGCTTGTCCGGCGCCTGCAGGGCGTGCTGGTCGCCCGCGACTACGTCATGATCGACTACGACATCCGGGCCGAGCGCATCGACGAGGCCATCGCGATCACCCCCGGCATGGAGGGGCCCACGGTCTCCCCGCTGCACCGCGAGGGCTGGGTCGCCGTCCGGGCGATGGTCCCGCGCAAGGGCCACCAGCAGATCATGGACCAGCTCTGGGAGATCGGCGCCAAGGCCGTCCTGGTCACCGCCATCTTCGCCTGCCGCCTTTGATTCCACGCTGATCCCGCTCCGATGATCCCGCTCTGACAAATGTCATCGCCAGGCCCGGATGGTCGGCACTGAGGATCTCCGGCGTTCCCTTCTAGCGTTGAGCACATGAACGCCATATCCCTCGCCGGCGTGCGAAAGAGCTTCGGTGAGGTCCGCGCCGTGGACGGCCTGGACCTCACCATGGAGGCCGGGCGCACGGTCGCGCTCCTCGGCCCGAACGGGGCCGGCAAGTCCACGACGATCAACATGCTGCTGGGCCTGACCCGCCCCACCGCCGGGGACATCCGCGTCTTCGGCCGCACCCCCGACCAGGCGGTCGCCGCCGGCGACATCGGCGCGATGCTCCAGGAAGGGACGCTCATCCCCGAGCTGACCGTCCGCGAGCTGGTCGACTTCGTCCGCCGCCTCTACCCTCGTCCCCTGCCGCTGGACGAGCTGCTGCGGATGGCCGACCTGACCGACCTGGCCTCGCGCCGTGCCGACCGGCTGTCCGGCGGTCAGTCCCAGCGGGTGCGGTTCGCCCTCGCCGTCGCCGGGTCGCCCCGGCTACTGGTGCTGGACGAGCCCACCGCCGCCATGGACGTCGAGTCGCGGCGCGCCTTCTGGGAGGGCATGCGCGCCTACGCCGCCCAGGGACGCACGGTGCTGTTCGCGACCCACTACCTGCAGGAGGCCGACGAGAACTCCGACCGGGTGATCGTCGTCGCCCGCGGCAAGGTGGTGGCCGACGGCACGGCCGCCGAGATCAAGGCGGGCGCCGGCGGCAGCTCGGTGGAGTTCTCGCTCGGCGTCCAGTCGGCGGCCCGCCTGGACGCCCTGCCGGGGGTCACCGGCGTCACCATCCTCGACGGCAGGGTGACGCTGCGCACCGCCGACACCGACGCGACCGTGGCCGCGCTGTACCGCCGCACCACGCTGGAGATCAGCGACCTGCAGATCAACGGGGCCGATCTGGAGGACGCCTTCCTCGCTCTCACCCAGTCCTCGGAGGCGTGAACCATGCCGCACTACATCAAGATCGAACTGCTTCGGATGTTGCGCAACAAGCGCTATATCATCTTCGTCGTGGCCTTCCCCGTCGCCTTCTACCTGCTGTACTCCAACCTGTACGGCGACCAGGCCGACCCCTCGACCGGCACGCGGGCCGCCGTCATCCTGATGGTGTCCATGGGCGCCTACGGGGCCCTGGCCGCCTCGATCATGTCCACCGCCGTCCCGTGGGCGCAGGAACGGCAGAGCGGCTGGCTGCGCCAGCTCCAGATCACCCCGCTGCCCGGCTGGTCGATCATCCTGACCAAGCTCATCGCGTCCCTGCTGCTGGTGCTGCCCGCGCTGCTGTTCGTCGTGCTGGCCGCGGTGCTCACCCAGCATGTGTCGCTGAGCGCGGGGGAGTGGGCCGCGCTGATCCCGGTCATGTGGGCGGGCACGATCCCGTTCGCGGCGCTCGGCCTCATCATCGGCTCGCTGGTGCGCCCGGACACCGCCCAGCCGATCGCCATCATCAGCATGTTCGGCCTCGCGCTGCTCGGCGGCCTGTGGTTCCCCGTCGACATGCTCCCCAGCGCCCTGCGCACCGTCGCGCACGTCCTGCCGTCCTACGACTACGCCTCCATCGGCTGGGAGATCGTCGCGGGTCACACCCCCTCGGGGGCGTCCGTGGCCGGCATTCTCGGCTGGGCGGTCGCGCTCGGCGCCGTCGCGGTGTTCGCCTACCGCAGGGCGACGGTGCGGGCCTGAGTCATGAGCGGTCTCAGCAGCGTGTTCACCTTCGGCGGGGTGGGCGACAAGCCGTCCCGCTGGAGGCGCCTGCTCGGCACGTCCTTCGGCCTGGTCTACCTGTTCTACCCGGTCTCGGACGTCACCTCGGGCGCGATCACCGGAACCAAGGCGTACTGGGCGGTCGCCTCGCTGGTCGCCTTCGTCACCTGCTACATCGCCACGGTGCTCAGCCCGAAGGACTACGGCGAGCCGGGACGCTGGACCGCTCCGCTGCTGTCGGTGCTCGTGCTGATGGCCATCGTGCTCCCGATCATCTTCGGGGGCGGCTGGGTGGCGCTGCCCGTCTACGTCACCGTCGTGATCAGCATGGGCCTGCCCAGCCGGGTGGCCCTGGCGGGCATCGCGGGAATGGCCGGCGTCGTGGTGGTGGACGGCCGCCTTTCCGGGGCCGACGGCGGGGCCATCGCGCTGCTGGTGATGCAGGTCGTCACGCTCGGCGTGCTGTTCATGAGCGTCCGCAACACCCGCGTTCTGCTCAACCGGCTGCACAGGGCGCAGAGCGAGGTGGCCCGCCTGGCGGCCAGCGAGGAACGGCTGCGCATCGCCCGCGACCTGCACGACCTGCTCGGCCACAGCCTGTCGCTCATCGTCCTCAAGAGCGAGCTGGCCGGACGGCTGGCCGAGAGCGGCTCGCCCAGGGCCACCGGCGAGATCCGCGACATCGAGTCGGTCGCCCGCATGGCCCTGCAGGAGGTCCGCGAGGCGGTCACCGGCTACCGCCAGCGCGGCCTGTCGGAGGAGCTCGACAGTGCCCGCGCCGCGCTCGACGCGGCGGGGGTGAATGTCGTGGTGCGCACCACCGGCACTCCGCTGCCCGACACCCTGGACGGCCTGTTCGGCTGGGCGGTGCGCGAAGGGATCACCAACGTCGTCCGCCACGCCCGTGCTCGCAGGTGCGAGATCACCGTGACCTACCACGAGGGCAAGGCCGGTCTCGAGGTCACCGACGACGGCCACGGGGACGGCACCTACGAGCCGGGCAGCGGCCTGACCGGGCTCGCCGAGCGCGTCCAGGCCGCCGGTGGCACCCTGGACGCCGGCCCCTCCGCCGGGGGCGGCTTCCACCTGCGTGTCACCGTCCCGGCCCCCGTGGGAACCCGCGCGTGACCCGGCTCACCGACCACCTGCGCATGGCTTGGCGCACACCCCACCCGGGCCGCGTCATGCCGCCGCCCGGCCTTCGCACCCCCGGGAGCGGCACGTGATCAGAGTGGTGCTGGCCGAGGACCAGGCGATGGTCAGGGGCGCCCTGTCCACCCTGCTCGGCCTGGAAGCCGACATCGAGGTCGTCGGCGAGGCCTCCACCGGGGAGGAGGCCGTCGCCGTCGTCCGCGAGACCAGGCCCGACATCGCTCTGCTGGACATCGAGATGCCGGTGATGGACGGCATCACGGCCGCCGCCGAGATCGTCCGCGTGGCGCCCGGGTGCCGCGTCATGATCCTCACGACGTTCGGCCGACCCGGCTACCTGCGCCGGGCGATGGAGGCCGGCGCGGTGGCGTTCATGGTCAAGGACAGCCCGGCCCGCGAGCTGGCCGCCGCCATCAGGCGGGTGCTGGCCGGGGAGCGGGTGATCGACCCGGCCCTGGCCGCCGCCGCCCTCAGCGCCGGCCCGAACCCGCTGTCCCCGCGGGAACGCGACGTGCTGTCCGCCGCCGCCGACGGCTCGACCATCGGCGACATCGCCCTGCGCCTGCACCTGTCCGAGGGCACCGTCCGCAACTACCTGTCCACGGCCATCCAGAAGACCCACACCCGCAACCGCATAGAAGCCGTCCAGCGAGCCCAATCCCAAGGCTGGCTCTGACGACGTGCGTGAGGGCATGGCCGGAGCATCCGGCGCGCTTCGCGCGAGCGACGCTCGGGCCGTTCGGACGAGCCCGGAAAGTTCTGGAAGAGATCCGGGGAGGCGTGTCGGATCGGGGCGGTGGTGTTCGTAGCAGTGGTGAGGCCGCCGCAAGGCGCGCGACCGACTTCCCGCGAGGAGACACCGTGACCGCCACGTACACCTTCGACATCTTCTCCACCCTTGACGGCTTCGCCAATCACGACGGTGACTGGGGCGGCTACTGGGGCAAGCAGGGCCCCGAGTTCCTCGCATATCGCGCCGCCGCCTACCGCGACCCGCTGCGCATGGTGCTCGGGGCCACGACCTACTCGTCGAACGCGCCGTTCCTTGACGCGGGCTTCGACCGCAGCCTGTTCGACGGGTGGATCACGCGCATGTTCGCCTCCCCGGTCACGGTGCTGTCCAGCCGGCTGAGCGAGCCGCTCGACTGGCCGGACACGACCGTCGAGTCCGGCGATCCCGTCGAGGTGGTCACGCGGCTCAAGGCCGAATCCGATGTGCCGCTGCGCTCCCACGGCAGCCTGACGCTCAACCGGGCGCTGCTGAACGCCGGCCTGGTCGACACCATCGAGGTGACGGTCTTCCCGGTGATCTCCGGGGCGACCGGCGTGGACCGGGTCTTCGACGGCGCTGACGACTTCGACCTCGAACTGCTCGAGGCCCGGACCTTCGACCGCCACACGCAGGTGCTGACCTACCGGCCGACCCGACACGGCTGATCGGCGACGGGACCGCCGCCGGTTCGCGTGGCGGTCGGCCCGGCCCCGAAACCGCTGCCGTGGCTAGGCCGGTGGCTCGACGACCACCGCCAGCATGCGGGTGACCTGAGCCGTCAGCAGATCCGGATCGGCGTCGCGCAGCGCCGAGGTACCGATGAGGCGGCGCAGCAGCCAGGTGCCGGCCAGCAGGGCGAGCCCCAGTTCGGCGCGTTCCCGCGCGTGGGGGCCGTGCAGGGCGGCGCTGAACCGGGCCCCCACGTGCTTCTCGATGCCGGCTCGGATGATCTCCGCGGCTCTTGGGTTGGCCGCCGACTTGAGCATCAGCTCGAACGGTCCGAGGTGGTCCGTCTCCGGGGCGGTGCGGTCCACCAGCGCGCGGGCGGTCTCGGCCGTCACATCTGCCGGATCGGCCGGGACCATCGTGGGGTCGGCGAACGAGACGTCCACCACCTCGGTGAACAGCCCTTCCTTGGAGCCGAAATAGCGGTTGACGAGCATGGCCGTCACTCCCGCGTCCGCGGCTATGTCGCGGACGCCCACCCCGTCGTAGCCGTGCCGGGTGAAGGCCGTGATCGCCGAGGTCAGGATGGCCTGCCGGGTGGCCGCGGCATTGCGGGGCCGGGCGGTGGGGTGCGTCATGGCGAGCAAGTCTACAGCTGACAACTTGTCATGGTAGTCTACGACTGTAGACAAAAGTCTCGACCCAAGGAGTTCTGATGGATCTGCAACTCATTGGACGTCGCGCCCTGATCACCGGGTCGACGTCCGGACTCGGTGAGGCCACCGCCCGGCTGCTCGCCCGGGAAGGCGCCGCGGTCGTGGTCCATGGCCGCAGCGCAGAGCGGGCACGGGCGGTCGCCGACTCGATCGCCGCCGACGGCGGAAAGGCGTCGATCGCGGTGGGCGACCTGGCCACCGATGCCGGCGCGGACGCGACGGCCGAGGACGCTCTGGCCGGCGGTGACGTCGACATCCTGGTCAACAACGCCGGCGCGTACGAGCACCTGAACTGGGCCGACGCCACCGCGGACATCTGGCAGGACACCTACGACATCAATGTCGTGTCCGGGGTGCGGATGATCCAGCGCCTGGTTCCCGCCATGCGTGAGCGCGAGTACGGGCGGGTCGTCACCATCGGAGGCGGCCTGAGCACGCAACCGTTCAACAGCCACCCGCACTACAACGCCTCCCTCGCGGCCCGGCACAACCTGGCCGTCTCACTCGCCCGCGACCTGGCCGGCACCCGCGTCACCTCCAACGTCGTGGCACCCGGCGCGATCCTCGTCCCGGCCGTGCGGGACTTCCTGGTCAAGCTGTCGCCCGGGCGCGGCTGGGGCGAGACCTGGGAGGAGATCGAGTACAACTCGGTCCGCGAGATCGTGCCCAACGACCGGGTGCGTTACGGCAGGCCAGAGGAGATCGCGGGCGCCGTCGCCTACCTGTGCGGCCCCTACGCCGAGTACATCAGCGGCGCCACCATCCGCGTCGACGGCGGCACGGTCCGCGGCGCCTTCTGAAGACACCTAGGGCGTGTATCGGAAGTGCTGGGATCATTTAGGCCATGACAGCTGATCGGAATGGCATGGAGGTCGTCTTCCAGCGTGTCGGCGTCGACCGTATGGACGAGGTGCTGTGCGTGCTCGATGAGGCGGCGGGATGGCTCAACGCACGTGGAATCGGCCAGTGGCCTGTGCGTTTTGAGGCCGCATGGGTTGAGGAGGCCCTCTCTCGGGGCGACACGTGGCTGGTGGCTACCGGGGACAAGGTGGCGGGGACGGTCACCATGGACTGGTCGGATCCGCTGTGGGCGGATGCCGACGGCGCGGCGGGATACCTGCACCGCATGGCCGTGCGTCGATGGGCGGCGGGGCTCGGGGCCCGCATTCTCGACTGGGCAGCCAATGCCGCACGGCAGCAGGGCGCCAACTCCCTGCGGCTGGACTGCGTGAAGTCCAATGATCGGCTGCGTGCCTACTACGAGGCCCACGGCTTCGCGCACCGCGGAGACGTGCCGGTGGGGGGTGCTCCTGGTCAGCGGCTGGAGGATGGTCCGGTCACCTGGGTCAGCCGCTATGAGCTTGCCCTGCCGCGGCGCGAGTCATAGCCACTCGTTGATGGCCGCGACAAGGACGATGGCCTCGTACCGGACGGCGAGTTTCGCATAGCGGGTGGCTACCGCCCGGTGCCTCTTGAGGCGGTTGATCCCGCACTCCACCGCGTGGCGCTCGCGGTAGTCGACCTGGTCGAACTTCGGCGGCCGGCCGCCGCGTGAGCCGCGCTTCTTGCGGTTGCGGACCTGGTCGGCCTTGTCCGGGATGGTGCTGCGGATCCCGCGCCGGCGTAGGTAGGCGCGGTTGTTGCGGGAGGCATACGCTTTATCGGCGCGGACGCGGTCCGGCCGGGTGCGGGGCCTGCCCGGCCCAAGGCGGGGCACACGGATCTTCTTTACGCGCCACGAATCGAGATCGTCTCACGTCGAAGATCGACTTTCGATACACGCCCTAGTGCGACCAGCCAGGTCATCGCGTGTCGAGCCCAATCCCAAAGCCGGCTCTGCCGAGGAATCCGGCGGGGAGCACGAGCCCGACGGCGTGTCCGGCGTGCCCCTGATTCTGGGCGACGTCGGCGATCCATATCCGACGGAGCCGCGGCGCAGATGCGGCTGCGGCGGAATGCCCCCGACGGTGACCTGTCCGCCTGATGGGCGGGACGCTCTCTGTATCGAACATGTGATCTAAAAATCTGGAGCCGGTGCTTCGGCCGAGGTTACGATCTTGCTGTTCGCCGGCCGGGTCGATCGGCCGGCTCTCCACGCTGACGGGGCGGGAAGACGCCCCGCTGACCGAACGGAGATCGAGCTTGAGGCGTGCGCTGATCGCGATGGGCATGGGGTTGAGCTTGCTGGGGTCCACCGTCGTCGCAGGTCCGGCCCGGGCCGCGAGTCCGCTGGCCGTGCCGTTGGCTTCCACTGTGACGGCGGCTCAGCAGGTCGCGAGCTTCTGGCTGGCCGACGGGGCCGCCAATCTGAGGAACGCCACGCCGTACACCGTGGAGACCGAGACCAGCGGCGAACGGCTTTCCGCCGGCATCGTCCCGGACGGTCCTCCGGCGTCCATCCCGCCGCTGGAGGGGCCTGCCTCGCCTGAGGGCGAAACGCCCCCGACCTCGGGCAAGGTCTTCTTCATCGGCAGCGATCTGCTGCCGCACTGGTGCACGGGCACGGTCGTGCACGCGAAGTTCAGGAACGTCGTCGCGACGGCGGGGCACTGCGTGCTGGACGTTGAGGCTCCGATGGGCGCGCTCTGGAAGTGGGTCTTCGTCCCCGGCGGCCACTCCGACGGAACGACCCCGTTCGGCCTCTATGTCGGCAAGCGTGCCTACACCCACTACGACCTGGACGACCTTCGCGACTACGACCGGGACTACGCCTTCGTGAACGTGTACGACGGGGTCGTCTCCGCGTCGCCGGACGCGCTGAGCGATGTCGGGAGGCTGGGCGATAACGTCGGCGGGCAGGGAATCGAGGCCAACCAGCCGCTCCCGTCGACGGTGGACGTGCTCGGCTATCCCGCCGGCCCTCACCCCGACGGCAGCCTGCCCTACACCGGCGGGACCCTCGAACGCTCGACCGGAGCGGCCTTCGCGGCGAAGGTCACGATGTTCAGGATGGACCGGCCTGTCGGCGTGGATTCACCGTTCACCGGTGAGGGGTCCCTCGGGTCCTCGTGGCTGACCCAGTACAGCGACGACAGCCGTAAGGGCTATCTCAACGGCATCACGGTCAGCGTTTCCGACACCGACGGCGACGGCCGGTACGACACCGGCATATCGCCGTACTTCGACGGCGAGTTGTACGGGGTCTACCTCAAGGCCACCGCCTACTGGACGGGTTCCATCATCTGAGCGCCCTCCGTCCCCACCGCGCCCGCCCGCACGGGTGGGCGCGGTGCCGCTGTTGATTCCTTCAGGCCACCTCGCCGGCCTTCGTGGCGCGCAGGAAGCTCGTCCAGGCCTCCGGGGGGGAAGGTCGGGACGGGACCAGCCGAGGTTGGTACATCAGCGGCGCGACCGTCCGCGTCGACGGCGGCACGGTCCGCGGCGCCTTCTGAAGACGCCCATCGGGATCCACCCATCGAGGGCCGTAAGGCCCGCCGGCAGCGGCTGACCTGGCGCCGGCGTGGCTACAGATGGTCGCTGACGAGCGTGGCGAACTCGTCCAGCACGTGCAAGGTCTCGTCCTCGGGCAGGGTCGGCAGCGAAAGCGCCAGGCGGTCGGCCCCCGCTTCCGCGTAGGCGGCGATGAGTTCGGCATCGGGGGACACCGACGCCACGATCACCGGCACGTCCCCGGCGACCTCGGCCAACTGGTCCAACTGGGGCCGGACCCGGGCCGGGTCGTCCGCCGAGTGCGGCATCCAACCATCGCCGTGCTCCGCCACCCTGGCCAACGCCGCCTGGCCATCTCCACCGATGTAAATGGGCGGATGCGGGTCTTGTACCGGCTTGGGCCAGCAGAACATCGGGTCGAAGTCAACGTACCGGCCGTGGAACTCGGCCTCGTCCTTGGTCCAGATCTCCTTGATCGCGGTGAGCCGTTCGTTCAGCAGGGCCCCCCGGGTGCGTGGATCCGTGCCGTGATCGCGCATCTCCTCCCGATTCCAGCCCGTGCCCACGCCGAAGATCACCCGGCCGTGGGACACCAGGTCCAGGCTGGCGACCTCCTTGGCGGTATGAATGACATCGCGCTGGGCCAGCAGGGCCACGCCGGTTCCCAGCAGCAGGTCGTCGGTCACCGTCGCAGCGACGGACAACGCGACGAATGGGTCCAGCGTGCGGTAATACACCCTGGGCAGCTCGCCGCCCATGATGAACGGCGTCTCTCGCTTCACTGGGACATGGCTGTGCTCGTGCAGGAAAAGGGAATCGAAACCGCGCTCCTCCAACGCCTTGGCCAGCACGGCAGACCGGATGCCCTCGTCCGTGATGAACGTCGTGACACCAACCCTCATCTCTCAAGTGAAGCACTCTCCCTGCGCCTGTCGCCTGCCAGGGGTGGGCCGGAGTGGCACCGCTCGACGCGGAACCGTGCGGCGTCCGGTACGGCACCACGATGCGGCGCCGTTCGAGCCTGTCACCGATCTTCACCACCGTCAGGCCGCGGGCCACCCGCCGGCGGGTTCCGCCGTGCACGCGTTCTCAGGCCGTTCCTGGGGTGAGGCAGCACTGCAGGTAGTGTGAGTACGTGGGAGTCGCGCTGCTGGGCGCGCCATCTGGTTCGGTATCCACAACCGCGCATCGACAGCGATCGGCGCGTTCTCAGAGCTCGCAGGCATCGTCCCCTGAACGGCATCACTGGGATCTGTGAGATCGAAACATGAGGACACATCATGTCGAGGGTCACATATGAACCGAAGGCCACGGGCCTGGTCCTGATCGACACTGTGAACGACATCTTCTCCGAGAACGGAAAAGGCTACCCTCTCTTCAAGGACGAGTTCGCGCGGATCGGCGTTCTGGAGAATCTCGTACGCCTGCTCGCGGGGGCACGCGAGCGACAGATGCCGATCTTTTTCTGTCCGATGTCCTACACCGAAGAGGACTACACGACGTGGAAGCACCTGTCCGGCATCCACCAGGAGATGTACGAAAAGCGGATGTTCGAGGCCGGCAGTTGGGGCGCTGACTTTCACCCTCGGCTGGGGCCGCGTCCCGGCGAGATCACGATCATCCCGCACAAGAACATCGACGTGATCGCCAACACCGACCTCGACGTCCAACTACGTCAGCACGGCGTCGAGTACGTCGCGGTCGCCGGGATGATCGGCACCCTCTGCGTGGAGTCGACCGCGCGCAGTGCGATGGAACGCGGCTACCACGTGACGACGTTCACGGACGCCACCGCCGCCATCGGCGGCGAGGAGGCCTACGAGGAAATGGTGCGGCGCTACCGGCTGATCTCACATGCCACCGTCGACGTCGGAGGCTTCCTCGCGGCGAGCGGCAAGAGCGTTCGGTCAGGCTGAAGGCAGGCGGCGGGTGGCCGCGGACCGGTCCTCAGCCGGCCGCTGACCTCGTGGCGAGGTCATTCTCTCCGCCGGGGCGCGACGGTGATCTCCTCATCCAGGCCGGCATGGATCCGCGAGATCTCGGACGTGGACATCCCGGAATCGACGCCCAGGGCCGCCGCCGGCTCATGTGCCGGTCGCGCAGTGCCGGCGGCGGGCTTTCTCCGCTCAAGCGCTCAGGGGGTCTGGCCGGACTTCATGGCCCGGAGGAACCTCGTCCAGGCCTCCGGGGGGAAGGTCAGGACGGGGCCGCCGGGATTGGTGGAGTCGCGGACGGCGACGACTCCGGGCAGGTTGGCCGCCACCTCGACGCACATGCCGCCGTCGCTTCCGGACCGGCTCGATTTGCGCCATCGCGCCTTGGTCAGATCCATCTCCGCACCGCTTCCTCGATCATCTTGAGGGACAGGGTCTGTGCGTGAGCTTCGCCGCGGAGAGTGTCGTGCAAGGTGCGAAGCCGTGTGATCGTCGCGCGATCGTCAACGGTACGTCCCTGCGGCTGTGTCTCCACATATCCGGTATAAGCGGAACCGCGCATTTCCGCTATGCCGAACGCCCCGAGAAACCCTGCGGCGGCCCTGGAACCGTAGGGGACTATCTGAATGGTGATCCTCGGCAGGCGGGACATTCCCGCCAGGCTTTCCATCTGCTCACGCATGACGGCGGGGCTTCCGATCGGCCGATGGAGAACGCCCTCGTCGACGAGGGCCCAGACCATGGGCGGGTCGTCGCGTGAGAGGGCGTTCTTGCGCTGCATGCGGCCGGCGAGGCGTGTCCCGATCATTTCCGCCGTGATGCCTGGGTCGTCCTCGAAGAGCGTCCGTGCATATGCCTGTGTCTGGAAAAGGCCGGGGACGAGGAGGGGGTCCCATAGACGGAGATCGGTCGCGCGTAGTTCCTCGGCGGCCCAGTCGCGGAAGTGTTCGGGGACCGGGGGGAGGGGCGGCCAGGCGTCCAGGTAGAGGCCCTGCATGACGCCGTCGAGGCCGAAGACCTGGTCGCACAACTGGGCGAGGCCTTCTGTGGGGATGCGTCTGCAGGTCTCGACCATGCCGATCAGGCTCTCGGAGTAGCCGACCCTGCGGCCGAACTGCTCCTGGGTCATCCCCGCCCTGAGGCGGTGCCGCCGTAGCTCGTACGAGAACCGCGCCGCACCCGATGATTGGGGGTCGATATCGACCAGTCTGCCCATCTATCCCTCGCCTTTGCCGCGCCACGGCACATCCCACGAGCTCAAGACTCGGGGAGGGTGTCACGTCCGCGTCGAGGTGGCTAGGTTCCCCGATGCGTACAGACGGCTCGGAGACAGCGACCTGAAGTCTGGGCCGCTGGCCGGCCGGCCGGGGAGTTCGGGACGAGGTCGTCGTGACCACCAAGTGCAGCGCGCCGCAGGGTCACCGGTCAGGGACGTCCGCTGAACGCGAGCCTGCCGCCGAGGACGAGCAGGACGGCGCCGACGATGCCGTCCAGCACCGGCTCGAAGAGACGGCGCCCGAACAGCCGGGCCGCCCGGTGCGCGGTGAAGGCGAACACGAAGGTCCCGGTCAGGTTGCCCATGGCCGCGATGAGCGTCAGGCCGATGATGAGCGGGGTGGCCGCCGTGCCGCCGGTCGTGACGAACTGGGGGAGCAGCGCCGTGAAGAAGGCGGCGGCCTTGGGATTGAGCAGGTTGGTGGTCAGCCCCTGCTTGAAGAGCGCCCCGGAGGTCGCCGGAGCCTGAACGGGCACGGGAACGGTCGCCGCGGGACGCGCCGCCCGCCGCCATGCCTGCCAGAGCATGCGAGCTCCGAGGTACCCGAGGTAGACGCCGCCGGCGAGCTTGAGCACGGTGAAGGCGAGCGCGGACGCCGCCAGCACCGCGGCGATGCCCGCGCACGCGGCCAGTCCCCACAGCAGCAGGCCCGTCGCGCTGCCGAGGCCGGTGCGCACGCCGGCGGCCCAGCCGTGGCGCATCGCGTTGCGCACGACCATGGCCGTGTCGGGGCCGGGCGTGATGGTGATCAGCGCGACGATGCCGAGATAAGCCACAAGAGCCTCATGTGTCATATCCCGACCCTATGGGCCTGTGCGGGCTTCGGATCTTGAGATGAGTCGAAGGCTCCGGACCCACCCGATCGCTCCGCGTAGGAGGGTCCACTTCGATGATCGTCGGCTGTGGGTGATCGCTCGATCGACCACAGGTGCGATCACGGAGCTGACGTGCTCAGGACGTACGTGAGTCGCCGATCACCCTCGTCGGTGCGCTCGCCCTGGTGGTGGCACGCGTCGCGGCGGTGTCGTGCCGGTGCTGCGGGCCGAGCACGCGAAGCATGTCCAGCGCCTCGGTGCCGCCGGGCGGCGGGGTGAAGACCCGCAGCCGCTGGTCGGTCGCGGGCGTCGCCAGCACTTCGCAGTCGAGGTCGATCCTGCCGAGCTCGGGATGCGTGAGCCGGTACGGGTGTGACACGCGCACCGCGACCTCGTGCCGGTCCCACAGCGCCGCGAACTCGGCGCTGGCCGCGCGGAGCCGCGTGACGAGTGTGCGGGATGCCGCGTCGTTGCCCCGGCGGGCCGCCGCGGCGCGCAGGTCGGCGACCAGCTGCCGGGCGTGCTCCTCGTGCTCTTCGGCTGCGAAGTGGCTTCGCACGTCCGGTTCGGTGAACCAGCGCAGCACGATGTTGCGGTCCTCCTGGGCCACGGTGCACACGCATCCGAACAACGCCGCCGCCATGTCGTTCTGCGCCAGCAGGTCGCCCAGATCGCTCAGGACCTGGACCGGAACGCTGTCCAGCCGGTCGAGCAGGTACAGCATGCTCGGCCGCAGGTACTCCCCGGCCCGCGCCCCCTCCGGCGGGCGGTGTCCGGCGAGCAGGTACAGGTGGTCCCGCTCGTCGGTGGTGAGCCGCAGCGCGCGCGTCAGCGCGGCCAGCATCTGAACCGAGGGCTGCGGGCTTCTGGCCTGCTCGAGCCGCATGTAATAGTCGGACGACATTCCGGCGAGCACCGCGACCTCCTCGCGGCGCAGTCCTGGCGTACGCCGCCTCGGGCCCTCGATCAGCCCGACGTCCCGTGGAGTCAGCCGTTCCCGGGACCGGCGCAGGAAATCGGCAAGGTCGTCACGGTTCATCACCATATCGGTAGTGATATCACCACTCGTGGAACGCATCCCCGGACCGCCGATCCTAGGCGGACCGCTCCGGTTCTCAGCCGTCGAAGGCGAAGGCATAGTTCTGGTGTGGCCGTCCAAGGCCCAACCGGACGAGGCGGAGCGGTGATCACGTCATGAAGGCAGTGCGGTTCCACGAGTACGGCGGGATCGATGTCCTGCGGGTGGAAGAGGTGGAACGTCCGGCCCCGGGCCCCGGGCAGGTGCTGGTCGAGGTCCGCGCGGCCGGGATCCAGCCCGGCGAGGTGATGATCCGGGAGGGGGCGCGGCACGACCGCTGGCCGGCGAGGTTCCCCTCCGGGCAGGGCAGCGATCTGGCCGGCGTCGTGGTGGAGGCCGGTCCGCAGGTGCGCGGCTTCTCGGTGGGCGACGAGGTCCTCGGCTTCACCCACAACAGAGCGAGCCACGCGGAGTTCGTCGTGGTCGACGACGTGAATCTGGTCTCGCGCCCGGAGGGGCTGCCCTGGGAGGTGGCCGGGTCGTTGTACGTGGCCGGCACGACCGCGTACGCCACCGTGTTCGCCGTCGACCCCGGACCGGCGGACACGGTCGTCGTCTCCGGTGCGGCGGGCGGCGTCGGGTCGCTCGCCGTGCAACTCGCCCGGCGGCGCGGCGCCACGGTGATCGGGCTGGCGAGCGAGCCGAACCACGCCTGGTTGAAGGACCGCGGTGTCGTCCCGGTCAGGTACGGGGAGGGTGTGGCCGAACGGATCCGGCAGGCCTGCGGCGGGAACGTCGACGCGTTCATCGACACCTTCGGCGACGGCTACGTGGCCCTGGCGGTGGAACTGGGCGTGCGGCCCGAGCGGATCGACACGATCCGCGACTGGCGGGCCGCGGCCAAGGTCGGTGCGCGGACCTACGGAGAGGGCGCGGCGGCGTGCGCGGTCGTGCTCGGCGAACTGGCCCGGCTCGCCGCGCGCGGGGAGCTCGAGGTGCCGATCGCCCGCGTCTACCCGCTGGAGGGAGTGCGGGACGCCTTCCGCGAGCTGGAGCGGGGGCACACCCACGGCAAGATCGTGCTCCGGCCCTAGAGCATGTACGGCATGGGAGATCAGAGGGATTCGCCGGAAGGCGACTCGTCCGCCGAGCAGTATGGGCGCCATTTCGCCCCTGTCATACGGGATTAACACCGGCGAAATTCGCCGCCGGGCGCCAAGTAATAGGTTGACGGTGTCGGTCGAGGGTTCCTCTCGACCGTACGCGTGCGCGCACTGCACTGCCGGTCCCTGATCAGGACATGTCCGTCCACCGCACCTTTTCGCCCAGGGATGCGAAATGACCGAATCCAGTGTGTCACCCCCACCCAGCCACGCACCCGACATGGTCACCACTACCGCCACCACAACGACCGTCCCGGCGGCCTCCGGCGAGGACGCCCCGGCCGGTGGCCTGGTCAAGCCCGGCTACGATCCCCGGCTGGCCAACGAGGACCTGGCTCCGCTGCGCCACCAGAACTGGTCCTCCTACAACATCTTCGCCTTCTGGATGTCGGACGTGCACAGCGTTGGCGGCTACGTCACCGCGGGCAGCCTGTTCGCCCTGGGCCTGGCGAGCTGGCAGGTGCTGTTCGCGCTCGTGGCGGGCATCGTCATCGTCAACGTCTTCTGCAACCTGGTGGCCAAGCCCAGCCAGATGACCGGCGTGCCGTACCCGGTCATCAACCGGGCGATCTTCGGCGTGCTGGGCGCGAACATCCCGGCCGTCGTCCGGGGACTCATTGCCATCGCCTGGTACGGCGTGCAGACCTACCTGGCTTCACAGGCGCTCATCATCATCTTCCTGAAGTTCTGGCCTGCCACGGCGGCCCTGAACGACGTGCGCGAGTACGGGTTCCTGGGGCTGCCCGCGCTCGGGTACATCTGCTACGCCATCCTCTGGGTGGCGCAGGCGGCGGTCTTCTGGAAGGGCATGGAGGCCATCCGCCGGTTCATCGACTGGGCCGGGCCCGCCGTGTACGTGGTCATGCTGGTCCTGGCCGTCTACCTGGTGAGCCGGGCCGGATGGCGGAACATCAGCCTCGACCTCTCCCAGGGTGAGGTGCTCGGCTTCGGCGAGTCCATCCCGGTCATGCTGGGCGCCATCGCCCTGGTCGTCTCCTACTTCTCCGGGCCGATGCTCAACTTCGGGGACTTCTCCCGGTACGGGCGCTCGTTCGCCGCGGTGAAGCGGGGGAATCTGCTGGGGCTCCCGGTCAACTTCCTCTTCTTCTCCATCCTGACGGTGATCACCGCCTCGGCCACGGTGCCGGTGTTCGGCGAGCTGATCACCGACCCCATCCACACCGTCCAGCGCATCGACACGCCGTTCGCCATCCTGCTCGGCGGGCTGACCTTCGTCATCGCGACGGTCGGCATCAACATCGTCGCCAACTTCATCTCCCCGGCGTTCGACTTCTCCAACGTCAACCCCAGGCGGATCAGCTGGCGTACCGGCGGCATGATCGCGGCGGTCGGGTCGGTGCTGCTCACGCCCTGGAACTGGTACGGCAACCCCGACGCCATCCACTACACGCTCGGCCTGCTCGGAGCCCTCATCGGGCCGCTGTTCGGCATCCTGATCGCCGGCTACTACGTGTGCTCGCGGCAGCGGGTGTGGGTGGACGAGCTGTTCACCCTCGACCGGGCCGGCCGATACTGGTTCCGCGGGGGGTACAACCCGAACGCGGTCTGGGCGACCGTGGCCGCGGGCGTGCCGGCCATCGCCTCGGTGCTGGCCCCCAAGCTGCTGCTCGACCTCGGTCTGACCACGATCGACCTGACCTGGATCGCCGACTACAGCTGGTTCATCGGCTGCGGGCTGGGCTTCGTGGCGCTGGTCGTGTTCGAGCGGGTCTCGCCCCGCATCACCGGCCTGGACCGCGACCTGGCCGCCGCCTCCGACGGGGCCGCCGCCTCCGACGGGGCCGCCGCCCGAGCGGCCGTCCCGGAGGGCGCGACTCCGGCCGGCCCGTGACCCGCATCCGGGTGATCAACCCCAACACCGCCCAGGCCATGACCGAGTCGATCGGCCGTTGCGCCCGGGCGGTGGCGGGGCCGGGCACGACGATCGTGGCCGTGAGCCCGGCCATGGGCCCCGAGTCGATCGAGAGCCACTACGACGAGGCGCTCGCCGTTCCCGGGCTGCTCACCGAGGTCGCGGCCGGTGAGCGGGACGGGACCGACGGGTACGTCATCGCCTGCTTCGGCGACCCCGGCCTGGACGCGGCGCGCGAGCTGGCGGCCGGCCCCGTCGTGGGGATCGCCGAGGCCGCCATGCACGTCGCGACCCTCGTCGGACGCGGCTTCAGCGTGGTGACCACCCTGTCCAGGACGGCGGGCCGCGCCTGGGACCTCGCCCACAGGTACGGCTTCGCCGCCGCCTGCCGCGGCGTGCACGCCTGCGACATCCCCGTGCTCGATCTGGATCGCCCTGACGGCGACGCCCGCGAGGTGGTCACCAGGCTGTGCGCCGCCGCCCTCGAAGCGGACGGCAGTGACGCGGTGGTGCTCGGCTGCGCCGGGATGGCGGCGTTCTGCGCTGAGATCTCCGGCCGCCTCGGCGTCCCGGTCATCGACGGCGTGACCGCCGCCACCACCCTCGTCGAGTCGCTGGTGCGCCTCGGGCTGCGCACGAGCGCCCGCGGCGAGTACGCGCCGCCCCCGCCCAAGCGCTACTCGGGACCTCTCGGCGGCTTCACCATCCCGGCCCGGGGATGATCTCCGCCGCGCCGCCGGAAACGCCCCATCGTTGCATGTGATCCGTCGGCTACGCCGGCACGCGGTGTGGCCGTGGCGGCCGGATCAGAGGCTCGCGGTGGCGACGTCGAACGCCTCGATCAGGCGTGCCGCGCCGGCCCGGCCGGTGTCCGGGGCGAGCAGGGCGCGCTGGCGTTCGGCACCGGTGCCCGTGCGGGCCAGTGCGGTCAGAAGCCGGTCGACCTCCTCCTCGTCGCCGGTCTCCCGCAGCGCGGGACGGATGCGGTCGAGCATCTCGTCCACGAGCGCGGTGGCGGGCACCCCGCCGCCCGTCTTCGGATGCACGCCGTCGCCGTTCAGCCCGAAGCGGGCGGCGGACCACAGGGCGGCCCGCAGGATCTCGGTGTCGCCGGGGTCGGCGGTGTCCGCGCCCGCCGCCAGCTCGGCGCAGGCGGTGCGCACCAGCGCGCGCGACAGAGCGGCCTGGAGCACCGCCTCGTCCACGGTGGCGGCGACGTCCGCGGCCCTGAGCTCGACGGTCGGGAACCGCGCCGACGGCCTGGCCAGCCAGTACGGGTGCGCTGAGGAGGCCAGCGCGCCGCTGCGGTGCAGCATGGCCGTCACCTGGTCGTAGTGCGCGGCACTGGAGAAGTGCGGGGGGATGTCGGTGGCGGGCCAGCGGGACAGCGCGACGGTGCGCCAACTCGCGTAGCCGGTGTCGGCGCCGTCGCAGAACGGGGAGTTCGCGGAGATCGCGAGCAGGGTCGGCAGCCAGGGCCTGAGCCGGTTGACCACCGCCACCGCCATCTCACGGTCGGCCACGCCCACATGGACGTGCAACCCGCACGTCTCCTGCTGGGTGACGATCAGTCCGTACAGGTCGCGCAGTTCGCCGTACCGCGCCTTCGCCGACACGGTGCGGGGGACGGCCGGAGGGGTGACCGGAGAACCGATGGCCAGGACGCGCAGGCCCGCCTCGGCCGCGGCGCGTCCCAGCCGGGCCCGGCCCCCGGCCAGCACCTCGCGAAGCCCGCCCAGGTCCGTCCGTACGGGGGACACCGTCTCGATCATGGACGCCAGCAACTCGGCCTCGAACCCGGTCGCCGACCCCGTCGGCCCGGCGCCCGTACCCGCCGTCGCGGGGGCGCCTGAGCCGGTCGCCGCCGCCTGCTCGGCGTGCCGGTCGGCCACGTGCGCGGGCTCGCCGGCCCGCGGTCTGTCGAGTACGTCCAGCAGTCGTGCGTTGCCGGGGACGGGGCGGCCGTCCAGGGCGTCGACGACCAGGAACTCCTCCTCGACGCCGAGGGTGACCGCGTCGCCCTCGGCCGGCCGATAGGACCGCGCGAAGCTCACCTACACCGTCCCAAGCCATGAGGGGGACACCACGAAAAACTCGCGACGGCCCGGGCGCCTGCGCGACACGGGCGGCCTGCGGCGCTTCGGCTCGTTCATCGACGCCATTCTAAAACCGCCACCCCTCACCCATGAGCCCCGCAGGGCGATGATCGATGCGCCCCGACATTCCCCGGGCGAGGGGGAACATGTTCGCCCCGCACCGGTTCATGAGTGATCGACGTTGGGGGTGCCGCACGGCGAACGCGCACCACGCGTCTGGACGGGACCACGACGGCCGAGTCGTGATGCCACGCGAAGGGCACGGATGGGCGGCACCTCACATTCCGCCGGACCGGAGAGGTGATTCCTCCGCGCTGCGGGGGAGGTGACGGCGATGGCGACGATTGGGATACAGGACCGGATCCAGCGTCATATCGACACGCTGATCGAGACCGGCGCGGAGACCGGTGTGCAGGTCGCCGTCTATCACCATGGCGCACTGATCGTCGACGCGGTGGCCGGTACGGCCGACCCGGCCACCGGGAGGCCGCTCACCTTCGGAACGCCGATCTTCAGTTTCTCCACCGGCAAGAACGTGGCGGCCGTGCTGGCACATCTGCTCGTAGAGGGTGGTCTCATCGATTACGACACCCCGGTCACGGACCTGTGGCCCGAGTTCGGCGTGCACGGCAAGGCCACGGCGACACTGCGGCACGTGCTGACCCACACCGTCGGCCTTCCGGCCATGCCGCGACAGATCACCCCGCGCGAGCTTTCCGACTGGGCAAGGGTGTGTGAGGCGCTGGCCGCCGCCGAGCCGCGCTGGCCGCCGGGCACCGCCGTCGGCTATCACTCGTACACCTTCGGCCATCTCGTCGGTGAACTGGCCCGCCGCGCGACCGGGCGGCCCATGCGCGCGCTGCTCCGTGAGTGGATCACCGCGCCGCTCGCTATCGAGGGGCAGCTCTACTTCGCCGCTCCCAAGGAGTCGCTCGCGGGGCTGGCACGCCTGGAACAGCAGGCGCGGCAATGGCCTGCCGGCCCTGACGACGGTGCTGCGATCCTCGCACTTTGGGAAAGCCGGCCCAGTGCCGACTTCGGCAACGACGACGAGATCCTGCGCGCCGACATTCCATCAGTGGCCAGCGCCACCGCTCACGGCCTCGCCGCGATGTTCAACGCCGTGCTGCAGGGCGAACTCCTGGACTCCGCGCGGTCGGCGCACCTGTCCGCGCTCGCGTTCGAGGGGACGGACCAGGTTTTCGGCAATCCCTCGCGGATGGCGCTGGGCTTCCCGATCGGCAGGATCGGCGCCCTCGCCGAGGAGAACTCCGTGGCATTCGGATGGCCGGGCGGAGGCGGAAGCTACGCCTACGCCGACCCCGTGCGGGGGGTCGCCTTCGCGCTGACGAAAACCCGGCTCGTCCCGAACTTCGACACCGCCCTGTCGGTCACCGCCATTCTGGCCGACCATCTCGCCGGGACCCGCTGAGCGTTCCTGCGGCTGTGCCGGGATGAGATTCGCGACGATCAGAAGGAGAGAATCATGTCCGCTCACACAGTCGGCGACTCGACCGCGCCGCAGACCGGCCTCGGTCCGTTCTCCTCGCCCGGCGCCTGCCCGACGCCCTGGGAGGAGACGGAGTGGGCACTGCGCCGGATCCAGAAATTCCAACTGTGCACCGTGCGCCGGGATGGCCGCCCGCACGTGACACCGTTGCTGGCGGTGTGGACGCTGGGCGCGATGTGGTTCACCACCGGCGAGAACGAGCAGAAGGCCAAAAATCTTAGCGCCAACCGGCACTGCGCGCTGACCGCCGGAACCGGCACCCTGACCGGCGTGGACCACGTCATCGAAGGCACCGCGAGCCTGGTCACCGACCAGGCCACCAGGGACGCCGTGGCGACCGCCTTCGAACAGGCCTATGGCTGGCAGCTCACCCGCGAGGACGGAACCTGGTACCACCTGGGCGACGCCGTCCGGACCGGCGATGTCCGCCTCTACCGGCTCCAGCCGGACAAGGGCTTCGCCTTCGCCACCGGTAGCGAGTCGTCCGAGACCCGCTACCAGTGGAGCTGAAGGCGCAACGCCGCGACGCCCACGCAGTCGTGCCGTGACCTCCCCGCCGCAGAGTGCTCGGACGTGCCAGGCCACCGGATCGCGATCGCGGGTGACGGCTTCAGCCGTGCGAGGCCGTTCTCCTGCGCATGCCGGCGCGGGGAGGCGTTCGAGCGGATCAGTAGTGGTACTTCGTCACCTGCTTGCGGCGGACGATCATTCGGAAGATCCACAGTGGGAGCCACACGAACAGGCCCCATAAGCCACAGGTGAGGATGGTCAGCACCAGGTGCAGCGTGTGCGACCCGGCGGACAGACCACGCTGTTTGGTCACGATCTTGCGCGGCCCGGGCGGTGGAGGTGGGTACTGCTGCCCTTGATACTGCGGCGGGTACTGCTGATCGTGGTACGGCTGCTGCGGGTGGCCGTAGGGCGGCTGGTCCGGAGGATAGGGGGGCTGGCCCACGCGGTCGCTCTCCATGACTGGATAGTGGTAGTGATCTTTGTGGGACGTGCAGGCGCCGCGGCCGGTTTACCGCGCCCCGCTCCCCGAAATCAGCATGGCCCACCTCGCGAGCAACCGCCGGCGCCCGGCCACGGCCCTGCTCAAGGCGGCTCTGAGACGGGTCAGATCAAGGTCACCAGACGGCGGGTAGCCGTAAGGACTCCTTCACATCTGGGGCTCGCCTGCCTCCGGCCCTGAGGGCGTGTCCTGGGACGCCCTCGCAGGCACAGAAATCTACAACGTAAAGGCGGCGGCCCCGGTCAGCGCTGGGCGGGCTGGAGGTCGGCGACGTGGCGGATCAGGTCGCCGACGTGGACGACGCCCATGCAGCGGCCCACCTCGTCCACCACCACCAGGTCGTCGTACACCCGCGCGGAGTCCTTGCCCGCCACCTGCATGGCGGCGATGACCGGGGTGGTCTTGGGCACGACGCGGGGCGGGTCGGCCAGGCGGTGCGCCGGCTTCTTGGCGTGCAGCGCGTGCCCGTAGGGGCCGGCGATCGACAGCAGGAAGCGGCTGCGCTCCACGCTTCCCCGTGGACGCTGATACTCGTCGACCAGGATGACGCTGGTGATCGACGGTTCGGTGCCGAGGGCCTCCACCACCTCCTCCGCCGTCGCGTGCATGCCCAGCGTCACCGCGGGCATCAGGAACTCCTGGACCCGGGGCCCGAGGTCGATCATCGACGGCTGGGGCTCGGCCGGCACCGGCAGCGGCACGTGCACCCTGCCGTGCGAGGGCCGCCAGTCGAGCGGGGCCAGCAGCGGCCCCTGGGCGAGACGCACCCCCCAGCCGCGCAGCGTCGTGAGCTGCGCCTCGTCGCGCACCTGGGGAGCCAGGACGTGGACGCCCAGGCTCTTGGCCATGTGCGCCACCGCCTCGCCGACGGCGTTGCGCCGCGCGTCGCGGGGCACCCGTTCCATCAGTTCGGGCGAGAGCACCAGCGCGTACGGCGCGGCGTCGGCGATCAGGTCGAGCGGGACGTGAGAGGTGCCGAGGCCGCCGACGGCGACCAGGTAGCCGATGGTCCGCAGGCCGTCGATGCCGGTCAGCAGGGCTCGCCGGTCGCGCGCCGCGACGTCGCCGGTGATCACCAGGATCACCTCGCGGGGGCGGCGGCTGGTGGCGCGCATGGCCTCGTGCAAGGGGGCGAGGGCTCCGGAGCCCTGGACCACCGCGTCCGAGGGCACGGTGAGCAGCAGCGGCAGCAGCGCCTCCTCGCGGGCGGCGGCGTAGGCGGCGGCGACCGTCCCCGAGACGTCCCCCGTGATCCCTATGGAGGCCGCCTCGGCTGCCGCCTCGACGGCGATCACCCCTCCGGTGTCCAGATCGACGATCGGGAAGAAGGCCGCGGTGGCCCGCGGGGCTCCCGGCGTCCCCGGCGGGAACGACCCGAACGACCCGGAAGGTCCGGACGGTCCGGACGGTCCGGACGGTCCGGAGTAGAAGCCCGGATGGCCCCCGGAGCCCGTGGGGCTGGAGGTGGGGAAGCCCGGGTGACCCCCGGTACCGGAAGTGACGAAGTCCGAATGCCCCGGGGTGTCGGTGGTGGGGAAGTCCCGGTGACCCGCGGAACTGGAGGTGACGAAGTCCCGATGACCTGGGGTGCCGGACGCCGGGAAGTCCGGATGACCTGTGCCGGGCCCGGGGTGGGACGGATGTCCTGCGGGGCCGGAGGCCGGAAAGCCCGGGTACGTCGCCGGCGGCGTCGCGCCGGGATGTGGGGACGCGGGCGCGGGATGTCCCGGGGGGACCGCCTCCGGGCCGCCGGGGGCGGCTCCGTGGCGGCCGGGGGAGGGGGCGCCGGGAGATCCCGGTGAAGCCGGAGGGGCCATCGAGGCTCCCGGGGATGCGTCGGTATGGGTGGCGGTCGCCAGGATCGAGGCGGCCGGGGAAGAGGTTCTGAGGACCGTCACCCATGGATTGTGCTGCGGTTTCATCACCTCAAGGCACGCTGGAAGGCGGAATTCACGGATATTTCCCCCACTGTTGGAGGGAAGGATTTCTTTACCGACAGCCGGAAGCGCTGTCACACCCCGTAGCCAAGATCCCGTTTCGGGTGCCCCATCTTCGCCGGTTCCTCGCCGTCCGCGTGCGTGGTCCTTCGTCCTGTACTGTCGCTGGTCATGGCGGGACGACCGGCGGCGGGCGGGGGGCGATGGGTGTCGGTCGCGCCCGAGCGCCTGGAGGGATGGCTGCGCGGGTTCGCCGAGCGGCACGGCGCGAGCGAGGCGGCCTTGCGGTACGAGGCCACGGCGGTCCCGCGCGGCGAGGTGGTGTGCCTGCGCGCCTCTGACGGCGCCGTCGCCGAACTCCACGTCCCCTTTCCCCCGTTCACCGCGCCACCCTCCGCGAGTGTGCCGCCCGAGACGTCCGCCGCGCCACCCTCCGCGGGTGTGCCGCTCGAGACGTCCACCGCCGAGGCGGAGGACGTTCGCGGTGAGGGCCTCCTCGCGGCCCTGGTCGCGCACGCGACGGCCGAGCGGGTGATCGGTGTCCTGCTCGTGCGGCTCGGCGGGCACGCGGCGGGCGTGTTCGAGGGACGGCGGCTGGTGGCCTCCAAAGTGGGCTCGCGCCTGGTGCACGGGCGCAGTGCCGCTGGAGGCTGGTCGCAGCAGCGCTTCGCCCGCCGCAGGGAGAAGCAGGCCGGCGAGGCGTCGCAGGCGGCGGCCGACGTGGCCGCGCGGGTGCTGGTGCCGCGGGTGGCGGCGCTGGACGCGGTCGTCCTCGGGGGAGATCGGCGCGCCGTGGACGCCCTGCGCGCGGACCGGCGGCTCGCGCCGCTCTTCGCCCTGGAGGCCGGGCCCTTCCTGGACGTGCCCGATCCGCGGCTCGCCGTGCTCCAGGACACCCCCAAGAACTTCCGCGCCGTCCGCGTCCGCCTGCTGGACCCCGCGGGCTGAGCCCAGGCCTCCGCCGTCCGCGTCCGGCCGCTCGATCCCGTGGCCGCCCCGTCCGCGTCCGGCCGCTCGAACCTCTGGCCTCCGCCGTCCGCGACGGTGGGCGCAGGGCCCTGACCAGCGCTTACCGGCAGAACGGCGGGCCGGGACCTCGGTCCCGGCCCGCCGCTACGACGCGTCCTGCCCAGCGTGGGCCGGGATCAGGTGGCGGTGCAGGTGACGGTGGCCCCGGCGCCGGTTCCGTTGCCCTGGAACCCGAGGCTGGTGCTCTGCCCGGCCGACAGCCGCGCGTTGTAGCTCTGGGGGCTGATGGTCACGGTGCCGGTGGTGCCGGAGTTGACGCCGTTCCAGATGGAGGTGATCGTGACTCCGGAGGGCATGGCGAGGGTGAGCCTCCAGCCGTTGATCGCGGCGCCGCCCGCGGTGACCTTGAGGGCGGCGACGAACCCGCCGCTCCATTGGCTCTCCACCGCGTAGGTCGCCGAGCATCCTCCGGTCCCGCCGCTGGGCGACGGAGAAGGTGACGGGGAGGGCGAGGGCGACGGGGACGGCGAGGGGGACGGCGAGGGCGAGGGCGACGGGGAAGGAGAGGGGGTGCCGCCGTCGAGCGTGAGGTTCTTCTGCTGGACCTGCCACTGGGTGTTGCACAGGCCGCAGTTGGGGCCGACGAAGTTGGCCCCGGCCGTCGTGTCGCCCTTCAGCCGCCACTTGAGGTACAGCACCGCCACGCGGCCGAACTCGCCGCCGTTGGTCTGGCCGTAGGTGCCGCCGTGCCCGACGTTCAGATTGCCCATGAAGGCGGGCAGCCCCGACGGCAGCTTGCCCCAGTCGTCGATGGCGTTCGGGTAGGCGATGTCACTGGTCCCGCCGATGAAGTAGGCGATCGGCTTGGTCAGCCGGCGGAGCTGGTAGTCGTCGGAGTCGTTCAGCAACCCGCTGCTGAAGATGGTGGTCGTGGTGACACGCGAGTCGTTGGAGACGGCGTAGGCCTCCAGGCCACCGCAGGAGTAGCCCCCTACGGCGATCTTGGTGGTGTCGAGTTTGCCGTAGTACTTACTGCCCTGGCGGCTGTTCTCCGCGACCGCCCAGTCGATGGACTGGGTGAGCATCTGGGACGTCGTCGAACCCGAGGCGTTCGGGCCGCCGCTGGCGATGGCGAGGAACCCGTACGAGGCGATCTCGCGGAGGAAGTTCTGCTGCGAGAGCCCGTTGGCGGAGCAGCCGCCGTTGCCCCAGACGAAAATGGGGAGTTTTTCGGACGGGAGGGTTCCGGGCCGGTAAATGGTGTGATTGGACAGGCCGGTGGAGGTCTCGTAATCAGCCGGATAGGGGCCTGAACCGCCGACCGCCGCGACGGCGGTCGGCGTCATGGTGAGCGCCACCATTCCGGCGCATATCGGGGCGACCGCGGCCGCCAGTACCGCGCTGATGATCGAGCGTTTTCTCATTTAGCCCTCCGAAGGCGTGACAACGGCGCTCTGTGTCGGATGTGGCATACGCGGCGGACGCCGGCGGGAGCCCGGCAACGGCACGGCCGACTCCCGCCGCGCCGGGCCGGCCGGCGCCGGACCGAGTCCGCGGATCGATACGGCGAACCATCGGCTGCCGGTCGCTCTCGTGTCAGCCGCGATGAGCCGATGGGCAATGCGCAGTTACTATCACTGCGGCGAATAAAAGTGTCAAGCGACCGCGTTCAGCCGGTCGGGCGGTGTGCGCGCGGGCCGGAAACGCCCCTGGCGCGATCGGCATCCGGGCGGCCGCCGGTCGTCCGAGTGAGTGAAAGTTTCCTTTAACCGTCCCTGCGGGCCGGGGCGGAAACAAAGTTTTCCGACGCCCGGAAGTGGGTGATCCACGATGCGGCGTCCGGCCAGTACGGCGTCGTGACCTGGACCAGCCGCACCTCGGCGAGCGTGCCGAGAGCGGAGTGGATCTCCAGCATGAGCTCCCTGGCGGCCTGGCGGGGCCACGGTGCCGGCAGGAGGTGCTCGGGGAGGTCCGGGTCGATGTCGGGGAACCTCCGCCAGGAATCCATGACGGAGGTGCGGGCCACCAGCGCCCGGGTCGCGTCGACCTGCCCGTCGCGGACGGCCGCCCGCAGGTCCGAGTACCGCGCGATGAAAGCGTCGTAGGCCGAGGCGAGGCCGGCCAGGTCGTAGGCGGCGGCAGGGCCGTGCGGGCCGGCCTCCGCGTCGAAGCGGGTGTGCATCACCGACCAGCGGCCACCGTCGACCCCGTCCATGATCTCGTGCAGCGCCTTGGTCGCCGGACCCGCGTCGGATCCGGGCCGGATCCACACACTGTCGTACAGCCGGGCGAAACCCAGCGCCCCCAGAGCCCTGCGGACCGCGTGCCGCGGGGCCTGGCCGGACTGGGGGATCGAGAAGGAGACGGTCACCCAGTCGCCGGTCCACCGCGGCGGGCGTGCGCCGAAGCCGAGGAAATGATCCATCCGGGCGCGATGCCTGGCGATCGCCTGAGAGGTGAGGTGGTACACGGGCGGCCGTCCGGATCCCCGCACGGCGATCAGGCCACGCCTGGTCAGCCGGGACAACGCGGCCCGCGCGCTGGACTCGCTGATGCCGAACTCCCCGAGCATCGCGACCACCGCCGCCGACGGAAGGTTCGCCTCCGAGGAGTCGAGGTACTCGCCGAGCAGGGTCGCCAGAAGGTGCTGCGGGTTGGGGCCGGCCTGCGCCCGCGGGGCTCCGACATCCTCCGAAGGCACGTGGGCGCTCACGTCATCAGCTTGCCGCACGGCGACGTCCCTGCCGAACGACTCCGCCCTCGCGCCGTCGGCCTCGCGTTCGTCCCGGCGAGCTCAGGGCCCCTTGCATATACGCGTTTCCCGCGGCGGCCGCACGTCGGGACCCGTCACAGGCTTGTGCTGATCGCGCCGGCGACGCGGGCGGTGGTGTCGGCGAGCCGCGGCAGCGGATGCGACGCTCCGACCAGCGCGTAGAGGGCGGCCACCGTCTCGCCCGCCGCGTCGTGGAGGGGGGCCGCCACGCAGCGCACGAGCGGCATGAGCTCCCCGCGGTCGTAGGCCACGCCCGTGTCGCGGATGTCCGCGAGCTCCCGGCGCCCGCTCCCCGGCGGCAGGGCCAGCGATCTGCCCACCGGAGTGCAGGCCAGCAGGACCCTGCCGGCCGCGGTCGTCCAGCACGGCGACGAGGTGCCGGGCACGATCGGCGCCAGATGCCGCATCTCGCCGGCCACCGCGTCGATCACCATGGTGTGCCCGTGCGACAGGACGCAGACCCCCACCGTCGCTCCGGTCATCCGGGCGAACCGCCGTAGGGGGCGCTGCACGGCCTGGCGCAGCGCCGGACTCGCGCGCCAGGCCCCGGCCAGCCGGTGCACGCGCTCGCCGACGCGGTACCTGCCGCCGGACTTCTCCACCGCGCCCAGATCGGTCAGCTGTTCCAGCAGGCGGTACGCGGTCGCCTTGGGCAGGCCGCTCTCGGCGGCGATCCGCGTCAGACCGGCCTCGCCGGTGCGTTCGAGGACGTCCAGGAGGGTGAAGGCGCCTTCCAGCACGCCACGCCCGGCCGTCACCGGCCCGTTCGCGGAGTCCGCGCCGACTGAAGCCGTCATGGGCGAACAGTACGGCGCGTGACCGCCATGTACCAGTCTTGTCACCGAAACCGTCTCAAAAGGAGGCGGCGGGCCGGCGACCCGGTGGGCGGACCGCTGGGCGGACCGGGGAATCGGCGGGCGCGCGGACCATCAACCCCGCCGCAGGCAGCCCGTACACTAGGCCTATGCGCACTCCCGATTGATCGGCGCACTCACGAAGCGGGCCGAGCCGCGTGGCGGCCCCGCCGCGTTCCCGGTATCCACCGTCAGCACGTCCTTCGACCTTGTTCCCCGCTCTGGGAGTGTTCCCTCATCATGATCATCGCGTCCGACATCGAACTGCGCGCCGGTTCCCGCCTGCTCATCGAGGGGGCCTCCTTCCGCGTCAACCCCGGCGACCGCATCGGCCTGGTGGGCCGCAACGGCGCGGGGAAGACCACGCTCACCAAGGTGCTGGCCGGCGAGGGGCTGCCCGCCGCCGGCACGGTGACCACCACCGGCAGCGTCGGCTACCTCCCCCAGGACCCGCGCACCGGAGACCTGTCGGTGCTGGCCGCAGACCGCATCCTGTCGGCCCGCGGGCTGGACGAGGTGCTGCGCGAGCTGCGCCAGGCCGAGATCGGCATGGCCTCCGACGACTCCCGCGTGCGCGACCGCGCCGTGCGCGCGTACGGCCGCCTGGAGGACCGGCTGCACGTCCTCGGCGGGTACTCCGCGGAGGCCGAGGCGGCCTCGATCGCCTCCAGCCTGGGCCTGCCCGACCGCGTGCTCAAGCAGCCGCTCCAGACGCTGTCCGGCGGCCAGCGGCGGCGGGTGGAACTGGCCCGCATCCTGTTCAGCGGAGCTGAGACTCTCCTGCTTGACGAGCCGACAAACCACCTCGATGCGGACTCAATCGGGTGGCTTCGTGATTTTTTACGATCACACCAGGGCGGTTTGATCATTATTAGCCACGATGTCGGGCTTCTTGAAGCGACGGTCAACCGGGTCCTGCACCTCGACGCCAACCGCGGCGTCATCGACACCTACAACGTCGGCTGGACCACGTATTTGGCCCAGCGCGAGAGCGACGAGCGGCGCAGGAAGCGCGAGCGCGCCAACGCCGAGCGCCAGGCCTCCCAGCTGCTCTCGCAGGCCGACCGCATGCGCGCCAAGGCCACCAAGGCCAAGGCCGCCCAGGACATGGAGCGCCGCGCCAAGCGCCTGCTCGCGGGCGTGGAGGAGGAGCGGCGCTCCGACAAGGTCGCCAAGCTGCGCTTCCCCGACCCGGCGCCCTGCGGGCGCACGCCTCTGACGGCCACCGGCCTGTCGAAGTCCTATGGCTCGCTGGAGGTCTTCACCGACGTGGACGCGGCCGTCGACCGGGGCAGCCGCGTGGTCGTGCTCGGCCTGAACGGCGCCGGCAAGACCACGCTGCTGCGCATGCTCGGCGGCCTGGAGAAGCCCGACTCCGGCCAGATCCACCCCGGCCACGGCCTCAAGCTCGGGTACTACGCCCAGGAGCACGAGACGCTGGACGCCGGCCGCACGGTGCTGGAGAACATGCGCTCGGCGGGCTCTGACGTGCCCGACGTGACGCTGCGCAAGGTGCTCGGCTCGTTCTTGTTCTCCGGGGACGACGCCGACAAGCCGGCCGGCGTGCTGTCGGGAGGCGAGAAGACGCGCCTGGCCCTGGCCACGCTGGTGCTGTCGAGCGCCAACGTCCTGTTGCTGGACGAACCCACGAACAACCTCGATCCCGTTAGCCGCGATCAAGTACTTTCAGCGCTAAGATCCTATTCTGGGGCAATTGTCCTGGTTACGCATGATGAGGGTGCCGTTGAGGCCCTACAACCAGATAGGGTGATCTTGCTACCAGACGGAGTCGAAGACGCTTGGAGCGATGAATTTTCCGATCTTGTGGCACTTGCCTGATCTTAATTTGAGCGGGTACGGATCTTTTCCCATGGAGTAGGTAGCCGATCCGGCTGAAATGACTGATCATGGCGTGAGTAACGCTGCGGAAGTCTGGCACTACAGGAGGTACTCGTGGCCGAGACTCTCAAGAAGGGCACCCGGGTGACCGGGGCCGACCGTGAAAAACTGGCCGCCGATCTCAAGAAGCGGTATGCCGCGGGTGAGAGCATCCGCGCGCTCGCCGCGTCGACCGGCAGGTCATACGGGTTCATCCACCGCATCCTCAGCGAGTCCGGCGTGACTCTGCGGGGGCGCGGGGGCGCCACCCGGGGCAAGTCCAAGCGCTAGCGGACGCCTCGGATACGCGCGACCGCAGCCGCTCGTGCCGTTCAGCCGAAGCCCGTCCCGCCCGCGCCGGTAGAATCTCATTCTGGAACCTGCAGTGGGTTCGGGCGTGACGGGACAGTGAGGCATGGGGACGGAGCGGGCGATGGCGGAAGCGGTGACAGGGGGGAGTGCGGCGGACACCTCGGCGAGCGAGGATGCCGAGCCGGGCACGCATGGAGCGCTGACGCGCGCCGGAGGGGTGCGTGGCGAGGCTGAGGGAGCCCCTGACAGCGAACAGCTCGCGGAGATCGGTCTGCGCTTCGAGGTGGACGGCGAGATCGCGACGATCACACTTGACCGGCCCGAGCGGCGGAACGCCCAGACGTTCGCCACCTGGTCCGCTCTGGCTCAGATCGGCACAACGTTGCCTGAGCAGGTGCGCGTCGTCGTGGTCCGAGGCGAGGGGCCGTCCTTCTCAGCCGGCATAGACGTGCGGCTGTTCACGCCCGAGGGTGTCTCGGGGCAGGGGTCGTTCGCGTCCGCGGCCGCGCTCGACGGCGGGACGATCGACCAGCGCATCAGGGAGTTCCAGGAGGGCTTCCTGTGGCTGCGCCGCCCCGACATCGTGTCCATCGCGGCCGTGCACGGGCACGCGATCGGGGCCGGATTCCAGCTTGCCCTGGCCTGTGACCTGCGCGTCATCGCCGAAGACACCAAATTCTGCATGAAAGAGCCCGCGCTCGGGCTCGTCCCCGACCTCACCGGCACCAAGCCGCTGGTCGATCTCGTCGGCCTGTCCCGCGCCGTGGAGATCTGCCTGACCGCGCGCGTCGTCGAGGCCGGCGAGGCGCTGCGGCTCGGCCTGGCCGAGCGCGTCGTCCCCGGGGACGAGCTTCAGGCGGCGACGAAGGAGCTGGCCACGTCCCTGCTGGCGACCGACCGTGACGCGGCGGCGGCGACCAAGCGGCTGCTGCAGGGGGCGTCCGGCCGCACGTTGGAGGAGCAGGCGGCGGCCGAGCGCGCCGAGCAGCGGACACGCATCAAAGCGCTGTTCGGGGGCGTCCGTCAGGCGTGATCGTTCGCCTTGAGCTGACCGGGGAATCGGGGGGCCGGTTCTCCTGCTTGGCGGGAGGAGGGATCGGGCGAGGCCCGGTCCCGGGGCGCGCGGTGAGAGGATCGGCGGACGGTTGATGGCGATGATGGGCGGGGGATACGGTCCCCAGGTGATGCGGTCCCTGCGGCGGGACAGCTCGGTGACCAAAGAACGGCTCACGCCGGGGACGGTGCCGCGCATCTCCCGGTACGCGCGGCCCTACCGCGGGCAGATCGCCGCGTTCCTCGGGCTGGTCGTGCTGGACGCGGTGATCGTCATCGCCAACCCGCTGCTGCTGAAGTCGATCATCGACAGCGGCATCATCCCGCGGCGGGCCGACGTCGTGGTCATGCTGTCGTTGATCATCGCCGGCCTCGCCCTGGTGGACGCCGGGCTCGGGCTGGCCCAGCGCTGGTTCTCCTCGCGCATCGGCGAGGGCCTGATCTACGACCTGCGCACCGAGGTGTTCGACCACGTCCAGCGCATGCCGGTGGCCTTCTTCATGCGCGCCCAGACCGGCGCGCTGGTCTCGCGGCTCAACAGCGACGTCATCGGCGCCCAGCGCGCCATCACCAGCACGCTGTCGGCCGTGGTGTCCAACGTGGTCAGCCTGATCATGGTGCTCGGCGCGATGCTGATCCTGTCGTGGCAGGTCACGCTGGTCGCCCTGATCCTGCTGCCGATCTTCATCTTCCCCGCCCGGTATGTCGGGCGCCGCATGTCCGGGCTGACCCGCGAGCAGATGCAGCTCGACGCCGAGATGAGCTCGGTCATGACAGAGCGCTTCAACGTCGCCGGCGCCATGGTCGCCAAGCTGTACGGCCGGCCGGACGACGAGGCCTCGCACTTCAGCGATCGGGCCGGCCGGGTGCGCGACGTCGGCATCACCGTCGGCATGTACGGCACGGTGTTCCGCGTCGCCCTCGGCCTGGTCGCCGCGCTCGCCACCGCGCTGGTGTACGGGGCGGGCGGCGTGCTCGTGGTCGACGGCGCCTTCCCGCTCGGGACGCTCGTGGCGCTCGCCGCGATGCTCATGCGCCTCTACGGCCCGCTGACCAGCCTGTCCAACGTCCACGTCGACGTGATGACCGCGCTGGTCAGCTTCGACCGGGTGTTCGAGGTGCTCGACCTGAAGCCGATGGTCGCCGAGAGCCCGCACGCCCGGCCGCTGCCCGGCGGGCCGGTCACCATCGAGTTCGACGACGTCCAGTTCCGCTACCCGGCCGCCGAGGAGGTCTCGCTGGCCTCCCTGGAGTCGGTGGCCAGGCCCGACACCGGCCCGAGCCAGGAGGTGCTGAAGGGCGTCACCTTCACCGCCGCGCCGGGTCAGCTCATCGCGCTGGTCGGGCCGTCCGGCGCGGGCAAGACCACGATCACCTCGCTGGTGTCGCGGCTGTACGACGTGACCGGCGGCGCGGTGCGCATCAACGGCGCCGACGTGCGCGAGGTCACGCTGGCCTCGCTGCGCGACACGGTGGGCGTCGTGATGCAGGACGCCCACCTGTTCCACGACACCATCGGCGCCAACCTCCGCTACGCCCGCCCGGGCGCCTCCGAGGAGGAGATCTGGGAGGCGCTGCGCGCGGCGCAGATCTCCGAGCTGGTCGAAGGGCTGCCCGACGGGCTGGACACCGTCGTCGGCGACCGGGGCTACCGGCTGTCGGGCGGCGAGAAGCAGCGCATCGCGCTGGCGCGGCTGCTGCTGAAGGCCCCGCGGGTCGTCGTGCTCGACGAGGCCACCGCCCACCTGGACTCCGAGTCCGAGGCCGCGGTGCAGCGGGCGCTGAAGACGGCGCTGGCCGGCCGCACCTCACTGGTGATCGCCCACCGCCTGTCCACGATCCGCGAGGCCGACGAGATCCTCGTCGTGGAGGACGGCCACGTCGTCGAGCGCGGCCGCCACGACGACCTGCTCGCGGCGAACGGCGCCTACGCCGAGCTGTACAGCACCCAGTTCGAGCACCAGCGCTAGCGCCGCCGGCCGCGGGCGGGCCGGTCCGAGGAGGTCCTGGAGCGCCCGTCCCGGTGCCCGCGGCCGCCCGGCGCCCGCGGGCACCGGGTCACAGGTAGCCGAGGCGGGTGAGCTCCTCCTTGGCGACCTTCTCGACCAGCGCGAGGTCGTCGGGCCGCAGCCGGGAGCGCCACGCGCCGACCTTGGGCGCGCCCGTGCCGTACAGCGCGACCTTGGAGACCCGGCTCTCGACGAACTCCGACACCGCCGCCACCGTGGCGCCCGGGGACTGGGCCATCTCCTCGTAGCGCACCGTGAGGAGCTGATCGGGCGGCATCTCCTGGCGCAGCGCGGCGCTCAGGCGCACGGCGCTGCGCCAGCGCAAGGCGCACTTGCCCGCCGAGTCCATCGCGGTCCACTTCTCGCGGTGCTCGCTGGAGTTGACCCCGAGGAAGGGGTTGGGGAACTCGGTCTCGTCGCTGAGCATGCTGGTGCGGAACAGGCTCATCGAGGTCCGGTCGGCGAGCATGTCCGCGGTGACGTCCCTGCCGTCCCGGATGAGCTGGATGAAACGGGCGTCGGGGAAGGCCTGCAGCAGTATCGGCGCGCTGTAGAGCAGGTCGGGGTTGGCGTCGCCGAACCGGACGACGGCGCCGGGCGAGGCGCACGGGCCGCCGCCGGTGACGGCCCCGGCCTCCCGGCAGGACGCCGGGCACTCGGCGCACGCCCCGGGGACGATCTGCCAGGCCTCGGCCAGGGCGTCGCGCAGCACCCGGACGGCGCCGCCGCCCTTCCTGCGCATGATGGAGGGACGACGGGCGAAGGCGTAGACCACGTGGGCGACCGCCGCCCGGCCCATCGTGAGGTGGAAGCCGGGCGAGCGTTTCAGCGCACGCGCGAGGAGGTCCACGCCGGAGTGCGGCGCGCCGAGCACGAACACCGGCCTGCGGACCTTGATGCCGTTGACCACCAGGATGTGGGTCGGGGGTCGCATAAGTGAGGACAGTCTGACACCCTTTGCGAGGTGAACGAACCGGCCACGCCCCGCCCGTCGGTGGTACATGGCGTCACCTGGGTAAGCGTACTCACAAATGTGGCGGTTTCCGCCCATTCACGGGTTTTCGACGCCCCTAGATCAGCACGAATTCGGGGTATGGGAGGCGGGCGATGAGGGACAGACGGCTGTGGGTCCCCGGCCGGCTCCACCCCGGCGACCGGGTGGCCGTCGTCGCCCCCTCCGGCCCGGTCGACCCGGTGCGCCTGGCGCGCGGCCGCCAGGTCCTCACCGAGATCGGCCTGGACGTGGTGGTCATGCCCAGAGTCCTCAACCGGCGCGGCTACCTCGCCGGGTCGGACGCCGGCCGGGCGGCCGACCTGCAGGAGGCGTGGTGCGACCCCAGCGTGCGGGCCGTCATCTGCGCCCGGGGCGGCTACGGCGCCACCCGCCTGCTCGACCTGCTCGACTGGGCGGTCATGGGCACGGCCCGGCCCAAGATCCTGCTCGGGTCCAGCGACATCACCGCGCTGCACCAGGCGTTCGCCGTGCGGCTCGGCGTCGCCGGCTGCTTCGGCCCGATGCCGGCCTGCGCCACGCTGAGCGACCCCGAGGGCCCCGAGCCGTCCTCGCTGGCCCACCTGCGCGCCTCGCTGTTCGAGGGCGACATGCCCGACCCGGTGGCCGGCGACCAGGTGATCGTGCCCGGCCACGCCGAGGGCCCGCTCACCGGCGGCAACCTGTCGTTGCTCGCGGCGCTGTGCGGCACCCCGTACGCCATGCGCGGGCAGGGGCACATCGTGCTGCTGGAGGACATCGGCGAGGACCCCTACCGCGTCGACCGCATGCTGACCCAGCTGATCTCGGCAGGGTGCCTGACCGGCGCCCTCGGCATCGTGCTCGGCTCGTGGGTCGGCTGCGGCGACCCGATGCCGGTGCTGGTCGACCGGCTGGCCCCGCTCGGCGTGCCGATGATCGCGGGGGTGCCGATCGGCCACGGGACACCACAGTTCACCGCCTGGATGGGAGCGGACGCGGTCATTGATACCGAATCGTGCTCTTTGACTTGCCTGTTCCGCGACCCCGCTGCGGCACTGTAGGCGCAGGTCGGGGGAACACCGGGGGAACACAGTGGCAGTTGGGAGCCTTGCGTGGGCTTGTTCAGGCGATACCGGGACCGGCGGGCCGGCGCGGCGCGGCGCGCGATCGAGGACGCCGACCTGGACTCCCTGCTGACGCTGGTGGCCGAGAGCCTCGGCTACGACCACGCGTTGCGGTCCGGGGCCGCCTCGATGGCGCTCACCGGGCCCCGCACGGTGACGGTGCGGCTGGACGGGCTGCGCCGCGAGGCGGCTCGGCGGTCGCGGGAGGACTGGCCGGTGCTGGTCTCCGAGCACCTGGCACGGGCGGTGGCCCGGCCCGAGGACCTGCCGGACGTGTGCGACTACGCCCAGGTCCGTCCGCTGCTGCGTACCCGGGTGGTGCTCGCCGACGGGCTGGAGGACGACCCCACCCGGCTGATCGGCCGCCACCTCGGCTCGGACCTGATCGAGATCCTCACCGTCTCCGGCCGCCCCGTGCGCCCCGAGGAGGCGTTCTGCTGGCCGGTCCCGCCGGCCGAGGCGCTGGAGGCCGCCGGGCGCAACGTGCTCGCCGACGAGCGGCTGACGGCCGAGCGCGTCGACCTCGACGGCATCGCGGCCTACGTCATGTCCGGCTCGCCGGCCAGCTCCGCCGTGCACCTGCGCAAGATCCAGGACTACCTGGTGGTCTCCTCCGACGGGCTCGTCGTGGCGCTTCCCCGCCCCGGCGAGATGATCGTCCATCCCATCGACGGCCTGTCGGTGATGCGCGCCATCGAGCGGCTGTGGCTGCTGGCCCACCGCGAGTACCGCGCCCACGACGACGGGCTCAGCCCGCACGTGTACTGGTGGAACCACGGCAGGCTGACCCGCATCCAGGCCGACCTGGTCGTCCAGAACGGCCAGCGCCGCCTGGTCGTCGCCCCGCCTCCCGACTTCGCCCGCCTCCTGGCCGCCATGGCCAAGGACCGCTAGACCGGCCCGCCGGGGGGGACGCGGGCGCGGCCTAGAGAAGGGCGGTGTGGCGCGGGGTGGAGCCCGGGCGCGACAGGGTGTGCGCGGTGTGGATCAGCGGGACGTGGCTGAAGGCCTGGGGGAAGTTGCCGACCAGGCGCCCGTAGCGGGGGTCGTACTCTTCGGCCAGCAGCCCGACGTCGTTGCGCAGGGACAGCAGCTTCTCGAACATCTCGACGGCCTCCTTGCGCCGGCCGGCCATCGCCCGCGCCTCGGCCAGCCAGAAACTGCACGCCAGGAACGCCCCCTCGCCGCCGGTCAGGCCGTCCACGGTGTTCTGGTGGGCGATCGGGTAGCGCAGCACGAAGCCGTCCGACATCAGCTCGCGCTCGATCGCGTCGATGGTCCCGGTGACGCGGAGGTCGTCGGGCGGCAGGAAGCCGGTCTGCGGGATCAGCAGCAGCGAGGCGTCCAGTTCCTGCGACCCGTAGGACTGGGTGAAGGTGTTGCGCTCGGCGTCGTAGCCCTTCTCCATGATCTCGGCGTGGATGCGCCCGCGCAGGTCGCTCCAGCGCTCGACGGGGCCGCTCTGGCCGAACCGCTCGACCTGCCGGATCACCCGGTCGGCGGCCACCCACGCCATCACCTTGGAGTGGACGAAGTGGCGGCGGGGCCCGCGGACCTCCCACAGGCCCTCGTCCGGCTCGTCCCAGTGGGACTCCAGGAACTCCATCAGCGACCGCTGGATCGCCCAGGTGCGCGAGATGGAGGTCAGCCCGGAGGCCCGTGCCAGGTAGAGGCAGTTCATCACCTCGCCGTACACGTCGAGCTGGAGCTGGTCGACCGCGGCGTTGCCGAGACGCACCGGCCGGGAGTCCTCGTAGCCCTCCAGCCAGGGCAGCTCCATCTCGGGCAGACGGCGCTCCCCGGCCACGCCGTACATGATCTGCAGGTCCTGCGGGCGGCCGGCGATGGCGCGCAGCAGCCACTCGCGCCAGTCGCGGGCCTCCTCGACGTAGCCGGCGCCGAGCAGGGCGTCGAGGGTCATCGTGGCGTCCCGCAGCCAGCAGTAGCGGTAGTCCCAGTTGCGGACGCCGCCGATGTCCTCGGGCAGGGAGGTGGTGGGCGCGGCCACGATGCCGCCGGTGGGGGAGTAGGTGAGGGCCTTGAGCGTGATCAGCGAGCGGTCGACGGCCTCGCGCCAGCGCTCCTCGGTGCGCGGGGTGCACTGGGAGATCCACTCGCGCCAGATCGCCTCGGTCTCGTCCAGCTCTTCCAGGGGGTCGATGCTCGGCGGCTTCGGTGAGTGGGAGGGGTGCCAGGTGAACACGAACGCCAGCCTGTCGCCGGCCGACACGCGGAAGTTCCCCTTGTGGGCGTAGTCGCCGCCCTGCAGCGGCACGGGGGAGTGCAGCCACACCGAGTCGGGCCCGCCGATGGCCTGTAGGAGCCCGTCGTCGCGGCGCACCCAGGGCACGATGCGGCCGTAGTCGAAGCGGATGCGGATGAGCGTGCCCATCTCGACGCTGCCGGACAGGCACTCGACGACCCGCACCAGGTCGGGGTTGGCATGCCGGGGCGGCATGAAGTCGGTGACCCGCACCGTGCCGCCCTCGGTGTCCCACTCGGTCTCCAGGACGAGGGTGTTCTCGCGGTAGCGGCGCCGGGTGCTCAGCCGCCGCCCGGGCCCGGCCGGGCCGATCCACCAGTGGCCGTTGCGCTCCTCGCCCAGCAGTGCCGCGAAACAGGCGGGGGAGTCGAAACGGGGCAGGCACAGCCAGTCGATCGACCCGTCCCGGCCGACGAGGGCGGCCGACTGCATGTCGCCGATGAGTGCGTAGTCCTCGATCCGCATGCCGTCACGCTAGTACGCCTGAAGGCTCGCGGCGCACGCCTCGGGCGACGGGCCCGGCCTCGCGGGCTCAGCGCGGGCGTCAGCCGCGTGGACGCATCAGCGGCATTAAGAACTGGGTGAGCGGGCCGATCAGCACCGCGAAGGCGATGGTGCCCACGCCGGCGGTGCCGCCGAGCAGCCAGCCGACGGCCAGGACGCTCAGCTCGACCAGCGTGCGCGCCGTCCTGATGGACAGGCCGAGCCGGTTCAGCCCGGTCATCAGCCCGTCCCGGGGCCCGGGGCCGAGCCCGGCGCCGATGTACAGGCCGGTGGCGGCGGCGATCACCACGATCGCGGCCAGCAGGTAGGCCCAGCGCACCACCAGGGGCCCGGGGGTGGGCAGCACCCAGATCACCAGGTCGGCGAACAGCCCCAGGAAGACGA
Source organism: Sphaerisporangium sp. NPDC005289 (assembly GCF_040607455.1). Taxonomy (NCBI): domain Bacteria; kingdom Bacillati; phylum Actinomycetota; class Actinomycetes; order Streptosporangiales; family Streptosporangiaceae; genus Sphaerisporangium; species Sphaerisporangium sp. NPDC005289. Next base: position 173,426 of record NZ_JBEXGS010000012.1, read on the forward strand.
TGTTGCTCACCGTGCCGAGGCCGGGGCGCTGCCTGAGCGGGATCCAGAAGACCATGACGGCGGCGCCCACCACGATGATCCACGTGCCGATCGACCATCCCGTGCGCACGGCCAGGCCCTGGTGGAAGACGTCCCACGGGTCGTTGCCGAGACCGGACTCGACCTGCAGGGCGATGCCGGCGCCGTAGAGGAACAGCCCGGCGTACAGGCGCAGCAGGCGGGCGGGGAGCGAGCCGACGTGGGGCAGGGAGATCTCAGTCATGGTGCGGCCATGGTCGGCCGCCATTGGCTTGCCACTAAAGGGCCAATCAGAGAAAGTGGCCTTATGGAGCGCTATGTCAGTGGGCCATGGCTGGCCCGGCTGGTCGACCTGCCGCCGGACACCCGCCCGTACTACCGCGCGCTCGCCGACCGCGTGCGCGGGCTCATCCTGGACGGCCGCCTGGCCACGCGCGTGCGCGTGCCCGCCGAGCGCCACCTGGCGCAGGCCCTCGGCGTCAGCCGCACCACCGTGACCGCCGCCTACGACCGGCTGCGCGAGCAGGGCTACCTCGACAGCCGGCAGGGCGCAGGAAGCTGGACGACCCTGCCCGATCCAGGCGCGCTCGGCACCGACAACCCGTGGGTCGTCCCCCGCGACGACGGCCTGATCCCCCTGCACGCCGCCGCCCCGCCCGCCACGTCCCTGCTTCCCGAGGCGCTGGCCGCCGCCGCCGAGGCCTACCCCCGCTACGGCCTGGGCACCGGCTACGACCCGGTCGGCGTGGCGCCGCTGCGCGAGGCGATCGCCGCCCGGTACGGCGCCCGGGGGCTTGCCACCCGCCCCGACCAGATCTTGGTCACCGGTGGCGCCCAGCACGCCATCCACCTGGTCATGACCCTGCTGACCGGTCCCGGCGACCCGATGCTGGTGGAGTCGCCGACCTACCCCCACGCCCTGGACGCCGCCCGCCTGCGCGGCGCCCGGCTGGTGCCGGTCGGGTTCCCCGAGGACCGCTGGGACCTGGACCTGATGGCCTGCGCCATGCGGCAGTCGGCCACCCGGCTCGGCTACGTCATCCCCGACTTCCACAACCCCATGGGCCTGTTCATGGACGACGCCGGCCGGGCCGAGCTGGTGCGCGCCGCCCGCAGGTACGACACCACGCTCCTGGTGGACGAGAGCTGGGCCGAGCTGGCCGTCGACGAGATGCCCGCGGCCCGGCCGCTGGCCGCGTTCGACACCGACGGCCGGGTGATCAGCATCGGGTCGGCCTCCAAGCTGTGGTGGGGCGGCCTGCGCATCGGCTGGATCCGCGCCACCAGCGCCATGGTGCGGCGCCTTGCCGTGCTGCGTGCCGGGGTGGACATCGCCGCGCCGCTGATCGAGCAGCTCGTGGTGGCCCACCTGTTCGAGCGCATCGAGTTGGCCAAGGCAGAACGGGCCCGCGCGCTCGGCGCCTCCCGTGCGGCCCTCGCCGGGGCGCTGCGCGCGCTGCTGCCCGAGTGGCGCTTCACCGAGCCGCGCGGGGGCGGGTCGCTGTGGGTGCGGCTGGACGCCCCGAACGCGACGCCGCTCGCCGACGCGGCGGCGGCCCGGGGAGTGCGCCTGGCGCCCGGCCCGTGGTTCGGTGTGGACGGCACGCTGGAGCGCTACCTGCGCCTGCCGTTCACCATGCCGCCGCGGGCGCTCGCCGACGCCGTGCCACGCCTGGCCGCCGCGCGCGCCGCGGCCGCCTCGCCGGGCTCCCTTCCCGCGCCCGGGCCGCGGGACGCCGCGCTGACCCCCTCCCTCTGACGGGCCGCGGCGCTGCCGCGCCTCACCCCTTCGCCGGGGCGGCGCCGGGACGCTCCGGCGAGCGGCCGGGGGCCGCCGTCACACCTCGCCCATCAGCACGCGCAGCCGGTGGGCGAAGGCCAGCAGGACCCCCGAGGCCAGGACCGCGATGGCCGCCAGCGTGGTGAAGTACGCCGGCTCGGACATCACCCGCAGCAGGCGCGCGGTCTGGCCCCCGATGGCGTCGCCGACCGCGAAGGACAGGTACCACACGCCGAGCATCTGGCTGCGGAAGGCGTGCGGGGCCAGCTCGACGGTCACCGACAGCCCGACCGGGCTCAGCGACAGCTCCCCGAAGACCTGGACCAGATAGACCAGGAACAGCCACCAGACCGAGATGCGCCCGGTCTCGGCGAGCCGGGCGGCGAGCGCCATCACCACGAAGCTGACGCCGATCATGAACAGGCCGAACGCGAACTTCTGCGCCGCCCCCACCCGGTCGCCGAGCTTCACCCACAGCGCCGCGAAGACCGGCACGAACACCATGATCATCAGCGGGTTGAACGACTGCGTGGTGGCGGCCGTGATGGAGTGCCCGAACATCCGCAGGTCGGTGTGCACGGCCGCGAAGTCGTTGAGGACGGTCGGCGCGAGGTCGTAGATCATCCAGAAGATCGCGGCGGCGGCGAACAGCCAGATGTAGGCCTTCATCCTGGTGCGCTCGACGGGGGTCAGGTTGTGGCTGCCGAGCAGGATGTAGGCGAAGTACCCGACCGGGACCATGATCGTCAAGAGGGTGAGCGCCACCGTGAAGCGGTCGACGGTCAGCGTCCCGCTCGCCGCCCACAGGGCGAGCGCCACCGCCGCGACGCCCAGGCCGGCCGCCGCGACCAGTCCGAAGTGGCGCCGCTCCTGAGGGGTGAGGCGGTGTCCGGGCGTCTCGCCGGCGCCCCGCAGATGGCGGCCGCCGGCGACGTACTGTGTCAGGCCGATGGCCATGCCGACCGCGGCGGCGCCGAAGCCCAGGTGCCAGCGGTCGTCCTTGGCCAGGTTGCTCACCACGTACGGCGCGGCGAACGCGCCCACGTTGATGCCCAGGTAGAAGATCGAGAAGCCGGCGTCCCGCCGGGCGTTGTCCCCTTCGGGGTACAGGGCGCCGACCATCGTGGAGATGTTCGGCTTGAGCAGGCCGGTGCCGGCGACGATCAGCGCCAGGCCGAGCCAGATGAGCGCCGGGCCGCGCAGCGGGATCGCCATGCTGATGTGGCCGAGCATGATGACGCACCCGCCGATGAGCACGGCGCGGCGGGCGCCGAGCACGCGGTCGGCGATCCAGCCGCCGGGCAGCGCCAGCAGGTAGACCAGCGCCCCGTACACGCCGACGACCGCGGTGGCGGTGGGCTTGGGCATCCCGAGGCCGCCCTGGACGACGGTCGCGGTGAGGAAGAAGAACAGGATGGCGCGCAGCCCGTAGAAGCTGAAGCGCTCCCACATCTCGGTGAGGAACAGGGTGACGATGCCGCGCGGATGCCCGAAGACCCTGCGCTCCTCCACCTGCGTGCTGAGTTCCTGCGACATGCGGTACGCCCCCCGTGCGCGTTCACTGCCTGGCCGGCGCCCGGCGGGCCGAGGGCGTCGCCGAGGCGGGGGTCCTCGCCGTCGCGCCTTGAGCGGCACCGTGGGCGTGCTTTCTGGACTTAACGTGACGTTCGTCCGTTTTATTGCTTAGTGTCGGAATTCATTTTCCGGATTTCCATAGAAACCGATCACCGAGGGTAAGGGAAACCGGTGCGGGGAGGCCGGGAACGGCCGGGGCCACGCGTGTTCTCACTTCCAGGGGCTTGTTCGATGTGAACGAGCTGTGGTGCGATTCATGCCATTCATGTAAGTGGGCACTTCTGGAGGCGAAATGGCCGACCCCCGGGTCCTTGCCGAACGTAGGGAAATCGAGCAAGAGATCGCCGGCCACACCATCTGCGAACAGCTCAAAGTCACGGCGGAACGCTTTCCGGACGCGCCCGCCTACTCCGACCGGTCAGGCGACGGCTGGACGACCCTGACCTATTCACAGGCCCGGCGGCGGGTGCTCGCGATCGCCGCCGGCCTCGCCGAACTCGGCCTCGGGCGCGGCGAGGCCGTCGCGCTGATGATGGTCAACCGCACCGAGCACGTGCTCGCGGACCTCGGCGCCGTCCACGCCGGCGGGGTGGCGTGCTCCATCTACGCGACCTTCGCCCCCGACCAGGTCGCCTTCGTCGCCAGGGACGTCAACGCCAAGATCGCGGTGCTGGGGGGCGCCGCCGACCTCGCGCGCTGGACGCCGATCCTCGACGAGCTGCCCGGCCTGCGCAAGGTCATCGTCCTGTCCGACTGCCCCGAAGGCGACCTGTTCATCAGCTGGGACGACTTCCTCGCGCTCGGCGAGCGCGCCCTCGCGGCCGACCCCGCCGCCGCCGAGGCGCGGGCCGCCGAGGTGTCCGCGGACGACGTGCTGACCGTGCTCTACACCTCCGGCACGACCGGCAACCCCAAGGGCGTGCCGCTGACCCACGCCAACATCTGCTTCGAGGTCGCCGTCAGCGTCCGCCTGACCGGCCTGCCCGACCACGGGTCCCAGATCTCCTACCTCACCTACGCCCACGTCGCCGAGCGGGTGCTCAGCCTCTACATCCCGCTGTTCAAGGTCTACCACGTCCACTTCTGCCCCGACCTCGCCGAACTCGGCACCGTGCTCGCCCAGGTGAAGCCGCTGTTCTTCTTCGGCGTGCCACGGGTGTGGGAGAAGATGATGGCCCGCCTGCAGGCGCTGCTGGCCACCCAGCCCGAGCAGGAGCAGCAGAGGGTCCGCGCGGCCATGGCCGCCGGGCTCGCCTACGTCGAGGCCTGCCAGTACGGCCGGACGCCGAGCGCCGAGGTCACCGCCGCCTACGGGCAGGCCGACGCCGCGCTGCTGTCCGTCGTCCGCTCCATGATCGGGTTCGAGAACGCGCGGTGGCTGGCCACCGCCGCCGCCCCGATGCCGCTGGAGGTGCAGCGGTTCTTCGCCGGGTTCGGCATGCGGGTGGTCGACGTCTACGGGATGACCGAGACCAGCGGCGCCTTCACCGGCAACAGCACCGAGATGTTCAAGCTCGGCACCGTCGGCCGGGCCTTCCCCGCCGTGGAGGTGCGCGTCGCGCGGGACGGCGAGATCCTCACGCGCAGCCTGGCCAACACCGCCGGCTACCTCGACCGCCCCGAGGCCACCGCCGAGCTGATCGACGAGGAGGGCTGGCTGCACACAGGCGACGTCGGGTCCATCGACGAGGACGGCTTCGTGCGCATCGTCGACCGCAAGAAGGAGCTCATCATCACCGCGGGCGGGGAGAACATCTCGCCGGCCAATACCGAGAATCTCCTCAAGGAGCACCAGCTCATCGGCCAGGCGCTCGCCTACGGCGACCGCAGGCCCTTCGTGGTGGCGATCCTCACCCTCGACGGCGAGGTCGCGCCCGTCTGGGCCAAGGGGCGGGGCATCGAGTTCGCCTCGCTCGCCGAGCTGGCCGAGCACCCCGACGTGCTCAAGGAGGTGGACGCGGCCGTCGCCGCCGCCAACGCCAAGCTCGCCCGCGTCCAGCAGGTGAAGCGGTGGCACCTGCTGCCCGTCGAGTGGACCGCCGAGACCGAGGAGCTCACCCCGAGCCTCAAGCTCAAGCGCCGCGTCGTGCACGCGAAGTACGCCGCCATCATCGAGGAGATGTACCGGGCCTGACGCGGGCGTTTTGCCGGGCGCGGGGCGTGTCGGGCCCCGTGCCCTTACCCGCGGCCGCCTACCCTCCAGGCCATGACCTTGAGACGTCTGCTCACGTCGTCGGCCGCGGGGCTGGCCGCGCTCACGGTCCTGGCGGAGGCACTCTCGGCGCCTTCCGCCGCCGCGGCCGGGGCGGTGGAGGCGCGCGCGCTCGGCGGGCGCACGCCCGCCGAGGCGGGGCCGGAACCCACGGCCCCACCCGCCGCCCGGTCCGCGCCGGACCGGCCGGCCATCAGATCGGTGCGCGTCCTTCCCCGGCAGCCGGTCGCGCGGCCGAGGCGCGGGGTGCGGCTGGTGGTCGAGGTGGTGGCCCGGGGCGCCGCCGGTCCCCGCGGCGTGACCCTGCGGGTCGAGCCCGGCCGGCGGGGCCGTGGACGGGCCGCCCCGCCGCCGCTCCGCCACGCGCGCGGCGGCGGCTGGGAGGCCTGGCGGTTCACCCCGCCGGTGCGCCTGTCCCGGTGGTACCCGGCGGGCCGGTGGAGGGCGGTCGCCACCGTCAGGGACGCCCGCGGGCGGCGGACGACGGCGGCCACTTCGTTCCTGTTCAGGAAGGCCAGCACGCTCACCGGCGTCCAGGCCGTGCGGGCGCGCAGGCGGGCAAGGGCGCTGCGGGTGAGCGGGACGCTGATGCGCGTGGACCCGACCGGCAGGTTCGACTACTGGTCCTTCCCCCGGCAGCGGGTGAGCATCCAGTTCAGGAAGCACGGCGGGCGTCGCTGGAAGATCCAGGCGCGGGCGCGGACCGACCGCGAAGGGGTGTTCCACCGGAGGGTGCCACGCAGGCACGGGGTGTGGCGCGTCGTTTATCCGGGGACGCGGAGGTACGCCGGTGTCATCCGGGTTATCCGACACACATGACGTAAATAGGACATATGCCGCCGTTCCCCGTATAACAATCTTATTGCGTGTCCGATATGTGTAGATCTTCTCGTGAGGGCGGCGCAACTTTTCCCCCTCTTTCGGCGTCTATGACGTAGGCACACCCCCCCTGGGATGCCTTTCTCTACGGGGAGAGGAAGTTCCGCATGATGAAACGCATCGCTACCGCTCTGGTAGCGGCCGCCATGGGCGCCTCGGCGCTCTCGGTGGCCGCGCCGGCGATGGCGGACGAGACGCCGGACACCACGGTCAGCATCGAATCCGTCCGAGTGACCCCCGATCCGGTGGTCATTCGCGGAGGCGATCACGTCGCGGTCACCGTCACGGTCACGACCGTGGGCGCCGAGGACGTGAAGATCGACTTCGATCCCACGGGAGAGGGCGCGCAGCCTGACTGCAACCCCTGCCCCGGGGCCGCGAAGGCGTCCAAGAGCGGCTCGGACTGGAAGAGGTGGGACAAGACCATCGTCCTCGACCGGCACGATCCGGCCGGGAAGTGGCTTGTTCACGTCACGGCGACCGGCGACAACGGCAAGGTCGCCGAGGCGCACGACTCCTTCTTCGTCAAGGTCGTGCAGGCCCACCCGCACCAGGGGCCGCGCGCGACGCGCATCGCCGGGTTCGATGCGAGCCCCGAGCCCGTCAAGAAGGGCCGCAAGCTCTCCCTGTCGGGCAAGCTGCAGACCGCCCGGTGCTACGGCGACTGGTGGTGGAACGGTGACGCCTACGTCGTGGGCGACAACCGTTGCGACGCCGACAACCGCTGGCACAACTGGCGTCAGCTCGGCTGGAAGAAGATCGAGGTGTACTTCCACCGCGCCCACGGCGGCAAGTGGGAGTACGTCGACACGATCGAGACCAACCCGGACGGGTCCTTCTACACGAAGATCCCGGCCTACTGGTCCGGCACGTGGAAGGTCGTGTTCGAGGGCTCCCGCGGGCTGTACGGCTCGTCGGCGACCGACTATGTGAAGGTCGTCCGCTGACCCTCGGCCCCGGCCGACAACCGAGCGCCCGTCCCCCGGAGTCCCCGGGAGCCGGGCGCTCGCGCCGTTCACGGGGACCGGGCCGCCGTTTGCGGAGGGTGCGGGCGGGCCGCGACGGCCGCGCGCCCGCCGGTCAGGGGCCGGGGTCGCGCGCGAGCTCCAGGGCGGTGAGGTCCAGGGCGCTCAGCGTGAGGATGTTGGCGATCTGCTCCAGCGGCATCCCGGCGTCGCCGAGCTGGGTGATCGTCACCGCGGTCCGCAGGAAGATGCGGCCGATGACCACCTCGTCCACGTCCGGCATGTCCTTGCGGAAGAAGTCCGCGAGCTGCTGGCCGACCTCCCGGTCGGCATGCACCCGTGGGTCGTTGAGCTCCGGGCTCGACAGGATGTCCCGCAGATCCCTGCGCTCGTCTTCCGTGAGCTTGCTCAAAGGGTCGCCTCCCCGCAGCCATGTCGTCATTGGGAGACTATGCGCTGAGGACTTCGCGGAGAATGGCAGGGTTGGCCAAAGATCGGCCGGCGTGGGAGCGCGTGCCGACGCCCCCACCGCCGGCGCGATGATCAGGAGGACACCGCCTCCACCAGCTTGCGGCGCTGCTGGACGCCCAGGCCGCCGATGCGGCGCTTGTCGTCGACGCCGGCCCGCTCCATGAGAGCGGCCGCCTTGGTCGGGCCGATACCGGACAGAGCGCGCAGCGCCTGCGACACCTTGATCTTTTTCGCGGTGTCGTCGTCGCGCTTGAACAACTCGGCCAGGGTCAGATCGCCGCTCTTGAGCTGCGCGAGCAGGGCGGCCCGCGCCTGCCGGGCCTCGGTCGCCTTGACGAGAGCGGCCTGGCGCTGCTCGGGGGTGAGAACGGGAAGGGCCATGAGGATTCTTTCTCCTTGGGGGATAGCTTTAGGCGGCCCGTCCGGCCGCTGATGTGTCGGTCGGCATGGGTGCTACCCCCCTGGCGCGCTCTAATCATCGCTTCCGCACTTCCACTGCCCTTTCCGACTGATCGGATCAATGCCCTAGGTACCGGCAAGTCGCGAAAAATTGGGCCTTCAAACTTTCGACGGTTGACCTGACTCTCGGTGCAGGCGCGTGACAACCCCAGAGCGCGCGCCTCGAGGAGGATTCAGGTGAGACGTCGTCTGCTCGCGGGGTTGGCGATCCTGGCCCTGCTGTGCACCAGCGGGATCACCGGGGCGGGTGCCTCGGCGGAGCCACCCCCCAACTACCAGTACCGGATCGACGGGCCGAGCACGGCCGTGCAGCGGACCGCGATCGCGGCCACCGGCGCGGCGATCGACGAGGTGGCGGCCACATCGGTCGTGGTCACGGCCTCCGACGCCGAGGTCGGCCAGATCAAGGGCCTCGGCTACACGGTCACCCGGCTCCCGCGCCCGCTGTCGCCCGTGCTGCCCAAGCCCCAGGACTTCCCGTCGGCCGACTCGGGATACCACAACTACGCCGAGATGACCGCCACCGTGAACCAGGTGGTCGCGAGCTACCCGTCCATCGCCAGGAAGTTCAGCTACGGGACCTCCTACGGGGGCCGCGACCTGGTCGGCATCAAGATCAGCGACAACGTCGCGACCGACGAGAGCGAGCCGGAGGTGCTGTTCACCGCCCACCAGCACGCCCGCGAGCACCTGACCGTCGAGATGGCCCTCTACCTGCTCAACCTGCTCACCTCCGGCTACGGCTCCGACAGCCGGATCACCGGCCTGGTGAACTCCCGCGAGATCTGGATCATGCCCGACCTCAACCCCGACGGCGGCGAGTACGACATCTCCACCGGGTCCTACCGCTCGTGGCGCAAGAACCGGCAGCCCAACTCCGGGTCCTCGTCGGTGGGCACCGACCTCAACCGCAACTGGGCCTACCTGTGGGGATGCTGCGGCGGCTCCTCCGGCTCCACCTCCAGCGAGACCTACCGGGGCGCCTCGGCCGAGTCGGCCCCCGAGGTGCGCACGCTGGCCAACTGGGTGCGGACCCGGGTCGTCGGCGGCACCCAGCAGATCAAGAGCAACATCGACTTCCACACCTACAGCGAGCTCGTCCTGTGGCCCTACGGCTACACCTACAACGACACCGCGGCCGGCCTGACCGTGGACGACCAGAACGCCCTGGCGACGCTCGGCCGCAACATGGCCTCGACCAACGGCTACACCGCCGAGCAGTCCAGCGACCTCTACATCACCGACGGCACCATCAACGACTGGCTGTGGGGCAATTACAAGATCTTCAGCTACACCTTCGAGATGTACCCCAAGGGCAGTTCGCCCGGGTTCTACCCGCCCGACGAGCAGATCGTGACCCAGACCACCCGCAACAAGGAGGCCGTCCTGCGCCTGCTGGAGTACTCCGACTGCGTCTACCGCATCATCGGCAAGCAGTCGCAGTACTGCTGAGGCCCGGACCCGTCCGGCGGCCGTGACCGCCCGCCCCGCGGCCGCCCCACCGGCGGCGGCCGCGGGCGCGGGCAAGCCAGGCTTTGATGGCGCTTTGAGGGGGCTTTGAGTGGGCCGGTGCAGGGGTGATGGCGTGGAGGGCGGTGAGGCGCGAAGATCCTACAGAGAGGGATCAAGCGGCCGTCACCCTCCGCACAGGGACGGACCGTGGATATAGCGAAATAGGGAGTTCAGCAATGCGACAGCGCCGGCTGGGCAGCCAAGGGCTCAGCGTCTCCGCCGAGGGGCTCGGCTGCATGGGGATGAGCACCATCTACGGTCCCGCGGACGAGAAGGAGGCGATCGCCACCATCCACCGCGCGCTCGACCTCGGCATCACCTTCCTCGACACCGCCGACATGTACGGCGCGTGGCGAAACGAGAGCCTCGTCGGCCGTGCGATCGCCGGACGCCGCGAGGAGGTCGTGCTGGCCACCAAGTTCGGCAACGAGGTCGTGGACGGCAGGCAGACCGGCCGGGTCAACGGCCGCCCCGACTACCTGCGCCAGGCGCTGGACGGCTCACTCAAGCGCCTCGGCGTCGACCACGTCGACCTGTACTACCAGCACCGCGTCGACCCGCAGGTCCCCGTGGAGGAGACCTTCGGCGCGCTGTCGGAGCTGGTCGCCGAGGGCAAGGTCGGCCACCTCGGCATCTCCGAGGCGGCTCCGGCGACGATCCGCCGCGCGCACGCCGTGCACCCGCTGACCGCGCTGCAGACCGAGTACTCCCTGTTCACCCGGGACGTCGAGCACAACGGCGTGCTGTCCGCCGTCCGCGAGCTCGGCATCGGCTTCGTCGCCTACAGCCCGCTCGGCCGCGGCTTCCTCACCGGCACGATCCGCAGCGCGGAGGACCTGGCCGAGGGCGACCGCAGGAGCGCCCATCCGCGTTTCCAGCGGGAGAACTTCGCCAGGAACCTCGCGGTGGTCGACCGCATCCGGGTGCTGGCCGACGCCAAGGGCGTCACCTCCTCCCAGCTCGCGCTGGCCTGGGTGCTCGCCCAGGGCCCGGACATCGTGGCGATCCCCGGGACCAAGCGCCGGGCGTACCTGGAGGCCAACGCGGCGGCCGTCGAGATCACCCTCACTCCCGACGACCTGGCCGCCGTCGACGCCGTCGCCCCGCCCGGCGTGGCCTCCGGCGAGCGTTACCCGGCCGACAGCATGCGCGCCGTGCACCGTTGACCGAGATGACGCGGTGAGCATCTTTCGGTGAGGGCTGAGCCGGCCTCTGACCGGCTTCGGGTCTTTCCGTGGGCGGGGAGGGGCCCCTCGCGCGGGCGATCCCCGGCGAGGGGCGTGTCATGACATATCCGGCTATCGGGGCTGGGGGTCGGTCCCCGCCCCTGTGGTCGGCGTCCAGGTGAGCGGCAGGGTCTCGACGCCGTAGACGACGTGGAACGGGCGGAACCGGATCTCCTCCGGCGGCACGGCGAGCGCCAGGTCGGGGAACCTGCGCAGCAGCGCGGGGAAGGCCAGGGCCATCTCGGCGCGGGCCAGCGGCGCGCCCAGGCAGTGGTGCGGCCCGTGGCCGAAGGCGACGTGCGGCGTCGGCTTGCGCGACACGTCGAGCCGGTCGCCGTCCTCGACGAAGTCGGGGTCGCGGTTGGCGGGGGCGAGGGCGAACAGCACCTGGTCGCCGGCGGAGATGAGCTGCCCGGCGATCTCGACGTCGCGCACCGCCGCGCGCGGGATGCCGGAGTGGGCGACGCTGAGGAAGCGCAGCAGCTCCTCCACCGCCGCCTCCACCTGCTCGGCGTCGTCCAGGCCCGCGCGCAGCGCGGCCAGCTCGCCGGGGCTGGTCAGCAGCGCGAGCGTCCCTAGGGCCAGCATGTTCGCCGTGGTCTCGTGCCCGGCGGTCAGCAGCATGCCGGCGATGTTGGTCAGCGCGTCGGCGTCCAGTTCGTCCCTGTGCTCGCGGATCAGCATGCCCAGGATGTCCTCGCCCGGGTCGGCCAGCGCACGGGCGACCAGCCCCCGCATGTAGGTGTCGCTCTCGCGGCCGACCTGGGCGCGCTCCTCGCGGGACCGTGACATGTCGAGGAGGCGGGAGGTGCGCTCCTGGAACTCGGCCTGGTCGGCGGCAGGGACGCCCAGCAGCTCGCAGATCACCAGCGAGGGGACGGGCAGCGCGAAGGCGGCCATGAAGTCGGCGCCCGGGCCCAGCCGCTCCAGCTCGTCGAGCTGAGCGTCGACGATCTCGGCGATGCGCGGCTCCAGGACGCGCATGCGCCGCATGGTGAACTCGGGGGCCAGAATGCGCCGCAGGCGGGTGTGCTCCGGCGGGTCGAACGCCAGTAACTGCCCCTTGCGCCTGCGCGCGCGCTCCTCGTCGCTCAGGCCGATGGACAGCGGCGCGGCGGCGGCGGCGCTGAGCGCGTTGCTGAACCGGGTGGGGTCGGACAACACCTCGCGGACGTCGGCGTACCGGGTGACCAGCCACGCCTCGCCGCTGCCCAGGGTCACCGGGACCTTCAGCAGCCGCCCGCTGTCGCGCAGGGCGGACGCCTCGGCGGACGGCGCCAGCCCCTCGCGGGCCATGTACAGCGGGATCGCGGCCTGGTCGGTCATCGAGCCTCCCCCTCGGGCCGGTGCGGCCCTGCGAGCCCGTGCCGGCCGGTGGGACTTCAGCGTGGCCGGTGATCACGGTATGCGGTTGATATCCGCAACGTAGGCCGGGCGCCGCGCGATCACAACCCCGTCACGCGATCACGATCCACGTGGCAGGGTGACGGTCTGGCGGAGGCGGCGGAACTCGGCGGCGAGGGCGGGCAGGGTGTAATGCGCGTTGAGGCCGCTGGGGTTGGGCAGGATCCACAGGCGCGCGGGGCCGACCGCGTCATCGCTGTCGTCGCAGGGGCCGACGGCCGCCTTCGGCCGGTCGAAGGCGACGCGGTAGGCCGAGACGCCGACGACGGCGACGACCTCGACGGCCGTCTCGCGCGCCAGGCGGGCGAGCCGGGCCGGGGCCTCGCGCAGCTCCTCCCGGGACAGCTCCGCCGCCTTGGCCGTCGCGCGCGGCGCCAGGTTGGTGATGCCCAGCCCGTAGGAGGGCAGCAGGTGCTGCTCGCTCGGGCGCAGGAGCCGGGGAGTGAACCCCGACAGGTGGAGCGCGGGCCAGAACCGGTTGCCGGGACGGGCGAAGTGGTGCCCGGTGGCCGCGGAGTACAGGCCGGGATTGATGCCGCAGAACAGCACGACGGTCCCAGGCCCCACCACGTCGTCGATCGTGCGCTCGCGCGCCTCCTCCAGATCAGGCTTCAGGCCAGGTCTCATCTCGGTCATGCCGCGTTCTCGGCGCGTGACCCCGGGTTGCGGCGCACGATCGCCGCGTTGAGCGCCGTGGCGAAGAGCGTCCAGCCGGCGTAGGGGAGCAGCAGCAGCCCCGCCGGCCGGTCCGCCCGCAGGACGCGGCGGGCGAGGACGGCGTTGGAGAGGTTCAGGGCCACCAGCTCCGCCAGTGCCGCCTTGGGGGAGCGCATGCGGAAGAAGATCGGCGTCCAGGCCGCGTTCAGCGCCAGGTTGACGCCCAGGGCGCGGCCGAGCGCCCGCCGGTCCGCCTCGCCGGCGCGGGCCAGCGCCCGTGCCGAGGCGTAGGCGATCAGCGCGTACAGCGGGGTCCACACGGCGGCGTAGGCGGGCGGAGGCGGCTGCCAGGCGGGCTTGCGCAGCCTCCGGTACCAGGGGGAGTCGGGGTCGGTCGCCACGCTTCCTGCCACGGCGGTCGCCGCGACCGCCAGCGAGGTCTTCACGAGAGTCCGCTTCATGCGACCCCTGTGCCCCCCGGGCGGCGCCCTACACGGCCAGGACGAGGGCCGCGCTCCGGTTCCCGGGAAGCCGCCCAGGGGAGCCGCTCGTGGGGAGCGGCCCGCGTCGGGCTCAGCCGACGTAGGCGGGGTTGAGGGCGGCGCCCGCCACTCGCCTGGGCGCGCCGGAGCCGTCGGCGGGGACCGACCACAGGTCGGCGCCGAAGTCGCCGGCCAGGCCGTACACCACCGTGCGCGCGTCCGCCCAGACGACCTGGTCGTCCACGCTGCGCCCCTCGGCCAGCGGCGTCTCGCGCATGCTCGCCAGGTCCAGCGCGTACAGCCGCCACGGTTCGTCCGCGCTCAGGCCGGCCACCCGCTTCTTGAACACCAGACGGGTGCCGTCGGGCGACAGCGAGGGGCACTCGACGTTGGCGCGCACGGTGGTCACCGTGCGCGTGGGGAGGTCCCCGCGCACCAGGTAGGTGCGGCCCTTGGTCGCCAAGGTCGCGTAGAAACGGGCGTCGTCGGCGAAGGTGACACCCCAGAGGTTCACGTCGGCGGCGTGGTAGGGGCGGCCGTCCTTGACGATCGCGTAGCTCTCCAGGCTCGCGGTCAGCGCCCCGGACCTGACATCGACGATCGAGGTGCGGGTGGAGAAGTCCCCGCCCGCGTAGGAGTCGCCGCCGGCGAACACCGTCCAGGCGGCCAGGTGCCCGGACGGCGAGACCCGCGTCCGCGACGGGACGCCCGCGAGCGGGTAGTCGCGCAGCGTCCGCAGGCCGGAGTCGACGATCGAGGCGAAGTAGCTCTCGCCGAGCGCGCCGTCCACCTTGCGCAGGCACACGCCGACCCCGGCCGCGGCGTGGAAGCGCAGGCAGCGCACCGGCGCGGCCGTCCGCGCCGCGCCGGGGTCGGCGGCCGGCACCGAGACCAGCTCGTCGCGGTGCGGCCCCCATTCCATGTTGCGGAAGACCATCGCCCCGCGCGCGTCGAGACGAACGGCGCCCGCGGCGACGGACGGGCCGCCGGGCCGCGGCCGGTCCCGTTCGCCCGCGCGGCCCGCGGCGTGCAGCACCGAGGCGAAGGCGACCGAGCCGAGCAGGACGACCCCGGCCAGCAGCGCCACCACGCGGGCCTGGCGGCTCACCGGGCCTCCCGGCCGCGCAGGGCGTAGGCCGCCCAGGCCGCGCACAGCGCCAGCCACGCCATCGCGGCCTGCAGCACGGCCCGGTCGCCGAGCGCGGTCCAGGCCGCGCCGACGGCGATCGAGCAGCAGAAGCGGGCCAGCGCCTGCCCGGTGCCGATCAGCGCGAGCCCGCTCGCCCGCAGCTCGGCCGGTACGGCGCCGGCCGCGGCGGCGGCGAGCACGCCGTCGGTCGCCGCGTAGAACGCGCCGTGCAGGGCCGGCACGGCGAACGGCACGACGGGGCCGGCCGGAGCCGCGAGCAGCAGCCCGTAGGCGGCCAGCAGGGCAAGGTGGCCGGCGAGGAACACCCTGCGGCGGCCCACGCGGTCGGCCAGCACGCCGAGCGGCAGCGCCAGCAGCAGGAAGACCACGGCCGTGCCGAGCGGCAGCAGCGGGAACCACTGCTCGGCGATCCCGAGCCGGTGGCGCAGCATCAGGTACACGAAGGCGTCGCTGACGGTGGTGAGACCGAGCAGCGCCGCGCAGACGGCCAGCCGCCTGACCTCCGGACGGCCCAGCAGAGCCACCGCCGACCGCAGCGTGACCGGCGGCGCCCCGTCCGCCGCTCCGTCCCGCGCGGCGGCCGGCCGGGTGTCCGGGCCCGTGGGGCGGGACGGGACGAACAGGACGAGCACCAGCACGCCCAGCGCGGCGGCGCAGAAGCTGACGGTGAAGACCGCGTCGTACCCCTCGGCGGCCACGCCCAGCACCAGGAACGCGGCCAGAGGGCCGAGCAGCGCCCCGCCGGTGTCCATCGCGCGGTGCACCCCGAAGGCGCGGCCCCGGGTCTCCGGCGGCGTGGACAGCGAGATCAGCGCGTCCCGCGGAGCGGTGCGCAGCCCCTTGCCGGCCCGGTCCAGCGCCAGCACCGCGCCGATCGCCGGGAGCGTGTGCGCGAGCAGCAGCAGCGGCTTGCACAGCGCCGACAGCCCGTACCCGGCCAGGGCGACGGCCTTGTGGCGCCCGCCCCGGTCGGCCAGGTGGCCGCCGAACAGGCGCACCAGTCCGCTGACCCCGTTGTAGACGCCGTCGAGCAGCCCGAACCCGAGCGGGCTGAGGCCCAGCCCGGCCACCAGGTACAGCGGCAGCACGGCGGCGACCATCTCGGAGGAGACGTCGGTGATCAGGCTGACGGTCCCGAGCGCCAGGACCGTCGCGGGGACGGCCCTGACGGCCCGGCCCGGGCGGACCGCCGGGCCCGGGGAGAGGTCCCCGGACTCGGCGGCCTGGTCCGGCCCGCGTTCGGCCAGGTACAAGCTCAGCTCCAGATTCCGGTGATGGCGGAGGCCGACGCCGCGTTGCCCGCGTGCGTGGTCAGCCCGGCCATGTCCTCGAGGGTCCTGAGCAGGTTGTAGTGGTTGTAGGTGGTGGAGGGCTTGCTGCCGGGGATGACCGGCTGGCCGTAGACGACGGTGGCGACGCGGTTGCCGGCCAGGCGGTTGTCCTCGTCGAAGGTCACGACGAGCAGGCTGTTGTTGCTCTTGGCCCAGGTCGCGTAGGCGCCGAGCTTGCTCTTCAGCCAGCCGTCACCGGTCGAGACCGAGCAGTCGTGCATGTCGTTGCACAGGTTCGGCACCACGAAGGAGACCTTCGGGAGCGTGGTGAAGTCGGTGGGGAACTGGGCCATCGTGCGGGCCGTGGAGGTCGGCACGTTCTTGAAGCCGAACCACGGGTTGTGCTTCTGGGCGTACTTGCCGCCGCTGCTGGTGCAGGCGGTGGAGCCCTGGGAGGGCAGCCCCTCGTTGTAGCTGGCCCAGGTCTTGCCGGCCGCGATCAGTTCCGAGCCGAGGTTGGCGGCGGAGCTGAAGCCGATCGTGACGCAGGCGTCGCCGGTGATGCCCTGGGTGCCGCCGGAGAACATGGCGTAGTAGTTCGGCTGGCTCGGGTGGGTCTCGGCGTAGAACTGGGTGAGGTTCGCGCCGCCGGTGGCCAGCGAGTTGATGTAGGGGGCGCTGGAGCTGCCGATGACCTGGGAGTAGGCGTGGTTCTCCAGCACCACGACGACCACGTGGCTCGGGGTGGGCACGGCCGCCGCGGCGCCGGTCCCTGCTCCGCCCCACAGCGCGAGGGTGGCGGCGGCGCCGAGCGCGGCGGCGGCGGACAGGAGCTTTCGGGGGGTGCTCGCCTTGACGAGGGAAATGGCCATGACTGTCCTCGGTTGGGGGGATAAGAGGCCATGTCAGGCTAAATGTGGATCACTGCCCGTTCGGTGAGCGGAGGTGAACAGCGGCCGAACAGTGGGCGCTGCATTCCCGATGCGGCCGGGGAATGCCCGGCCGGGCACCGCGGTCGCACACGCCGCCGATCGCGGTCCGGGCCGCGCGGAACCTCGAGCGGTCCGCGGCTGAAGTAAACTTCCTGTCTCGTGAGCGCGCGTGGGCCGTCCGAACAGGGGACGGGCCGCCGCTGCGCCGCAGGGCAGCACGCAGGGGTGTATGGACGCGCCGGTGTGGGACCCCGGCCCGCGGGAAACGTGCCACGACAGTGGAACATGGTGTCGACGGCGTCCCACGTGCGCCCGTCAGAACGAGGAGCCCGATCATGACCTCCAGCGTCGAAGAAGCGCCAGGCTTCGCCGACCTCGGACTGCGCCCCGAACTCCTGCGCGCGCTGTCCGGCCTCGGCTACGAGGAGCCCACGCCGATCCAGCGCGAGGCGATCGGACCACTTGTGGAAGGGCGCGACCTGCTCGGCCAGGCCGCCACCGGCACCGGCAAGACGGCGGCCTTCGCGCTGCCGATCCTGCAGCGCATGCCCGCCGGCGGCGGCGGCGGCAACCCGCTGGCGCTGGTCCTGGTGCCCACCCGCGAGCTGGCCGTCCAGGTCTCGGAGGCCGTGCACCGCTACGGCCGCGACCTCGGCACGCGCGTACTGCCGATCTACGGCGGCCAGCCCATCGGGCGCCAGCTCCGCGAGCTCCAGCGCGGCGTGGACGTCGTCGTGGCCACCCCCGGCCGCGCGCTCGACCACATCGGCCGCCGGACGCTGCGCCTGGACGCCCTGACCATGGTCGTGCTGGACGAGGCCGACGAGATGCTCGACATGGGTTTCGCCGACGACATCGAGGCGATCCTCCAGGAGACCCCTCAAGAGCGGCAGACCGTCCTGTTCTCGGCGACGATGCCGCCGCGCATCAACTCCATCGCCCGCCAGCACCTCACCGACCCGGTGCGCATCCAGATCGAGCGCGAGACCGCCGCGCCGGGCGAGGCCCCGCGCGTGCGGCAGAGCGCCTACGTCGTCCCGCGGGCGCACAAGCCCACCGCCCTCGGGCGCGTCCTGGACGTCGAGGCCCCCGAGGCGGCGATCGTCTTCTGCCGCACCCGCGAGGAGGTCGACCAGCTCACCGAGACGATGAACGGGCGCGGCTACCGCGCCGAGGCGCTGCACGGCGGCATGGGCCAGGAGCAGCGCGACCGCGTGATGGCGCGGCTGCGCGCCGGCACGGCCGACCTGCTGGTCGCCACCGACGTCGCCGCGCGCGGCCTGGACATCGAGCAGCTCACCCACGTGGTGAACTACAACGTCCCCTCCGCCCCCGAGTCCTACGTCCACCGCATCGGCCGCGTGGGTCGGGCCGGGCGCGAGGGTGTGGCGATCACGCTCGCCGAGCCGCGCGAGCACCGCATGCTCAAGACCATCGAGCGGGTCACCAAGTCGCGCATCACGGTCGAGAAGGTCCCGACGGTCGCCGACCTGCGGGCCCGCCGGCTCGAGCTCACCCGCTCGGCGCTGGAGGAGAGCATGCTCCAAGACGACCTGGAGCAGTTCCGGGTCGTGGTCGAGACCCTCGCCGACGAGTTCGACCTGGTGGAGATCGCCATGGCCGCGGTCAAGCTCGCCCACGAGTCCAGCGGCGCGGCGGCCGACGAGGAGGAGATCCCCGAGGCGCCGCTGCGGCCCGAGCGCGAGGGCCGCGGGCGGCGCGAGCAGCCCGGCCGCGACGAGCGGCGCGGCCGGGGCCCTTCCAGCGGCATGACCCGCGTGTTCATCGGCGCGGGCCGCTCGGCGGGCGTCCGGCCGCAGGACCTGGTCGGCGCCATCGCCAACGAGTCGCGCCTCAGCGGCCGCGACATCGGGGCCATCGAGATCGCCGACCGCTTCTCCCTGGTCGAGGTGCCCGACCACTCGGTGGAGGACGTGATCTCCTCACTGCGCCAGACCACCATCAAGGGCAAGAAGGTCACCGTCCGCCGGGAGCGCTTCGAGTCCCGCTGACCCCGGCGCGGGGCCTCACGGTCCCGCTGCCCCCGGTGCGGGGTCTCACGCCAGGGCGTTGACGGCGGCGGTGAACACGACGGGCAGGCGGCGGGCGGCGGGGACGATCAGGCCGGCGGGCAGCGGGTGGCGGCGGGCGGCGAGCAGCGCGCCGGTCAGCAGGCGGTGGCGCAGCGACAACCGCCGCCACGCCCCCTCGTAGGCCTCCGGCCGCCCGGCCCGCAGGCACCCGACCAGCGCGCGCGCCGACAGCAGCCCGAGCGAGACGCCCTCGCCGGTGAGGGCGTCCACGTAGCCGGCGGCATCCCCGGCCAGCAGGACCCGCCCGGCCACGCGGGCGCGGGCCCGCTGCCGCAGCGGGCCCGCGCCGCGCACCGAGGTCGCGGCCGGGCCTGCCAGGCGGGAGAGCAGCGCGGGGAACTGCGCCAGGTGCTCGTCGTAGGGGCGCCGCTCGCGGCTGAGCACCGCCACGCCGACCAGGCCGTCGGCCACCGGCGTCACGTACGCCTCGCCGCGCGCGGCCCAGTGCACCTCGACGAAGTCCGTCCACGGGGCGACCTGGAAGTGCCGGCGCAGCCCGTACCGGCGGGGGGCGCGTCCCGGGGGGAGCTCCAGGCCGAGCGCCCGGCGCAGCGGCGAGTGCAGGCCGTCGGCGGCGACCAGCCAGCGGGCCCGCATCCCGGCCGCCTCGACGAAGCCCGGCCGCTGGCGCACGCCCTCCACCCGCCCGTGGACGACCTTGACCCCCACCTCGGCCGCGCGCTCGGCCAGGGCCGCGTGCAGCCGGGTGCGGCGCACGCCCAGGCCGGGCCCGTGCCGGAACGGCGCGTCCGCCTGCCGCCGCGCGTCCAGGTAACGGATGCCGCGCAGAGGCCTGCCGGTGACCTCCACGCCCAGGGCGCGCAGGGCGGCCACCCCGGCGGGCATCAGGCCCTCGCCGCACGCCTTGTCCACCGGGGCCGGGCGCGGCTCCACGACCACGGCCTCCATCCCGGCCAGCGCCGCGTTGATGGCGGCGGCCAACCCGGTGGGCCCGCCCCCGGCCACCAGCAGGTCGATCACCCCGACCCGTCCCGCGCCGGGGCCTGCGCGGCCGCCTCCTGCTGGACGGCCCAGGCGAGGGCGGACTCCTCGCAGCGGATGCGCACGACCATCAGCGCGGCGTTGAGCACCGTGAAGACGGCGGCGGTGACCCACGCGCTGTGGACCAGCGGCAGCGCCGCGCCCTCGACGGCGACCGCGACGTAGTTCGGGTGGCGCAGCCACCGCAGACGGTAGGGCCCCCGGGTGACCAGCGGCAGGCCGGGGACCACGATGACCTCGGTGTTCCAGCGCGGGCCGAGCGAGGTGATGCACCACCACCGCAGGCCCTGGGAGGCCAGGACCAGGGCGAGCATCGGCCAGCCGAGGGCGGGCACGAACGGCGGATGTGCCCGCATGGTCTCCA
Source organism: Sphaerisporangium sp. NPDC005289 (assembly GCF_040607455.1). Taxonomy (NCBI): domain Bacteria; kingdom Bacillati; phylum Actinomycetota; class Actinomycetes; order Streptosporangiales; family Streptosporangiaceae; genus Sphaerisporangium; species Sphaerisporangium sp. NPDC005289. Next base: position 193,878 of record NZ_JBEXGS010000012.1, read on the forward strand.
GCAGGCAGCCGGCGAGCAGGCCGGTGTGCAGGGCGACCATCCAGGGATAGTGGCCGCGTCCGAAGACCCGGCCGCCCCGGGCCAGGCTCCAGCGGGCGTTGCGCCGGGAAACCACCAGTTCGGCGAGGCGCTCCACGCAGACGAGCAGGACCAGAAGCAGGTACCAGGACGACATGCCTGCAAACGATACGGCCACGACCGCCGGCGCGAGCGTGATCGGCGTCACCGGAGCGCTACCAGCGCAGCAGGACGAGTTCGGAGCAGAAGCCCGGGCCCATCGCGATCAGCAGCCCCGGTGTGCCGGGCGGCGGCGGGCGCAGGGCCAGGGTGTCGCGAAGCACGTGCAGCACCGAGGCCGAGGACAGGTTGCCGACGTCCTCCAGTGAGCGCCAGGTCAGCTCCAGCGCGCCGTCGGGCAGGTCGAGGGTCTCGGCGACGGCCTGCAGCACCTTGGGACCGCCCGGATGGCAGACCCACGCCGTCACGTCCTGCGTGGTGAGGCCGTGGTCGGCGAGGAAGCCGTTCACGTCGTCGGCCAGGTAGGTGCGCACGACCTCCGGAACGCTGGTGTCCAGGACGACGCGGAACCCGGTGTCGGAGACGTCCCAGCCCATCACGCCCTCGGAGTCGGGGTACAGGTGGCCGCGGGTGGCGACGACGGTGGGCCCCGGTGCGCCTCCGGCGGCCCGGTCGGCTCCGCAGGCGACCACGGCGGCGGCGCCGTCGCCGAACAGGCCGCTGGCGACCAGGTTGACCGGCGAGGCGTCGCCGGGCTGCAACGTGAGCGAGCACAGCTCGACCGACAGCAGCACGGCCACGTGCCCGGGCCACCCGCGCAGGTAGTCGTGCAGCCGGGCGATGCCCGCGGCGCCGGCGACGCAGCCGAGGCCGAAGACCGGCACCCGCTTGACGTCGGGGCGCAGGCCGAGCCGGCCGGCCAGCCGGGCGTCCACCGAGGGGGCGGCGATGCCGGTCACCGAGGTGAACATGATCATGTCCACGTCCGCGGGCGTCAGGCCGGCGGCGTCCAGGGCCGCCCCCACGGCCTCGGCGCCGAGGTCGACGGCGGCCTCGATGAAGATCTCGTTCGCCATGCCGAACCCGTCCAGCTTGGCGTACTGGTCGAGCGGGAGGACCAGGTTGCGGTGGCCGACACGGGCCGAGGTGTGCAACCGGTCGAGGAGCCGGCGGTCCGCGCCCGGGGGCAGGCACACGCGGGCGAAGGTGTCCGTGATCTCTGCTTGCGGATGGCGATTGGGAGGGAGGGCACCGCGGACAGCGGCAATTCGGGTCATAAGGTTCCCGCTTCGCTCAAGTGGAGGACACCAATCTTGTGCCCAGCGCCGAGAGTGGCATGCCTGGACCCGGTCGCCCGCCGCAGGGCGTGGACACGGTGAAAGGACGGATCCCGGTCATTTCCGCGACGCGCGCCCGTTTCCCCGCACCCGGCGCCAGGTGCCGCGGCCCCCGCTTGTCACTTCCGCGCGAACCCGCCGCCGCTAGGACGGCTCGCCGGCGCGCTCGCGCACGTGGGCGGGGGCGGGGTGGGCGACGGCGGGCGCGGTGACCGGCGCCCGCCACACCTGGGCCAGCGGCAGCACACCGGCCCAGACGTCGTGCGGGTCGTCGTCGTCGCCGGGCGGGCCCTGGCGGACCTTGACCGACGCCTCCTCCAGCGAGATCGCCAAGATGGTCGTCGCGGCCAGCTCCTTGCGGTTCGGCCGCCGGGCGTACTCCCACTGGCCGGGGGTGACGTGCTCGGTGAGGCAGCGCAGCGCGGCGAGCTTCTCCTCGCCTTCCAGCCGGCGCGGGACGCCGTAGACCATCGCGCTGCGGTAGTTGACGCCGTGCTCGAAGACCGACCGGGCCAGCACCAGGCCGTCGATGTGGGTGACGGTCACGCACACCACCGAGTCCTGGGTCATGCTGCGGCTGGCGACCGACCCGTGCACGTACATGTGGTCCTGGTCGAAGCCGTAGACCGTGGGCACCACCATCGGGGCGCCGTCCACGACGACGCCGAGATGGCAGACGAACCCCGCGCGCAGCACCTCGAACAGCGCCTCCCGCTCGCGGCGGCCCTGCTCGCGCAGCCGCCGGTGCCGGGTGCGCTCGGTCTCTGACAGTTCGCTCACAAAGCGACATCCAACCAGGAGATCGCGTGAGCCCGCGGGGTGGTCCCGGTCCACGGAGCCAGGGACCGGGCGATCACGGCGGCGCTCAGAAGACCAGGGGGGTGCTCAGCAGGCCAGGAGGCCGGGGAGGCGGTCACGGCGGCGCTCAGGAGACCGGGGGGCGCTCGGCAGGTCAGGAGGCAGGGGAGGCGCTCACGAGGCCACGGCGGCGCTCAGGAGACCAGGGCGGCGCGGGCGCGGGCCGCGCGGACGGAGGCGCTCAGCGTCGCGATGTCGTAGGCGCCGTGGTGCCGCCGCCCGTTGACGAAGAACGTCGGCGTGCCGGACACGCCGCTGAGGTCGGCCGAGTCGACGTCCTCGGCGATGCGCGCGGCGCCGCTGTGCTCCTTCAGGTCCCGCCGGAAGCGGTCCAGGTCCAGCCCGATGCTCTCGGCGTAGCCGACCAGGTGCGGCAGCAGCAGCCGGCCCTGGTGTTCCAGGAGCGCGTCGTGCATCTCCCAGAACGCGCCCTGGAGGGCGGCCGCCTCGCTGGCCTCCGCGGCGAGCTGCGCCGAGGGGTGGACGTCGTGCAGGGGCAGGTGGCGCCAGACGTACCGCACGTCGCCGTGCCCGGCCAGCAGTTCGCGCACGACCGGCTCGGCCAGGCCGCAGTACGGGCACTCGAAGTCGCCGTACTCCACCACCGTCACCGGCGCCTCCAGCGGGCCGCGCAGATGGTCGCGGTCCGGGTCCACGGGGAAGGCCAGGTCGACGATGCTCTCGGCGGTGCCGTACAGCACCCGCGCCCGCAGCGCGGCCGGCAGCCCGGCCGTCACACGCGAGATCACCCAGGTGATCACCGAGGCGCACAGCGCCGCGGCCAGGATGCCGAACTTGGCCTCCTCCAGCCGCTCCCCGTCGAAGGCCAGGGTGGCGATCAGCAGGGAGACGGTGAACCCGATGCCGGCGATCGTCCCGCCGCCCGCGATCGCGGCCCAGCCCACCGGCGGGCGCACCCGCCCCCGGCTCAGCCGCGTGACCAGCCAGGTGGCCCCGACGATCCCGGCCGGCTTGCCGGCGATGTACGCCGCCATGATTCCCAGGGTGACCGGCGAGGTCAGCGCCCGCGCCACGAAGCCGCCGTCGATGGCGATGCCGGCGTTGGCCAGCGCGAACAGCGGCACGATGACGTAGCTGGTCCACGGGTGGTAGAGCTGCTGGAGCCGATGGTTGGGCGAGACGGCCTTGGCCACTCCCGCGCTGGCCGACCGGGCCAGCTCGGCGGTCGGCTGCTCGCGGAACAGCCGGAACAGGTCGCTGGCCCGCTCCAGGTCGCCGCGCGTCGCCGGCGAGGCGTAGGTCAGCAGGCCCATGGCCAGGCCGATGACCACCGGCTCGACCCCCGAGGCCTGCAGCGCCGCCCAGGCCGCCACCCCGAAGCCCGCGACCATCAGGCCGTTGCGCACCCTGGCCCGGTACTTCAGCAGCAGCATCGCCGCGAAGATCGCGATCGCCGCCAGCAGCGCGGGGACCCTGACCCGCTCGCTGTAGAAGATCGCGATGACGCAGAGCGCGACCAGGTCGTCGACGACGGTGACGGTGAGGATGTAGGTCCGCGCCCGGGCGGGGAAGCGCGAGGCGACCAGGGCGAGCACGCCCATGGCGAAGGCCGTGTCGGTCGACATCGCGGCGCCCCAGCCGTGCGCGGAGGGCTCGCCCGCGTTGAGCGCCAGGTAGATCGCGATGGGTACGAGCATGCCGCCCACGCCGGCCGCCACCGGCAGCACGAGCCGCCGCCGGTCGCGCAGCTCGCCCATGTCGAACTCGCGCCTGGCCTCCAGCCCGACGACCAGGAAGAACAGCGTCATCAGCCCGTTGTTGACCCAGTGGCGCAGGTCCTGGGAGATCCCGGCGTCCCCGAGGCGCACCGACAGCGACGTCCGCCACAGCCCCTCGTAGGACGGCAGGTCGACGTTGGCCCAGACGAGCGCGGCCAGCGTGGCGGCCAGCAGGACCGCGGCGCTGCCGGTCTCGGTGCGCAGGAACTCGCGCAGCGGTGTCTCGAACCGCCGGGCCCAGGTGGTCTTTCCGAGGAACGGTGCTTGCCGTGGTGCGCTCACTCTGACTCCGACACCCCGCGGACCCAGGACATTCCCCGCGGCGCTGATCGGCGGCCGGACGGGGCCACCGTCCGACGGCCGTCTTCCGCGCGTCGGCCCGTTGCCGCCGCACGGGAGGGGTGGGGCCGGCAGGCCGACTCGACGGTCGTCGCCTGCCCGTCCGGGCGGTGGTTCCGGCCTGGCCGGAAGGCCGATACACGACCGATGCACGGCTGAGCGGTCGCCGAATCGCGGCGGCGACGGCGGGGACACCCGGGACGCGCATGGTGGCCGACGTGCGCCGCCGCGGCGTGCCCGCCCCGCACGGCGGCTTCCCGAGAGAGGGATCGCCCATGGACCGACGACCCGGCCCCCCGTCCGAGACCGTGTTCCCGCCCGCCGCAGGGCCCGACCCGTCGCCCGCCCCGTCGCTCTCCGCGTCCACCGTCCGGTCAGGCGTCCCGTCCGGCCGGGCGCGCGTCCCCTCGCCGACCGGACGGCCCGCCGCGCGTCGCGGGCGGATCGTGTGGTCCCTCGCCGCCGTGTCGCTGGCCGCGGTCACGGCAGGGGCCGGGGTGGCGGCGTTCACCTGCGGCGCCCGCTGCGTGGCCGCCGTCCCGGGCGGGACCGAGATCGGCCGTTCCATCCGGGAATGGAGCGCCGATCCCCCTTTGGGTGCCGCGGACGGGGTGGTGCCGGACGGCGGGCGGCTCTCGCCCTTCGACGCCGGGCAGCCCGCGGTGGCCAACCTGGACCCGGAGCTGCTGCGCGCCGTGCGGCGGGCGGCGAAGGACGCGGCGCGCGAGGGCGTCGGCGTGTTCCTGACCACCGGCTGGCGCAGCAGGGCCTACCAGCGGCGGCTGCTCGACGAGGCGATCGCCAAGTACGGGAGCGAGCGGGAGGCCGCCCGTTACGTCGCCACTCCGGAGCGCTCGCGCCACGTCACCGGGCACGCGGTGGACATCGGCCCGACCGACGCCGACGACTGGCTCAGCCGGCACGGCGCCCGCTACGGGCTGTGCCAGATGTTCGCCAACGAGATGTGGCACTTCGAACTGGCCACCACGCCGGGAGGCACCTGCCCCGAGATGCGCCCCGACGCCGCCGGTGGCTGACGCCCCCGTCTTCCCGGCGGACACCGGCCCGTCCCGCGTGGGCCCCCTTCGCCGGAGCGGCGCCGTCCCCGTGCGGCGGGACCCGTCCCGGCGGTACGGGAGCCGTCCTCGTCCGGAGTCGTGCCCGTGCGGCGGAGGCGTGCCCGTGCGGCGGAGGCGAGTCCGTGCGGCGGAGGCGAGTCCGTGCGGCGGGGGCGAGCCCGGGTGGTGGTCACGACGCGGCGGAGATCCCGCCGTCGACGGTGAAGATCGCACCGCTGGTGTAGGCGGAGCGGGGGGAGGCCACGAAGGCGATGAGGTCGGCGACCTCGCGGGGCGTCGCCGCACGGCCGAGCGGGAACGCGGCGGCCGGGTCGGGGGGCGTCCCGTCGCCGCCGGCCGTGCGCGCCTGGGCGGCCATGAGGGTGAGGATGCGCTCGGTCGCCACCGGCCCGGGGTTGACGCCGACGACGCGGATGCCGTCGCGCAGGCTGCGCCCGCCCAAGGCGCGGGTGAACGCCATCAGGGCGGCGTTGCCCGAGCTGCCCGCGATGTAGTCGAAGTCGGCCCGCTGGCCGGCGATGCCGATGGTGTTGACGATCACGCCGTGCCCGTGGTCCCTCATCCGCGCGTAGACCAGCCGCGTGAGGTCGACGTAGCCGAGGACCTTGAGCTCCCAGCCGTGCCGCCAGCTCTTCGCGTCCACCGCGTCGAGCGGGCCGCCGGGGATGTCGCCGGCGTTGTTGACCAGGATGTCCACCTGCGGGACCTCCTCGGCCAGGCGGGCGAGATCCTCCGGGCGCCGCAGGTCGACGGGGTGCGCGTACGCGCCGACGCCGTACGAGGCGCTCAGCCGGCGCGCGAGGTCCTCCAGCGCGGGAGCCCCGCGGGCGGCGAGGTGGACCTCGCAGCCCTCCTCGGCGAGCACCTCGGCGGTCGCCGCGCCGATGCCCTTCGACGCGCCGGTGATGAGCGCGCGCCTGCCGCTCAGGTGGAGATCCATGATGACCCTCGATGTGCTTGACGGAACTGGTGGTTCCGACAAGCTTTGCCGGAACCACCAGTTCCGTCAAATGCTAGGATGCGATCATGGCCACCGACCCCACGCCCGCCTCCCGGCCGCACACCGGCCGCCGGCGCAACCCGGCGGTCCGGGAGGCCGTGCTGCGCCGCGCCGCCGATCTGCTCGCCGGGCCGGACGGCATGGCCGTCACGATCGACGCGATCGCCCGCGCGGCGGGGGTCAGCAAGCACACCATCTACCGGTGGTGGCCCTCCAAGGGCGCGGTGCTGCTGGAGGCCGTGGTCGAGCACGCCCAGCAGGAGGTGCCCGTCCCCGACACCGGAGTGCTCGCCGCGGACCTTTCGACCTTCCTGTCCGGCACCTTCCTCGCCGTCGAGCGCGCCGGAGACCTGTTCCGCGCCCTGGCGGCCGAGGCCCTGCGCGACACCGCGGCCGCCGAGGGCATGCGCGCGTTCATCGCGGCCCGCAGAGACCGGCTGCGGGCGCTGCTCGTCCAGGGCCGCGACCGCGGCGAGCTGCCGGCCGGGATCGATCTGGAGCTGACCATGGACCAGGTCTACGGCCTGATGTGGTACCGCCTCCTGATCGCCCGCACCCCCCTCACCGCCGGCCTGGCCGCGCAGCTCACCCAGGCGGTCATCGGCGGAGCACGGCCCCACGCCCCCCGGCCCGCCGGCGCCGATTCCCGCGACGTCCCGTGATGACCCCGGCGACGTCCCGTGATGACCCCGGCACGGCCGGCCGCGACGGTCGCCCGGGCGGGGGGACCGGGGCGCGCGGCGCGACCCGCACGAGCCCTGCGGCGGGTTCGGACGGGTCGCGCCGATGGGCTCAGAGTTCGACGACGCCGCCGTCCGCCACCAGGTCGAACCCGGTGATGTAGCTGCTGTCGCCGGAGGCGAGGAAGGAGACGGCGGCGGCCATCTCCTCGGGACGGCCGAGGCGGCCCATCGGGATCATCGACCTGAACATCTCCATGCCGGCCCGCAGCTCGGCCTCGTCCGCGAACTGGCTGTCCATGATCGGTGTCTCGATCACGCCGGGGCTGAGCACGTTGACGCGCACGCCCCGATCCTTCAGCTCCGCCGCCCAGGTTCTGGCGAAGGAGCGGATGGCGGCCTTGGTGGCGGCGTACGCCCCGTAGCCGGGGAAGCCCTTCACGCTCATGCCGGAGGAGACGAGCACGATGCTCCCTCCCTCGCCCATGAGCGGCAGCGCCTTCTGGACCGTGAAGTAGGTGCCCCGGGCGTTGACGTCGAAGATCTTGTCGAAGTGCTCGGGGGTGGCCTGGTCGGTGGGCCTCACCTCGACGATGCCGGCGTTGGCGACGACGATGTCGAGCCGGCCCTCGTGTGACCTGATCGCCGAGTAGAGACGGTCGAGGTCGGCCAGGTGGGCGATGTCTCCCCGCACCGTCCGCACGTTGTGCCCGATCTCGGCCTCGGCCTTGAGCAGTTCCTGCTCGCGGCGGCCGGTGATGAAGACGAAGGCGCCCTCGTCGACCAGCCGTCGCGCGGACGCCAGTCCGATGCCGGTGCTGCCACCGGTGACCAGCGCGATCTTTCCTTCGAGCTTGGCGCTCATTGACGTGCTCCTTGTGTGAGTCGCCGCCTGTCCGATCCCGGTGCCTCACGGGGGTCCGGGGTCGTCGGCGTGGTGGCGCCGTGGCGGGCTGCGGCGGAGCCGTCCCGCATCGGCGTTCTGTACTGATCTGTCAAAAACCCTAGCATGGTTCTGTACTGTTTCGTCCAGAATCCGGGCGCGGGTTCTGTATCGATCGGTCAAGATCTTGTAGGATGGGTCCATGGCCAGACCGCGCGGCTTCGACGAGCAGACCGTCCTCGAGACGGCCATGCTTCGCTTCCGGGCGACGGGCTACGCCGGCACGAGCCTGGACGACATCTCCGCCGCCACGGGCCTCGGGCGGGGGAGCCTCTACGCCTCCTTCGGCGACAAGCACACGGTGTTCATCAAGTCGCTCAACGAGTACGTGCGCCAGGCCCTGGCCGAGACGCGTGAGCTTCTCGACGGGCCCGACGACACCGCGGTGGAACGCCTGCACGGCTTCCTCGCGAGCGGTGCCCGGTTCGTCCTGGACGACGACGAACGTCTCGGTTGCATGGCGGGCAGGTTCGCCCACGAGGTGGGCACCCAGGACGGCAAGGCGCGCGACATCATCCGGGGGGTGTTCCTCGAACAGCAGCGGATCCTGCGCGACTGCGTCGCCGCGGCCCAGCGCCACGGCGACCTCGCCCCGGAGGCCGACGCCCGCGCCATCGCCGTCATGATCTTGTCGCTCAACCGCGGCTTCGACGTCATGGCCAAGGGCGGCATGGACGGCGCGGACCTCGACGCCGCGGCCGAACAGGCCTTCCAGGGCCTGCCGCTGACCTCCCGCTACCGGGCCCGCTCCGGCGAAGCGGCGCACATTCCCCCCGCCCGCCAGGAGGCCGGACCCGCGGGCGGGTGAGGCGCCGAGGCCCGGCCAGGGTGCGGCCCAGGGGGTCTCCCTGGGGTGAGGCCCGCGGGTGCCGCACGAGTATGTCGGGCATGAAACGACGATTGATCGTCCTGATGACGGCGGCGGTGCCGGCGGTGGCGGCGCTGACGCCCACGGCCGCCGGCGCCCTCTCCCGCGACGGCGGCCCGGCAGCCGCCACGACCTGCGCCGCGGTTCCCGTCTCCGCGCCCTCCGGCACGAAGGTGGAGTCGGTGAAGGCGGTCGCCCACGCCGGCGGAACCGTCACCTTCCCCGCCGCTCCACCGCTGCACCCCGAGAAGGAGACGCTCACCGACGTGCCCGCCTGGTGCGACCTCACCGTCACGGTGAGCCACCCGGGCGCGAAGGACCACGTCGCCATCAAGATCTCGCTGCCCCAGGACAGGAAGAAGTGGACCGGACGGTTCCAGGCCACCGGAGGCAGCGCCTACCTCGCCGGTGATCTTGACGGCGCCCCGCTGGTCGGCGCGGTGAAGGCCGGCTATGTCGCCGCGGCGACCGATGCCGGTGTCGGCGCGAACCCGCTCGACGTGAGCGGCTGGGCGCTCACCGCGGCCGGAAAGGTCAACACCCCGCTGCTGGAGAACTTCGCCTCCCGCTCGCTGCACGACATGGCCGTCATCGGCAAGGACGTGGCGAAGAGGTTCTACGACCGATCCGTGAGTTACGCGTACTGGAACGGCTGCTCCACCGGCGGCCGCCAGGGGTACGAGGAGGCCCAGAGCCACCCGGCCGACTTCGACGGGATCCTCGCCAAGGCGCCGGCGATCAACTGGGACCGGTTCGCGGTCGCCACGCTCTGGTCGCAGGCCGTCTTCAACGAGGAGAAGGTCGCGCCCACCTCATGTGAGCTGGAGGCGTTCACCGCCGCCGCGGTCAAGGCCTGCGACACCCTCGACGGGGTCGAGGACGGCGTCATCGACAGCCCGCACAAGTGCGGCTGGGACCCCCGTCGCCTCGTCGGCACCAAGGTCGTCTGCAAGGACAGGACGATCGTGATCTCCCGCGCCACCGCGGACGCGGTGCGCAAGGTCTGGGCGGGGCCGGTCATCTCCGGCCGCAAGCTCTGGTACGGGCCGAACAAGGGCGCGAGCCTGGCCGCCCTGGCCACTCCCGGCGCCCCTTTCTTCGTCGCCGACGCCTGGGTCAAGTACTTCGTGACGCAGGACCCCTCGTTCGACACCACGAAGCTCACCTACAGGTCCTTCGGGCAGATCTTCCGCGCGTCGCAGCGGCGGTTCAACGACATCATCGGCAGCGACGACCCGGACCTGTCCGCGTTCGCGAAGGCCGGCGGCAAGCTGCTGAGCTGGCACGGCCAGACCGACGAACTGGTGCCCACCCAGGGCACGGTCGACTACCGCGAGCGGGTCGAGCGGGCCCTCGGCGGCGGCGAGCGGGTCGACGACTTCTACCGGCTGTTCCTGCTGCCCGGCGTGAACCACTGCGGCGGCGGCACCGGCCCGTACCCGGCCGACGACCTGGGCGCACTGGTCACCTGGGTGGAGAAGGGCAAGGCTCCGGCCACCCTGGCCGCCTCGGTCTCCGGCGCCGACGGCAGGACCGTCACGCGGAACGTCTGCCGCTACCCGATGGTGGCCCGCTACACCGGTCACGGCGACACGGCCTCGGCCGCGAACTACCGCTGCGTCACCGCCTGACCCTGTCCGCACGACGCGGCGGCCCCGGGGTTCTCACCGGGGCCGCCGCGGTCATACGGTGGGCGCGTCCAGCGCGGCCTCAGCGGCCGGGGGCGCGCTCGGTGACCTCCTGCAACAGGAAACCGTTGCCGTCCGGATCGCTGAACGAGGCGAACGAACCGTACGAGAGGCGGCCGGGGTAGAGGCCGGGAACCCGCTCCTCCTCGCCCGCGTGGTGGAAGACGCCGCCGGCGTCGTGGAAGATCTCGCTGACCTCGACGCCGCGGCCGACCAGGTCGGCCCGGGCCTCCTCGATGTCACGCACGATCAGGTGCACGTTCTCCGCCGACCCGGGCGCGGCGGTGCCGATGCCTTCGCCCACGATGATCGAGCAGTGGGAGCCCGGCGGGGTGAAGTGCACGACCCGGAAGTCCTGGCCGCCGACGTAGTCGAGATCCTCGCGAAATCCGATCCGCTTGTAGAACTCCTTGGCCCGGTCGACGTCGGCCACCGGCAGCACGATCACTTCGAGCAGGTAGTCCACCACTGTCTCCACCTCTTCACGATCACGGTGATGCCGTCCGGCATCCGGTGTCCACGATCACGTGCGGGGCAGGACGCTCGCCCCAGGGTGACACCCTGGGGGCGTCCCTGGAGTCACCTGTCGCGCAGGGCGGAGGCGAGCTCGCGGCGCGAGCCGATGCCGAGCTTGGTGAAGACCTTGCGCAGGTGCCATTCGACGGTGCGCGGACTGAGGAACAGCACGGCGCCGATCTCCGGATTGGTGCGGCCCGCCACGGCCAGACGCGCGATCTGCGCCTCCTGGGGGGTGAGCTCCTCCCGTTCTCCGAGGGTCCGCCTGCGCACCGTCTCGCCGGTGGCGGCCAGTTCCCGCCCGGCCCGCTCGGCGAACCCCTCCGCGCCGATGGTGGTGAACGCCTCGTGCGCGACGCGCAGCTGTGCCCGGGCGTCGGCCCGCCGGTTCTCCCGTCGCAGCCACTCACCGTAGAGCAGGCGGGCCCGGGCGGTCTGCAGGCCGAGCCGGGTCGCGGACAACCGCTCGATCGCCTCTCGGTAGTGCTCCTCGACCGATCCGGCCGATCCGGCGGATCCGGCCGGGCCGGCCGATCCGGCCGATCCGGCGAGCGCGTCCGCGAGCGCCTGGGCGCCGAGGGCCCAGTTGGTGCCGGCGGCACGTGTGCGGGCGGCGAGGCGGTCACGGGCCCGCGCCGCGACGGCGTGCTCCCCGGCGCGCGCGGCGGCTTCCACCAGCTCCCCGAGCGACCACTGCAGGACGGCGAGGTCTTCGTGCCGGGCCGCCTCGCGGGCCGCCCGCAGCGCGGCGGGGTACCGGCCGAGCCCGTTGTACAGCACCGCTTTGCTGTACCCGGCGACGGCGAGCAGCCACCCCATGCCACCCGCCTCGGCGTCGTTCACCAGAGTCTCGTTGAGCTCCAGCGCCGGCTCCTCGCGGCCGCGGTGCGCGGCCAGGATGACCGCGGTGGCCGGATGCGGGGACGAGCCGGTGGCGTTTCCGAGGGCCTCGGCCTCCTCCAGCAGGTCCGAGGCGTCGGCGAAGCGGCCGGCGTAGATCAGCGCGGTGGCACGGAAGGTCAGCGCGCTCGGCAGCAGGGACAGCGCGCCGGTCTCACGGGCGTAGCCGACGGCCTGCTCGGTCCTGGTGAGAAACGCCACGTCGTCCCACACCTCGTGCAAGATCGCCCCGCTCAGCCAGACCAGGTCCACGTCGTTGTGCGGGGAGACCTCGGCCAGGGCGCGAGCGAACAGCGGCACCGCCGCCGCGTGCCCCTCCAGGCTCCACGCCGTCAGAGCCTGGAGGAGCAGACCGGCCGGCTCTCCGCCCGCGGGGACGCCCCGGGCCGCCTCGGCGGCGCGGCGCAGGTCGCCGTCGCCGAGGCATCCCGCGTTCACGGCCGCGCCGATCGCCGCCAGGTAGGTCTCGCGGGCCGCCGCGGGATCCAGGGTCGCAAGACGGCGTGCGGCCGAAAGCAGCGGCGGCCCGGCCGCCCGTCCGGCGTTGAGCGCGAACGCCACCTTGGCGCGCAGCCGCTCCACTCCGGCCTGCTGCACCAGGTCCAGCGGACCGAGTTCGGCCGAGGCCAGCAGGTCCGGAACCTCGGCGAGGGCCCCGGCGGCGAACCGGGCCACCGCGGCGGCCAGGGTGCGCCCGGCGCGCTTGGCCGGATCGGGGGTCAGCTCCGCCGCGCGCTCCAGGAAGGCCGCGGCCGCCGCCCGCCCGCCACGGGCCACCGCCCGCCCGGCCGACCGCTCCAGTTCGCCGGCGACCTCCTCGTCCGGTCCCAGCGCGGCGTGCGCCCGGTGCCAGGCACGGCGGTCGGGGTCCCGCCCGGGATCGGTCACCTCGGCGAGCGCCCGGTGGACCTCCCGCAGCCCGGAGGGCGCGGCGGAGCGCCGGCTGGCCGAGCGGACCAGCGGATGCCGGAACCGGACCCGGGTCCCGATCTCGATCAGGCCCGCGGCGGCCGCGGGCGCCGCGGCGTCCATCCCGACGCCCAGCCGCTCCAGCGCGCGCCACAGCAGCGGCACGTCGCCGAGCGGTTCGACGGCGGCGGTGAGCAGCAGTGTGCGGGTGTCCTCGGGCAGCGCCGCGATGCGCCGCTGGAAGCCCTCCTCGACCCGGCCCACCAGCGGTGTCCCGCCGTGCCCGCCGAACCCGAACGCCAGTTCCGCCGGCGTGAGACCGCGCGGCAGTTCGAGCAGGGCGAGCGGGTTGCCGCGGGTCTCGGCGACGATCCGGTCGCGTACCCGGGCGTCGATCGGCCCGGGCAGGACCGAGTCCAGCAGTGCCCGCGCGTCCGCGTCGGGCAGGCCCTCGACGCGCAGTTCGGGCAGCCCCGCGAGGACCTGCTCGTCGCCGGGGCTGCGCGCCGCGAAGACCAGGGCGATCGACTCGCGGTCCAGCCGGCGGGCGACGAAGGCGAGGATCACCTCCGACATGCGGTCCATCCACTGCGCGTCGTCCACCACGCAGACCAGCGGCCGCTCCGAGGCGGCCTCGGCGAACAGTCCGAGCACGGCGAGCCCCACGAGCAACGGCTCCGGCGGGGTGCCGGTGCTGAGGCCGAAGGCGGTGGCGAGCGCGTCGCGCTGCGGCTCGGGCAGCCGGTCGAGACGGCCCAGCAGCGGGGCGCAGAGTTGCTGGAGCGCGGAGTAGGCGATCTCGGTCTCCAGCTCCACCCCGGCCGCGCGGGCCACGTGACCGGCCGGCGCGGTCTCGGCGAGGTGGTCCAGCAGGGCGGTCTTGCCCACTCCGGCCTCGCCGCGCAGCACCAGCACCCGGCTCTGCCCGGCGCTGACCTCACGCAGCAGCCGTTCGAGCGCCTCCTGCTCGCGCCGCCGCCCTCGTAAAGCGGACATCCTGGTGTTGATCTGCACGTCATCCCCCCGCCGGGGAGGTTACAACACTCCTGCTCGGCTCGAACGTCGTGACGTGCCGCAGCCCTCCCCAGGGGGCCTGGGGAGCCCAGGGGGCCGGGACCAGGGTCCCGGCCAGGGTCTCTCCCAGGGGCGATCGGCCGGTACGGGCGGTCAGAGTGACTCCGTACCTCGGAAAGCCGGAATGTCGGAAAGAATATGGAAGCCCCGATGTCGTCCCTCCTTCGCATCTACCTCGTCCGCGGCCTCATCGCGATCGCCTGGTCCGCCGCTTTCGTCGCCGTCCACGACTCGTTGACGGCCACCTCGGTGATCCTGCTCGTCGCGTACCCGATCATCGACGTCGTCGCCTCGCTGCTCGACGTCCGTGAGGATCCCGGGACTCCCGCCCGCAGGCTGCAGGTGTTCAACACGGTGCTCAGCGCCCTGACCGCCGTCGGTCTCGGCCTGTCCGCCATCGGCGGCGTCGGCGCGGTGCTGTTCGTGTTCGGCCTCTGGGCCATCGTCTCCGGTGCCGCCCAGCTGACCGTGGCCGTCCGCCGCCGCGGCCCCGAGCTCGGCCGTCAGTGGCCGATGCTCGTCGCCGGCGCGTTGTCGGTCATCGCCGGTCTCACCTACCTGCCCGCCGCCGTCGGCGACCACCCCGGCCTGACCCCGCTGATCATGTACACCGCGGCCGGTGGCGCCTTCTTCGTCATCCAGGCCGCGACCCTGGCCTGGAAGCGGCGCCGCCGGGCGCGGGCCGTCCAGGCCTGATCGACGCCCTGACGCCATGGCCGGCCGGTCCACCCGCCGGCACCGTCTCTTCGTCCACGCCTCACCCGGGCCGATCGGCCTTTCACGGGGGTCGAGGACGGGCAGAGGATCTTTATTGGGTTGCGGGCGGTGGTGCGACTCTGGCGTCATTGATGGCGTCGGTTCGGAGTCCGGCGGAGGGAGGCGACACGCGATGGTGTACAAGAAGGTGCCGGGTGGGCGTGCGCCGATCCGGATGTGGGCCGAGCCCGACGAGGTCGAGCCGCAGGCGATGCAGCAGTTGCGCAACGTGGCGAACCTGCCGTGGACGCATGGTGTCGCCGTAATGCCGGACGTGCATTACGGCATGGGGGCCACCGTGGGCTCGGTGATCGCGATGCGCGACGCCGTGTCGCCGGCGGCGGTCGGGGTGGACATCGGCTGCGGCATGAGCGCGGTGCGCACCTCGCTCAAGGTCGACGACCTTCCGGACAATCTGCCCTACCTCCGCTCGCGGCTGGAGCAGGCCGTCCCGGTGGGGTTCCACGCCCACAAGCGACCGGTGGAGCCGGGCAGGCTGCACGGGTTCCCGGCCGCGCAGTGGGACTCCTTCTGGAAGGGCTTCGACGCCCTGGCGCCCGCGGTCCGGGGCAGGAGGCAGCGTGCCGAGGTGCAGATGGGCACGCTCGGCGGCGGCAACCACTTCCTTGAGGTCTGCTCCGACGACGAGGGCGCCGTGTGGGTGGTGCTGCACTCCGGTTCGCGCAACATCGGCAAGGAGCTGGCCGAGCACCACATCGAGCAGGCGCGCAAGCTGCCGCACAACCAGGACCTCCCCGACCGCGACCTGGCGGTCTTCGTGGCCGGCACGGTGAAGATGGAGGCCTACCGGCGCGACCTGTTCTGGGCGCAGGACTACGCCCGCCACAACCGGGCGATCATGATGGCCCTGGTCTGCGGCGTGCTGCGCAAGCACTTCGCCGGCGTCACCTTCGACCGGCCCATCTCCTGCCACCACAACTACGTCGCCGAGGAGACCTACGACGGGATGGACCTGCTGGTCACCCGCAAGGGCGCGATCAGGGCGGGTTCCGGCGAACTCGGCATCATCCCCGGGTCGATGGCGACGGGCACCTACATCGTCAAGGGCCTGGGCAACGCCAAGGCGTTCAACTCGGCCTCCCACGGCGCCGGGCGCAAGATGAGCAGGAACAAGGCCAAGCGCACCTTCACCCTCGGCGACCTGGAGGCGCAGACCAGCGGCGTCGAGTGCCGCAAGGACGCGGGTGTGCTGGACGAGATCCCGGGCGCCTACAAAGACCTGGAGTCGGTCATGGCGGCCCAGACCGACCTGGTCGAGGTCGTCGCCCGGTTGCGCCAGATCATCTGCGTCAAGGGCTGAACGCGCCTGCCCGGCGGCCGCGACGCGTGTTCCCAGGGCCGCCGCCTGGCGCGTGGCGGCCCTGGAGATCACCGGGGCGGTGCACCGCCGCCCCGGAAGGCGCCGGCCCTGGAAGGCGACAGTCCCGGAAGGCGACGGTCTTGCAGGAGGTGCCGGCCTCGCGGCAGGTGCGAGGTCTCGGAGGTGTGGTCCTCAGGACCGCCGGGGCGGTCCTGAGCTGCGGCGGACGACGAGATGCGGCTGGACGACGATGCGCGCGGGCGGGACGGCCGGGTAGGCGCCGTCGGCGCCCTCCGCCGCGGGGGCGGAGTGGTCGCGGTCGTCGGCCAGAGCGTCCAGCAGCAACTCGATCGCCTTGCGGCCCACCTCGGAGAAGTCCTGCGCCACGGTGGTCATCGGCGGGGTGAAGAACTCCGACTCGGGCACGTCGTCGAAGCCGACGACGCTCACGTCGTCGGGGACGCGGATGCGCGCCTCGTCCAGCGCCCGCACCACCCCGAGGGCCATCTGGTCGTTGGCCACGAACACGGCCGTCAGATCGGGCACGCCGGCCAGCAGCTGACCGCAGCGGTAACCCGAGCGCGGGCTCCAGTCGCCCGACAGCGGCTCGGGGATCGGGGCGCCGGCGGCCAGCAGGGTCTCGCGCCAGCCCTGGGTGCGCGCCTGGGACTCCAGCCAGTCCGGCGGTCCCGAGACGTGCCACACCGTACGGTGGCCGAGTCGTAGCAGGTGCTCGGTGACCAGAGCCCCTCCCTTGCGCTGGTCGACGTTGACGACGGGGAGGCCGACGCCGGCGTCCCCTTCGACCGTCACCACCGGGACGGGCTGCGGCATCTCGGCCAGTGCGACCGCGATCGCGCTCTGCGGCACGATGACCACCAGCCCGTCCACCTGCTGGCGGGCCAGGTGGTCGAGCGCCTCGGCCAGGTCGTCGCGGGTCAGCTCGCGCAGGCTCACGATGCTCACGAAGTAGCCGGCCTCGCGGGCCGCCCGTTCGAGGCCGTAGAGCGTGCTGGCCGGGCCGTACAGCGTCGTGTCGAAGGCGACGACTCCGAGGGTGTTGGTCTGCCGGGTCACCAGCGCGCGGGCGCTGGAGTTGCGGCGGTAGCCGAGACCTTCGATGGCGGCCAGCACCCGTTCACGGGTCTCCTGGCGCACGTTAGGGTGATCGTTCAGAACCCGGGATACGGTCTGGTGCGACACGCCTGCAAGCCTTGCCACATCCGCCATGACGGGGGAGCGATGGACGTTGCGAGCCATGACTCTGGCCCCGCCTCCTTCCTCGCGGGCTGTAGGCCCACGCTGGGGTGGGTCAATTGTTAACGTTCACATCGCCTTTGTAAAGGCATTTCGCGGTTTGACTTGAGCGCTTTACGGACGGGCACGCCAACCGGTCCACCGGGGCGATGCGCCCGGCCGCGCCGAGCCCCGGCGGCGCCGTCCCGGCCCCTCCGCGTGGGGGGACGGGACGGCGCCGCCGGACGCGGGGCCGCGAGAGCGGTACGCCGTCAGAAACCCTGGGCCAGGCGGTAGTACGCCTGGTTCCAGCGCAGCTCCTTGGTGAACTGGCGCGAGGTGGTGTCGGCGTCGATCACCAGCAGCTCCACCCCGAGCATGTCGGCGAAGTCGGTCAGCTCCTCGGCGCCCACCGCCGCCGACAGCACCGTGTGGTGCGGGGCGCCGGCCGTCAGCCACGACTCCGCCGAGGTGCGCAGGTCCGGGCGCGGCGTCCAGACCGCCCGCGCCACCGGCAGGCGGGGGAGCGGCTCGGCGGGGGAGATGACGTCGATCTCGTTGGCCACCAGCCGGAACCGCTCGCCCATGTCGGCCAGGCCCACCACCACCGCGGGCCCGGGCGCGGCGTCGAACACCAGCCGCACCGGGTCCTCGCGGCCGCCGATGCTCAGCGGGTGGATCTCGCACGAGGGCGTGCCCGCGGCGATGGTCGGGCAGACCTCCAGCATGTGCGCGCCGAGGATGGCCTCCTCGCCGGGCGTCAGGTGGTAGGTGTAGTCCTCCATGAAGGAGGTGCCACCGGGCAGCCCCTCCGACATGACCTTCAGCGTGCGCAGCAGCACCGAGGTCTTCCAGTCGCCCTCGCCGCCGAAGCCGTAGCCGTCGGCCATCAGCCGCTGAACGGCGAGGCCGGGGAGCTGCCGCAGCCCGCCCAGGTCCTCGAAGTTGGTGGTGAAGGCCTTGAAGCCGCCGTCGCGCAGGAAGCCGCGCAGGCCGAGCTCGACGCGGGCCGCGTACCGCAGCGACTCGTGCCGGTCGCCGCCGGCCCGCAGCTCGGGGGCGACGTGGTAGAGCTCCTCGTACTCCTTGACCAGCGTGCCGACCTCGGAGTCGGCGGCGGCGTCCACCGCCTCGACCAGTTCGTTGACGCCGTAGGTGTTCACCGAGACGCCGAACCGCAGCTGCGCCTCGACCTTGTCGCCCTCGGTGACGGCCACGTCGCGCATGTTGTCGCCGAACCTGGCCAGCTTGAGCGAGCCGACCTCGGCCCGTCCCGCCGCGGCCCGCGCCCAGGCGGCGATGCGCGCCACGACCGACGGGTCGCTGACGTGCCCGGCCACGGTCTTGCGCGCCACGCCGAGCCGGGACTGGATGTAGCCGAACTCCCGGTCGCCGTGGGCGGCCTGGTTGAGGTTCATGAAGTCCATGTCGATGGAGCTCCACGGCAGCGCGACGTTGGCCTGCGTGTGCAGGTGCAGCAGCGGCTTGCGCAGCGCGTCCAGCCCGGCGATCCACATCTTGGCGGGGGAGAAGGTGTGCATCCAGGCGACGACGCCGGCGCAGTCGTCGTCGGCGCTCGCCTCCAGGCACACCTTGCGGATGGCGGCGGCGTCGGTGAGCACCGGCTTCCAGACCACCTCGAAGGGCAGCGCGCGGTCCAGTGCGCCGGCGATCTCCTGGGACTGCCCGGCCACCTGCGCCAGCGTCTCGTCGCCGTACAGGCCCTGGCTGCCGGTCAGGAACCACAGTTTCACAGGGGACTCCTCTGCCCGTATACGTTCTGGTAGCGGTCGTACAAGTGGTCGATGTCGGCCTGGGGGATGGGCAGCGGCTCGCCGAGCTGGCGGGCGACGTGCACGGTGCGCGCGACGTCCTCGCACATCACCGCGGCCTTCACCGCCGCCTTCGCCGAGTCGCCGATGGTGAAGACCCCGTGGTTCTGCATGAGCACCGCGGGGGAGCGGTGCCCCGACAGCGTGGCGACGATGCCCTTGCCGATGTCGTCGTTGCCGATCAGGGCGAACGGCCCCACCGGGATCTCGCCGCCGAACTCGTCGGCCATCGCGGTGAGCACGCACGGGATCGGCTCGGCGCGGGCCGCCCACGCCGAGGCGTAGGTGGAGTGGGTGTGCACCACCCCGTTCACCTCGGGCATGTGGCGGTAGGTGTAGGCGTGCGCGGCGGTGTCGCTGGAGGGCGCGTAGTCGCCCTCGACCAGGTTGCCCTCAAGGTCGCACACGACCATCGCCTCGGGGGTCAGCTCGTCGTAGGAGACGCCGCTGGGCTTGATGACGAACAGGTCGCCGCCGGGGGCGCGTCCGGAGACGTTGCCGGCGGTCCAGGCGACCAGGTTGTAGCGCACCAGCTCGGCGTGCAGCCGGCTGACCGTCTCGCGCAGCTCGGGCAGCATCATGCCCCGGCCTCGTTCCTAATCGCGCGGAGCCGGTGCAGCAGCTCCCCGTCGGCGAAGTGGTCGTGCAGCCGGCGGTACTCGGCGTACAGCCGGTCGTAGGCGTCGGCGCTCGCGTCGTCGGGCACGTAGGCGGCCGGCGTGCGCTTGCCCATCGCGGCGGCGGCCTCGGCGATGTCGGGGTAGGCGCCCGCCGCGACGGCCGCGTGGATGGCCGAGCCGAGCGCGGGGCCCTGGTCGGAGCCGATGACCGACAGCGGGCGGCGCAGCACGTCCGCGTAGACCTGCATGAGGAAGGGGTTCTTGAGCAGCCCGCCGGCGACGACGAACTCCTCCACCGGCACCCCCGACTTCTCGAAGGTCTCCACGATGACCCGGGCGCCGAAGGCCGTGGCCTCGATGAGCGCCCGGTAGACGTCCTCGGGCCGGGTGGCGAGCGTCTGCCCGGCGATCACCGCCGACAGGTTGTGGTCCACCAGCACCGAGCGGTTGCCGTTGTGCCAGTCGAGCGCGACCAGGCCGTGCGCGCCGACGTTCTGCGCGGCGGCCAGGGAGGTCAGGTACTCGTGGACGCTCACCCCGAGCTCGGCGGCCCGTTCGGTGTAGGAGGCGGGCACCGAGGTCTCGACGAACCAGGCGAAGATGTCGCCCACGCCCGACTGCCCGGCCTCGTAGCCCCAAAGACCCGGCACGATGCCGTCGCGGACGACGCCGCACATGCCCGGCACCTCGGCGAGCTGGTCGGAGGGCATCACATGGCAGGTGGAGGTGCCCATGATGGCGACCATCTGCCCGGGACGGACGGCGTCGGCGGCGGCCGCGGTGACGTGGGCGTCGACGTTGCCCACCGCGACGGCGATGCCCTCGGGCAGCTTGGTGAGCTCCGCCGCCTCGGCCGTCAGCCGGCCGGCCAGGCCGCCGAGGGGCGAGGGTTCCCCGCCGAGCTTGGCGGTGAACCCCGCGAAGTCCGGGTGCAGGGCGGCGAGGAACTCCTCGGAGGGGTAGCCGCCGTCCTGGTAGATGCCCTTGTAGCCGGCGGTGCAGGTGTTGCGGGTCTCGACGCCGGTGAGCCGCCAGATGATCCAGTCGGCCGCCTCGATCCAGCGTTCGGCCAGGCCGTACACCTCCGGGTCCTCCTCCAGGACCTGCAGGCCCTTGGCGAACTGCCACTCGGAGGAGATCTTGCCGCCGTAGCGCGGCAGCCACGCCTCGCCGCGCTCGGCGGCCAGGGCGTTGATCCGGTCGGCGTGCGGCTGGGCGGCGTGGTGCTTCCACAGCTTCGGCCACGCGTGGGGCCGGTCGGGGAGCAGATCGCTCAGCGGGGTGCCGTCGGCGGTGGCGGGTAGCACCGTGCAGGCGGTGAAGTCGGTGCCGATGCCGATCACCTGGCCGGGGGAGATCCCCGCCACGGCCAGGGCCTTGGGGACGGCGACACGCAGGACGTCGAGCCAGTCCCGGGGGGACTGCAGGGCCCAGTCGGGGCCGAGCCGGACGCCGCTGCCGGGAAGCGTCTCCTCGATGACGCGGTCGGCGTACTCGTGGACCGCCGCGCCGAGCTCGGCGCCGTCGTCCACCCGCACCACGACGGCGCGTCCCGACAGCGTGCCGAAGTCGACGCCGACTACACAGTGACTGTTGTTATCGCTCACATTCACTCTCAGGTTGCCGGATGCCGTAAGCCGAACTTGCCGATCCGAACCGCGGGCACCGGTGCGGGCACCGGTTCCGCGGGCGGCGGTGGGCCGGCGCGTCAGCCATGCCTGCGCTCGACTGTGAACGTTAACAACGGGCGGCGTCAAGGAGATTCAGGTCACGGTCCGGTTACGCCGTAATAGTTGCTTAACATCAGGTTGACGTCCCGGCTGCCAGGGCGTTTACTGATGCGCGCTTCGCCCGCCCGCCCCTCCAAGGGGCCGGCCGGCCCGCGGCCCGGTGCCGCCGGGGCGGCCGTGGCGGGCGCCGGCGCGCGAAGCGGTTCGCCGGGCGCGCCTGCTCGCGCCCTGGCGGCGGCGCCCCCGCCAGGGGTGACGTACACTCACGCGGGCACGCCGGTAGACGATGCGTGTGCGGGCCGCCGGGCGCGCCCGGCGGCGCCTCCACCCCCCACGGCCGAGAGAATCGCTGGTCATCAAGGGTTTCACTCTTGTTACAGCGACGTTATCGGCATCTATTGACAGGCTAATTGTTAGCGATAACACTAACCGCTCAGGCATTGGCCACCGCCCCGCCTGATCGCGATCCTGGAGGTCACCGTCAAAGGCGCGGAGGCGGAGGGCGAGGCGCTCGCGACACTCCGCCACGGTGGAGCCGCCGCGACACGCGTCGGGCCTCCCAAGGGCCCGCAAGGATCCACCCGCTCGCATCGGGACCCCCACTCGCAAGGAGTAGCACGATGAGAATCGCAAGACTGGCGACGGTGGCATCCACCCTCGCGCTGGCCGCCGCACTGACCGCGTGCGGCTCCAGCCAGAAGACCGCGGACACCCAGGCGACCTCGTCCGAGGCCGCCGCCGGCAACGGCGGCGCCCTGGTCGGCGTCACCATGCCGACCAAGTCCTCCGAGCGCTGGATCCACGACGGCGACAACGTCAAGGCGAGCCTGGAGAAGCTCGGGTACAAGGTCGACCTCCAGTACGCGGAGAACGACATCCCCACCCAGGTCAACCAGATCGAGAACCAGATCACCAAGGGCGCCAAGCTCCTGGTCATCGCCTCGATCGACGGCACCGCCATCACCACGCAGCTCCAGGAGGCGGCCGACAAGAAGATCCCGGTCATCGCCTACGACCGGCTGATCCGCAACAGCCCGAACGTCGACTACTACGCCACCTTCGACAACTTCAAGGTCGGCGTGCAGCAGGCGACCTCGCTGCTGGTCGGCCTGAAGCTCAAGACCGCCGACGGCGGCGACGGCGACGCCAAGGGCCCCTTCAACGTCGAGCTGTTCGCCGGCTCGCCGGACGACAACAACGCCACGTTCTTCTTCAACGGCGCCATGTCCGTCCTGAAGCCCTACATCGACAAGGGCACCATCAAGGTCCAGAGCGGCCAGACCGACTTCAAGACCGTCGCCATCCTGCGCTGGGACCCCGCCACCGCGCAGAAGCGCATGGAGGACCTGCTCACCAAGACCTACAGCGGCGGCAAGAAGGTCGACGGCGTGCTGTCCCCCTACGACGGCCTGTCGATCGGCATCCTGTCGGCGCTGAAGAGCAACGGCTACGGCACCTCCGGCCAGCCGTACCCCATCGTGACCGGCCAGGACGCCGAGCTGGCCTCGGTGAAGTCCATCATCGCCGGTGAGCAGTACTCCACGATCTACAAGGACACGCGCCAGCTCGCGGAGGTCACCGTCAAGATGGCCGACGCCGTGCTCAAGGGCGGCAAGCCCGAGGTGAACAACACCAAGGACTACGACAACGGCAACAAGGTCGTCCCCTCCTACCTGCTCGACCCGGTGATCGTCGACAAGAGCAACTACCAGAAGGTCGTCGTCGACAGCGGTTACTACACGCAGGCGCAGCTGGGCTGATCCAACGCGGTGCGGCGCCGTGGTCACGGCGCCGCACCGCGCCGTGACATTCCCCCAAGGGACGGAAAACCACATGACCGACGACATCCTGCGGATGCGTGGAATCACCAAGACGTTCCCCGGAGTCAAGGCGCTCCAGGACGTCAACCTGTCCGTGCGCCGAGGCGAGATCCACGCGATCTGCGGCGAGAACGGGGCGGGCAAGTCGACGCTGATGAAGGTGCTGTCGGGCGTGTACCCCCACGGCTCCTACGAGGGTGAGATCCTCTTCGAGGGCGAGCCGTGCCGCTTCGCGGGCATCCGCGACAGCGAGCACCGCGGCATCGTGATCATCCACCAGGAGCTGGCGCTGAGCCCGCAGCTCTCGATCGCCGAGAACATCTTCCTGGGCAACGAGCGCGCCACGCGCGGCCTGATCGACTGGAACCGCACCAACCACGAGGCCGGCCTGCTCCTCCAGCGCGTCGGCCTGCCGGACAACCCGGTGACCCCGGTCGCCGACATCGGCGTCGGCAAACAGCAGCTCGTCGAGATCGCCAAGGCGCTGTCGAAGGAGGTGCGGCTGCTCATCCTGGACGAGCCGACGGCCGCGCTGAACGACGAGGACTCCGCGCACCTGCTCGACCTGCTGCGCGGGCTGCGCGACGAGGGCATCACCTGCGTGATCATCTCGCACAAGCTCAACGAGGTCATCGCGATCGCCGACTCGATCACCATCCTGCGTGACGGGCGCACGATCGAGACCATGGACATGAAGGCCGACCAGGTCACCGAGGACCGCATCATCTCGGGCATGGTCGGCCGCGACCTGGAGAACCGCTTCCCGCCGCACGAGCCCAAGATCGGCGAGGAGGCGCTGCGCATCGAGGACTGGACGGTCTACAGCCCCACGCAGCGCGGGCGCAAGGTCGTCTCCGGCGCGAACATGACGCTGCGGCGCGGCGAGATCGTCGGTCTGGCCGGACTGATGGGCGCGGGGCGCACCGAGCTGGCCATGAGCGTGTTCGGCCGCTCCTACGGGGTGGACATCTCCGGGCGCGTCTACCGCGACGGCAAGCCCGTGGAGATCCGCTCGGTGCGCGACGCCATCGACCACGGCATCGCCTACGCCACCGAGGACCGCAAGCGCTACGGGCTCAACCTCATCGACGACATCAAGCGCAACATCTCCGCCGCGGACCTGGCGAGGCTGGCCAAGCGGGGCTGGATCAACGACAACGAGGAGTACCGGGTCGCCGACGAGTACCGCGGGAGCATGAACATCAAGGCCCCCAGCGTGCTCAGCGTCACCGGCAAGCTCAGCGGCGGCAACCAGCAGAAGGTCGTCCTCTCCAAGTGGATCTTCACCGACGCCGACGTGCTCATCCTCGACGAGCCCACCCGGGGCATCGACGTGGGCGCCAAGTACGAGATCTACACGATCATCAACCGCCTGGCCGACCAGGGCAAGGCGATCCTGGTCATATCCTCTGAACTGCCCGAACTGCTAGGTCTGTGTGATCGGATCTACACGCTCTCGGAAGGCCGCATCACCGGCGAGGTCGCGCGTGAGGACGCGACCCAGGAGCGCCTGATGCACTACATGATGAAGGGACAGGAGCAGATCCGATGAGCAGCATCTCCCCGACCGACGCCGCCGTGGCGCCCGGCGGAAAGGACGCCGGACCCGCGCAGCCTCCCGGGCGCGCCTCGCTGTTCGGCGTCTCGCTGAACATCCGGCAGAGCGGCATCTACATCGCCTTCGCGCTGATCGTCGTGCTGTTCGCCGTGCTCACCGACGGCGCCCTGCTGGAGCCGCAGAACATCTCCAACGTCATCGTCCAGAACTCCTACATCCTGATCCTCGCCATCGGCATGATCATCATCATCATCGCCGGGCACATCGACCTGTCGGTCGGATCGGTGGTGGCCGTCACCGGGGCCATCTCGGCGGTGCTGATGGTCAACTACGGGGTTCCCTGGCCGCTCGCCGTGCTGCTCACCCTCATCGCGGGCGCGCTCATCGGCGCCTGGCAGGGCTTCTGGATCGCCTACTTCGGCATCCCGGCGTTCATCGTCACGCTCGCCGGCCTGCTGCTGTTCCGGGCGCTCACCCTCACGGTCCTCGGCAACCAGGGCATCGGCCCGTTCCCCGACCAGGTGCGCACGCTGGCCAACGGCTTCACCGACGGCTACCTCGGCAACATCGGCCTCGGCCCGCTCGGCGGCGCCGACCTGTTCAGCCTGCTCGTCGGCATCATCGCGGTCGCCGGCATGGCCGTCTCGCAGTGGCGTACGCGCACCGCGCGGCAGAGGTACAGCCAGAGCGTCGACCCGCTGCCGGTCTTCCTGCTGAAGATCATCGCGGCGGCGGTCGTCGTCCTGGCCATCGTGGTGCAGCTCGCCCGCTTCAAGAACCTGCCCTGGGTGCTGGTGCTGCTGGCGGCCCTGGTGCTCGGCTACTCGATGGTGACCAACCGCGCGGTGTTCGGCCGTCGCATCTACGCCATCGGCGGCAACCTGCAGGCGGCGGTGCTGTCCGGCGTCAAGGTCAAGTCGGTGGTCTTCTGGATCTTCGTCAACATGGGCGTGCTGTCGGCCCTGGCCGGCATCATCTTCGCCGGGCGCCTCAACCAGGCGGGCCCGACGGCCGGCGGTTCCTTCGAGCTCGACGCGATCGCCGCGGCCTTCATCGGCGGCGCGGCCGTCCAGGGCGGCGTCGGCAAGGTGATCGGCGCGATCACCGGCGGCCTGATCATGGGTGTCATCAACAACGGCATGTCGCTGATCGGCGCGCCGAGCGAGCGCGTGATGCTGGTCAAGGGCATCGTCCTGCTCGCCGCCGTCGCCTTCGACGTGTGGACCAAGCGCCGCTCGGGCAGCGCCCAGTAAAGCGCCGCGAGCCGCATGGGCGGCGCCCCTCTCGCGGGGCGCCGCCCATGTTCGTCGCGGGAGAACAGCGGCGTCGCACGGCGGCCCGGACGCCGGCTCACCCCGGCCGGAGGCGACGGAGCGGGCCGGGACGCGGTGGCCGCTGCGGGGCCGGTGCGGGGCGCGAGACGATGCGGGGCGCGGGGACGGCGCAGGGCGCGGGGGTGGTCGCGCGCGGATGATGACGCGCGGGCGGTGGGGCGCGGCGACCCCTAAGGGCGCGGAATTGCGGCGGGGCAGGGGGCGTTTCGTCGGAGGCGACGGCTACTGTGAAAATCGTATACAGCTTCGCCGTCGGCTGACCGATTCCGCCGATGAACGTTCGCGCAACCACAGGAGGCCCCCCGGTGCTCGTTGACTCGTTCGGGCGAGTGGCCACCGACCTCAGGGTCTCGTTGACCGACAAGTGCAACCTCCGGTGCGCCTACTGCATGCCACCGGAGGGGCTCGACTGGCTGCCCAAGCCCGAGCTGCTCACCGCCGACGAGATCTGCCGCCTGGTGGCCATCGGCGTCGAGCGGCTCGGCGTCACCGAGATCCGCTTCACCGGGGGAGAGCCGCTGCTGCGGCGCGAGGTGCTCGACATCGTCGCGCGCTCCGCCGCGCTGCGCCCCCGGCCCCAACTGTCGATCACCTCCAACGGCATCGGCCTGACGCGCCTGGCCGGCCCGCTGGCCGAGGCGGGCCTCGACCGGGTCAACATCTCGCTGGACACCCTCGACCGCGAGGCGTTCGCCAGGCTCACCCGCCGCGACCGCCTGCCGGACGTCCTGGCGGGCCTGGCGGCGGCCGACGCCGCGGGCCTTCGCCCGGTGAAGGTCAACGCGGTCCTCATGCGAGGCGTCAACGACAGCGAGGCGCCGCACCTGCTGCGTTACTGCCTGGAGCACGGCTACGAGCTGCGCTTCATCGAGCAGATGCCGCTCGACGCCCAGCACGGCTGGCGGCGCGAGAACATGGTCACCGCCGACGAGATCCTGTCGATCCTGTCGGGGGAGTTCACGCTGACCCCCGACGACCCCGCGGGGCGGGGCAGCGCCCCGGCCGAGGTGTTCCTGGTGGACGGCGGGCCGGCGAAGGTCGGCGTCATCGGCTCGGTGACCCGGCCGTTCTGCGGCGCCTGCGACCGCGTGCGGCTGACCGCCGACGGCCAGATCCGCAACTGCCTGTTCGCCACCGAGGAGTCCGACCTGCGCGCGGCCCTGCGCTCGGGGGCCGGTGACGACGAGCTGGCCCTGCGGTGGGTCGCCGCGGTGCGCGGCAAGCGCGCCGGCCACGGCATCGACGATCCGAGCTTCCTGCAGCCCTCCCGTCCCATGTCGGCCATCGGCGGCTGAGTTGGGCGCCGCGCCGTCCGGGCCGCCGCACGACCTCCCCGGCCCGGCCGCCCGTGAGCCCGTACCGCCGTCCGGGCCGCCGCGTGACCCCGTGGTGCCGGGGGTGCCGCCGTACGACGCGGTGGTGCTGGCCGGGGGACGGGCGCGACGCCTCGGCGGGGAGGACAAGCCCGGCGTCTCCGTCGGCGGCCTGACGCTCATCGAGCGGGTCGCCGCCGCCGTGCCCGGCGCCGCCCGGCTCGTCGTGGTCGGCCCGCCGCGCCCCGGCCTGCCGCGCGCCGAGTTCGTCCGGGAGGACCCGCCCGGCGGCGGCCCGGTGCCGGCCCTGCGCGCGGGCCTGGCACGGGTGCGAGCGCCCTGGGTGGCGCTGCTGGCCGCCGACCTGCCCTTCCTGCTGCCCGAGCACGTGACGGCGCTGCTGTCGGCCGCGCGGGGCGGGGCCGGGGCCGTCCTGGCCGACGACGAGGGCCGCGAGCAGTGGCTCACCGGCGTCTGGCACGCCGAGACCCTGTCCAGGGCCCTGGCCGGCTACCAGGGGCGCTCGCTGTACGGCCTGCTCGGCCCGCTGGCCCCGGCGCGGCTGCGACCGCCGGTGGCGGACGACGGCCGTGATCCGTGGTTCGATTGCGACACGATCGACGACGTGGAGGCCGCCAGGAGGCGGGCGCCGCGCCAGGCCGCCGGACCGCCGTCCGGCGCAGGGGCGGCGGGCGAGCGTCCGTGAGGGATGCTCGCCGGAAGTGTGAAAGGTGCACGACGAACACGACGAGAGGGACCACATGAACGTGCTCGCCGAGTGGACGGCGCTGGTCTGCAAAGAACTGGGCATCGACCCCGAGAAGATCGACAGGGACGCCGTCCTCGACCTGACCAGGGACGTCGCCCACGGGGTGGCCCGTCCCGCGGCGCCGCTGACGGCGTACCTGCTCGGCCTGGCCGAGGGGGCGGGCACCGCGCCGCCGCAGGCCGCCGAGCGGCTGTCGGCGCTGGCCGAGAACTGGGGGCAGGCGACGGCGGAGACCCTCGGCGACCGGTGAGCCGGCATCGCGCCGGCGCGTGCGAGAAGAGCGCCTACGCGGTTTGACCAGGAGTTTTATCCGGAAATGGGCGACGCCGGGTGGTTACGGGGGCAAACCACCCGGCGTCGCTTCATCGGCGTTCCGACGGGGGCCCGGAACGCCGGCACGAGCGCTCCGACGGGGGACCAGAGCGCTTGCTTAAAGCGTACACCTACAACCCATGGGGTGCGTCAAGAGTTTGTCACGACCCGATCTCGCGTCGGTGGCGTGGTATCTCGGTTTGGTTAGGTTCTTCCTCGTCAAAGGTCGAGCTCACGCCGGTGTTCGGCTGGTTGGCCCCGACCACGGCGATGTAGGGAAGGAAGATCGCCCCGGCCACGAATAGCGCCCTGACAGGCCAGGGAACGTCCAGTACGACGGCGAGAATGAGACAAATGGTGCGTATGCCCATTTGGATGAAATAACGCTTCTCCCTGCGGCCGATGTCGGCCGTCAGCGAGGGCCTCGCGTTGGTGACCTCATGTACGACCGTGCGGTCGCGCCGAAACCTCACACCGACCACGTTAGTCCGCCAACTCCTCGGCGCTGACGGCGGCCACGGGCCTGGCGGGCGTCATACGATCAAGGCCGACGCTAAGGAGAGATCGATGAGCGATCGTACGTACCGCGTGACCGAGATCGTCGGCACGTCGCCCGAGAGCGTGGACCACGCGATACGCAACGGCATCAGAAGGGCCTCCCAGACCCTCCGCCACCTCGACTGGTTCGAGGTCACCGAGGTGCGCGGGCAGATCCTGGACGGCGAGATCGGCCACTACCAGGTGGGGATGAAGGTCGGCTTCCGCCTGGAGGACTCCTAGGAGGCCCGCGGGGCCGCGGGCGCCGCAAGGCCGCCCGCGGCTCCGCCGGACCCGTGAGGCGACCTGGCGGTCCCGCGAGGGCCCCTCGCGGGACGGCGGCGGCCCCGGCGCCGGACGCCCGGCACCGGGGGGAGGCGGATCAGCTCGCCTGGCTGACCGTCGACATGTTGAAGTCGGACACCCGCACCGGGGGCATGATCGTGCGGGTGAAGTAGTCGTTCCACTCGCGGGGGAGGGTCTGCTCCTCGCGGCCTATCTCGGTGAGCCGGCCCAGCAGGTCGACCGGGCTCTCGTTGAACCGGAAGTTGTTCACCTCGCCGACCACCTCGCCGTTCTCCACCAGGTAGACGCCGTCACGGGTGAGGCCGGTCAGCAGCAGCGACTGCGGGTCCACCTCGCGGATGTACCACAGGCAGGTCAGCAGCAGGCCGCGGTCGGTGGAGGCGATCATCTCCTCCAGCGAGCGCCCGCCCTCGGGCCCCGCCATGATCAGGTTGTCGATCGCCGGGGTCGGCGCGAGCCCGGTCAGCTCGGCCGAGTGCCGGGTCTGCAGCAGCGCCGACAGCGACCCGTCACGGATCCAGTCGGTGCTCGCCAGGGGCAGCCCGTTGTCGAACACCGACCGCTCGCGGCTGCCGGCGTGGGCGACGACGAACGGCGCGCACTCGATGCCAGAGGCCGTGGGGTCGCTGTAGAGCCGCACCGGCGAGGCCGACAGCGACTCGCCGACGCGGGTGCCGCCCTCGGGACGGGAGAACACCGTGCGGCCGTCGGCGGCGTCCCTGGCCCCCGCCGACCAGTACAGGTAGATCATCAGGTCGGCGACCGCCGTGGGCGGGATCAGCGTCTCGTAGCGCCCCGCGGGCAGGGCGATCCGGCGCTTCGCCCAGTCGAGGCGCCGTCCGAGGGTCTCGTCCAGCGCGGCGACGTCCACGTCGGCGAAGTCGCGGGTGGCCACGCCGGTCCACGCCGAGCGGGTCATGTCGGGCGACTTGGCGTTGAGCTCCAGCCGGCCCGTCGGCTGGTCGTGACGCAGCCGCAGGCCGCTGGAGGAGCCGAGGAAGGTGGAGGTGACGATGTGCTCGGCGAAGCCGTACAGCCGGTGCCCGGCGGTCTCGGCCCCGGCGAACGCCTCGCCGAGCGCGGGCGCGAACCGCTCGAACACCTCGATCGAGGTGGACGCGGCGGGATCGTCCCAGCCCTGCGAGCTGGTGCCGGCCACCAGCGGCCGGGCGTCCTCGGCGGGCGGCGCCTCGTGGGAGGCCAGGTCGGCCGCCGTGACCACGTCGGCGAGTTGGTCGGGGCGCACGGCCGACCGCGACACGACGCCGACGCCCTGACCGGTGATCGAGATGACGGTGAGCTGGGAGGAGCGGGCCACGCCGTTGGTGGTCAGCGTGTTGCCGGCGAAGCGGAGGTTCGCGGTGGACCCCTCGTCGACGATCACGACGCACTCGTCGGCCTTGCTGAGGGCAAGGGCGCGTTCGACGGTCTCCTGGGGAGTCACTTTCCACCCTCCTGAACGGTGTTGAGGATCTTGACCCCGCGGAACAGGGCCGAGGGGCACCCATGGCTGACCGGCGCCACCTGGCCGGGCTGGCCCTTGCCGCAGTTGAAGGCGCCGCCCAGCACGTAGGTCTGCGGGCCGCCGACGGCCTCCATGGACCGCCAGAAGTCGGTGGTGGTGGCCTGGTAGGCCACGTCGCGCACCTGGCCGGTGAGCCGGCCGCCCTCGATGCGGTAGAACCGCTGGCCGGTGAACTGGAAGTTGTACCGCTGCATGTCGATGGACCAGCTCTTGTCGCCCATGACGTAGATGCCGCGCTCGACCCGCGAGATCAGCTCGTCGGTCGAGGGGCCGTCCAGCGCGGGCTGGAGGGAGACGTTGGCCATCCGCTGGAGCGGGAAGTGGCCGGGGGAGTCGGCGAAGGCGCAGCCGTTGGAGGGGCCGAGCCCCTTCAGCAGCGCCATGCGCCGGTCGAGCTGGTAACCCACCAGCGTGCCGCCGCGCACGATGTCGAACTGGCGCGTCGCCACGCCCTCGTCGTCGTACCCGACCGACGCCAGGCCGTGCTCGGCGGTGCGGTCGCCGGTGACGTGCATGATCGGCGAGCCGTACTCGAGGGTGCCCAGACGGTCGAAGGTGGCGAAGCTCGTGCCCGCGTAGGCCGCCTCGTAGCCGAGCGCGCGGTCGAGCTCGGTGGCGTGGCCGATCGACTCGTGGATCGTCAGCCACAGGTTGGAGGGGTGGATCACCAGGTCGTACATCCCCGCCTCGACCGAGGGCGCCTTGAGCTTCTCCTCCAGCAGCTCGGGCAGCGTGGCGAACTCGGCGGGGAAGTCCCACCCCGTCCCGGTGAGGTACTCGTAGCCGCGCCCCGTCGGCGGCGCGAGCGTGCGCATGTCGTCGAAGCGGCCGTCGGCCACGCGCATCACCGTGAGCACCGGGTGGATGCGCACCCGCTGCTGGGTGGCCTCGGTGCCCGCGGTGTCGGCGTAGAACTTCTGCTCCTTGACCTGCATGAGCGAGGCGGAGACGTGGTCCACCCGAGGGTCCTTCAGCAGGCCGGCCGACCAGTCGGCGAGCAGGGCGACCTTGTCCTTCATCGGCACGGAAAAGGGGTCGACGTCGTAGGGCGACACCCAGGTGACCTGGTCGTGCACCGGCTCGGGGGCCAGCGCGACAGGCTCGCGGTTGACGGCGGCGGCGACCCGGGCGACCTTGACGGCCTGATCGGCCACCTCGGCGGCGGCCTCCGGCGTCAGCTCGATGCCCGCGGCGAAGCCCCACGTGCCGTCGAGGATCACCCGGACGGCGTAGCCGAGGTCGTCGGCGTCCATGGAACCCTCGAGGCGGGAGTCGAACAGGCTGAGCGTCTCGCCGCGCACCCGTTCGAGACGGAAGTCGGCGTGTGCGGCGCCGAGCTCTCGGGCGCGCTGCAGGGCCGCGTCCGCCAGCCGCCTGAGCGGGAGGGCGAGGAAGTCGGGATCGATCTGGCGCATGTCCACGATCCTAGCCCTGTGATCTTGTACGGGGCGGATATGGGTTTACCTGCGAGTAAGCGATAGCGTCGTGCCCATGCCTCGATCAGTACTCGTAACCGGTGGCAACCGCGGGATCGGTCTCTCGATCGCCCGCGAGCTGGCCGCCGCCGGTGACGCCGTCGCAGTCACCTACCGCTCCGGAGAGCCCCCCGAGGGGCTGTTCGGCGTGAAGTGCGACGTCACCAGCTCCGAAGACGTCGACGTGGCCTTCTCAAAGGCCGAGGCCGAGCACGGGCCCGTCGAGATCGTGGTGGCCAACGCCGGTGTCACCCGGGACACCTTGCTGCCGCTGATGAAGGAAGACGCCTTCACCGACGTCATCGACACCAACCTCACCGGCGCCTACCGCGTCGCCAAGCGGGCCACCCGCGGCATGCTCCGCATGCGCCGCGGCCGCATCGTGCTCGTCTCCTCCGTCGTCGCCATGCTCGGCTCGGCGGGCCAGACCAACTACGCCGCCTCCAAGGCCGGCCTCATCGGCTTCGGCCGCTCGCTGGCCCGTGAGCTCGGGTCGCGCGGCATCACCGTCAACATCGTGGC
Source organism: Sphaerisporangium sp. NPDC005289 (assembly GCF_040607455.1). Lineage (NCBI taxonomy): Bacteria > Bacillati > Actinomycetota > Actinomycetes > Streptosporangiales > Streptosporangiaceae > Sphaerisporangium > Sphaerisporangium sp. NPDC005289. The sequence continues at coordinate 226,792 of NZ_JBEXGS010000012.1, forward strand.
GCCCGGCTTCGTCGAGACCGACATGACGGCCGCCCTGGACGCCGACCAGCAGAGCGCCATCACGCGCAACATCCCGCTCGGCCGCGCCGCGACCGCGGCGGACATCGCGCGCGTGGTGAAGTTCCTGGTGAGCGACGACGCCGCCTACATCACCGGTGCGGTCATCCCGGTGGACGGCGGCCTTGGAATGGGGCACTGACATGGGAATCCTCGACGGCAAGCGCCTGCTCGTGACCGGCGTGCTCACCGACGCCTCCATCGCCTTCTCGGTCGCCAAGCTGGCCCAGGAGCAGGGCGCCACGATCGTGCTCACCGGCTTCGGCCGGCTCAGCCTGGTCGAGCGCATCGCCAAGCGCCTGCCCGAGCCGCCGCCGGTGATCGAGCTCGACGTGCAGAACACCGAGCACCTCGACACGCTCGCCGACCGCGTCGGCGAGCACCTCGGCGGTCTGGACGGCGTGGTGCACTCGATCGGCTTCGCGCCGCAGACGGCCCTCGGCGGCAACTTCCTCAACACCTCGTGGGAGGACGTCGCCACGGCCGTCCACGTCTCCACCTACTCCTTCAAGTCGCTGGCGGTCGCCTGCCTGCCGCTGATGAAGGAGGGCGGCGCCGTCGTCGGCCTCGACTTCGACGCCACCAAGGCGTGGCCGGTCTACGACTGGATGGGCGTGGCCAAGGCCGGCCTTGAGTCCTGCTCGCGCTACCTGGCGCGCGACCTCGGCAAGCACGGCATCCGGGTGAACCTCGTGGCGGCCGGGCCGCTGCGCACCATGGCCGCCAAGAGCATCCCCGGCTTCGCCGAGTTCGAGGACAGCTGGCCGGCCAAGGCCCCCCTGGGGTGGGATCTCACCGACACGGTGCCCGCCGCCAAGGCATGCCTCGCGCTGCTGTCCGACTGGTTCCCCGCCACCACCGGCGAGATCGTCCACGTCGACGGCGGCGTCCACGCCATCGGCGCCTGACGGAGCGAAGCAGGGGAGACCGCGGAGCCGGCCGTACGGCTCCGCGGCGGGCCGGAGACGGCCGCCCGCACCCCCGCCCCGCCGCGGGGCGGGGCGACCGCTCGCGCTTCCGCCCCGCCGCGCGGCGGGGTGACCGCTCGCACTTCCGTCTCGCCGCGCGGCGGGCCGGTCAGGCGAGGCGGTGGCGTCCGTTGTCGGGGTGGCTCATGCCCTCGAAGGGCATCGACCTCGGCGCGTCGGAGTCCCGCCGCGACTGCACGATGCGGGCCGCGAGGATCGCCGAGGCCAGCAGCACGGCCGTCAGAGCCGTCCCCACGACGTCGTAGGGCCTCTCCGGCACGGCGGTGCGGGCCCGCGGGTCGCCCAGCAGCGACGGCAGGGGCAGGCCGGGCCACAGCGGCACCATCGGCGGCGACTCCACGTCGGCGGACGGCGGATGGGAGGCGCGGGCCGCGGGTGTGGCACGGTCCACAGGCGGGCCGGGCCGGTCGACGATCTGCGGCGGGCCCTGCTGCCCGGCCGGCGGCTCGCCGGGAGAGCGGTCCTTGCCGCCGGCGCCACCGTCGTCACCGTCGTCGCCGCCTCCGCGCGGCGTGGCGGACGGAGCGGCCGAGGGGGTGGAACGGTCCGCGTCCGTGTTCGTGGGGGGCTTGGACGTCGAAGGGGCCCCCTCCTCCCCGCAGTCGGCCGAGCCGACCAGAGGCAGGCAGTCGGTGTCGATCGGCACTCCGAGCAGGTCGTCGTCGCCGGAGCCGTCGCGCGCCCCGCCGGGCGACGGTGACGGGTCCGCGTCCGGTGTGTCCGGTGTGTCCCGGGAGGCCGGCGCGGCCGTGGGCGAGGACCGGTGCCCGCGGCCGGTCAGCTTGTCGGCGGTCTTCTCGACCTGGTCGGTCAGGGGCTTCAGCCCGTCGCCGCCGAGGTCGGAGACGGTGTCGGTCACGGGCTTGAGCGCGTCGTCCGCGAGGTCCTCGACCTTGTCGGTCACGGGCTTGAGCGCGTCGCCGGTCAGACCGCTCACGGCGTCGGTCAGCGGCTTGAGGCCGTCGCGGGACGGCCCCGCCGCACCCTCCTCCGGTTCGCGCTCTCGGTCCGAGAGGCCGGACCCGGTCTCGGACCTGGCGCCCGTGCCGGTCCCGGTGCCGGACCCCGTGCCGGTCCCAGGCTCAGTGCCGGTGCCGGTCCCGGTCGCGGTGCCGGTCGCCGTGCCGGTCCCGGACTCGGCGCCGGTCACCGGCTTGCCGGCGTCCGCGCCGGGGACGCCGACCTGGTCCAGCAGGTCGCACACGCCTCCGGTGAGGCCGGACAGGGCCGCCCCGCCCCGCTCGCAGCCGTGCGCGCCCGTCGCCGAGCCGACCGCCGGCGCGGCCACCAGCAGCGCGGTTCCGCTCGCCAGCGCCAGCGTCAGCGCTCCCGCCGAGATGGCGGTCGTGCTTTTGCGCATGGTCCCTCCATCGTCTGCGCATGCGAAGAGGACGCGGGCTCCCCTCCCGCGGTCCTCATGACCATCGTGTGTGGCACCACGCCGGTCTTTCCATGACAAGGTGCGATTCGGTACCGAGTAGTGATACGCGAGCCGCATTCCTGTTCGATGGCCGCCGGTCCCGGCCGCGGCGGCCGGGGGCGGGCGTATCAGGGGTCGACGGCCGAGACGTCGTCGAGCGCCTCACGGATCTCCACGGGCAGCGTGAGCTCCTCCGCCTGCAGCACCCCCTTCAGCTGGGCGTGCGTGCGCGCCCCGACGATCGCCGCCGCCACGCCCGGCTGGTCGCGAACCCACGACAGCGCCACCGCGAGCGGCGACGCCCCGAGCCCCTCGGCCGCCGTGGTTACCGACTCGACGACCCGGCGGCACCGCTCGTCGAGGTAGGGCTGCACGAAGTCGGCGAAGTGCGGCGTCGCGGCCCGCGAGTCGGCGGGGATGCCCACGCGGTACTTGCCGGTCAGCACCCCGCGCCCGAGCGGCGACCAGGCCAGCACCCCGGCGCCGACGTGCTCGGCCGCGGCCAGCACCTCACGCTCGGGGTCCCTGGCCAGCAGGGAGTACTCGACCTGGGCCGAGACGATCGGCGCGCGCCCCGGCGCCGAGCGCTGCCACACTCCCGCCGCCGCGAGCTGCCACGCCGCGTAGTTGCAGACCCCCGCGTACACCGCGCGGCCGGAGGCGACGGCCGTGTCGACCGCCGCCAGGGTCTCCTCGAGCGGCACCTCGGCGTCGAAGGCGTGCAACTGCCACAGGTCCACCTCGTCGACGCCCAGGCGGGCGAGGGAGGCGTCGAGCGCGGACAGCAGGCCGCGGCGCGAGCCGTCACGCGAGCGGTGGCCGTGCGGCGTCAGGACGGCCTTGGTCGCGACGACCATCTGCGACCGCGGCACCGAGTCGCGCAGCAGGCGGCCGAGCAGACGCTCGGCGTCGCCGCCCGCGTAGACGTCGGCGGTGTCGACCAGGGTGCCCCCGGCGTCGGCGAAGGCGACGAGCTGCGCGGCGGCCTCCTCCGCGCCGGTGTCGCGCCCCCAGGTCATGGTGCCGAGCCCCACCCGCGACACCGAAAGACCGCTGCGCCCGACCATTCGCTGATCCATGATCCGGCCAGGCTACCGTGTCGGAACCTCTCACCCGGGCCGATACCGCACGACGCGCCTTGCCCGCGCGGTGCGGGGCGCCGGCGGATCCTCACCGATTCCCGCACGCCCCTGCCTCCCCGCGCCACCCGCCTGCCCTAGGCTGGCGCGCACTATGGACGCACTGCAAGCCATCGTGCTGGGCATCGTGCAGGGGCTCACCGAGTTCCTGCCCATCTCCAGCTCCGCCCACCTGCTCATCGTCCCGCGGCTGTTCGGCTGGGGGGACCCGGGAGCGGCGTTCACCGCGGTGATCCAGCTCGGCACGATGCTGGCCGTGGTCATCTACTTCTGGCGCGACATCGTGCGCATCATGTGGACCTGGCTGCGGAGCCTGTGGACCCCGGAGCTGCGCGGTGAGATGGACGCCCGCATGGGCTGGTACATCGGCCTCGGCACCATCCCGCTCGGCCTGCTCGGCGTGGTGTTCAAAGACCAGATCGAGGGCCCGGCCCGCAACCTGTGGATCAACGCGACCGTTCTGATCGTCTTCGGCCTGCTCCTGCTGCTGGCCGAGCAGATCGGCCGGCAGCGCACCCCGATCGGCGAGCTGACGCTGAGGCAGGGCCTGATCATCGGGGGGTTCCAGGCGCTCGCCCTGGTGCCCGGGGCCTCGCGCTCGGGGTCCACCATCACCGGCGGGCTCTTCCTCGGCTTCACCCGCGAGGCGGCGGCCCGCTACTCCTTCCTGCTGTCCATCCCCGCCGTGGTGCTGTCGGGGCTGTTCGAGCTGCGCGACGTCGGCGCGGGCGGCGGACCCGACCTGGTGCCGACCATCATCGCCACCGTCGTGTCGTTCATCGTGGGATACGCGTCGATCGCCTGGTTGCTCAGGTACATCACGCGACACTCCATGATGGTTTTTGTCACCTATCGCGTCTTCATCGGGGCGTTTCTGCTGACACTGTTGTCTCTAGGGGTGATCACGGCCCAATAAGCTTGGCTTTGTGACCACTTTGCTTCTGGTGCGGCACGGTCTCACCGCGATGACCGGGCCGGTCCTCGCGGGGTGGACCCCCGGGGTCCATCTGAGCGAGCCGGGCCGCGCCCAGGCCGAGGCCCTCGCCGCCCGCCTGGCGCCGCTGAGCCTGGACGCCATCGTCTCCAGCCCGCTCGAACGCTGCCAGGAGACCGCCCGCGCGATCCTCGCCGGACGCGACGGGCTCGAGATCGCCTCCGACGACCGCTTCGGCGAGTGCGGGTACGGCGAGTGGACCGGGCGCCCGCTGAAGGAACTGGCCGAGGAGCCGCTCTGGCGGGTGGTGCAGCAGCACCCGAGCGCGGCGGTGTTCCCCGGTGGCGAGTCGCTGGCCGGCGTCCAGCGCCGCGCGGTCGCCGCCGTGCGCCACTGGAACGCCAAGCTCGGCGACGAGGCCGTCTATCTGGTGTGCAGTCACGGCGACGTCATCAAGGCGATCGTCGCCGACGCGATGGGCGCTCACCTCGACCAGTTCCAGCGCATCACGGCCGACCCCGCCTCCCTCACCGTGATCCGCTACACGGCCCTTCGTCCTTTCGTCCTTAGAGTCAACGACGTAGGCGGCGGGGTGGAGAATCTTCTACCCCCGCCCGCCCCGGCCGAGGGTTCGGCGGGGGAAGACGGGGGAGAAAATTTCACCGGGAGCGACGCCGCTGTCGGCGGCGGAGCCGGGACCACGTAAGGTCGGGCTATGCCGGTCTTCGACTACGATCCGCCAGAGAGGTTCGTGGCCGGTGCCGTTGGGCAACCGGGGTCACGCGCCTTCTTCCTGCAAGCCCGTGGTCAGGGGCGCATGACGACCGTGGGCCTGGAGAAGTTCCAGGTGGCGGTGCTGGCCGATCGCCTCGACGAGCTGCTCGACGAGGTGCTGCGCCGCAGCGGCGGCACCGCCCCGGTGCCGGCGATGGCGCCGGTCGAGCTCTCCGACAAGGCCCCCCTCGACCTGCCCATCGATGAGGACTTCCGAGTCGGCACCATGGCCCTCGCGTGGGACCCCGACACCTCCCAGGTGGTCATCGAGGCCAAAGAGGTCGACGACGAGGAAGAGGAAGAAGAGACGATCGACGACGACCGTCCCGACTCCGCCGTCCTGCGCGTGCACATCACCGCCGCCGAGGCCCGCGCGTTCACCCAGCGGGCACTCGAGATCGTCGCGGCGGGCCGTCCGCCCTGCCCGCTGTGCGGGCAGCCACTGGACGCCGACGGGCACATCTGCGTGCGTCTCAACGGCCACCGGGGGGACCGCACGTGAGTGCAGAGAGCGACCCCCGGCTCAGCAGCATCCCCGGCGCGTCCGGGCTGGACGACGTCACCGCCCTGCGCCTGCTTCGCGAGGGCACCATCGAGGTCGCCGGCCGGCTGGTCGAGGCGACCAACATGACGCTCTACTGCTCGATCCGCCTGGACGGGGTCGTCGCCGAGTGCGTGTACAAGCCGGTCAGGGGCGAGCGTCCTTTGTGGGACTTCCCTGACGGCACGCTCGCCGCGCGCGAGGTCGCCGCCTTCGAGGTCTCGGCGGCCACCGGTTGGCGCATCGTGCCGCCGAGCGTCTACCGCGAGGGGCCGTTCGGCCCCGGCATGTGCCAGCTGTGGATCGACACCGACCCCGAGACCGACCTCATGGCCCTGATCCGCGGCCGCAACCCGGCGCTGCGCCGCATGGCCATCTTCGACGCGGTGGTCAACAACGCCGACCGCAAGGGCGGCCACCTGCTTCCCCTGCCCGACGGGCACATCTATGGCGTCGACCACGGCGTCTGCTTCTCCGCCGAGGACAAGCTGCGCACCGTGCTGTGGCAGTGGCGCGGCAAGCCCCTGCCGCGCGAGGCGGTGAACGTCCTGGCCCGCCTCGAGCGCGACATCGAGCGGGGCCGGCTCGGCCGGCGGCTGCGCGAGCTGCTGACGCTCCCCGAGGTCGAGGCCACCTGGGATCGCGTGCGCCGCCTGCTCAGCACCGGCGTCCACCCCTCCCCGTCGGAGGACTGGCCCGCGATTCCCTGGCCGCCCATCTAGTCGTCCCGCCGGGGCCGTACCCTTCGTGAGATATGTCCATCTCTACCGGTATGGAGGGAACGGGCGTGTGCACGGTCATCGTGAGCGTCGAACCCGGCGCGGAGACTCCGGTGGTGCTGGCCGGGGTGCGGGACGAGATCCTGACCCGGCCCTGGGAGCCGCCCGCGGCGCACTGGCCGCGGTACCCCGCCCTGGTCGGCGGGCGCGACCTTCTGGCCGGCGGCACCTGGCTGGCCGTCGACCCCGGCGGCCCGCGGGTCGCGGCGCTGCTGAACGGGTGCGGCGACGCGGCGCCCGAGCCGATCCGCAGGTCCCGCGGCGACCTGCCGCTGAAGGCGGCGGCCGAGGGCGGGCCGCCCGACGGCGACCTGTCCTGCTACGACCCCTTCCACCTGCTCGTCGCCGACCCCGGCGGCGTGCGGCTGTGGAGCTGGGACGGCCACGGCGTGAGCGAGGCCACCTTCCCCGCCGGCACCCACATCGTGGTCAACAGCGGCTGGGAGAGCGACGACGCCGACCCCCGCGTGGCGTTCTTCCGGCCGCGCTTCGCCTCGGCCGCGCGCCCGTCGGCGCGCGGCGCCGACGAGCCGGCATGGGAGCGGTGGCGGCGGCTGGCCTCGGGGGCGGGGCTGGAGGTCTCCGACCCCAGGGCGCTGGTGGTCCGCCGGGAGCTGCCGGACGGGCGCGTGTGGGGCACCTCGTCGATCACCCTGGTCGCCCTCGGCGCCGGGGAGCCGCGCTACGACTTCTGCCCGCGCCCCGGCGACTCCGCATCCTGGTACCGGGTCCCGCTCAGCACAGGATCCCGCCCCAGATGATCGTCACGGTCCTGCTGCCCCCGTTGGAGGTGAAGCGGACCTTGGACGTGCTGCAGTACGGGGTGCCGTAAGCGGTGATCGTCGCTGAGCTGCCCGCCCTGATGCGGCCGCGCGTGGTGCTGAGCACGCCGCCCTCGCTGATGGAGGCGCGCCAGGTCACCGCCCCGCGCGGCGCCCGCAGCTTGATGTTCACGTAGGAGATGTAGTCCGAGGCGACCCGGATGCGGGCCGGGCTGACCCGCAGCAGCGGCCTGGCCGCCATCGTCGGCGGCGTGCGCGGGGTCGGCTCCGGCTTGTCGCTCGGCTTCGGCGTCGTTCTGGCCGGCGAGGGGATCGGGGTGGGGGCGTCGGTCACCGGCGGGGAGGACGTCTCGCCGGGGATCAGCGAGTTCGACGAGGTGGCGGGCGCCGGGGGCGGCGGCGCCGCCCCGGGAGACTGGGTCTTCGGCCCCCCGCCGGAGGCGGTGGAGACGATCGCGACGGCGGCGGCCAGCGCGACCACCCCGGCCACCGCCGCGATCACCCGGTCGCGGCGCCCCCGCAGCCGCTCCCGGGCGAGCGGGCGCCGGTCGCCCGGGTTGGGCGGCGTGCCGCCCTCGCCCGGCGGGCCGAGATGCCATGCCGGGGCCGCTGCCGCGCCGGCCCGGTCCGCGCCGGTCGGGAATTCCGGATGACCGGCGGTCTGGCCGGCGCTCTGGCCGGTGACCGGCCGGCCCGGTCCGAGCGGGGGGATGGGGCCGGTCGCGGCCGGGTCCGGGGAGAGCCGGTCGCCGCCCGGCGACGGCAGCGCGCCACCGGCCTGCGACGCGGCAGGAAAGGCCGGCGACGAAGGCGGCCCGCCCGGCAGCCCGGCCTGCGGCGGCGGGCCGGGCGGGCGTGCCTGCGCGGATCGCCCCGGCGTCGGTATGGCGGGCCGCGGGCTCAGCGGGATCGGCCCCCCGTAGGCGGGCTGCGCCCCGGGCCCGGGCGCCGGCGGGGGAGCGCCGGGCGTCCAGGCGGGGCCCTGCGGCGCGGGGGTGACCCGAGGCGAGGGGCCGAGGTCGACGCCCTCCAGCCGGGCCAGCAGCTCCCGCGCTGCCGGCCGCCTGGCCGGGTTCCGGTCCAGGCAGGCGGTGACGGCGTCCAGCAGCGTCCCGCTCAGCGCGGACAGGTCGGGCACGCCGTTCAGGATGCGGTTGACCACCGCGGGCACCGAGTCCTGGCCGAACGGCGCCCGGCCGGTCGCCGCGTAGACGATCATGCCCGCCCAGGCGAACATGTCGCTCTCGGGGCCCGGGATCGTGGCCGCCAGGTGCTCGGGCGCGCTGAACGGGGACGCGCCCGCGAACCCGCCCGCTGCGAGCGGGCGTTCGAGCACCCGGCCGATGGCGAAGTCGATGACCTGCGGGCCCTGCGTGCCGAGCAGCACGCTCGACGGCCCGAAGTCGCCGTGCGCCGCCCCCGCCTGGTGGATGGCCGTCAGCGCCGTCAGCGTGCCGAGCGCGATCTGCGACAGCTCCTCCGTCGAGCGGGGACCCTGACGCTCGACGACCTCCCACAGGGAGGTTCCGTCGACGTACTCGCTGGCGTAGTACAGCCGCCCGTCGTGCAGGCCGTAGGCCAGGACGCGGGCCACGCGCGGGCCGGTCACCCGCTGGGCGCGGCGCAGTTCGACGCCGAACGAGCGCCGCACCTGCTCCTCGTCGGAGAAGCGCCGGTGCAGCAGCTTCACCGCCACCCGCGCGCCGGACTCGGTCTCGGCGGCGTACACGATGCCCTGGCCGCCCTCGCCGATCCGTCCCGTCACCCGGTAGGAGGCGATGGTCGGGGGATCGGTGGGCCCCAAGGGCCGTGACGGCGGCAATCGATCTCTCCCTAGGCGTGCGGACGGACAGGTGCCGGCGCCCCCTCTACCCACGGCGGCAAGATTCTGCCACGTTGGAACGGTACGAAGTACGGTTTTGTGTCATCGTTCCCGTGCGGCACCAGTGCCTCAAATCGGACACCCCGGGGTGATCGCACCACTCGGCCGCATGGATAGGCTCAGGACATGCAATCGTGGTCTGCTCCCGAGATCCCTTCGCTGCCCGGCGCCGGTCTCCCGCTCCGGCTCCATGACACCTCGGCCCGGGGGGTCAGAGAGACCTCCCCGGGGCCCACGGCGCGGATGTACGTCTGCGGCATCACGCCCTACGACGCCACCCATCTCGGGCACGCCAACACCTACCTCGCCTTCGACCTGGCCGGCAGGATGTGGCGGGACGCCGGCCACGCCGTGCACTACACCCAGAACGCCACCGACGTGGACGACCCCCTGCTCGAACGCGCCCAGCAGACCGGCGTCGACTGGCAGGAGCTGGCCGCCAAGGAGATCGAGCTCTTCCGCACCGACATGGAGGCGCTGCGCATCATCCCGCCGGACGACTACGTCGGCGTCACCGAGGTCGTCGACCAGGTGGCCGAGCTCATCGGCCGGCTGAAGGACAAGGGCGCCACCTACGAGGTGGACGGCGACGTCTACTTCTCGGTCGCCGCCGCCCCCAAGTTCGGCGCCGTCTCCGGCTACTCCGAGGAGCGGATGCTGGAGCTGTTCGCCGAGCGCGGCGGCGACCCCGACCGGCCGGGCAAGCGCAACCCGCTCGACTGGCTGCTGTGGCGGGGCCGGCGTCCCGGCGAGCCGTCCTGGCCCTCGCCGCTCGGCCCCGGCCGTCCCGGCTGGCACGTCGAGTGCACCACGATCGCGCTGAACCGCCTCGGCAGCGGGTTCGACGTCTCCGGCGGCGGCACCGACCTGATCTTCCCGCATCACGAGATGGGCGCCAGCGAAGGGCACATCGCCACAGGAGAGTGGCCCTTCGCCCGAGCCTACGTGCACGCGGGCATGGTCGGCCTCGACGGCGAGAAGATGTCCAAGTCGCGGGGCAACCTGGTCTTCGTGCACCGGCTGCGCGCCGAGCACGGCCCCATGGCGGTGCGGCTGGCGCTGCTCGCCCACCACTACCGCGAAGACTGGGAGTGGACCGGCGACCAGATCGACACCGCGACGGCGCGGCTGGCCCGCTGGCGCTCGGCCGTCGACCGCCCCGCGGGCCCCGACGCAGGGCCGGTGCTCCAGGGCGTCCGCGAGCGGATGGCCGACGACCTGGACGCGCCCGGCGCGCTCGAGATCATCGACGCCTGGGCGACCCGGGCCCTCGCGGCGGAGGGCGAGGACCCCGACGCCCCCGCTCTCGTCCGAGCCACCACCGACACCCTCCTCGGCATCGCCCTCTGACCCACCCCACCCCCCGGCCACGCCCACCTGACAAACCCCGCCAGCGGCGCCGACCCAGCAAGCCCGGCCGGTCACGCCGACCTGGCAAGCTTCGCCGGTGGCGCCGACCTGGTGCGGTGATCTCACACGTTCACCGGGTGCGGCTCTGCATCCCGGTGTGCTGGAGGTGATCGGCGCCGGGTCGGCGGGTCGTGGTGCGGCGATGTCGGCGCCGGCTACGGCGCCAGACCCGGTGAACAGGCGGCGCTGCGCTGTCAGTCGGTGGGCAGCAGGGTGCCGAGCGGGCCGAGGTCGAGGTTCAGGTCCGACGGTGACAGGTCGAAGCGCTCGCACAGGTCGGTCATCGCCTCCTCCAGGCGCATCAGCGTCAGGCCCAGCGTCTCGATCTGGTCGTCGGACAGGTCGCCCTGGTCCATCCGGCGCACGCACTGGCGCTCCACGAGCTGCCGCACCAGCTCCACGAGGGTCAGCACCAGGCGGGTGAGGTCCCGCTCCACCGTCTCGGGGTCGGTGTCCAGCCGCCACGGCCCCGACCGCGACCGGCCCGGCTCCCGGTAGGGCCCGGCTCCGGTCCCCGCGGCCTCGGTCCCCGCGCCGGTCCCCGCGCTGGTCCCCGCGCCGGTCCCCGCGCTGGTCCCCGCGCCGGTCGCCGCGCCGGTCGCCGCCGGTTGGGCGGGGTCACGGTGCCGGCGGCTCATGTCCCACTCCGATCCCCAGCGGCTCGGACGCCCGTACCGACATGATCAGCGCCCGCAGCGAGATGCGCACCAGATCGATGTCGGCGATGGACAGCACCAGGTCGCCGGTGATCACGACGCCCCCGGCGAGCAGGCGGTCCAGCAGGTCCACCAGCGCGACGCGTTCGGCGGGCAGCCGTCCTTGCTCCGCCAGTTCGGCGCCACGGGACGTCGACTCACCGACCATGGGATCCCTCCGCCCCGCCGCGGCGCCCCGACGACCGGTCACGGGTGCGCGGGTTGGGGGCGTCGTGCGGGTCTGGGGCGTCGTGGCCCTCGGTGGGGCCGGGGCCCTCGGGGTCGTAGGTGTCGTCCATGCCGCCGCCGGCCGTCTCCAGGGCGGTGAAGGAGTACGGCGCCCAGGGGCCGGTGAGCTCGATGTCGATCTCCGGTCCCCGGAAGGCGTCCAGCGCGGCGGCGAACTCCGCGCGCCGGTCGTTCTCCACCAGATAGGCGCCGTTGAGCAGCATCCAGTCGTCGCGTCCCGACAGCCGGGGGTCCTGCGGACGGTGGCGGGTGCTGGCCACCGTCATCTCCGCGAGCGTGCCGTGGATCATCTCGGCCCGCTCGGCGGCCTCGCGCCAGGCGTCATCACGGTCGCGCAGGCTGGCCTTGCGGCGCCTGAGGTACTCCGTCCCCGGCCTGGCCGCCCCCGCCGCGCCGCGGCCCGCCGGCGCGGCAGGCGCCGCCGAAGGCTGGGCGGGGCGGTGGGCGTAAGCCTTGACCCCCCATTCCTGGCGGCCGGCGACGCGCGACAGGACGGAGGCGAACTCGTCGCCCCGCCGGTCCAGCAGGTCGCGGACCTGCTCGTCGCCGCTGTAGACCGTGACCAGCCGCACGGGGGCGGCCGAGCGGGCGGCCCCGGCCACGGCCTCCACAACGCGGTGGTGCGCGCGGGCCGTCTCGCCCACCCAGTCCAGGTCCTCCAGCGAACGCCGCAACGGCCCCTCCCCGAACTCCTCCAGCGGCACCGTGCTCACGTACGCGGCCAGCCCGGAGCCCTCCAGCGCGCGCACGGGAGCCCCGGCCACGCCCTTCAGGCCCTCCAGCACCTCCGGGCCGGGGCCGTCACCGGCGCGGGTGATCGCGTACAGGTAGGTCCCCGTGTCAGCCACCGTGCTCCTCCTCGGCAGGGACGTCCGGGCGCGGCCCCCTGGCGGCGCCGGGCGCCCGTCTCCGGCCTGGGCGCGCCGTCCGGCGGGGCTCCGGCTCCTCCCAGCGATCCTCCGCCAGTGCCCGGTCGTCCTCCAGGGCGATCCGGTCGCCGGCGGCGAGGCGTTCCCTCTCGCGGCCGGACCGGCCGGACTCCGCGGGAAGGGGCTCACCCTCGGCCGCGGCGAGGCGGCGGCGCAGGCGGCGGTTCTCCTCGACCAGGTCACGGTCGCCCGAGCTGAGCCACGGATCGTGCTCCCACCAATCGATGCCGAGCTCCCTGGCCGTGTCGACCGACGCGATCAGCAGTCGCAGCTTGATCGTGAGCAGCTCGATGTCCAGCAGGTTGACGCGGATGTCACCCACGATCACCACGCCGCGGTCGAGCACGCGCTCCAGGATGTCGCCGAGGTTGCCGCCGGAGTCGCGGACCGGCGCCCGCTGCGGGCCGCCGTACGGGGACATCACCCGCCCGGATGACATCGGTTCGGACATGTCAGTACACCCCGCCCGTGTCGCCCTTGGCGCGCTTGTAGCTGCGCACCCGCCGGTAGGACACCAGATCCCCCTCGGAGTCGAGGTCGATGGCGTAGATCGCCAGCGTGTCGCCAGAGGAGGGGATCCGGTGGTCCTCGACCACCTCCACCTCGACGGTCCAGCCGTCGCCCGCCGGCTTCACCAGCGTGACGCCTTCGACGTCCTTGCCGGTGAGCTGCGCCATGTAGTCCAGCCCGGCGCGGCCGGCCGTGGCCGCGGTCAGGCGCCGGGACGTCCTGGGCCCGCTGACCGTCCCGGCCGTCCCGGCCCTCCTGGCGGGACGCCGCGTCCCCCGGGGGGCGTCCTCCTCCTCGCCGTAGCGGCCGTAGCCGTCCCCCGCGCCCGCATAGCCCGCGTCGTCCATATCGTCCATGTCGTCCATATCGTCCATGTCATGCATGTCATGCACGTCATGCACGTCATCCACGTCGGCCGCGTCGTCTACGTCGCCCATGCCGTCCATGTCCTCGGTGGAGTCGGCGGGGCCGGTGTACCGGGTGTGGCCGGTGTACTCCCCGTCGTCCCTGGCGTTCTCGCGGGCCGGGTCGTACGCGTAGCGGTCCTCACCGGCACCGGCCCGCCGGTCGCGGGGTCTGCGGCTGCCCGGCACGACATCACCTCCTTGCTCCCCCGGCGCCCGGAGCCGGTGCGGCCGGCCGCACCCCGGTCGGGGCCGGAAGGGCGGCCACCCGGCGATGGCGGGCGGTCACCCCGCTAGCCGATCATCCGTTGCAGGATCTCCTCGGTGGCGTGGGCGCTCTCCTCCTCCGTGATCAGGCCCGCGGCCCGCGCCTCCTCCACCTCCTCCAGTTGCCGCCGCACCGCCGCCGGGTCGCGCAACTGGTGCTCCACCTGTTCCTCGATGAGCTCACCGAGCCGGATCAGCGCCTCCACCGGCGCGAGCGGCCAGCCGAACAGCAGCTTGACCAGGCCCATCGTCCAAGCACCTTCATCCCTGCGTGTCGACGAAGTCATAGGGCGCCTGCGGGCCGAGCAGACGCAGCGTGACGCGGTCGGCCCAGCGGCGGCCGAACTCCTCAAGGGCCTGTTCGAACTCCTCCTGCCGGTCGGTCTCCACCAGCACGGCCAGGTGGGCGGCGTCCTCCTCGTGGGTCGGCTCCCTGATGACGACCGCGACCGCGTGCGGGGCCAGTCCCTGGGCGAGCGCCTGGGTGTCGGCGTCCCTCTTGACCTCGACGGCCCGGTTGATGATCTCGCCGAGCCGGATCCGCGCGTCCCAGGTCGCCTCCTCGGGCAGGCCGCGGATCTCCTCGCGGAGCCGGGCCGCCTCGGGCTCCTCGGCCAGCACCTCGCGCAGGACGGTGCCCTCCTCGTAGCGGCCCTTGACGACGAACTGGACGCGTCCCTCCAGTTCCTCCAGCGCGGAGCGGAAGCGGTCGTGATGGGGGGTCAGCAGCTCCGAGACGATCGCCTCGGGGCTCTCCATCACCGCGCCGAAGCGCAGGGGGAGCACCGGCACCTCGGCGGCCACGTCGTCCAGCAGGTTCTGGTGGGCGACGAGGTCCTGAGGCCTGCCGAGCGGGCGGGTGAGGCGCAGTTCGCTGACCAGGGCGGCGATGTCGCGGTGACGTACCAGGGCGATCTCTCCGGGCGGGTCGCCCACCCCGCGGGGCTCGGGGGTCAGTTCGACGTCGGAGGGCAGGATGCCGTAGATGTAGGACGCCGTCGCGCGCTCCTGCCGCTGCTCCGGGACGCCGGTCCGCTCGCCCGCCCTCGCGGAGGCGCCGGAGGCGCCGGCGGCGGCCCGGTCGGAGGCCTCCTCGGTGGCGTGACCCGTCGCGCGCGTGTCCGCGTCCTGCACGGCGCCGCCGGGCCGGCGGCCGGTGGCCTGCGGGGCCTCCTGCTCGGATCCGGTGGCGGCGGGGCCGGAAGTGGAACGGGCCATCTCAGTACTCCTCACGCCGGCGCCTGCGGGGCGCGGGCTGCTCGTCGGACTCGGTGATGAAGTCGCGCAGCTTCTCGCCCGCCGCCTCCAGGGCGCCCTGGGCGATGCCCTTGGTCTTGGACCTGGCCACGCCCGTCGTCATGTCCTGCATGAGCTCGGGAAGCCCCTTCTGGCCCTCCGAGATGTCCAGCCGGTTGACCGCCTGGGCGAACCGCAGGTAGGTGTCCACGCTGGCGACGACGATGCGCGCGTTGATGGTCAGCAGTTCGATGCCCACCAGCGCGACGCTGACGTAGGCGTCGATCACCAGTCCCTTGTCGAGGATCGTGTCGATCACGTCGGCGAGTCCGCCGCCCGATGAGTTCGGCCGGCCGGCAGGGCCGCCGCCCGAGGGCTGCACGATGGTCATACGCTCCACTCCTCGCTGCCGGTCACCGGCCTGTGTCCCTCGGCTCGCGAGCCGATCCGCGCCGGCCCGCGCGCCCGGACTCCTCGCCCTCGGGGCGCCGCCGCGCCCGGGGTTCCCCGCGCCCGCCTGCCTCGGTGCCGCGCCGGCGCGCGGGCGGCTCCGGTTCCTCCTCCTCGGCGGGCTCCGCCCGGCGGGCCCGGCCGCGCGGCTCGGCGGCCGGGCTCCGGCGCGCCTCCTCCGGCCGCCTGGGGCCCCAGGGAAGCCGCCGCCTGCGGCGCTCCTCGCCGGCCCCCTCACGCCTGGCCTCCGCCGCGCGCCGTCCGCGCCGCGGCTCCTCCTCGGGCTCCTCGGGCTCCTCTTCGGGCTCTTCTTCGGCCCGCGCCGTCCGGCGTCCGCGACGGGGCTCCTCCTCGCGGCGGCCCCGGGGCTCCTCCTCTTCCCCGGGCTCTTCCTCTTCGCCCTCTTCGGGTTCCTCGCCCCGCTCGGCGGCCTCGGCCTCCTCGGGCTCCTCGCCCTCTTCGTACTCGGCCTCTTCGCCTTCTTCGCCCTCTTCGTACTCGGCTTCCTCGGGCTCGCGCTCGCCGCGGCGCTCGCGCTCCTCGCGCTCCTCCTCCTCGCGCATGGCGGTCTCGTGGTCCTTGACCACCTCGCCCTCGTGGATGACGCCCCGCCACCCCTCGACCTCCTCCGGATGGAGCAGGTCCTCGTTCATGACGTGCCGGCGGATGTGCTTGAACTCCAGGCGGGCCCTGCGGCCCTGCGCCCGCCAGATGCCGCCGATGTGCTCCATGAACCCCTTGGGGTGGTACTCCAGCGCCAGCAGCACCCTTGTCATGTCAGGGGTGACGTCGTGGAAGGTGACGCTGCCGTCCACGTAGCCCTTGGCGCCCTGCGAGCGCCAGATGATCTTCTCGTCGGGCACCTGCTCGGTGATCGTCGACTGCCAGGTGCGGCGCGACCAGAAGATCTTCGCCTGCCAGGTGAGCTTCTCGTCGCTCTCCTGGACGACCTTCTCCACCTTCTTGGTGAAGTTTGGCCAGTCCTGGAACTGCGTCCACTGGTTGTAGACCACGCGGACCGGGGCGCCGAAGTCGAGCGACTCGATGATGTTGTGGAACTTGAGCTTCTTGCCCTTGGCGCCGCGCCCGCCGAAGCCGAGCTTCTTCTTCAGCCCCCCGAACGCGAGCTTGGCCAGCCCCTTGACCCGGCCGAACTTGCCCTCGCCCCCGGCGAGCTGTCCAATGGTGCGCATCCCGCCGTTCTCGGCGAAGTCCGTCAGTTGCCGGGTGGTGCTCTCCACCCGGCGCCGCACGGCGGCGAGGGCGAGCTTCCCGGCGACGCCGGCGAGGCCGCGCATCTGGCTCTTGATCGGGTTCGCCGCGGCGGCGCCGGGGCCTTCCCTTCTCGGTTCCGCCATGGAGGCTCACCCCCGGGTGCGGTGGACGGGCCGCGAGCGCGGCGGCGGCTGGTCGCGGACGACTCGGCCGCGCGGCCGGGGTTCGTCGTCGTCCTCCGGCTCCTCCTCCTCGGGCGCGGGGCGCCGCGTGTCGCGCCCGGCGGGCCGGCCCCGGTCCTGCGGCGGCCTGCGCCGAGGGGGCGGCTCCTCCTCGTACTCGTCCTGCTCCTCGTAGTCCTCCTCGTACGGCTCTTCCTCTTCCAGGTCCTCCTCCGGCGCCCGTTCGGCGGGGCGGCGCACCCGCGACCTGGCGGTGCGCAGGCCGCCGGCGGCCCGCTCGCGCAGGCTGGTGACCCCGCCCTTCGCCGTCTTGGCGGCCTCTCCGGCGGTGCCGGTCACCTCCTCCTCCAGGCCCGCCGCCACGTTGGCCGCGTGCTGGAGGGCCTCGGCCCGGTCCTGCAGCTTGCTGCTCAGCGAGCTGACCTGCCTGCTCGCCGCCGCCTTCGCCGCGGCCTTGCCGGCCTCGAACAGCTCGCCCCGGACGCTGTTGACGATCTTCTCCAGCTCGGGGGAGGAGCTCGCGAGCTTCAGCCCCTGCTCGATCAGGTTGCCGCGCGCGCCCCCGAGCTTGCCCGTGGCGCCCGCCACCCCGAGAGCGACCGCGAGCTTGAACCTGCGGTGCCGGCCGAGGAAATAGCCGAGGGCGACGGCCAGGGCCACTTTCAGTCCGCCTGTCACGATTGCCTCCTTCTCCGGCTTCCCGTCTCGGGATCCGCCCGGCGAGCCGCCTCCGGTGCCCCGCCCGGGGATGGAGGATCCGGCCTGGCGCCGGTTCGGTATGTGCGGGAAGCGGGACGCCCCCGATGTGGAAGCGGCTCGGCTCGGGCGCGCTTCCGGATCGTCGGTTGCCCTACCCGGCCACATTCCGACAGAACACGCGTTGCCGGAAAAAAGGGACATAGGGCCCCAGATGTTGGATCGTGTGCCGATGCGGCGGCGCGGGGCGGCTCAGGCCATGGCGGCGTCGAACCGCGCGCGCTCCTCCTCGGTGAGGCGGTCGCGGAACAGGATGCCGTCGAGATGGTCGACCTCGTGCTGCAGCACCCGGGCCAGCATGCCGAGCGCGCGCACCGTCACCGGCTTGCCGTACATGTCACGCCCGCGGGCGACGACCGAATAGGAGCGTTCCAGCGGCCACCACAGGCCCGGTGCCGACAGGCACGCCTCGTCGGCGACGACGGTGCGCTCGGACAGCTCCAGGCGCGGGTTCACCAGGTGGCCGGCCCTGCCGTCCAGCTCGAACGTCAGCACGCGCAGCGACACCCCGATCTGCGGCGCGGCGAGCCCGGCCCGTCCCGACCCCGCCCGGGTGGTCGCCTGCAGGGCCTTGACCAGGTCGCGCAGCGAGCGGTCGAAGCTCGTCACCGGCTGTGCCACCGCGCGCAGCACCGGGTCGGAGAAGAGCCTGATCTGCCGGACGCCGGTCATGCCCGCTCCCGTGGGTGACGACACTGTGTGAAGGTTTCCCGGAAACAATGCCCGATCGGCCGCTCAGGCAATCTTTGTTAATTCGATGTTGCCGTCGTGATGCCTGTGCATCACATGTTTCGCCCGTGCGTCGGAAGTAACCCCAATATCTGACATTCGTCGCCGGGTGGTGTGATCCCGCTCGTTACCTTCGGAGCCTCCCGACCCCCGGAGCATACGAAGGAGGAACCGTGACGGTGACGGAGGCAACCCGTACCGCGGCGGCGAGAGGCCGCTGGATCACCGACTGGCGGCCGGACGACCCCGGCTTCTGGGACGGCCGCGGCAAGGGCGTCGCCCGCAGGAACCTGCTCTTCTCGATCTTGGCCGAGCACCTCGGCTTCACCCTCTGGACCGTCTGGAGCATCGTCGCCGTCAAGCTCGGCTCCTACAAGTTCTCCACCGACCAGCTCTTCTGGCTGGTCTCGGTGCCCAACCTCGTCGGCTCCACCCTGCGGCTGCCCTACACCTTCGCGCCCGCCAAGTTCGGCGGCCGCAACTGGACGGTCGTCAGCGCACTGCTGCTGCTCATCCCCGCCTGTCTGCTGGCCGTCGCGGTGAGCAGCCCCGGCACGCCGTACTGGGCCTTCCTGCTCATCGCGGCCACGGCAGGGCTCGGCGGCGGCAACTTCGCCTCCAGCATGGCCAACATCACCTACTTCTACCCCGAGCGCAGGCAGGGCTGGGCGCTCGGCCTCAACGCCGCCGGCGGCAACATCGGCGTCAGCTCGGTGCAGCTGGTCATGCCGCTGGTGATCACCGGGTTCGGGCTGGCCGCCGCCGGGTTGTTCTGGGTGCCGTTCATCGTCCTGGCCGCCCTGGGCGCGTTCTTCTTCATGGACAACCTCGCGACCGCCAGGGCGAGCGCCAGGGACCAGCTCAAGATCGCCGGCCGCGCGCAGACCTGGATCATGTCCTTCCTCTACATCGGCACCTTCGGATCCTTCATCGGCTACACCACCGCCTTCCCGCTGCTCATCAAGAGCCAGTTCCCCGAGCACGTCTCCACCGTCACCTGGGCCTTCCTCGGAGCGCTCGTGGGATCGCTGATCAGGCCGGTCGGCGGCAGGCTGTCGGACCGGCTCGGCGGCGGGCGGGTCACCCTGTGGAACTTCGGCGCCATGGGCGTCGCCGTCGCGCTGGTCGGAGTGGGGGTCTCCACCCACAGCTTCGCCTTCTTCTTCGTCTCCTACCTGGTGCTGGTCGCGCTGACCGGCGTGGGCAACGGCTCGACGTACCGCATGATCCCGGCCATCTTCCGCGCCAAGGCCGTCGAGGGGATCTCGCCGGAGGACGGCGCCGCCTACGAGGCCGCCCTGGCCACCGGCAAGCGCGACAGCTCCGCCGCCGTCGGCATCATCTCGGCCGTCGGCGCGTTCGGCGGGTTCTTCATCAACCGCGGGTTCGGCACCTCGATCGCCGCGACCGGCGGCGCGGGCGCCGCGCTGATCGCCTTCGCATGCTTCTACGTGCTGTGCGCGGGGCTGACCTGGTTCTGCTACCTGCGCACGGTGGGGGCGCGGCTGGCCCCGAGCCTGGCCACCGCACGCGTCTAGAGCCCGCGTCCGGGGGGGAAAGCCCGGGCCGCGCCGGGGGAGCGCCGGCGCGGCCCGGGCCCGCGCGTGAGGGCGTCATGCCCCCGCCGTGCCCGCGCCGTGCCGCCGCCGTGCCGGCGCGCACCGTCCGGACACCGCGAGGTGCGCACACCGGGCCCGCGCCCGATGTGAACACGGTTGGCGGCTTGTAGCACAGAGGTAACAGGAGGGACCCAACGGTGAAACGGCCTGAAAGCACCATCGAACCCATGCCGACCTCACTTTCCCCACCGGCGTCTGTGATGACGCCGGTCCACCTGGGAGAGGCGACGCACTGCCCGTACTGCGCCCTGCAGTGCGGCATGTACGTCAGCGGAGGGTCCGGCCGGGAGGCGGGCGGCACGCTCACCGTCACCCCGCGCCATGACATCCCGGCCAACGGCGGAGGGCTCTGTCAGAAGGGCTGGACGGCGGCCGAGCTGCTGACCTCCGGCGTGCGCCTGACCACGCCGCTCGCCCGCGCGAGCCGCACCGCGCCGCTTTCGCCGGTGAGCTGGGAGGAGGCGCTCGACCGCATCGCCGGGGCGGTTCTCGCCCTCCAGGCCGAGCACGGCCGCGACGCGGTGGCGGTGTTCGGCGGCGGCGGCCTGACCAACGAGAAGGCCTACCAGCTCGGCAAGTTCGCCCGGGTGGCGCTGCGCACGAGCCAGATCGACTACAACGGCCGCTTCTGCATGTCCTCGGCCGCCGCCGCCACCAACCGCGCGTTCGGCATGGACCGCGGGCTGCCGTTCCCGATCACCGACATCGCCGAGGCCGACGTGGTGATGATGGCCGGCGGCAACGTCGCCGAGACCATGCCCCCTTTCCTGCGGCACCTGCGCGACACGCTCATCGTGGTGGACCCCCGGCAGACCCGCACGGCCAAGCAGGCCGCGCTGCACCTGAAGGTGACCCCGGGCACCGACCTCGCGCTCGCCCTCGGCCTGCTGCACATCGCCATCACCGAGGGGTACGCCGACCAGGACTACATCGCCGCCCGCACCACCGGGTTCGGCGCGGTCCGCGAGTCGGTGGCCGCGTGGTGGCCCGAGCGCGTCGAGCGGATCACCGGGGTGCCGGTCGCCTCGATGCGCCAGGCGGTCCAGCTGCTGGGCACCGCCCGCAAGGCCATGATCCTCACCGGCAGGGGCGCCGAGCAGCACTCCAAGGGCGTCGACACCGTCACCGCGTTCATCAACCTCGCCCTGGCCCTCGGCCTGCCCGGCCGCGCGGGCTCCGGGTACGGCTGCATCACCGGGCAGGGCAACGGCCAGGGCGGGCGCGAGCACGGGCAGAAGGCCGACCAGCTCCCCGGCTACCGCAGGATCGACGACCCGGCCGCCCGCGCCCACGTCGCCGCCGTCTGGGGCGTCGACCCCGATGAGCTTCCCGGCCCTGGCCGGTCGGCCTACGAACTGCTGGACGCGCTCGGCACCGGCGGCGGGCCCCGAGGGCTGCTGGTGTTCGGCTCCAACCCGGTGGTGTCGGCCCCGCGCGCCGCCCACGTCACCGAGCGGCTGGCGGCGCTGGACCTGCTGGTGGTCTCCGACTTCGTGCTGTCGGAGACCGCGGCGATGGCCGACGTCGTGCTGCCCACCACCCAGTGGGCCGAGGAGCACGGCACCATGACCAACCTGGAGGGCAGGGTGCTGCTGCGCAGGCAGGCCCTCACCCCGCCGCCCGAGGTGCGCAGTGACCTGGCCATCCTCGCCGGGCTGGCCGCGCGGCTCGGCCGTGAGGAGGGCTTCTCCGACGACCCGCGCACGGTGTTCGACGAGCTGCGCCGGGCCAGCGCGGGCGGCGTCGCCGACTACGCCGGCATCACCTACGAGCGCATCGCCCGCGAGACCGGCGTGTTCTGGCCCGCGCCCTCCGAGGACCACCCCGGGACCCCGCGCCCTTTTCTGGACCGCTTCCCGACCCCGGACGGCCGAGCCAGGTTCGTTCCGGTGGACCACCGGCCGGTGGCCGAGGACGTCGACGACGACTACCCCTGCTACCTGACCACCGGCCGGGTCCTCGCCCACTACCAGAGCGGCGCGCAGACCCGGCGCGTGCGGGCGCTGAACGAGGCGGCCCCCGAGCCCTACGTGGAGCTGCACGCCGACCTGGCCGAGCGCCTCGGCGTCGTCTCCGGCGACATGGTCGTGGTGACCAGCCGCAGGGGCTCGGCACGGGCCGCCGCCCGCGTCACCCGCGCCATCCGGCACGACACGGTCTTCATGCCCTTCCACTGGGAGGGCGTGAACCGCCTCACCAACCCGGCCCTGGACCCGACGTCCCGGATGCCGGAGTTCAAGGTCTGCGCCGTGCGGGTCGAGCGGTCCGATGAGGGACCGCCCGAGCGTGACGGCGCTGACCCGCGGGCCACCACGGCGCCGCGGGCCGATCGGGGGAGGAACACGTGAGGCTGGTCGTCATCGGCAACGGCATGGCCGGGGCCCGCCTGGCCGACGAGGTCAGGGCGCGCGACAAGGACATCCGGATCACGGTGTTCGGCGCCGAGACCCGCGGGCCCTACAACCGGGTCCTGCTGTCCAACGTGCTCGCCGGCACCGCGAGCCCCGAGCAGGTGCGGCTGCCGGCCCAGCCCGACGGGGTGACCACCCGGCTCGGCGTCACGGTCACCGCCATCGACCGAAAGGCCCGCACCGTCCGCACCGACGACGGCGCGGCCGAGCCGTACGACGTGCTGGTGCTGGCCACCGGCAGCGAGCCGGTCGTGCCGCCCATCCCGGGCGCCGACCGGGCCATCGCCTTCCGCACCATGGACGACTGCCACCGCATCCTCGCCGCGGCGGCCACCGCGACCGGCGCCATCGTGGTCGGCGGCGGCCTGCTCGGCGTGGAGGCCGCGCGCGGCCTGGCCGGGCGCGGGATGCCGGTCACCCTGCTGCACCTGGCCGGCCACCTCATGGACCGCCAGCTCGACGCCGAGGCCGGCCTGGTGCTCGGTGAGGCGCTGGCCGGGCTCGGGGTGACGGTCAGGACCGCCGTCCAGGTGACGGCGATCCACCCGCACGGCGTCGAACTGGCCACCGGGGAGGTCCTGGCCTCGGAGCTGGTGGTGCTCGCCTGCGGCGTGCGGCCGCTGGTCTCCCTCGCCAGGGACGCCGGCCTGGAGGTCAACCGCGGCGTCGTCGTGGACGACCACATGCGCGCCTCCGACCCGGCGATCTACGCGATCGGCGAGTGCGCCCAGCACGACGGCACCGTGTACGGGCTGGTGGCCCCCGCCTGGGAGCAGGCCGCCGTGGTCGCCGACCTGATCACCGGCGCCGACCGCGCCGCCAGGTACCGCGGCTCGCGCCTGGTCACCCGGCTCAAGGCCAGAAGCGTCGAACTCGCCTCGATGGGAGAGGCGCACCTGAACGAGGACCCTTCGGGAGAGGTGGAGGTGGTCCGCTTCACCCACCGGGCGCGCGGCATCTACCGCAAGCTCGTGATCAGGAACGACCGGCTGGTGGGGGCGATCCTGCTGGGCGAGGCGCCGACCGTGGGGACGCTCACCCAGCTGTACGACCGGGGCGGGCCGCTGCCCGGCGACCCGGCCGGGCTGCTGTTCCCCTCGTCGGTGGAGCACGCGACGCCGGCCGACAGCCCGGTGCGCATGCCCGACTCCGCGCGGGTGTGCGAGTGCAACAACGTGACCAAGGGCCGCATCCGCGCCTGCTGGGAGGCGGGCGCGCGCGACACCGCGGCGGTGGCGGCGGCCACCAGGGCCACGACCGGCTGCGGGAGCTGCCGGGACGCGGTCGAGGGGATCATCGGCTGGCTGTGCGAGCAGGAGGAGGTCCGCGCGTGAGGATCGTCGTGGTGGGGTACGGGCCGACGGCCCACCGGTTCGTGGAGACCCTGGCCGATCGCGGGTTCACGGGCACGATCACCGTCCTGGGGGAGGAGCCCAGGCCCGCCTATGACCGGGTGGCGCTGACCTCCTACCTCACGGACGCGTCGCTCGCGGACCTGACCTATCCGGACCCGGGCGGCCCGACGACCGTGCGGCTGGCCGACCGGGTGGCGTCGATCGACCGCGACCGCCGTGTGGCGGTCACCGCCGGCGGGCACGAGGAGCCCTACGACGTCCTGGTGCTGGCCACCGGCTCCTCGCCGTTCGTGCCGCCGGTGCCCGGCGCCGAGCACGCCTTCGTCTACCGGACCATCGACGACCTGGACGCCATCCGCGCCGCCTCGGCCGGCGCCGCCTCCGGCTCCGGCGTGGTGGTCGGCGGCGGGCTGCTCGGCCTGGAGGCCGCCGACGCGCTGCGCGGCCTGGGCCTTTCCACCCACGTCGTGGAGATGGGCGGCTGGCTGATGCCCCGCCAGGTCGACGAGGGCGGCGGCTCGGTGCTGCGCGGGCACATCGAACGGCTCGGCCTGGCCGTGCACACCGGCACCGGCCTGAACCGCATCGAGCCCGGCAAGGTCGTCCTGGCCGACGGCACAGAGATCGACGCCGGCGTGGTGGTGTTCTCCGCGGGCATCCGGCCGCGCGACGAGCTCGCCCGCGGGGCGGGGCTGCCCGTGGGCGATCGGGGAGGCGTCGTCGTCGACGAGGGCATGCGCACCGCCGACCCGGCCGTCTACGCCATCGGCGAGTGCGCCCTGGTGGGCGGCATGGTGTACGGCCTGGTCGCCCCCTGCTTCACCATGGCCGAGGTGGCCGCCGACCGCATCCTCGGCGGCGTCTCCGCCTTCACCGGTGGAGACCTGTCGGCCAAACTCAAGCTGCTCGGCGTGGACGTCGCCAGCTTCGGGGAACTGTCCGGCGCGCTCGACGTCACCTACATGGACCCGGTGGCCGGCGTCTACAAGAGGCTGTTCATCAGCGACGACGCCCGCACGCTGCTCGGCGGCATCTGCGTCGGCGACGCCACCCCCTACAGCCTGCTGCGGCCGATGGTCGGCAGGGAGCTCAGCGCCCCGCCGAGCGACCTGCTGTTCGCCGGGGCCGGAGGCGCGGGGATGTCGGGCGCCGACTTCCCCGACGACGCGCAGGTCTGCTCGTGCAACAACATCACCAAGGGGCAGATTAGCGCCGCCATCACCGAGATGGGGCTCACCGACGTCGCCGGGGTCAAGAAGTGCACCCGCGCGGGCACCAGCTGCGGCAGCTGTGTGCCGGCGCTGGCCTCCATCCTCGCCTCCGAGGGCGTCGCGCTCAGCAAGGCGCTGTGCGAGCACTTCGAGTACAGCAGGCCTGAGCTGTTCGACATCGTCCGGGTCCGCGGCATCACGACCTTCTCCCAGCTCATCTCCGAGCACGGCAAGGGACGCGGCTGCGACATCTGCAAGCCGGCGGTGGCCTCCATCCTCGCCTCGCTCAACGGCGGGCACGTGCTGGAGGGCGAGCAGGCCGCGCTGCAGGACACCAACGACCACTTCCTGGCCAACATCCAGCGCAACGGCACCTACTCGGTCGTGCCGCGCATCCCCGGCGGCGAGATCACGCCCGAGAAGCTCATCGTGATCGGCGAGGTGGCCCGCGACTTCGGCCTCTACACCAAGATCACCGGAGGGCAGCGCATCGACCTGTTCGGCGCCAGAGTGGAGCAGCTTCCCAAGATCTGGAAGCGGCTGGTCGACGCCGGGTTCGAGTCCGGGCATGCCTACGGCAAGGCGCTGCGCACCGTGAAGTCCTGCGTCGGGTCCACCTGGTGCCGGTACGGCGTGCAGGACTCGGTGGGCATGGCCATCGCCCTCGAACTGCGCTACCGGGGACTGCGCTCCCCGCACAAGATCAAGGCGGCGGTGTCCGGCTGCGCCCGCGAGTGCGCCGAGGCGCGCGGCAAGGACTTCGGCATCATCGCCACCGAGAACGGCTGGAACCTCTACGTCGGCGGCAACGGCGGCTTCAAGCCCCGCCACGCCGACCTGCTGGCGAGCGACCTGTCCGACGACGAGCTGATCCGCGCCATCGACCGCTTCCTGATGTTCTACATCCGCACGGCCGACCGCCTCCAGCGCACCTCCACCTGGCTGCAGGGCATCGGCCTCGACTACCTCCGCGACGTGATCATCAACGACTCGCTCGGGATCTGCGCCGATCTCGACGCCGGGATGGAGCGGCACGTGGCCGGCTACTTCGACGAGTGGCGCGCCACGGTCGACGACCCCGACAAGCTGCGCCGGTTCGTCAGCTTCGTCAACGCCCCCGACACCCCTGACCCGTCCATCGTGTTCGAGACCGAACGCGACCAGATCAAGCCCGTCCTCCTGGAGGTGACACGCGCATGACGATCATCCAGAACGGCCCGGCGACTCAGGCGAGCACCGGCACCACGTGGGAGCCGATCTGCGCCTACACGGACCTGCTACCCGAAAGGGGCGCCGCGGCCCTGGTCGGCGGCCACCAGATCGCGATCTTCCGCACCTTCGACGGACGCCTGTTCGCCGTCGGCAACCGCGACCCCTACAGCGGGGCGTACGTGATCTCCCGCGGCATCGTCGGAACCCGCGGCGAGGAGCCCGTCGTCGCCGCCCCCATGCACAAGCAGCCGTTCTCCCTGACCACCGGCGTGTGCCTGGACGACCCGGCGACGGCCCTGCCGATCTACCCCGTCCGTGTCGCGCGCGGCACGGTCGAAGTGAGAGTGGCATGACGGCGGCCCTGTTGGAGGACCCCATGGTGGCGCCGGAGACGGCCCCCGACGCCCTGGCGGGCTTCACGATCGGGGTGACCGCGACCCGCCGCAAGGAGGAGTTCGCGGCCCTGCTCGAACGGCGGGGCGCCCGCGTGGTGCGCGCGCCCGCGATCCGGCTGGTGCCGCTCGCCGAGGACGCCGACCTGCTGGCCGCCACCCGGGAATGCCTGAAAGGCCCGGTCGACGACGTCGTGGTCACCACCGGTGTGGGCTTTCGCGGCTGGGTGGCGGCGGCCGAGGGGTGGGGGCTGTCGGTCGACCTGGCAGACCACCTCGCCAAGGCGCGCCTGCTGCCCCGCGGGCCGAAGGCGCGCGGGGCCGTGCGCGCCGCAGGGCTCAACGACCACTGGACGCCGCCGACCGAGTCCTGCGAGGAGATCAAGGACTACCTCCTCGGCCAGGACGTGCGCGGGCGGCGCATCGTGGTGCAACTGCACGGCGAGCCGCTGACCGGGTTCGTCGCCGACCTCCGCGCGGCCGGCGCCACCGTCATCGAGGTGCCCGTCTACCGCTGGCTGCCCTACCGCGACCCCTCGCCGCTGCGCCGCCTGATCACCCAGGCGATCTCCGGGGCGGTGGACGCCGTCGCCTTCACCAGCGCCCCCGCCGTGCTGGCCATGCTGAACGCCGCCCGCGCCGAGGGACTGGAGGAGGCGCTGGTCGAAGCGTTCGGCGGCCCGGTGGTGGCCGCGTGCGTCGGCCCGGTGACCGCGGCGCCGCTGGTGTCCAGGGGAGTGCCGGTCATCCAGCCGGAGCGTTCGCGGCTCGGCTCGCTGGCCCGCACCCTGGCCAGGCACCTGCCCGCGCACAGCGTCACCCGGGTCACCGCCGGCGCCCACGAACTGGAGATCCGCGGCCACGCAGTCGCCGTCGACGGAGAGCTCAGGCCGCTGCCGCCCGCCCCGATGGCGGTGCTCAAGCGCCTGGCCGAACGGCCCGGCCACGTCGTCCCCCGCTCCGATCTGCGCGTCGTCCTGCCCGGCGGCCCCTCCCGCGACTCGGCCGAGCACGCGGTCGAGATGGCCGTCACGCGCCTGCGCCGCGCCCTCGGCCCCTCGGGCATCGTCGAGACCGTCGTCAAACGCGGCTACCGCCTGGCCTGCGACCGGCCGGAGGCCCGATGACGCTCGTGCTGGCCGCCCACGGCACCCGCAGCGCCGAGGGGGAGGCCACGCTGGCGGCCCTGGCACAGCGGGTGCGGCGCGCGCGCCCGGGGCGGCGCGTCGAACAGGCGTACCTGGAGATCAGCTCCCCGCCGCTCGCCGAGATCCTCCCGCGCGTCCCGGGGCCGGTGGTCGTGGTGCCCCTGCTGCTGGCCGGCGGCTACCACGTCCACATCGACCTGCCCGCGGTGGTCGCGCGGGCGCGGCCGGACGCGCTGGTGGCGCGCCCGCTCGGCCCGCACGCGCTGCTGACCTCGGTGCTCGCCCGTCGGCTGGCCTCCGCCGGGTTGCGGCCCACCGACGCGGTCGTGCTCGGCGCCGCCGGGTCCTCCGATCCCGCGGCGGTCGCCGACGTGCGCGCGGCCGCCCGGCTGCTGTCGGTGCGGCTGGCCCGCCCGGTGACGGCGGCGTTCGCCTCGGCGGCGGCCCCGTCCCTGGCGCAGGCCATGGAGCGCCTGCGCTCGGGCCCGGCGCCCCGCGTCGTGCTCGCCTCCTACCTCCTGGCCCCCGGGTTCTTCCAGAGCCGTCTGGAGTCCGCCGGGGCCGACGTGGTGAGCCGGCCGCTCGGCGCGGACGACGACCTCGCCGCGCTGGTCTGGCACAGGTTCGACGAGGCCGCCGTCCGGACCGGCGTGCCGGTGCCCCGGCCGCCCGCGGGCGGCGGGCAGGCGGCCGGCGTGCTCAGGAGAGCGCAGGCGCCCGGGGTGTGACGGCCTCCAGCCGCAGCTCCCGTACGATCTCCACCGCGCCGTCGTCGCGGGACAGGCCCGAGCCGGCGCCGATGAGCATCTCGTAGTAGGCGTGCCGGAAACACCCGGCCAGCAGCAGGCGGGCGCTCGCCTCGGGGGTGACGTCCGGCGCCACCCGGCCGAGACCGCGCTCGGCCTCCAGGTACTCCGCGAGCGGGGCGATCTCGGAGGCGGGCCCGAGCTGGGTCTCGCGCAGGGCCTCGCGGAAGCGGACGGTGATCGAGGGGGAGATGAACGCGGGCATCGCCGCGGCCTGGACCTCGGCGTAGTAGTCGATGCCGGCCCGGGCCACCGGCAGCAGGTTGTCGTTCACCCGTCCCTTGCCGGCCATGTTCATCAGGTCGTCGAGGGTGTGCAGCCAGACCGGCAGACGGTCCTGCAGGAGGGCGAGGAACGTCTCGACGGCCTGGGCGGGGGTCGTGCCGCGTAGCTGGGGGTAGGGGCGGGCGTCGCCGGTGCGGCCGGCGTCGTCCCGGATGCGGGCGTCGTCGCCCGCCTCGTTCCGTTTCATGAACACCGACATCTCGAGGACGCGTCGCCGCGTCTCCTGTGCTCTCTTGTGCGGATCAGGATATGGAGTCGCCATGGGGGTCCCAAGGTGCGCAGTCACATGTGTAGGTTCAGCACGCGGTCGACGCCGTTCACGATGTTCGCGGATTCGTGCCCGTCCCCGTTATCGAATCGTTGCCGCCCGCGTGGTGCCGCCCGGGATCAATGGTGCGGAAGGGGCGCAGCGGCCAATTATTACCAGAAAGCCGCGCCCGCCGTAGCGAATAACGAGAAGCATGCGAAATGCGGTTTATCGGGGCCGACACGACCAATGTTGATATATGCGCACTTTCTCCGGTTCGCGTCAGCCGCCGTCGTCGTCGTGGTCGCGCCGCCGCAGGTAGCGCTCGAACTCCGCCGCGATCGCGTCGCCACTGGCCTCCGGCAGGTCGGCGGCGTCCTTGCGCTCCTCGAGCTCGCGGACGTACTCGGCCACCTCGGAATCCTGCGAGGCGAGCTCGTCCACCCCGTGCTCCCAGGCCTGCGCCTCCTCGGGCAGCTCGCCGAGCGGCATGGGGATGTCCAGAAGGTCCTCGATGCGGCGCAGCAGGGCGAGCGTGGCCTTCGGGTTGGGGGGCTGGGCGACATAGTGCGGAACGGACGCCCACAGGGAGACGGTCTTGGTGCCGGCCGCCCCGAGGGTGTGCTGGAGGACCCCGACGATGCCCGTCGGGCCCTCGTAGCGGGTGAGCTCGAGATTGAGAGCGCGCGCGAGCCCCGGATCACTCACCGACCCCACGATCGGGACCGGCCGGGTGTGCGGGGAGTCGTTGAGCAGCGCGCCGAGCAGCACCGCGGTCTCGACGCCGAGCTCCAGGCAGATGGCCACGATCTCGGAGCAGAACGTGCGCCAGCGCATGTTCGGCTCGATGCCGCGCAGCAGCACCACGTCGCGCTCGCTGCCGGGCGGGCGCGCCACCAGCAGCCGCGTCGTCGGCCAGATGATCGACCGCGTCACGCCGTCGCCCAGCTCGACCACCGGGCGGGTCACCTGGAAGTCGTAGTAGTCCTCGGGGTCGAGCTCGACCAGAGGGGTCGCCTTCCACTCCGACTCGAGATGCGCCAGAGCGCCGCTCGACGCCTCTCCCGCGTCGTTCCACCCCTCGAACGCGGCGATCAGCACCGGGTCGACGAGCTCGGGAAGTCCTTCGAGCTCGATCACGCGCCGCCTCCTTGCTGCCTGGCCGAGACCGCACGCGACTGCCGGCGCGATCTCGAACGGCCGCCGGCGGCGGCCTTGTACCCGACCAAGCCTATTCGTTGAGGGGTGCCCGGTGTCACCGAGAGGGCCGAGGGAGCCCGCAGGGGCCGGTGGAACGGCGCCGGTTCGCCGGTCGCGATCACCGGCCCGTCCGCCCCCGGCTCCGGGCGGTCGCGCCATGGCTCCCGCTAGGCTTGTGCGCATGAATAACGCAGCGTCCTTCAGGCAGGCCATGTCCGAGCGTGTGATCGTCGCGGACGGGGCCATGGGGACGATGTTGCAGGCCTATGACCCCACGCTCGATGATTTCGATGGTCATGAGGGTTGCAATGAGGTGTTGAATGTGACGCGTCCTGACATTGTGCGGGGGGTGCA